>NZ_JBICTO010000008.1:0-319748 GCF_043197715.1 Streptomyces sp. NPDC049040
GCGGCCGCCCCGCTCCCGGCCTGCGGCCGCCCCGCTCCCGGCCTGCGGCCGCCCCGCTCCCGGCCTGCGGCCGCCCCGCTCCCGGCCTGCGGCCGCCCCGCTCCCGGCCTGCGGCCGTCCTGCGGCCCCCGGCTCGTCCGGGTTTGCGGTGCGGGGCTCATCCCGGGTCGCGGTCCGTGGGCCGCCCTGGGGCGTGGTTTGCGGGCCGGCTCGGGTCGCGGTCCGCGGGCGGGCTCGGGTCGCGGTCCGTGGGCGGGCCGGGGGTGTGGTTTGCGGGCGGGCTCGGGTCGCGGTCCGTGGGCGGGCCGGGGGTGTGGTTTGCGGGCGGGCTCGGGTTGTGGTCCGTGGGCGGGCCGGGGGTGTGGTCGCCGATTCCGTTCGGGTCGGGCTTCCCGCGCATGTCCGCGGCCCGGTCCGCGGTCACGCAGGGGTCGGGCGGTTCCGGGAGCCGGCTGCGGCGGACCTCGCGGATCATGCGGCCCGCGAGGGCGATCAGCGCGAGCGCCATGGCGACCAGGCAGATCGTCGCGGCGATCGACCCCAGCACGATCAGCACGAACATCCCCGCCAGGTGCTTCAGGCCCGCCCCGATGTCCATACCCGCATGGTGCTCACCTGCCGCCCGCCGCAGGCGGCCCGTTCGCAAACCGCGACCTACGGGTGGCCGATCCGCAACAGGACGCGGTGTCCGCGGTGTCCGCGAGGACAGGCGCACCGGGGGACGGGTACGGTCGGCGGAGGTGAAGTCGTGGCGAGGTGAGGGGGTTTGGGCGGTGGGGGTCGAGAGTGACCGGCTGGTGTTCGACTATCTGAGCCGGGTCGGGGATCTGGCGCAGACCGCGATGCCCGCCGCCGAGCGGATGCAGCTGGTCGCGCAGCTGCGCAACGACATCGACCGGGAGCGGCGCGGAGCCGATTCCGAGGTCGCGGTGCGGCGCATCCTGGGGCGGATGGGCAGCCCGGACGAGGTGGTGGAGGCCGCCGCCGGCAGCTCCGGTTCCGGGCGCCGTACGGCACCGCCGCCCGCGGAGGAGCCGCCGGCGGGGTCCTACGGCCCGTACGCCAAGAGGCCGGGCCCGCAGGTGCCGAGGACGGCAGGCGACTCCCGGGTGCCGAGGCCCGGCCGGGACGGCGACGGCGCCGAGCGCGAGTGGTGGCAGGGGGACGGTCACGGCGGCCGCCCGCGGCCCGGGGACGAGCTGGCCGGACTTCCGGGGATGACCGGCGGGGTCTTCATCCCCTTCGACGACGAGGAGTTGGGCGCGGACGACCTGCCCCCTGGCAAGGGTGGGGGCGCGGCGGCCGAGGACGAGGCGGCGGCCGAGGGCGAGGCCGCGGAACCCGCCGCGGCTCCGAGGCGCCGCCGCCTGCTGCGGCGCGCACCGCGCACGGAGGGCCGCCGCAACTGGGGCAGCCCGGTGCTGCTGCTCGCCGCGGCACTGCTGGTCGTGGGCGCCGCGATCGGCTCGCTGATCCCGCTCGGCCTCGGCTGGCTGACCGCCTACCTGTCGCGGCGGCTCAGCAGGCCGCAGGCCAAGTTCGCGGTGCTGTTCATCCCCGGCGCCTTCGCGGCCGGGCTGCTGGTATGGGTCTGGGGCCGTGACGTCGGCAAGTGGGGTGACCCCATCGCCCAGGGCCAGATGGGGCAGGCGTTCCAGGACGCCTACCCGCCGGCCATCCGGCTGGCCGCCGTCGGCACCGCGCTGTATCTGCTGTGGCGGAACCGGCGGTCGGCGTGAGCCGCCGGGCGCCGGGCGCCGCCGATCGCTGACCCTCGGCCCAGGCCCAGGCCCAGGTCCGGCGGGCGGCGGCCGATCGCTGACCCCAGGCCCAGGTCCGGACCCAGGCCCGGGTCGAGGCCAAGGGCCCGGTGTTCGGGCCCGGCGGCCGACTCCCGGCGTGGCGGGGTCACTTCGCGGTGAGGTCCTGCTCCAGCTGGTCGAGGACCTTGCCGGCGGCGGTGTAGCCGATGCCCTGGTACCAGAGCTGGTCGTCCACCCGGTGCGCATGGCCCGCGCCGACCGCGGTGAGCTGCTTCCACAGCGAACTCCCGGTCACCTGCGTCTCCTTGGCGGCCTTCGGGTCGCCGTAGGTGGCGTAGAAGAGCGCGTCGCCGTCGGCCTTGTCGATCTGCTCGGGGCTGACGTCGACGTTGAGCTTGTCGACGTCCTGCACGGAAGGCCGGCCCAGGCCCACGTCCTTGAGGACGGTGCCGATGTAACTGGCGTTGCCGTAGAGCCGGATGTCGGCGCCCTCCACGAAGCGCACCATGCTCACCTTCAGCGCGGCCGCCTTCTCGGCGCCGCCGAGCGCGGCGGTCACCTTCGCGACGTGGTCCTGATAGGCGGCCACCGCCCGCGCGGCCTGCTCGGTGCGGCCCAACGCGGCGGCGTGCAGCTGGAAGTCGGCCTTCCAGGGTGCGCCGGTGGTCTCGGTGAGCACGGTCGGCGCGATCTTGGACAGGGCGTCGTAGTGGGCGCCGTCCCGCACTTTGCTGCTGAGGATCAGGTCCGGATCGAGCGCGGCGACCGCCTCCAGGTCGGGACTGGCGATCCCGCCGACGTTCTTGATCCCGGCCACCTCGTCCTGCGGCAGGTAGTCGAGGAAACCGGAGCTGGTGCCCGCGCTGGTGGCGCCGACCGGCTTGACGCCGAGGGTGATCGCCGAGTCGAGCTCCGCGGTGTCCAGGACGACGACCCGCCGCGGATGGTCGGGCACCGTCACCGGGCCCATGGCCGTGTCCACGCTGTGCGTACCGCCCCGAGCCCCGGACTTCGCGGGCGTGCCGGACGACGAGGACGACGATGAGCCGCACGCGGTCGCGGCGAGCGCCGTGCACAGCAACGCGGCGGCGACGGCGGGAAGTGCGGGGACGCGGGTCGAACGGGCGCTGCTGGTACGGGACATGGCGGTTCTCCGTTCAGGGATGCGGAGTTGCGGCGGTCTCGTGCGGGGTTTCGCCGGACGGCTGCCAGGGCGCGCCCGGTACCACCAGGGGGCTGCCGGTCACCGGGTCGGGCACCACGACCGACGCCAGGCCGAACACCTCACGGACCAGGTCCGCGGTGACGACCTCGCCCGGCGGGCCCTCGGCCACGATCCGGCCCGCCTTCATGGCGATCAGGTGGTCGGCGTAGCGGGCGGCCTGGTTGAGGTCGTGCAGCACGGCGACGACGGTCCGCCCGCGCTCGCGGTTCAAACGGCGCACCAGGTCCAGCACCTCGACCTGGTGGGCGATGTCGAGGAACGTCGTCGGCTCGTCGAGCAGCAGCAGGTCGGTGTCCTGGGCCAGCGCCATCGCGATCCAGGCCCGCTGCCGCTGGCCGCCGGACAGCTCGTCGACCAGCCGGCCGGCCAGGTCGCTGGTCGCCGTACGCTCCATGGCCTCGGCGACCAGCCGCTCGTCGGACTCCGACCACTGCTGCCACCACTTCTGGTGCGGCTGGCGGCCCCGCGAGACCAGGTCGGCGACCGTGATGCCCTCGGGCGGCACCGGCGACTGCGGCAGCAGGCCGAGGGTGCGGGCGATCTGCCGGGTGGGGACCCGGGAGAGCTCGGCGCCGTCCAGCAGCACCGAGCCGTGCTGCGGCTTGAGCAGCCGGCCCAGGGCGCGCAGCAGGGTGGACTTGCCGCAGGCGTTGGGGCCGACGATGACCGTGACGCGGCCGTCGGGGATCTCCAGGTCGAGCCCGTCGACCACGACCCGGTCCTCGTAGGCGAGGGTGAGCTCGCGGGCGGCGAGGCGATTCCCCTTACCCTTCCCCGGTGGCGGGGCGGTCGCGGCCGCACCGGGGGCGGCGGGCTTGCGCGCGGGCGCGGGCTGCTCGGCCGCCTTCGCCGGTGCGGGTGCGGGTGCGGGTGCGGGCTCTGGGGTCGTCATGACGGCTCTCCGGAACGGCTGCGGCTGCGGACGATCAGCCACATCAGGTAGGGCGCGCCGACGGCGGCGGTCATCACGCCGACCGGCAGCTCGGTCGGCGAGAACAGCTTGCGGGCCAGCAGGTCGGCGAAGACCACGACCAGCGCGCCGGTCAGCGCGGAGGCCAGCAGCGGGATCTGCGCGGTCCTGGTCAGCCGGCGGGCGATCTGCGGGGCCAGCAGCGCCACGAAGTCCACCGGCCCTGCCGCCCCGGTGGCGACCGAGGCCAGCACGACGCCGAGCGCGACCAGGCCGAACCTGATCCGCCCGAGCCTGACGCCCAGCGCCGTGGCGGTGTCGTCGTCGAAGGACACCGTGCGCTGCGCCCGCGCCGCCCACAGCGCGCACGGCACCGCGAGCAGCAGGACGACCTCCAGCGGGCGCGCCTCCGCGTAGCCGCGGCCGTTGAGCGAACCGGTCAGCCAGACCTTCGCCTGCTGGGCGACCAGGTAGTCGCCCTTGGTGAGGAAGAGCTGCGTCACCGACGACAGCGCCACCGAGAAGCCGATCCCGATGAGCACGAAGCGGGCCGCGTGCAGCCCGCGCCGCCACGCGAAGACGTAGACCAGGCCGGCGGCGGTCAGGCCGCCGACGATCGAGAGGTAGGGCAGCGCGGTGTAGGAGGTCACCCCGTACGTCATCGCGGCCACCGTCAGCGCCCCCGCGCCATGGGTCACGCCGATCACGTCCGGGCTGGCCAGCGGATTGCGGGCGACGGTCTGGATCAGCGCGCCGGACATGCCGAAGGCCACACCGACCAGCAGTCCGAGCACGAGCCGCGGCTCACGCAGCTCGCCGACCACCAGCTCGTCCGGGCTCGGCCGCCCGAAGACCACCTTCACCACCTCGCCGGGCGCCACGAAGGACTCCCCGACGCAGAGATACGCCACGCAGACCGCCGCCAGCAGCGCGGCCAGCACGCAGGTGACGGTGAGCGAGCGCCGGTGCACCAGGAAGGACCCGCGGCCGCCGGGGCGTACGACGGTGTAGCCCGCGGGCCGTACCCGCTCCCGCGTCGTGGCGGGTGTGCGTACCCCGGTCATGCCGCCACCACCGACCTGCGCCGGACCAGCGCCACCAGGAAGGGCACACCGATCAGCGCGGTCATCACCGCGACCGGCACCTCAGAGGGGGGGAAGACGATGCGGCCGACGACGTCGGAGACCAGGATCATCACCGGCCCGAGCAGCGCGGCCATCGGCAGCACCCAGCGGTGGGCGGTGCCGACCAGGGCGCGGGCCAGGTGCGGGACGGCCAGGCCGACGAAGGCGATCGGGCCCGCGGCTGCCACCGCGGCGCCGGTCAGCACGGTCGCGCCGAGCGCACCGGTCAGCCGCAGCACCGCCACGTTCTGCCCGAGGCCCTTGGCGACGTCCTCGCCGAGCGCGAGCGCGTCGAGGCCGCGGGCCATCGCCAGCACCAGCAGCAGGCCCACCAGCAGGAAGGGCCAGATCATCCCGATGATGTGGGTGTCGCGGCCGGACAGCGAACCGACCTGCCAGAAGCGGTAGGTGTCCAGCGTCTGCGCGTCGGTGGTCAGCACCCCGGACACGATCGAGGTCAGGAAGGCGTTCATGGCCGCCCCCGCCAGCGCGAGCTTGACCGGTGAGGCGCCGCCCCTGCCGCGGGCCGCGACCGCGTAGACCGCGACGGCGGCGGCCCCGGCGCCCGCGAAGGCGAACCAGACGTAGCCGCTGAGCGTGCCCACCCCGGCGTACGCGATGGCGCACACCACGCCGAGGGAGGCGCCCTGGCTCACGCCGAGGATGCCGGGCTCCGCGATGGGATTGCGGGTGACGCCCTGCATCACCACACCGGCCACGGCCAGGGCGGCGCCGACCATGACGCCGATCACCGTGCGCGGCACCCGCAGGCTGCGGACGACCTCGGCGTTCTTGCTGCTGCCGCCGTGCAGCAGCGCGTCGAACACCTGGGACGGCGGGATCTCGCGGCTGCCGACCGCCAGGCTGAGCAGCACCGCGAGCAGCAGTGCCACCGTCGCCGCGGCGATCCAGCCGGTGCGGCGGCGCAGGAGCATGTCGGTCGGTCCTCCGGGAGGCGGCGACCGTCTGGCGCCGGGCAGGGCTTAGCTTAGGCTGCGCTAACTATACGGGGTGTCGACGGGACCAATGGGGAGAGGTTGACCGTACAGGTGACAATGGGTGGCGTGACCAACGACTTCTCCTCCGTTCCGCCGGCCCTCACGGTGGGCTTCGACCTCGACATGACCCTGATCGACTCCCGGCCCGGGATCAAGGCCGTGTACGACCGGCTCGCGGCGGAGACCGGCGTCTTCATCGACTCCGACCTGGCCGTCACCCGGCTCGGCCCGCCGCTCGACGAAGAGTTGCTGAACTGGTACCCCCGGGAGCTGATCCCGGAGATGGCGGAGCGCTACCGCACGCTCTACCCGGACCACGCCATCATTCCGACGCCCGCGATGCCCGGCGCCCCCGAGGCGGTGGCGGCCGTCCGCGCGGCAGGCGGCCGCCCGGTCGTCGTCACCGCGAAATACGGCCCCAACGCCGAACTGCACCTCGCCCACGTCGGCATCGAGGCGGAGCTGCGCGGCTGGCTCTGGGCTGAGGCCAAGGCCGAGGCGCTGATCGAGTGGGGTGCGACCGTCTACGTCGGCGATCACACCGGGGATGTGCGGGGCGCGCGCAAGGCGGGCGCCCTTTCCGTGGCGGTGGCCACCGGGCCGTGCAGCGCGGCGGAGCTGCGGGCGGCGGGGGCCGATGTCGTACTTGCCGACCTCAGTGAATTTCCCGGCTGGCTCGCCACCCACACCTCGGCACTCGCCTGACCTCGGATTTCACGCCTGTGGGTGACCCTCGGGCCGCCGCTGCGCCAGTGCCGAGCGCAGCAGGCCGAGCAGCGCGAGCGCCAGCCCGACACCCATCAGCATCGACACGAAATACGCCGGAGTCGGCAGCCGGTGGGTGCCGAGCAGCAGCGGCGCCACCGTGGCCAGCGTGCCGACCGCCCCGACGATGAAGACGATCGCGCCGATCCTGACGAGCAGGTCACCGGCGCCCATGGTTTGTTTGCTCACCGGACAAGGGTAGGTCCGTGCTGTGCGGCGCGAGGGAACGGGACCTCGCCGTCTTGTCACACAGCACCTGGCCATTAGCCTTGGTGTCGGCGGGTCTCCGATGGACCCGCTGCTGTCTTATTCAGAGCGGTTTCGAGCAATGAGGACGAGGTCGGACGTGCCTACCGGCAAGGTCAAGTGGTTCAACAGTGAGAAGGGCTTCGGCTTTCTCTCCCGCGACGACGGCGGCGACGTCTTCGTGCACTCCTCTGTGCTGCCTGACGGGGTCGCCGCGCTCAAGCCCGGCCAGCGTGTGGAATTCGGTGTCGTCGCGGGCCAGCGCGGTGACCAGGCGCTTTCCGTGACACTGCTGGACCCCGCCCCCTCGGTCGCCGCAGCCCAGCGCCGCAAGCCCGACGAGCTGCTGCCCATCGTCCAGGACCTCACCACACTGCTCGAAGACGTCGCCAGGTCGCTCCAGCGAGGCCGGTATCCCGACAAGGCGCACGGGCACAAGATCGCTTCCGTGCTGCGCGTCGTCGCCGACCAGCTCGACGTTTAATCCACCGGCGGCTCTTTACCGGACCATGGGCTTCCGGTAAAGGGCCGCCCGGCTTTTGCCGGGCGGCCCGAATGCCGGGGCAATATTTCAGAAAGCGAGCGCGTCAGCGCCGAGCGCGGGCACCAGGCCTTCGGCCGCGGCCCGGGTGAGCAGCCCGCGTACGGCGGCGTATCCGTCGGTGCCGAGATCCGCCGTGAATTCGTTCACGTACAGGCCGATGTGCTGGTCGGCGACCGCCGGATCCATCTCCTGGGAATGCGCGAGCACGTAGTCACGGGAGGCCGTCGGGTCGTCCCACGCCATGCGCACCGAGGTGCGGGCCGCGTCCGCGAGGGCGTGCAGCCGCTCCTTGCCCAGCGAGCGGCGGGCGATGATGGCGCCGAGCGGGATGGGCAGGCCCGTCGTGGCTTCCCAGTGCTCGCCCATGTCCGCGAGCTTGTGCAGGCCGTAGTTCCGGTAGGTGAAGCGCGCCTCGTGGATCACCAGGCCCGCGTCCACCCGGCCGTCCCGCACCGCGGGCATGATCTCGTGGAAGGGCATCACCACGATCTCGCCGACGCCGCCCTCGACCTCGGACGCCGCCCACAGCCGGAAGAGCAGATAGGCCGTCGAGCGCTCGCTCGGCACCGCCACCGTCCGCCCGGCCAGGTCCAAGCCCGGCTCCCGGGTCAGCACCAGCGGCCCGCAGCCGCGCCCCAGCGCCCCGCCGCAGGGCAGCAGGGCCCAGTCGTCGAGCACCCACGGCAGCACCGCGTAGGACACCTTGAGCACGTCGAACTCGCCGCGCTCTGCCATCCCGTTGGTGATGTCGATGTCGGCGAACGTCACGTCCAGCGGCGGCGCGTCCGGCACCAGGCCGTGCGCCCAGGCGTGGAAGACGAAGGTGTCGTTGGGGCAGGGGGAGTACGCGATCCGCAGCGCGTCCGCACCGCCGCCGCTGCTCGTACCGCCGGTGCCGCCGGTGCTCTCATGTGCCGTCATGTGCTGCCTCAACCTCCAATACGGCCGGGAGCTTCCCGAACGCCGCCGTCAGTGCCGCGAGTGCCTCCCCGATCCGCCAGGCCGCGCGGTCCCGGGGGCCGACCGCGTTGGAGATCGCGCGGATCTCCAGCACCGGCAGGGCGACCAGCGCCGCCGCCTCCGCGACCCCGAAGCCCTCCATCGACTCCGCCACCGCGCCGGGGTGCCGGTCGGCGAGTTCGGTGGCGCGGGACGCGGTGCCGGTGACCGTGCCGACGGTCAGCACCGGGCCGTACGCGGCGGCGAGCCCGTCGGCCACCGCGCGGCTCAACCGGGCCGGCGGGCGGTGCTCGGAGCGGCCGAAGCCCAGTTCCGCCACGGAGGCGAAGCCCTCCGCGGTCTGCGCCCCCAGATCCGCGGCCACGATCGACTCGGCCACCGCGAGCGAGCCGACCGGCGCCGCGGGCGCGAAACCGCCGCCGATCCCCGCCGACACCACCAGGTCGGGCCGTACGTGATCCACCGCGAGGGCGTTCATCAGCGCGTACATCGCACCCGCGGCCGCAGCCGCGGGCCCCGCACCCACCGTGACCACCTCGAACCCGCCCGCGACCCGCCCCGCCGCCGACAGGCCCGCCATGACGGCGTCCCGCTCGGCGTCCACCGCGGTGAGCACCAGGACACGCCTGCGGCGGGCCCGCACGGCGCTACTGACCCCTGATCAGGTTGAACTGGATGACGCGGAAGGAGGCCTGGCCGGTGGTGTCGGCCGACTCCACGATGTTCAGCGTCACCTGCTTGGCGGTGGTGGTCCCGCCGGTCTGCTGGTCCTGCGCGTTGAACAGCGTCTCGCTGTCCACCGTCCAGTACGTCTTGTCCTTGAGCGGCTCCGGCGTCACCAGCGTGGTGCCCTGGGCGATGAGCCAGCCCTTCTTCGCGATCGACGGGTCCACGCCGATCCGCACCGTGTCGCCGACCGGCACCGTGATGTGGTGCTTCGGGGTGGTCTGGAGACAGGCCAGGAAGAACTCCTGCGACAGCTTCTTGCCGCCGTCGTAGCACTTGTCCGCGGCCTCCGACTGCACGGTCTTGCTGCCCACGGTCACCGTCGCCATGGCGGTCGGCTTGTCGCAGGCGGTCAGGGCGACGAGCCCGAGAGAAAGGGCACCGATGGTGGCGGCAGCGCGGCGAATGCTCATGGCAGGAGGCTACCGGGCGGTTGCCCCCAGTCCGCGCGGGGGTGCGCGTGTCCCCAGGTGGGGGCCCGCACCGGCGGGCGGCGGCAGACCCGTACGGATGACGGGCCCCAGGGCGCCGGGCCCCGGCTACGCCACCCGGGCGCGGGCCGTACTGCCGCGGCGCGCGGCACCGACCAGGCCGCGTACCGAGGTCAGGAACGCCACCAGGACGAGACCCGCCGCGCACGCCATGCCCAGCGGCCCGTTCAGCGGCAGGATTATGCCCAGCCCGCCGCCCACCACCCAGGAGAGCTGGAGCGCGGTCTCGGAGCGGGCGAAGGCAGAGGTCCGCACCAGCTCCGGCACATCGCGCTGGATCAGCGCGTCGAGCGACAGCTTCGACAGCGCCTGCGAGATACCGGCCACCGCGGTCAGCGCGGCGACGGTGACCAGGCTGTACCAGCCGGCCGCTATCGTCGCCGTGCTCAGCGCGCAGACCAGGGCCGTGGCGATGATCACCTCAGGGCCGCGCGCCTTGAGCCACGCGCCCAGCGCCGTGCCGAACGCATTCCCGACACCCGCGGCCACGGCGACCACGCCCAGCGACACCGCGGGCGTGAGACCGCCGAGGGGGTGCTCGCGCATCATGAAGGCCAGGAACATCGTCAGGAAGCCCGACAGCGCCCGCAGCCCGCTGTTGCCCTGGAGGGCGTGCAGGACCGAGGACCCCACGCCCAGCAGCCCCGGCTTGCGGCCCGGGATGCCGGACGGCTCCGGCGGCGCCTCCTCGTCCGCCGACAGCCGCACCTTCTGCTCGCCGCGGGCCGAGTCGACCTTGCCCGGCAGCGACATCGACAGCAGGGCGCCGCCGATGAAGACCACGAAAGCGCCGTAGAGCGGCCACTGCGGCCCGATCACGTTCAGCCCGGCGGCCACCGGCGCCGCCACCGCGGTGGCCAGCAGGCCCGACAAGGTGACCCTGGAGTTGGCCTTCACCAGCGTCGTACGCCCCGGCAAGAGCCGTGGCACCACCGCGCTGCGCACCACGCCGTAGGCCTTCGACGCCACCAGGACGCCGAGCGCCGCCGGATACAGGCCGAGGCCCGCGGTCGAGATCACCCCGGCCATCGTCCAGGCAAGCACCGCCCTGGCGATCATCGCCGTCGCCATCGCGGCCCTGCGGCCGTGCTGAAACCGGTCGAGCAGCGGGCCGACCACCGGGGCGAGCAGCGCGAAGGGCGCCATCGTCACCAGCAGGTAGAGCGCCACCCGGCCGCGGGCCTCGCCGCTCGGCACCGAGAAGAAGACGGTGCTGGCGAGCGCGACGGTGATCATCATGTCGCCCGCGGAATTGACCGCGTGCAGCTCGATCAGCTTGGACAGACCCGACTCGCCCGCGCCTCCGGCATGTGTCGTACGCCGGATACGCCGACCCAGCGCACCGGCGGGGGCGCCCACGCCTCGTGCGAGGGCGCGTCCCACACTGCGCACAGGCCCTCGCCCTGCGGTCACGGTTCGTGCCATGACGCAATCCTGCCCCAATCGGAAGAGAGCTCACCCCCTCCTTTGCGGGCGTGGTGCGCACAGGTACCGTGCGATCACGCAGAATGGGTGGCAACAGGTGCGCCCGAGGACGCTCGGGCAGGACCGGATGAGGCAGGGAACGTAGGCGTCGAAGCGGTCCTCAGGTCCGCTCCGCCTCAACTCTCCGCGTCGGGTCCTTCCGCCCGCGAGCGCACACGTGAGACGGCGTAGAGAGAGAAACGATTTCTGTGAGTGCAGCGATGCGAAGCCGTACCCCTGACCGCCTGTGCGCCGAGGCCGTCGATGTGGCCAGGACGGTCACGCTGGAGGCGGCGGGGCCGCAGTCGGTGGGGGAGCACCTGGGCGTAGCCGCGGAGGGTGACCGGGTCGTCACCCATTTCTTCGCCTGCACCGAGCCCGCCTACCGGGGTTGGCGCTGGGCCACCACGCTGACCAGGGCGTCGCGTGCCAAGAACGTGACGATCGACGAAACGGTGCTGCTGCCCGGATCCGACGCCGTCCTCGCCCCCGAGTGGGTGCCGTGGAGCGAGCGGCTGCGCCCGGGCGACATGGGCCCCGGCGACCTGCTGCCGACCGAGGCGGACGACCTGCGCCTCGAACCGGGCTGGACAGGTGACGACGAGCCGCCGGCCGGGGAGCCCGGCGCGGACGTCGAGGACGGCGCGGACATGGTGGTGCCGTCGGTGGCGACCATCGGCTCGATCGCCGGGCAGCTCGGCATGGGCAGGCCCCGGGTGCTGTCCCGCTACGGCCTGCACGCCGCCGCGGACCGCTGGGACGAGCAGTTCGGCCCGAAGACGCCGATGGCGCAGGCAGCACCCGCCAACTGCGTCAGCTGCGGCTTCCTGGTGCCGATCGCCGGCTCGCTCAGCCAGGCCTTCGGCCTCTGCGCCAACGAGTTCTCGCCGGCCGACGGCCGCCTGGTCTCGCTCGGCTACGGCTGCGGCGGCCACTCGGAGGCCGCCGTCATGCCGCGGCCGCCGCAGCCCGCGCCGATGGTCCTCGACGAGCTCCACGACACCGACCCGCTCTCGCTGCACCCGGGCCAGGCGGCGGACGGGACCGACGGGGCCGCGGCGGCGGACGGCGGCGATCCGAGCGGCGACGGCGGCGCGGGCAGCGGCGATACCGGCACCCCAGGGGAAGCGGGCCAGGACCGCTCCTGACGGCCCCCGGGGGCCTCCCTGGCCCCTCCCTGGCCCTTCGCGGCCCCCGGCGGCAGCGTCGTCCCGGGGGAGCCGTCCGCGGCCAGGGCCGCGGGATGAAGGGCACGCCGAATGGCGGTACGGTCACCGTGCACAGCCCCGCCAGGGGCGCATCCGGCGAGCGAAGGACCGTACGTGACCCGCGCAGGCGTAATCCGGCCGCTCCCGGAAGGCCACCCCGACCCCTTCCGCACCGCGGACCTGCGCCAGGCGGTCCTCACCGCCTGGTCCGCGTCGGCGGCCCGTTTCCGGGAGGACGCCAACGCCGAGGAGGACCTCGCGCTCGGCGGCCACCGCGACCGGCTGATCATCGAGCTGGCCCAGAACGCCGCCGACGCCGCCACCCGTGCCGGCGTCGCCGGCCGCCTCCGGCTGACCTACCACGAGGCCACCCCCGAGGCCCCCGCGCTGCTCGCCGCCGCGAACACCGGCGCACCGCTCGACGCCGTCGCCGTCGAGTCGCTTTCCACGCTGCGCGCGTCCGCGAAGCGCGACGAGGGCCCCGCCGCCATCGGCCGCTTCGGCGTCGGCTTCGCCGCCGTCCTCGCGGTCAGCGACGAACCCGCGGTGGTCGGCCGCAGCGGCGGTGTGCGCTGGTCGCTGACCGAGGCGCGCGGACTTGCCGCCGAAGTCCCCGGCCTGGACGACGAGTTGCGGCGCAGGGACGGCCATGTCCCGCTGCTGCGGCTGCCGCTGCCCGCCGAGGGCAGCGCGCCCGACACCTACGACACCGTCGTCGTCCTGCCGCTGCGGGACGGCGCCGCCGAGGACCTGGCAGGCCGGCTGCTGGCCGCCGTGGACGACGCCCTGCTGCTGGCCATGCCCGGCCTGACCGAGGTCGTCGTCGACACCCCTGCGGGGGTGCGGACCCTGACCCGCCGCCAGGCCGAGGACGGCGACGTCCTGGTCGAGGACTCCGACGCCCCCGCCGCCACCCGCTGGCGGGTCGTCACCGACGGCGGGGCGCTGACCGCCGACCTGCTCGCCGACCGCCCGGTCGAGGAACGCCTGCGCCCGGCCTGGGCGGTGACCTGGGCCGTGCCCGTCGCCGACGACGGGGCCCCCGCCGCGCCCCGCACCGCCGCCGTCGTGCACGCCCCGACGCCGACCGACGAACCGCTCGGGCTGCCCGCCCTGCTGCTGGCCTCGCTCCCGCTCGACCCGACCCGCAGGCACGCCGCCCCCGGGCCGCTCACCGACTTCCTGATCGAGCGCGCCGCCGACGCGTACGTGCGGCTGCTCGCCGCCTGGCGCCCCTCGGGCGCCGGCGTGGTCGACCTGGTGCCCGGGCCGCTCGGCACCGGCGTGCTCGACGCCGAACTGCGCCGCCGCATCCTGGCCCTGCTGCCCCGCACCCCCTTCCTGCCACGCGCGGGCGAGGTCCCCGCCGGCACCCCCGTGACCTCCGCCGACGCCGACGGCTGGGACGGCGGCGGCCCGCTCGCCGGTGAGGGCCACGCGCTGCGGCCCGTCGAAGCCGAGGTCGTCGAGGGCGCCACCGCCGAGGCGGTACGCGTGCTGGCCGAGGTGCTGCCGACCCTCGTACCGTCCGCCCTCGAACGGCGCCCCGCCCTGCGCCAGTTGGGCGTCGCCCGGCTCTCGCTTGCCGACGCCGTCGACCGGTTGTCCGGCGCCGAGCGCCCCGCCGAATGGTGGTGGCGGCTCTACGACGCCCTCGCCGGCACCGACGCCGACGTCCTCAGCGGGCTGCCCGTGCCGCTCGCCGACGGCCGTACGGTGATCGGGCCGCGGCAGGTGCTGCTGCCGGTGCCGGGCGAGGACCAGGACACCGTGGACCCGGCCCTGCTGGCCAGGCTCGGGCTGCGCGTCGCACACCCCGACGCCGCCCACCCGCTGCTGGAGAAGCTGGGCGCCGCCCCCGCCACCCCACGGGCGGTCCTGACCACCCCGCAGGTGCGGGCCGCGGTCGCCGCCTCGCTCGACGACGAGACCGCCTGGGACCAGGAAGAGACCGGCCTGGACGCCGACGAGCTCGCCGACACCGTCCTCTCGCTGGCCCGCGCCGCCGGTCTCGCCCCCGGTGACGAACCCTGGCTCGCGGCGCTCGCGCTGCCCGACGAGGACGGCGAACTGGCACCCGCCGGTGAACTCCTGCTGCCCGGAAGCCCGTTGGAAGCCGTCCTGCGGGCCGGCGAACTCGGCACCCTCGACGCCGACCTCGCCGAGCGCTGGGGCGAGCAGCCGCTCACCGCGGTCGGGGTGCTCGCCACCTTCGCCCTGGTCCGCGCGGCCGACGTCGTCCTGGACCCCGACGACCTCGAACCCCGCGACAGCGACTGGGCAGAGCCCGACGACGTCGGCCTGCTCGACGTCGTGGACGTGTGGTGCGAGGACGTGCTCGACCAGCTGCCGGAGACCGACGTGCCGCCGGTGGCCACCGAGATCATCGGCGTCCGGGACCTCGACCTGGTCGACGACGACGCCTGGCCGCAGGCCCTCGCGCTGCTCTCCCGGCCGCCGCTGCGGGACGCCGTCACCGCCCCGGTCCGCGTGCTGCTCCCCGACGGCACCACCGAATCGGTACGCCCGTACGCCGCCTGGTGGCTGCGCGACCACCCGGTGCTCGACGGCCGCCACCCGGTCGGCCTGCGCGCGGCGGGCGGCGACCGGCTGCTCGCCGGGCTCTATGAGGAGGCCGAGACCGACAACGCCGTCGACGAGCAGGTGCTGCGCGCCCTCGGCGTACGCACCACGGTGGCCGCGCTGCTGGCCGAACCGGGCGGCGCCGCGGAACTGCTCGCCCGGCTCGCCGAGCCGCAGCGGGAGGTCGCCGCGGCCCAGCTGCACCGCCTCTACGCGGCCCTGGCCGAACTCGACCCCGACCAGGTCACCCTCCCCGACGAGCTGCGGGCCGTGCTGGACGGCCGGACCGTCGTGGTGGACGCCGCGGACGCGCTGGTCGCCGACGCCCCCGACCTGCTGCCGCTGTCCGGCGGCCGCGCCCTGCTGCCGGTGCCGCCGCGGCTGGCGGCCGAGCTGGCCGAGCTCTTCCAGGTCCGCCGGCTCAGCGAGTCCGTGGAGGCCGCCGTGATCTCGCAGGGCGAGCCGCACGAGGTGCTGTCCGCCGTCCACGACCTGCTCCCGGGCGCCCCCGCCTCGTATGTCGAGCACGAGGAGCTGCTGCTCACCGGCGGCGTCGAGGTCGACTGGCGCTGGACGGGCGGCACGCTGCACGCCGCCACCGTCGAGGGCGTCGCGGCGGGGCTGGCCTGGGCCGCCGGCCACTGGGAGCGGCGCTTCGAACTCGCCGCCCTGCTGGAGGACCCCTCCCGCACCGAGGAGCTGGCCCGCGACCGCTGGTTCGACTGACGCCCGCTGGTTCGACTGAAGCCCGCCGGGCGCCGTGTCCGCCGCGGCGCCGATCAGTGCCGGAAGGCCGTCGGGCGGCGGCTTCCGCCCGTTCCTGGAGTGCTACGCGCCCTGGGGCGGTGCCTGCCCGTCGCGGGCGGCCGCGGCCCGTGCGATGGCGTCGCGGCGCGCCCGCACGTACATCAGGCCGATCAGGCCGAGGCCGCCGCCGGCCGCGCAGGTCCAGATGAACCAGGTGTGGCCGTGGTCGGAGTACCAGCCGTAGAAGGGCAGCTGCACCACGAAGAGCGCGAACCAGATGATCGTGCCGACCGTGACGGTGGCGACGTCGTTGGCCTCCAGCGGCTCGGGGGCCTCGCGCAGTGGACTCCGCTGCTTGCTCATGCCGCCATCGTATGCGGCGGTTCCGCCGGGGCGGACGTGAGGCCGAATGACCGGGGTCTACGCGCGGAGATGGTGTTTGACCAGTTGGCTATTCATACTGAAACCGGTCAGCGCTGACTGAAAACATTCGTACGATCGCCCAAGAGTGGGCGAAATCGCGCTCCCCCTTGAGGAATCACATGCCCACCTCGGCCCCCGCTCCGGTCGACATGGGGCGGTCGTCAGGCCGCCCGCCCGCCAACCTGCTGGACCGCTATTTCCGCATCTCGGAACGCGGCTCCACGATCCCGCGGGAGATCCGCGGCGGCCTGGCCACCTTCTTCGCGATGGCGTACATCATCGTGCTGAACCCGATCATCCTGGGCTCGGCGGTCGACAAATTCGGCCACCACCTGAATGGTGGCCAGCTGGTCACCGCCACCGTGATCACCGCGGCCTTCACCACGCTGCTCATGGGCGTCATCGGCAATGTGCCCGTCGCGCTCGCCGCCGGGCTCGGCGTCAACACCGTGGTGGCGCTCCAGCTCGCCCCCCGGATGAGCTGGCCGGACGCGATGGGCATGGTGGTGCTCGCCGGCATCGCGATCATGCTCATGGTGGCCACCGGGCTGCGGGAGCGGGTGATGACCGCGGTGCCGCTCGGCCTGCGCAAGGGCATCGCCATCGGCATCGGCCTGTTCATCCTGCTGATCGGCCTGGTCGACTCGGGCTTCGTCACCCGAATCCCGGACGCCGCGCACACCACCGTGCCGGTCCAGCTCGGCGCCGACGGCCACCTCAACGGCTGGCCCGTGCTGATCTTCATCCTCGGCACGCTGCTCACCCTGGGCCTGATCATCCGCAAGGTCGCGGGCGCCATCCTGATCTCCATCGTCAGCATGACCGTGCTGGCGCTGATCGTGAACGCGGTCGCCGACATCCCCGCCGCCAAGTGGGGCCTGACGGTACCCACGTGGCCGGGCAACCCGGTCGCCACCCCCGACTTCGGCCTGATCGGCAAGGTCAGCCTCTTCGGCGGCTTCCACGAGGTCGGAGTCCTGACCGGTGTGCTGTTCGTCTTCACCGTGCTGCTGTCGTGCTTCTTCGACGCGATGGGCACGATCCTCGGCGTCAGCGACGAGGCCGGACTGCTCGATGCCAAGGGCGACCTGCCGGGCATCAACAAGGTGCTGATGATCGACGGTGTCGCCACCGCGGTCGGCGGCGCGACCTCGTCGTCCGCGAACACCTGCTTCGTGGAGTCCACCGCCGGTGTCGGCGAGGGCGCGCGGACCGGGCTCGCCAGCGTCGTCACCGGGCTGATGTTCGTCTTCGCGCTCTTCCTCACGCCGCTGGCCACCATGGTCCCGGCGCAGGCCGCCACCCCCGCGCTGGTCGCGGTCGGCTTCCTGATCCTGGCCGGGTCGATCCGGGAGATCGACTGGAGCGACTTCACCATCGCCATCCCGGCCTTCCTGACGATGGTGATGATGCCGTTCACGTACTCGATCACCAACGGCATCGGCATCGGCTTCATCAGCTTCTGCGTGCTGCGGCTGGTGGCAGGGCGCGGCAAGGAGGTCCCGGTCGCGCTGTACGCGGTCGGCGCCGTCTTCGCCTTCTACTACCTGATGCCGGCGCTCGGACTGCTGTAGGGCGGGACCGGGGCGGTCCGGTCCTGCCGGGGGCCGTAGAAGCGCTCGGTCTCCTCGACCGCCGCCTTGAAACGCTCGTCGAAGTCGTCACGGACCAGTGCCGTGACGACGTAGTCCTGGGCGGTCATCCCGCGTTTGGCGGCACGTTCGCGAATCCTGTCCCACAGGTCTGCGTCCACGCGCAGGCTGAGCACTCTCGATGCCATGTGCCCACGGTCGCGGGCGGGAGCGGCGATGCGTGTCGCTTTCGCATGCCATCTCACCCGTTCGGGTGAGATGTGGGCCCGTGGTGGTTGAACGCGCGTACCGGCCGGGCGGGTGGGCGCGTACCGGTCGGGCGGGTCCACTGGTGCGGTGGAGGCCGGAGTGTTGCGTGCAGAGTGTACTTAGGTTAACTAATGAGCTAGGCTAAACAACGTGACCGAACTGTCCGAGGACGACCGCGCCGCAGTCAACGAGCTGCGGGGCGCCGTGATGCGGCTCTCCCGCCGGCTGCGCCACCAGCGCGTCGACGAGACGCTCAGCCCCACCGAGATGTCGGTGCTGGGCACGCTTGCCCGCTGCGGCTCCGCCACACCGGGGGAGCTGGCCCGCAAGGAGCATGTGCAGCCCCCGTCGATGACCCGCATCGTGGCGATGCTGGAGGCCAAGGGGCTGGTCCGCAGGGAACCGCACCCCGACGACCGCCGCCAGGTCGTGGTGAGCAGCACGGAACAGGCCGCCGCGATGCTCGCCGAGAGCCGCACCAAGCGGAACGCCTGGCTGTCGAAGCTCGCCGAGGGCCTCACGGAGGAGGAACTGGCAGTGATGCGCGAGGCGGCCCCCGTCCTCGAAAAGCTCGCTCACCTGTGACCCGACCCGAAGGACCCGACGAGGGGGAGGCGAGTACCGATTGAGTTCGGCAGCCGGACCAGACACCGCAACCGAACCTGACCGTCCCGCGAACACGAAGACAGGGACATTCAGCTCCCTCAAGATCCGCAACTACCGGCTCTTCGCGACCGGCGCCGTGGTGTCCAACACCGGCACCTGGATGTCGCGGATCGCCCAGGACTGGCTGGTGCTCAGCATCACCGGCTCCTCCTTCGCGGTGGGCATCACCACCGCACTCCAGTTCCTGCCGATGCTGCTCTTCGGCCTCTGGGGCGGCGTGATCGCCGACCGCTACCCCAAGCGGCAGATCCTGCTCTGCACCCAGGCCGCCCTCGGCGCGCTGGGACTCCTGCTGGCCGGACTCACCCTCGGAGGTGTCGTCCAGGTCTGGCACGTCTACACCATCGCCTTCCTGCTCGGCGTGGTCACCGTCGTGGACAACCCCACCAGGCAGACCTTCGTGGTCGAGATGGTCGGCCCCTCGGTGATGCGCAACGCCGTCTCGCTGAACGCCGCCAACTTCCAGGCCGCCCGGCTGGTCGGCCCCGCAGTCGCCGGTGTGCTGATCACCGCCGTGGGCAGCGGATGGGCCTTCCTGATCAACGGCCTGTCCTTCCTCGCCCCGCTGACCGGCCTGCTGCTGATGCGCACCGCGGAGCTGCACAAGATCGAGCGGGCCCCGCGCGGCAAGGGCCAGCTCCGCGAGGGCCTCCACTACGTCGCGGGCAAGCCGGAACTGATCTGGCCGATCGTGATGGTCGGCTTCATCGGCACCTTCGGCTTCAACTTCCCGATCTGGCTGTCCGCCTTCGCCAACAAGGTCTTCGACAGCGGCGCCGGCACCTACGGCCTGCTCAACTCCCTGATGGCCGCCGGCTCCCTGCTCGGCGCGCTGCTCGCCGCCCGGCGCACCCGCACCCGGCTGCGCATGCTGGTGGCCGCCGCAGCGGTCTTCGGCCTGCTGGAGGGCGCGGCGGCCCTGGCGCCCGTCTTCTGGCTGTTCGCCGCCCTGCTGGTGCCGATCGGCATCTTCGGGCTGACCTTCAACACCACCGCGAACGCCACCGTCCAGCTCGCCACCGAGCCCGTCATGCGCGGCCGGGTGATGAGCCTCTACATGATGGTCTTCGTCGGCGGCACCCCCGTCGGCGGACCCGTCATGGGCTGGGTCACCGACACCTACGGCGCCCGGGTCGGCTTCCTGTCCGGCGGCCTGATCTGCGCCGCGGCCGCCGTCTCGGTCGGCCTCGTGCTGGCCAGGGCGGCAGGACTGCGGCCCCGGTTCGACCGCAGGCCGGGCAAGGGCAGGCCGCTGGTCACCTTCGTCCCCCGCAACCCGGCCCCGGCCGGTGACGCCGACGCCGGCACCGCGGCCGCCGACACGCACACCGGCGCGGACACCGGCGCGCACACCGGCGCGTCGGACGACGACGACAACGGGCCCCGGGACGGCGGCAGCGGCCCCGGCGCCGGCTCCGGCAGCGGCGGGACCACCCCGCAGCTGACCCCGGCCGTATGAGGCTGTTCGTGGCGGTGCTCCCGCCGCCCGCCGCGGTCAGCTCGCTGGCCGCGGCGCTCGACCCGCTGCACGCGCTGCCCGGCGCCCGCACCCTGCGCTGGACACCGCCCGCCGGATGGCACTACACCCTCGCCTTCCTCGGCGAGGTGCCCGACGCGGTACGCCAGGACCTCGACGAGCGGCTCGCCCGTGCCGCCCACCGCCACGGGCCCTGTGCGCTGCGTACGGCCGGCGGCGGGCGCTTCGGCGACCGGGCGCTGTGGACCGGCGCGGAGGGCGACCTGCGGCCGCTGGCGGCCCTCGCCGACACCGTGCGGGCCGCGGCCCGCCGGGCGGGCGCCCCCTGTGACGAGCAGCACGGCTTCCGGCCCCACCTGACGCTGGCCCGCACCTCGAAGAACGCGCCCGCCGACCTGCGCCCCTTCGCCGCCGCGCTCACCGACTTCCGCGGCACATGGTGGACCGCCGACACCCTCAGCCTGGTCGCCAGCACGCTGCCGCACTCGGGGGTCCCCGGCGAGCAGCCCGTCTACACCACGGTCGGCACCTGGCCGCTGGGCGGGTCCGCGGCGCCGCCGCCCGATCGCGGAGCACCGCGCGCCGCCGGTTAACCTCGGGGGGTGGACCCCAAGACCCGTACCCGTGTGATGACCGCCGCCTTCGTCCTGATGCTCGTGGTGGTGGCCGTGGGGGGCGGCGGGGGGGGGGCGGGGGGGGGGCGCGCCCCCCGGGGGGGGGGCGGGCGGGGGGCCCCCCCCCCCGCCCCCGGCGGGGGGGGGGCGCGGGGGGGGGCGCTGGGGGGGGGGGGGGGGGGCGGCCCCCGGGGGGGGGGGGGCCCGGGGGGGGCCACGCCTCAGGAGGTCCGGCCGGTCGCGGGCCCCTACCAGGCGAAGGCCTCGGGGGACGGGCCCGTGCCGGGGAAGATCTCGTCGAGGCCCGCCAGGACCTCCTCCGACAGCTCGAGTTCCACCGCCCGCAGAGCCGACTCCAGCTGCTCCGCCGTGCGCGGGCCGACGATCGGCCCGGTCACCCCGGGGCGGGTGAGCAACCAGGCGAGGCCCACGTCGCCCGGCTCCAGCCCGTGCTTGTCGCACAGGTCCTCGTAGGCCTGGATCTGGGCGCGCTGCGCCGGATCGGCCAGCGCCTCCGCCGCCCGGCCGCCGGTCGAGCGGGACGCTCCGCCGTCGCGCTGCTTGCGCAGCACCCCGCCCAGCAGACCGCCGTTCAGCGGCGACCAGGGGATCACGCCGAGGCCGTACGCCTGCGCCGCCGGGATCACCTCCATCTCCGCACGCCGCTCCGCCAGGTTGTAGAGGCACTGCTCGGAGGTCAGCCCGAGCGAACCGCGGCGCCTGGCGGCCTCGTTGGCCTGCGCGATGTGCCAGCCGGCGAAGTTGCTCGACCCGGCGTAGAGGATCTTGCCCTGGGCGACCAGGACGTCGATGGCCTGCCAGATCTCGTCCCAGGGGGTGTCCCGGTCGACGTGGTGGAACTGGTAGATGTCGATGTAGTCGGTGCCGAGCCGCTTGAGGCTCGCGTCCACCGCACGGCGTATGTTCAGCGCCGAGAGCTTGTCGTGGTTGGGCCATGCCTCGCCGTCAGCGGCCATGTTGCCGTAGACCTTGGTGGCCAGCACGGTCTTGTCGCGGCGGCCGTCGCCCTTCGCGAACCAGCTGCCGACGATCTCCTCGGTCCGGCCCTTGTTCTCGCCCCAGCCGTAGACGTTGGCCGTGTCGAAGAAGTTGACGCCGGCGGCGAGCGCCGCGTCCATGATCGCGTGGCTGTCCGCCTCGTCGGTCTGCGGGCCGAAGTTCATGGTGCCGAGCACCAGACGGCTGACCTTGAGACCCGTACGTCCGAGCTGTGTGTACTCCATGGCCTCAGCCAAGCTCTTGGAGTGCGCTCGAATCAAGAGGCCCTCGCCGCGGTGGACGGCGAAACCCCCCGGCGCCCGGCTCACTGCTCCGCGTACGGCTCCCCGACGCCCCAGGCCTGGTACATGGCATCGGCGAACGCAGCGGCCAGCTTGTGCTCCCCGGCCGCGTTGGGATGGGTCCCGTCATACGTGTCGAGCAGGATGTCGTAGCCCTCGGGGCGCGAGGCGAGCAGCAGGGGCGACGCGGGCGTGTCGTGGTCCGCGACCGCCTTGGCCATCAGGGTGTTCAGCTCCGCGCACTGGTCGGCGAAGCCCGGGTCCAGGTCGGCGCGGGTGTTCGGGATCACCGGCAGCAGCACCATGCGCAGCCGCGGCGCCGCCTCACGGGCCCCGGCGATGAAGCGCTCCACGTTCTGCGCGGTCTGCCCCGCGTCGGTGTAGAAGCCGAGGTCGATCAGGCCCAGCGACACCAGCAGCACGTCCGGCCGGTGCTCGCGGACCACATCGCCGATCACCGGCGCCAGGTGCAGCCAGCCCTCGCCCCAGCCGGCCAGATGGCGCCTGGCGTGCTGCGGGAACGACGGGTCGGCGTAGTCGGGCGAGACCGCGGCGTCCGCCGCCCTGTCGTACAGGCCGTCGCGCGGCCCGACCACGGAGAAGCGATCGCCCACCGCGCTCAGGTGCCGCCACATCCGGTAGCGCCAGGTGTAGTCGCCGGCGGCGCCAACGGTCATGGAGTCGCCGACGAAGAGGTAACGCATGCCGGGCATCATCCCCGACCGCCCGCCGACCAGGGACACTGGGGTCCATGCGCGCGTACATACCGACGGCCGCCGCCTGTGCCGCCCTCGCCCTCGCCTGGGCCTGCGCGGCACCCGCCGCCGCGGACGCCGGGCCGTCCACCGCCTTCACGATCACCGACCCCCGCATCACGGAGGCGAGCGGCCTGGCCGCCAGCCGCCTGCACCCCGGGGTGTACTGGACGCACAACGACAGCAGCGACGGCCCCTACGTCTACGCCGTCGACTCCGCCACCGGCAAGACCGTGGCCAGGGTGACGATGCGCGGCGTCCACCCCCGGGACGTGGAAGCGATCTCGATGGGCCCCGACGGCGACCTCTACGTCGGCGACATCGGCGACAACCTCGGCGGCGCCTGGTCCGAGGTGTGGATCTACCGCTTCCACGAGCCCGCGAAGCTGCGCGACCAGACCGTCGACGTCACCCGTTACACCGTCCGCTACGACGCCGGGCCCCGCAACGCCGAGGCGCTGATGGTGCAGCCGAAGACCGGCCGGGTCTACATCGCCAGCAAGAACGAGGACGGCGGCGGCCTCTACCGCGGCCCTGCCCGACTCAGCGCCCACGGCACCAACGTCTTCCGCCGGATCGCCGACGTGCCCTGGGTGACCGACGGGGCCTTCTCGCCCGACGGCAGCCGGCTGGTGCTGCGCGGCTACTTCTGGGCCGCCGAATACCGCTGGGTCGACGGCGCCCCGCAAAAGCTCACCGACCTCGAGGTGCCCATGCAGCCGCAAGGCGAGGGAGTGACCTTCACGACGGACGGCAAGGCACTGATGTACGGCAGCGAGGGCAAGAACAGCGAGGTGTGGCGCGCACCGCTGTCCGCGGCGGAACTGCCCGACAGCGTCCCCACGGGCTCACCCGGCGCCACGAAGGGTGGCGGGGGCGCCGGCGACCGTGCCACGGACCAGGGCGGGACGGACGCGGCCGCCGAGGACTCGCCGAAGTCGTCAGGAGGCAGCGGTGACAAGGCACTGGGCCTCGGGGTGCTGGTCGCCGTCGGCGCGCTGGGGCTCGGCCTGCGCCGGGCGCTGCGCCGCCGCCGGGCCTGAGCCCGGCGGCGGGACGCGAGGTACCGCGATGGCGTCAGCCGGTCAGAGCTGACCGATGACGTAGTCGATGCAGGCGGTCAGTGCCTCGACGTCAGCCGGTTCGACGGCCGGGAACATCGCCACCCGCAGCTGGTTGCGGCCCAGCTTGCGGTAGGGCTCGGTGTCCACGATGCCGTTGGCCCGCAGCACCTTCGCCACGGCCGCGGCGTCGATCCCGTCCTCGAAGTCGATGGTGCCGACGACCTGCGAACGCTGCGCCGGGTCCGTCACGAACGGCGTCGCGTAGGACGCCTTCTCCGCCCAGCCGTACAGCCGCGACGACGAGTCCGCGGTGCGCTCGGTGGCCCAGCTCAGGCCGCCCTGCCCGTTGATCCACTCCAGCTGCTCCTTGAGCAGGAAGAGGGTGGACAGCGCGGGCGTGTTGTACGTCTGGTTCTTCTGCGAGTTGTCGATCGCGGTCGGCAGGTCGAAGAACGCCGGGATGTGCCGTCCGGACGCGGCGATCGTGGCGGCGCGCTCCAGGGCGGCCGGGGAGAACACGGCGACCCACAGGCCGCCGTCGGCCGCGAAGGACTTCTGCGGCGCGAAGTAGTAGACGTCCGTCTCCGCGATGTCGACGGGCAGGCCGCCCGCACCCGAGGTGGCGTCCACCAGGACCAGCGCGCCGGCGTCCGCGCCCGCGACCCGGCGGATCGGTGCGGCGACGCCCGTCGAGGTCTCGTTGTGCGTCAGGCCGTAGACGTCCACGCCCGCTTCCGCGACCGGCTCGGGGTGGGTGCCGGGCTCGGACTTGACGATCGTCGGCTCTTCCAGCCACGGGGCGAGCTGGGCCGCCTTCGCGAACTTCGACGAGAACTCGCCGAAGGACAGGTGCTGGGACTTGGTGCCGATCAGGCCGTGGGTGGCGATGTCCCAGAACGCGGTGGATCCGCCGTTCCCGAGCACCACCTCGTAGCCGTCGGGAAGGGAGAACAGCTGCTTGACGCCGTCGCGCACCTGCCCCACCAGGTTCTTCACCGGCGCCTGCCGGTGGGAGGTGCCGAGCAGGGAGGTCCCGGTGGCGGCCAGCGCGTCGAGCGCCTGCGTCCGCACCTTGGAGGGGCCCGACCCGAATCGACCGTCGGCGGGCTTGATGTCAGCGGGAATCTGGATATCGGCCACGAGCGCAGCGTAGCCCGTTACGGGGCGGTTTCCGCGGGCGTTCCATCCGGTGAGACGGCCGGTCCGCGGTGCTGGTCCGGGCGCTGGAGGCCGCGTTGCCGACCGCGGCGCCGCCTCCGGCACGCGGCGCCTCGACCTGTCGCGACGCGGGAGGTCGGGCAAGGTGGAGGGCATGACGGGTGGTCGGGTCGGCGAGCTGGAGCGGGCACTGCGCGGGGTCGTGCGGGGCCAGGTGGAGTGGGACGCGGGGGCGCGGGCGGTGATGACGATGGACGCGTCCAACTACCGCACGGTGCCGCGGGCGGTGGTGGCGCCGCTGGACGCCGAGGACGTGGCGGCGGCATTGGAGGTGTGCCGCGAGAACGGTGTGCCGGTGACCGCGCGGGGCGGCGGGACCTCCATCGCCGGACAGGCCCTCGGCACCGGCGTCGTCATGGACTTCACCCGGCACATGAACCGCCTGCTGGACATCGACCCGGGAGCGCGGACCGCCCGGGTGCAGCCCGGTCTCGTACTCGACGAACTGCGGCGGGCCGCCGCCCCGCACGGCCTGACCTTCGGACCTGACCCCTCCACCCACAGCCGCTGCACCCTCGGCGGCATGATCGGCAACAACGCGTGCGGCTCCCATTCGGTGGCCTGGGGCACCACCGCCGACAACGTACGCGCACTCGACGTGCTCACCTACCGGGGCGAGGCCGTCAGGCTCGGCGGCCCCGCCGGCGCGTCCCCTGCGATGCCCGACCGGCTGCGGGACGGGCTCGCCCGGCTGGTGGACGGCAACCTGGCGCTGCTGCGCACCGGCTTCCCGCAACTGCCCCGCCGCATCTCCGGATACGCCCTCGACCGGCTGCTGCCCGAGCACGGCAGGGACGTGGCGCGGGCCTTCACCGGCAGCGAGGGGACACTCGGCCTGCTCACCGAGGCGACCGTCGCACTGGTGCCGGCCCCGGCCGCGCGGGCGCTTGCGGTCCTCGGCTACGCCGACGAGAGCGCGGCTGCGCAGGCCGCGCACCTGCTGCTGCCCTGGCGGCCGTTGACGGTGGAGGGGATGGCCGCCGACCTGGTGGGGGAGGCCGCGGCGGCCGGGCTGCCGCGCGGAGGGGCCTGGCTGTTCGTGGAGACCGGTGGCGACGGTCCCGCCGAGGCCCTGGCCCGGGCGCGGGAGATCTGCCGGACGGCCGACGGCGTGACCGGTCACGCCGTCGTCGCCGACCCCGCGGGGCAGCGTGCCCTGTGGCGGATCCGGGAGGACGCCGCCGGCACCGCCACCCGCATGCCCGACGGCACCGAGGCATGGCCGGGCTGGGAGGACTGCGCGGTCCCTCCCGCCCGACTGGGCGCCTACCTGCGGGATTTCCGGGCCCTGCTGGCCGGGCACGGGCTGCGCGGCGCGCCCTACGGCCACTTCGGCGACGGCTGCGTGCATGTCCGGATCGACTTCGACCTCGTCGACCCGGCCGGCGTCGCACGCTTCCGCCGCTTCTCCGAGGCCGCCGCGGACCTGGTGGTGTCGCACGGCGGCTCGCTCTCCGGCGAGCACGGCGACGGCCGGGCGCGCGCCGAGCTGCTGCCGAAGATGTACGGCCCGGATGTGATCGCACTCTTTTCAGATTTCAAGGACCTCTGGGATCCCGACGGCCGGATGAACCCGGGAACGCTTGTTCGTCCCGACTCCATTGATAGCAACCTGCGCTTCGCCGCGCTGCCGTCCGCCGGCTCCGGACCGGTCGACGTGGAATTCACTTATCCGGGTGACGGCGGCGATTTCGTTGCCGCCGTCCGCCGCTGCGTGGGAGTGGCCAAATGTCGTACCTCGGCGGCCGTCGGTGACGGTGGGTCGGCTGTCATGTGCCCGTCTTTCCGGGTCACCGGGGAAGAGCGGCACTCCACCCGGGGCCGGGCCAGACTGCTGCACGAGATGCTCGCAGGCGAGGTCGTCACCGACGGCTGGAGGTCGCCGGAGGTCAAGGAGGCCTTGGATCTGTGCCTGTCCTGCAAGGGCTGCCGGTCGGACTGCCCGGTGGAGGTGGACATGGCGACGTACAAGGCGGAATTCCTCCACCACCATTACCGCAGGCGGCTGCGGCCGCGCGCGCACTACTCGATGGGCTGGCTCCCGGTGTGGCTGAAAATCGCCCAACGGGTCGCCCGGCCGCTCAATTTCCTTGGCCGAGTCCGGTCAACCGCCTGGGTGGTGAAACGTATCGCCGGAATCGCCAACCAGCGCGAATTGCCCGAACTGGCAGCCGAGACATTCACTCGATGGTGGGACACCGATGACACGAATGGGGGAAGCCGGGTGTCGGTCGGTGCATCGAGCGACGCCGGGTCGTCGGGTGCCGGATCGAGGGGCGCCGGGTCGTCGGGCGCCGGGTCGTCGGGCGCCGGGTCGTCGGGCGCCGGATCGAGGGGCGCCGGGTCGTCGGGTGTTGCGTCACCGGGTGCTTCCTCACCTGGCGTCGCGGCAGTCGACGGCGCCTCAGAGGTCGGTGGCCGCACGGTCGTTCTGTGGCCCGACACCTTCACCGAGCACCTCTCGCCGGAGGTCGGCAAGGCCGCGGTGCGGGTGCTGCGGGCGGCCGGACTGCGCGTCACCCTCCCGCCCGCTGCGGTCTGCTGCGGCCTGACCTGGGTGTCCACCGGCCAACTCGACCGCGCGAGGACCGTGATGCTGCGCACCCTCGACCGGCTCGCGCCGGTCCTGGACGCCGGCCTGCCGCTGGTCGTGCTCGAACCGAGCTGCGCCGCGGCCCTGCGCACCGACCTCCCGGAACTCCTCGGCCCCCGCGACCCGCGGGCAGCCGTACTCGCCGCGTCGGTCAGGACCTTCGCCGAGGCGCTGGAGGAATACGCGCCCGGCTGGGACCCGCCGCGGCTGGACCGCACGGCCGTCGGCCAGACCCACTGCCACCAGCAAGCGGTGCTCGGCGACGCCGCCGACCGGCGGCTGCGCGAGCGCGCGGGCCTGACCGGCGAGCTCACCGGCGGCTGCTGCGGGCTCGCCGGCAACTTCGGCTTCGAGGCCGGGCACTACGAGGTCTCGGCGGCCTGCGCGCAGGAGGCGCTGCTGCCCGCACTGCGCGCGGCCGGGCCCGACGCGGCGGTGCTGGCCGACGGCTTCTCCTGCCGCACGCAGATCGCCCATCTCGGCGACGGGCCGCCCGCCCGGCATCTCGCGGAGGTCCTCGCGGACGCGCTGGACGACGATGCGGTGGCCTCCGCCCCCAACGGGTAGTCCGCGCCGGATGCGCCACCGGGCGCGGCCCGTGCGGATGACGCCTGTCCGGCATCGGGGGCCGGCGGTATACGAGACGAGGTCGCACCGGCTCGCTCGCACCGGCGTGGCCCGCGCGGGCGGGGACGGTCGCGCCAAGGCGCCGTCGAAGACGCCCTGGACGACGCGTGGCCCGCGCGGGCGGGGCCGGTCGGTGCTGGGGCCCGTGACGGACGTGACGAGGTCGCACCGGCTGGCTCGCACCGGCCCTCGTCCCGGCGTGGCCCGCGCGGGCGGGGCCGGTCGGTGCTGGGGCCCGTGCGTATGAGACGAGGTCGCACCGGGTGGCTCGCACCGCGGCCCGGGGCCGGCGAGGGGTCGCCGGGACCGGGCCGGGTCGTGCAGGGGAGGGGGCGGGTCAGGACGTGGTCGTCGGGTCGCCCTCGATGTCGTGCAGGCTGCGGGTGCCTGGGCCGATGTAGCGGGCGGAGGGGCGTACCAGGCGGCCCGTGCGCTTCTGCTCCAGGATGTGCGCGGACCAGCCGGCCGTACGGGCGCAGGTGAACATCGAGGTGAACATGTGTGCCGGCACCTGTGCGAAGTCCAGCATGATCGCGGCCCAGAACTCCACGTTCGTGGCCAGGACGCGGTCGGGGCGCCGCGCGTGCAGCTCGGCGAGTGCCGCCTTCTCCAGCGCCTCCGCCACCTCGAAGCGCGGTGCGCCCAGCTCGCGGGCCGTGCGGCGCAGGACGCGGGCCCGCGGGTCCTCGGCGCGGTAGACGCGGTGCCCGAAGCCCATCAGGCGCTCGCCCCTGTCGAGGGCGGCCTTCACGTACGCCTCGGCGTCGCCCGTGCGCTCGATCTCCTCGATCATGCTGAGGACGCGGGACGGGGCTCCGCCGTGCAGCGGCCCCGACATGGCGCCGACCGCGCCGGAAAGCGCGGCGGCCACATCGGCGCCGGTGGAGGCGATGACGCGGGCGGTGAAGGTGGAGGCGTTCATGCCGTGCTCGGCCGCGGACGTCCAGTAGGCGTCCACCGCGGCGACATGGCGCGGGTCCGGCTCCCCACGCCAGCGGATCATGAAGCGCTCGGCAATGGACTGCGCCTTGTCGATCTCCTTCTGCGGCACCATGGGCAGCCCCTGCCCGCGCGCGGACTGGGCGACGTACGACAGCGCCATGACCGCGGCACGCGCGAGGTCGTCGCGGGCCTCCTCGACGTCGATGTCCAGCAGCGGGCGCAGGCCCCACACCGGGGCGAGCATGGCCAGCGCGGACTGCACGTCCACCCGGATGTCACCGGAGTGCACGGGGATGGGGAAGGGCTCGGCGGGGGGCAGTCCCGGGTCGAACCGCCCGTCGACCAGCAGGCCCCACACGTTGCCGAAGCTCACATGCCCGACCAGCTCTTCGATGTCGACCCCGCGATAGCGCAGCGAGCCGCCCTCCCTGTCGGGTTCGGCGATCTCTGTCTCGAACGCGACGACTCCTTCGAGCCCGGGTACGAAGTCGGACATGAGGCGGCTCCTCTGATGCTGTCGTTGCTCGTGGCGGTACGGCTCTCCGGTCATGCCCCGTCACAGGAGTGCGCACCCTGCTCCATTCGGACCAGTCATTCTCGCGGTACGCGGACATGACAGGGTGAGTGAGATGGCGCACACCGTCCGCGACCAGTGCGCCGTCACGCACCCGCCCGGCACTGCGAGGATGTGCGGGTGCCAGAACCACATGACGACCAGCCGTACGCGCCCGACCCGGCCGCCATGCGCGAGCGCTACCGCACCCAGGGCATCACCATGGACGACGTGGCGGCCGAGCCGTACACCCAGTTCACGCGCTGGTTCGCCGACGCCGTTGCCGCCGCGGAGGCGGGCGCCATCGCCGAACCCAACGCCATGGTGCTGTCGACCGCGGACGCCGAGGGTCTGCCCGGCTCGCGTACCGTCCTGCTCAAGGGGTACGACCCACGCGGATTCGTCTTTTTCAGCAATTATGAGTCCCGCAAGGGCCGCGCGCTTGACGCCAACCCGCGGGCCTCGCTGCTGTTCCCGTGGCACGCGATCGCCCGCCAGGTCATCGTCGGCGGAGACGTCACCAAGGTGTCGCCGGAGGAGACCGCCGCCTATTTCCACAGCCGCCCGTACGGATCGCAGATCGGCGCGTGGTCGAGCGAGCAGTCCAGCGTCGTCGGGTCGCGCAAGGTGCTGGAGGAGCGCTACGCGGAACTTGCCGCGCGCTGGCCCGAGGGCACCCGGGTGCCCGTGCCGCCCTTCTGGGGCGGTTTCCGGGTCGAGGCGGTCTCCGTCGAATTCTGGCAGGGGCGGGACAACCGGCTGCACGACCGGTTGCGCTACGTACGCGGGGCCGGCGGCTGGTCGCTCGAACGGCTGGCACCGTAGCGGTGCCGGTGCCACAGCGATAGCCGTAGCCGTAGCCGGGCTTCACGGACTGCGGCGCGGCACATTGCCGCGCGTCCGGGGTCCGGGAACGCGAACGACCCGCGGGCTGCCCCCCGGAGCCTTGCGGCTCCGGGCACCGGCCGGACAAGTCCGACGAGCCCGCGGGTCGGGTAACTGCGTGGGATTGGCGCGCATCGCGCACGCCTAGTGCGCGGAGCTAGCCCGCAGTCACCTCACGTGTCCGACTGCAAATCATGCTTCAGACCACCTCCCTTCGTGTGTGCCGCAAGAGTAGGAAGCCACGGACGTGACGCACAACCGATTTATGTAAAAGGTGTGTGACGCAGCCCACACGGGGGTTGAATCTGGTGACGTGCAGCCTTTCGATGCGCAACCGAAACCGCTGGGCGACGGCAGCGGCGATGACGACACCGGCGGCTCTGCGGGGCTTACGGCCCCGGCGGCCACCGAGGGGCACGAGGGCGACGAGCAGCTGCTTGCGGCACTGCTCGACGGCATGGAGGCGGGCCTGTGCGCTTTCGACCGCACCGGCGTGATAACCCACTGGAATGCCGAGGCCACCAGGATTCTCGGCTGGACCGCGGACGACGCCGTCGGTCGGCGCGGCTTCGCCGGGTGGGCCGCGCGTTCCCCGGACGCGGCCGAGGCGGAGGAAAGGCTGCTGGGGGCGATGGATTCCGCCGGCCGCCAGGTGCACGAATTCGCCCTGCTGACGAAGGACGGCCGCCGGGTGCTGGTGCGTACCCAGTCAGCGGCGGTGCAGGGCACCGACGGCAGGCCCGCCGGGGTGTACTGCGCCTTTTCCGAGGTGCACGTGCAGATCGACCTGGAGCGTTCCATCGCGCTCAGCGAGGCGCTGTTCACGGACGCTTCCTGGGGCGTGGTGCTGATAGACGCCGATCTGCGGCCGGCCGTCGTCAACGCGAAGGCCTCCCGGCTGCTCCAGACCGGCCGGGAGGAAGTGCTGGGGCGTCCGCTGGGCGACCTGCTGACCCAGGGCGTGGAGGAGCTGGAGAACGCGCTCCAGCACGTGCTCGCGGAAGGCGCCCCGCCGGCCACCACCGACCTGTGGCTGGCACTGAGCGCGGACCAGGAGAGCAGGCGCCGCTGCTGGCGCAGCGGATTCGTCCGGCTCGGCTCACCGCTGGGCGAGGAACCGGTGCCGCTCGGAGTCGGCTGGCTGTTCATCGACATCACCCGGCAGAAGGCGACCGAAACGGACGGCGCGCAGGTCCGCTTCCGCTACCAGCAGCTCCACCGCGCCGACCGGGCCGCCGCCGAGTGCGGCACGGCGCTGGAAGCGGCGGCGCTGCAGCTGGACTTCGCGCTGGCGGGCTTCGCCGACCACGCGCTGCTCGACCTCGCCGACGACGCCGGACGCCTGATACGGATCGCGGCCACCCCCACGGGTGAGCCCGGCCCGTGCGAGTTGACGCCGGGCGCGGCCGACAGCGGCATCCCGGTGGGCTACCCGCTCGCCCACCCGGCGCTCCAGGCGCTGGAGCGGATCGGCACCGTGAGGACCAGTTTCGGGCCGCCGACCGGGGCGGAAAGTGCCGCGGAGGCGCGGGTCGACGAATGGGCCGCGGCCAGGCGCTGGCCGCCCGGCACCGTGCACGGCCTGGTCGCGGTGCTGCGCAGCCGCGGCCGTACGGTCGGGGCGCTGACCTTCCTGCGCGGCTCGGGGCGCCGGCTCTTCGACCGGCCCGACGCGGCCTACGCGGAGGACGTGGCCGCGCGGGTCGCGATGGCGCTGGACCTGGCAGGTCTGGCCGGGGAGCGCTGACCGGGCCGCGGACGGCGGCCTGCCGGCGCGGGTGGGGACGGGGGCCGCCCTGATGCCGGGCCGGTGGAGGGTCGGCGGCAGGCCCGCTCCGGGGCCGGCTCCCGGCCCGTGCCGGGCCAGCCCCGGACCGGCGGCGGGCCAGCCCCGGACCGGCGGCGGGCCAGCCCCGGACCGGCGGCGGGCCAGCCCCGGACCGGCGGCGGGTCAGCGGCAGGTCAGTGGCGGCTCGGTGCAGCTCAGCGTCGGCTCAGTGGCGGAAGAAGATCCGGTCGCGGTACTGCTCGAAGATCCGGCCGTTCCAGTCGTGGCCGCCGTCCACGTTGCCCGAGCGCAGCATGGGCGGGGTGATACCGCGCTCCGCCAGGTCGGTGGCCGCGGTGGCGACGACGGCCTGCATCAGGGCGCTGGTGACCACGGTGGAGGCCGGACCGAAAGGCGCAGGGATGGCGTCGTCGGACAGCTCGGCGTCGCCGACGGCGATCTTGGAGTCGAGCACGATGTGGCAGTGGTCCTTCAGGAAGGTGCCGGACACGTGCCGTGAGCTGGTCTGCTCGGCGTAGGCGACCGAGGTGACTCCGATGACGGTCAGGCCGAGCGCACGCGCGTTCTGCGCCATCTCGACCGGCAGGGCGTTGCGGCCGGACAGCGAGATCACGAACAGCACGTCGTCGCGCTTGACGGGGCTGGTGTCCAGGACGACGCCCGCGAGGCCGTCCACCCGTTCGAGGGCGCTGCCCAGGGTCGCCGGCATGACGTCCACGCCGACGACACCCGGCACGGACAGCAGGTTGATCAGGGCGAGTCCGCCCGCGCGGTAGACGACGTCCTGGGCCGGCAGCGAGGAGTGGCCCGCGCCGAAGACGAAGACCCGCCCGCCGGAGGCGATGGCGTCGGAGACGGCGGTCGCGGCCGCCTTGATGCCGGCCGCCTCCTCGTCGCGCACCCGGCGCAGCAAGCCGATCGCGGCGTCGAAATACCGGTCGGCCAGGTCCTCGGGGGGCTCAGTCATGCGGATCACCGTGGGGCCAGGGCGCGGCCGGTGTCAAGAATCCGGCATGGGGGAGGCGGTATTCGCGCTGCGTCACGCACGGGTCCATCGCCGGGTTCACGTCCGGTTCCACATGGGGGTTCACGGGCGGGCTTGTGGTCGGGCCCGTCGTCAGGGTCGGGCCCGGGGCCATCGGATCGTCCGCGATGTGGACAACGGGTGGCTGGTGACGAAGGTCGCTGCCGGGATGCCCGGCGCAGGATACGGCGGCTTTGCGCCTCGTCAGGGTTGATAAAGGGCCTGTTTTCCGGCTTTCCCTGCCCGTTCGCGGGCTGGATCGGCGGATCCGCGAGGGGTGGGGGACTCACGGCGGGGCCGGTTGTCGGTGCTATGCGTCAGAATTGTCCTCAGGGCCACGCACGAGTTAACGAGGGGCGCGCATGTCCGGACTGATCGACACGACGGAGATGTATCTCCGCACCATCCTGGAGTTGGAGGAGGAGGGTGTGGTCCCCATGCGCGCCCGAATCGCCGAGCGGCTGGACCAGAGCGGCCCGACTGTCTCCCAGACGGTGGCGCGGATGGAGCGGGACGGGCTGCTGCACGTGGCAGGCGACCGCCATCTGGAATTGAGCGACGAAGGCCGCCGCACGGCCACCCGCGTGATGCGCAAGCACCGCATCGCGGAGTGCCTGCTGGTCGACGTGATCGGCCTGGAGTGGGAGCAGGTGCACGCCGAGGCCTGCCGCTGGGAGCACGTGATGAGCGAGGCGGTGGAGCGGAAGGTCCTCGAGCTGCTGCGGCACCCCACGGAGTCGCCGTACGGCAATCCGATTCCGGGTCTCGAAGAGCTGGGCGAGAAGGGGGAGGTCGACGCCTTCCTCGAGGACGGCATGGTCAGCCTCAGCGACCTCAAGCCCGGTGCGGTCGCGGCCAGCGTGGTCGTCCGCAGGATCGGCGAGCCGATCCAGACCGACGCCCAGGTGATGTACACCCTGCGCCGGGCCGGTGTGCAGCCGGGCGCCGTCGTGAGCGTGACCACCTCACCCGGGGGCGTCCTGGTCGGGAGCGGTGGCGAGGCCGCCGAGCTCGACGCGGAAGTCGCTTCGCACGTCTTCGTCGCCAGGCGGTAGGACCCCCGGCCGGTGATCGGCCACCCAGTGGACGAGGGGCCGCCCCGGCGCCGAGACGACGGCGCCGGGGCGGCCTTTCCCCTCCCCCTTGTCCCTCCCCATGGGGACCCCCACGGAGGAGCCGGGACCCCGAGCTTCCCGGTACCTCCCCGCGACCCGCTTCCCCTTCGCGCCGCGCCCCGCTGAAAATCTCCCCTCGGCCCGGGTCGTCAATCCTTGAGCGTTGTCACTCGAACGAGCGGTGTTGGAGGCGTGAGGCCCGTGTTCGAATAAAAGTTCGATAGCGTGGATCGAGAAGACGCAAGGAGCAGCCAGCAGGGCGGACGACGACCGGAAGGAAGGGGGTGCGGCACATGAAGCAGCACGTGGACCAGCACACGACCCGGCGATACGGGGTCACGGGAGAGGGCGGTATCCGCCTCGCGGCGTGGGACTACGCTGCGGCGGCAGGCATCGCGGACGCCGCGGCGGAGCCTCCGCGGGGCAGCGGCCCCGGGGGCGACGACCGGCCCGGTGTCCTGCTGCTGCACGGACTGCTCGGCCGCGCCTCGCACTGGGCGGCGACCGCGCGCCGGCTCGCTCCGCGCTATCGGGCGCTCGCACTCGACCAGCGCGGGCACGGCAGGAGCGAGCGGCCGGAAGGGCCGTATTCGACCGAGGCGTATCTCTCCGACGCCGTCGCCGCCGTCGAGCAGCTGGGTCTTGCCCCGGTCACCGTGATCGGCCACTCCATGGGCGCCCTCACCGCCTGGCAGTTGGCGGCCCACCGTCCCGATCTGGTCGCCGCCGTCGTCATCTGCGACATGCGGGCCGCGGCACTCGGCGAGGCCGGACAGCGCGAGTGGGAGGACTGGACGCGGTCCTGGCCGCTGCCCTTCGCCACCCTCGGGGACGCCCGCCGCTGGTTCGGCGAGCAGGACCCCTGGGCGGATCCGCCCAATCCGGTGCGGGGCGACTTCTTCGCCGAGGTCATGTCCGAGGGCGACGACGGCTGGCGCCCGCAGTACGCGCCGCGACACCTGCTGCGTTCCCGTGACCCCTGGATAAGGGACGCGCACTGGGACGAGCTGGCCGGCGTCGGCTGCCCCACCCTGGTCGTGCGCGGACTCGGCGGGGAGCTGGGGCGGGCCGAAGCCCAGGAGATGGTCCGGGTGCTGCCCCGCGGCCACTACGCCGAGATACCGGACGCCGGCCACCTGGTCCCGTGGGACCAGCCCGATGCGTGGTGCGACACCGTGGAGCGGTTCCTGCGCGAGGTGGTGCGGGAGCCGCAGAGCGCGACACCCGCGTGACGCGACGGCGGACGGCGGTCGGGCGACGGCGGGGACGTCAGGCCGGGTGACGTCAGGCCGGGATGACCGTACGCCGGACGGCGATGCCGGGTGCGGTGCGAGGGCGAGGGGGTCGACGGAGACGGCGGAGGTACGGAAGTGGCGTGAGGGTACGGTGAGGGCTCGGTGATAAATGGTGGCGCCCATTGGCGATGCGGCGCCCGTGCGCCGAGGGACCGTCGAGCGTGCCGGGGGCCCGGGGGCTGGGCGAGTGCCGTGAGGGGGCGCGCCGCAGGTGGGCGCGGCCGTCGCGTACGCGGTGTCCTGGCCTGCTGGTAGCTTGCCGTCGCTGGATTCGTATCGCGTCATGGGGGAGCACAGTGCGTCTTGCGTTCACGAGAGCGGGAATCGCCGCGGTGGCGGTGGCCGCCGTGCTGGCGCTGAGCAGTTGCAGCAGTGGCGACAAGGACGGGGAGAAGCAGCCGACGGTCAGCAGCACCGCGAGCGTGACGGGGCAACCGGTCTCGCCGTCCGCGTCCCCGCCCGCCACGGCGACCCCGGAGCCCACGGCCACGACGACGGGGCCGGCGGAGTCGGCGGGCAGCGACCCGACGCAGACCGTGGAAGGCGTGTGGCTCGCGACCCAGGGCACGACCAAGGTGCAGCTCGTACTCGGCCAGGGCAAGGCCGCTCTGACGAGCACGCACCTGTGCGGCGGGGGCTACACCGACCAGGACGGCGTCGGGCTCAACCTGACCTGTATGGACGGCGACACCGAACGCACTGTCGGCCGAGGTGTGCTCGCCGCCGACGGGAAGACGCTCACGGTGCGGTGGGACAACGGCCCGACCGACGTCTTCGCGCGCACCGGACTGCCCAGCAGCTGACCCCGTGTGGGTGGCGCCGAACGGGCCCGGGGCGTTCCGATCGTGTCATCGCCGCGCAACAAGTGTGTAGCGGTGGCGGGGCTTGCGAAGCTACTACTGCAATCGCGGCGCGGGTGCGCTAGCGTCCCTCGGGCGGACGAGGGGTCCGCGGAAGTCCTGAGAAAACGGGGAGGCTAGATATGTCCATCCATGGTGCTGATATTCAGCAACTGCGCGACCTGTCAGGCAAGTTCAGCACGGAGGCGGGCAATCTCGGCACGCTGATCGGGCACCTCCAGACCGCGACGAGCAGCAGCGAGAGCTACTGGAAGGGTCCGGCCGCGGAGCGATTCCGGAGCGAGTGGGCGCAGCTGAAGCCCACCTTCGACAAGTTCGTCGCCACTCTCCACGACGCGCAGAAGTCGGCCAACACCAACGCCGACAACATCGAGGCCGCCACCCGCTGAGCGCCGTTGCGTTCGCGGCAATGTGCCCGCCCACGCGCGTGGGGTGGGCAAGGGGCCGGACCCGGGAACACCCCCGGAGCTCCGGCCCCTCTGCCATGCGCCCGGCCCCGGCTTCCGGCGTGGTCCGGGTACATGACCGGGGCCGGCCCCGGGTCAGTCCAGGCCCACGGCCTGGATCTGCACCAACTCGCCGCCCCGCACGAGCAGTCCGCGGCCGGTCGGGCCGCCGCCGACATCGCGCGGCAGCCGTACGTTGAACAGGTCGCCCTCCGTCGCACCCTGCGGGGCCAGCAGCAGGCCGTTGCGCGAGCGCCGCGCCTCGACCAGGAAGCCGCGGTACTGCGAGCCCATCTGGTCGGCGGACCCCGCGGCGATGAGCGCGTGGTCCCCGTCGAGGCCGGACTTCACGACGCCCTCGAGCGCGGCGTCCAGCGGGGTGTCGTAGATCAGCTCGCCGTCGTCGACCACGACCACGTACGGGCCGCCGGCCGCTTTGGCCGTCAGCTCCTTGAGGTCGTCCTGGCCTGCGTCGGCGCCCAGCATGCCCAACACCCCAGGCTCACCGGCGAGATCACGCAGTGGTGAGCGCCGCGGGGTGACCAAGACCACCGGCACGCCGTTGCCCGTGATCGAGCGGGCCGCCGCGATCAGCGTCGTGGACCGGCCCGACTTCTGCGGGCCCGCGATCACGAAGCCGGGACCCGATTCGCGCAGGTCCACGCCCAGCGGCTGGAGTTCGTCGCCGCCCACCCCCAGCAGCGCCCACAGCGGGGACGGCGGTGCGAAGTCCGGCTCCAGCGCCATCGCCTCGGACACCGTGATGCGCGGCGGCAGCGGGTCCACCCGCATCGGCCTGGCCCGCCGCGGCAGCCGGCCGTATCTCTCGGCGGCCTCGCGGCCGATCCGTTGCAGCGCCTCCACCTGCGCCTGGCCGGCGGGTTCCGGGGCGAGCAGGGCGATCTGGCTCTCCTGCACCCCGCGGTCGGTGGGCCGCAGCGCCCGCCCCGACGGCATGGCCTTGGGCACCTCGCGCGCCGCGAGACCGCCGGTCGTGTAGTCGTTGGTGTCGGCCATCCGCAGGATCAGCTTGTCGGCGAAGACCGACGAGATCTGCCCGTTGAATCCCGAGCGGTCCGCGGTCATCACGACCTTGAGACCCGCGGCGGCGCCCTCCCGGAACAGCCGGTTCGCCCCTTCGATCAGCTTGCCGTAGTTGTAGGCCTCGAAGGTGGAGGTGTAGCCCTCCCAGCCGTCGAGCAGCAGCACCATCCAGGGCAGCCGCTCCTCCGGCGTCGCCGCCATCGCCCGCTGCTCGGCGGCGCTGGACGCCCCGCGCATGGCGAGGAGTTGCTGCCGCCTGGACACCTCTCCCGACAGCCGGTCCAGCAGCCGCGACAGCCGCTCCGGCTGGTCCCGGGTGACGATGGCGCCGCAGTGCGGCAGCCCCACCAGCGGGAGCAGCGCGTTGGCGCCGCAGTCGATGCCGTAGAGGTGGACGTCCTGCGGCGAGGCGTCGCGGGCCAGCGAACCGGCGAACGTGCGCAGCGCGGTGGACCGGCCGGAGCGCGGGCCGCCGACGATCAGCACATGCTCGCCGTGGACCACGTCCACCGCCAGCGGCGCCCTGGCCTGCCGTGCGGGCAGGTCGGTGAGCCCGTACGCGACCGGCGGCACGTCCCGCCAGCCCGCGCCGGAACCCGCACCGCCGGCGCCCCCGGCACCCGTGCCCCCGGCACCCGCGCCCCCGGAACCGCCCGAGCCGACCGCACCCGCCCCCACCAGCTCGTCCACCGTCACCTGCTCGGGCAGCGGGTCCAGCCACGGCTTGCGCGGCGCCGGCAGCCCCAGCAGCCCGGCCGCGTCCCGTATCGCGTCCACCAGCACCGCAAGGTCGGTGACCATGGTGCCGTCGTCCGCGTCCTCGCCCGCTCCGGCCGGCATGGGGCGGCCCAGCGCCGACCAGCGCAGCGCCTGCACACCGGCTTTGGCGCGCTGCTGCCCGCGCGCGGGCCGGCGCCCGCCGATCCGCGCCGATTGCACGCCGACCAGTGACTGGGCGCCGGAGCGCACATAGGCGCGCCCCGGTGTGGACTTGGCGATGGCGCCCGAGTCGGGGGCGTCGATGACGTCGCGCGACTCGTCGGCGTCGGTGACCCGCAGCGCGATGCGCAGGTTGGTGTTGGCGCGGATGTCGGCGCTGACCACACCGGCCGGCCGCTGCGTGGCGAGCACCAGGTGCACGCCCAGGGATCGGCCACGGCGGGCGATGTCGACCAGCCCGGCGACGAAGTCGGGGAGTTCCGCGACCAGCGAGGCGAACTCGTCGATGATCAGGACGAGTCGCGGCATGGGTTCGAGTTCGGGACGCAGCCGGCGCGCGTCGCTGTAGTCCTCGATGTCCTTGGTGCTCGCGGAGAACAGGATCGTCTCGCGGTGGTGCAGTTCTGCGGCCAGCGAGGCAAGGGCCCGCTCGGTCAGGTGCGCGTCGAGGTCGGAGACCATCCCGACGGTGTGGGGCAGCCGTGCGCAGTCCTGGAAGGCGCTGCCGCCCTTGTAGTCGATGAGCACGAAGTTCAGCGCGTCGGGCCGGTTGACGACGGCCAGCGAGGTGATGACCGTCTGGAGGAGTTCCGACTTGCCCGCGCCTGTGGTGCCCGCGACCAGCGCGTGCGGGCCGTCCCTGCGGATGTCCAGGACGAAGGTGCCGTCGGCGCCGATGCCGATGGGCGCGGCGGTGCTGGACCCGCCGCGCTGCCAGACGGCGGCGACGTCCTGCCCGGTCGGGTCGGGCATCCCGAGCAGATCGAGCAGCCGGGCGGAGGTGGGCAGCGCGCTGTCCGCGTCGTCGCGGCTGACATCGCGCACGGGTGCGAGCGAGCGCGCCACCAGCTGGCACCAGTCACCGCCGACCTGGTCGGCCAGGACGTCGCCGAGCGCTTCGAGGCCCGCACCCCGCAGGTGCACCCGGCCGCGATCCTGCGGCGACCAGCACACCGCCGCCCGCACCTCCTCGGGCAGCAGCCGTTCGTCCTCGTCGAGGCACAGCGCGAAGATGCCGAACCGCGGCCCCTCCTGGAGCAGTTGCGGCACCCCGGGGGTGCGGCGCAGCAGCCGGGCACCGTCCAGGACCACCAGGACGTAGGGGTCGGGCCGCATCCGGCCGCCGCCTCCCGCCGCGAGGGCGTCGGCCTTGCGCCGCTCCAGTTCCTGGAGCAGTTCGGTGATCCGGCGGCCGGTCGCCTCGCCGTCGGTGCCGATCAGCGCGACGCAGTCCTGGCCCTGCTGCGGCGCCATGTGCGGCAGCCAGTGCGCCCAGCCCCACGCCTGGTCGGCGTCGTGCTCCGACGACAGCAGCACCATCGACAGGTCGCGGGGGCTGTGCAGTACGGCGGCCTGCGCGACCAGCCAGCGTGCGGTGGCCAGCGCCCTGTCGCGTACCCCCGCCACGCCGACCACCCCGAGCTCGGGCAGCGGCAGCGGCACCGGCACGTCGTTGACCTGCGGCGGTACGGGCTGTGCCGCGCCCTCCGGCAGATGCCCCGCGGGCAGCAGCTCGATGTCGGCGGGCAGGTCCGCGACGCCGATGCGCAACCGCAGCGCGTCGGGGTCGGTGATCCGGCGCTCCCACAGCCGCCGGCGCGGCCCGGTCGCGAACAGCAGGATTTCCGCGGCGTCGGGGAATGCGGCCCGCCGCTCCGCCCGGTCGGTCAACCGGGCTCCCTCCAAGGCGATTTCATGGGCGGCGAGTTCTGCCTTGTACTGCTTTGCGGTATTCCGGTTCCGCTTCTTTCCTTCACGCGATTCGCTCATCCACTGCCCGAGCAGCATCACCGGACTCATCACGCAGAAGAGCAGCATGTACACCTGGTGCACCATGAAATACATCGCCAGGCCGAAAAACAGGGGCACCAGCGCGGCGATCATCTGGAATCTGGCCGTCTCGCCCTTTCCCGGCGGTTGCGGCACATACAGCCGCGGCCGCGGCGGCAGCGATCTGAGCCGCGGCGGCCGGTTGTAGGCCAGGCCGCCCTCGCCCATGGGCGACAGATGCGCGTCGGGCTCGCTCGGCACGTCCAGCACCAGCACGGTGTCACCGGCCCTGACCTGCGCGCCCGTTGACCACTCGCGCTTCTGGCCGCCGAGCGGCACGCCTTCCAGCGTCAGTTCGGAACCGGGCTCCGCGGCCAGCGTCACCTTGCCGTCCGCGCCCACCGAGACACGGGCGGCCAGCGGGGCGAGCGCGTCGTCCGGCACCGAGACGGTGCAGCGCTGTCCCGAGCCGACGGTCGCCGTACCGAGGCCGAGCCTGGCCACCCGGCCGGCGCCTGGACCCGCGCACACTCGCAACTCGTAGCGCCCCGAGGGTTCTCCGGCCCGCATGAAGGGCCCGATCGAGTCGTCGACGGTGACGCGCATGCCGTCGCGCAGCACCGCGGCGGCGGGTGCCTGCGGGTCGCATCCGACGCCGTCGGCCCACAACCGCGGTGCGTCGTCGCGCTGTCCGCGCGCGCCGGGGAAGGCGACCACCGTGCCGCCGCCCGCCTGCCGCGGGTCCGGCTGCTGTCCGCCGCCGGTGGCCTGCGCCAGTGCCGCGGCGACATCGGCGGCCACCGCGCCCTCGTCGGCCGTGATGACGACGTCCTGCCCGTCCAGACCCTGCTGTACGACCGTCACGGTCACCCGCATGGGACGTTCCCTCCCCCGTCGCGGCCGGTCCGCCGAGCCCCATACCCCGGCCCTGCCCGAGTCCGCGCACCTGTCCCTGGAGGCTATCCGCCCCCCGAAACATCACGTAACCCCCTTTGCGGCGGGGCCGGTGTGCGCAATCGGTGAACGAATCGGGGAAACCGTCCGCATCCGTCGCAGTCCGAGGTGCCGGCCGGCGCGGTTCCCGGAGCGGCGGCTGTGCGGAACTGTTGCAGCTCTGTGCCTGGCTTGTCGCGCAACACTCCTTGAGGGGGTTTATCCGCCGCTGATAGCGTGCCGTGACTTGACATCGGCAACGGGGCGGCGCCGCAGGCCATTTGCGGCGAACACCACCCCTGACGCAGCGATTTCGAAGAAGCCGGCCGACGGGGGCAGTCACGTGAGGACCAGGGATCGTTCCAGCGGAGGCGGTGGCGCCGGCCGCCCGGCGGGCGTACCCGCTCCGGCACTCGGCGTGCCAGGTGGCGAGCGCCTGCCGGTGGCACCGCGGGAGCGCAAGCCCGCGCTGGCCGCCCTCGCCGTCCTGCTGATCGTGCTGGGAGCGCTCGGCGCGACCCTGATGGTCGTCAGGGCGGGCAACAAGGTGTCGTACGTCGAGGTCACCCAGCCGATCGCGCCCGGCGACCAGATACCGGCGGCCGCGATACGCGAGGTCATGCTCTCCGACGACTCCGGGCTCGAACTGATCCGCTGGCAGCAGCGCGGCGACCTCGTCAAGAACTACCGGGCCGCGGTCACGCTCGTACCCGGCTCGATCCTGACGAACAAGATGATCACGACGAAGGACAACGTCCTCACCGCGGGCAAGTCGCTGGTCGGACTGTCCCTGAAGGACGGCCAGTTCCCCAAGGGCGGCATCAGCGTCGGCGACACCGTGGCCGCCTGGGTGGTCGGCAACGACGCGGCGAAGAGCCAGAACGGCACCGCGGACGCCGGGACTTCCGGCAGCACCGGCGGCACCGCCCCGCAGAACACGCTCATCAGCAACCACCTGATCGTCAAGTCGATCGACTCCGACGCGTCGGGCCTCGGCAGCGGCGACACCAACGTCACCGTGATCGCCGACACCGCGGACGTCGGCCCGCTGACCATCGCCGCCTCCGCCAGCAACGTCGCCCTGGTCCGCATACCGCCCACCGGCGGTAACTGAGCGAGCGGGCGGACCACGTCATGGCACTGATCGCCCTCGCCGCCGACAAGGGGTCGCCCGGCGTCACCACGACCGCGCTCGCGCTCGCCGCGGTGTGGCCGCGCCGAGCGCTGCTCGCCGAGACCGACCCCGCGGGCGGCGACCTCGTCTACCGCTCGCGCGCCGCGCACGGCGGCATCCTCGACCCCAACGCGGGACTGCTCTCGCTCGCCGCGACCGCCCGACGCGGCCTGGCCGCAGAGCAGTTGTGGGACCACGCGCAGCCGCTCAGCGGCGGACTCGACGTGATCGTCGGCATCGGCAGCGCCGAACAGGCCGCCGGTCTGGCCGGTCTGTGGCCGATCCTCGGCGAGGCCTTCGCCACCCTCGCCGAGTCGCCCAACGGCGCCGCCGACGTCATCGCCGACTGCGGCCGGATCGGCGGCGACACACCGGCACTCGGGCTGTTCGCGCACGCCTCCCTGGTGCTGCTGGTGGCCAGGACCGAGGCGGAGCACCTGGCGCGGGTCAGGGACCGGGCAGGAGCGCTGTCCGCGAAGCTGCACGGCGCGCAGCGCGGCGCGGGCGCCCTCGGCTACCCGCCGATCGGCATCGTGCTGATCGCCGAGCCGGCGCACAGCGCCAGGATCGCCGCGCAGGCCAACGAGATGCTGGTCGCCTCGCACATCGCCGCCCGCGTCGTCGGCACCCTCGCCCACGACCCGGCGGGCGCGGAGATGCTGGCCGGCCGCCGCCGAGGCCGGCTCGACAAGTCCCTGCTGATCCGTTCCGCCCGGCAGGTCGCCGCCGACGTACCGCAGCGGTACGGAGTCTTCCGATGAGCGAGATCGACCACCAGCTGGTCAAGCGGTTCCGGCAGGACGCCGGCGACCGCATCGCCGAGCAGCGCCGGCTGGACCAGGTGGCCGGTGAGATCGCCATGTCCGCCGAGGACGAGCGGCAGTTCGCGCGGGCGATCATCGCGCAGATCCTGGAGGACTACGCTCGCGCCGAGATCACCGTCGGCCGCACCCCGCCCGACGCACTGGCCGAGGAGGCCTACGCGGCAGCGGTGCACGCCGCGCTCTTCGGCGTCGGCCGGCTGCAACCGCTGCTGGACGACCCGGAAGTGGAGAACATCGACATCAACGGGTGCGACCAGGTCTTCGTCGGTTACGCCGACGGCCGCGAGGTCCAGGTCGAACCGGTCGCCGAGAGCGACGAGGAACTCGTCGAGCTGATCCAGGTGCTCGGCGCCTACTCCGGGCTGTCGTCGCGCCCCTTCGACTCCGCGAACCCGCAGCTCGACCTGCGGCTGCCGGACGGGTCGCGGCTCTCCGCCGTGATGGACGTGACACGGCGGCCCGCGCTGTCCATCCGGCGCGCCAGGCTCGGCAAGGTCTTCCTCGCCGACCTGGTCGGCAACCACACGCTGACCCCCGAGCTGGGCAGCTTCCTGTCCGCCGCGGTGCTGGCCCGCAAGAACGTGATGATCGCCGGCGCCACCAACGCGGGCAAGACCACGCTGCTGCGGGCGCTGGCCAACGTCATCCCGTCGCACGAACGCCTGATCACCGTCGAACGGGCCCTGGAGCTCGGCCTCGACCAGTTCCCCGAACTGCACCCCAACGTAGTGGCGTTCGAGGAGCGACTGCCCAACTCCGAGGGCCAGGGCACCATCTCGATGGCCGAACTGGTCCGACGCTCGCTGCGGATGAACCCCTCCCGCGTCATCGTCGGCGAGGTGCTCGGCGACGAGATCGTCACCATGCTCAACGCCATGTCGCAGGGCAACGACGGCTCGCTGTCCACCATCCACGCCAACAGCTCGGCCGAGGTCTTCAACCGCATCTCCACCTACGCCCTCCAGGCCCGCGAGCGGCTGCCGGTCGAGGCCTCGCAGATGCTGGTCGCGGGCGCCATCGACTTCGTGGTCTTCGTCCAGCGCCGCAACGACTACCAGCACGGCGGCACCCTGCGCCGCGTCGTCACCTCGGTCCGCGAGGTCAACGGCGTGGACGGCAGGGTCCTTTCCAGCGAGGTCTTCGCAGAAGGCAGGGACGGCGCGGCGGTCCCGCACGCACCGCTCTCCTGCCTCGACGAACTGCTCGCATGCGGCTACCAGCCCACGGGGGTGTGGCGGTGATGACCGGGGTCTTCTCCTTGTCCGTGATGTACGGACTTCTCGCCGGAGCGCTGGCCGGCGGCGGTGTCGCACTTCTCGTGGTCGCGATCCGCGGCTGGGCGCCCAAACCCGGTGTGGCGGGCCAGACGTCCGCCGACCGCGCCTCCGAACTCGTGCGCTTCCTGTCGCAGCGCGGCTCCGTCGCCGCCGTGGCCGGGATCGCCGTACTGGGCCTGACCCGCTGGGCGGTGCTCGGGGTCGCCACCGCGCTGCTGGTCTTCACCTGGGACAAGCTCTTCGGCGGCGCCGCCGAGGAGCGCGCCGCGATGAAGCGCGTCGAGGCGCTGGCCTCCTGGACCGAGTCCCTGCGCGACACCATCGCGGGAGCCGTCGGCCTGGAACAGGCCATCCCCGCCTCCGCCCGCGCCGCCGCACCGGCCCTCCGCTCCCACCTGGAGTCGCTGGTCGACCGGTTGCGCTCGCGCACCCCGCTGCCGGACGCGCTCCAGCACCTCGCCGACGAGATCAACGACGCCTCCGCCGACATCATCATCGCCGCGCTGATCCTCAACTCCCGGCTGCGCGGCCCGGGTCTGCGCGACGTGCTGGGTGCCCTGGCCAAGTCGGCACGCGAGGAGGTGGACATGCGGCAGCGGGTGATGGCGCAGCGGGCCAGCACCCGGCGCAGCGTGCAGATCGTCGTCATCGTCTCGGTCGTCGTCGTCCTCGCCCTGGCGATCTTCAACCGCGGCTTCGTCAAGCCGTACGGGACGCTGGTCGGGCAGCTCGTACTGGCCATCGTCTGCGCGCTCTTCGCCGGCGGCTTCTGGTGGCTGCGGAGCCTGTCGAAGGTCGAGACGCCGGCCCGCTTCCTGGTCCACGCGCCCGACCCGTACAACCAGCGGCAGGAGGTGGGCCACCGATGAACGTCATAGCCCTCGCGGCACTGCTCGGCGCGGTCACAGGACTCGGTGTCTTCGCCCTGATCAGGGCACTCGCACCGCGCCGCCGCAGCGCCGCGGCCACCATCGCCGAGATCGACGCGCTGCGCGCCGCGGGACCCGCCTCCGGGCCCGCCCCGCGGGCGGGCGACGTGCGCGGCCGGCTCGGGCAGCGGCTCGCCGCGTTCTATCGCGAGCAGGGCTGGGAGATGCGCTCGCTGCGCGCCGACCTGGCCGTACTCGACCGCAGCTGGGAGGCATTCCTGGCCACCAAGATCCTGCTCGCCGCCGCCGGGCTGGTCTTCGGCCCCTTCCTGTTCGCCATCGTGTGGCAACTGGGCTTCGGCGTCAGCCCGATCGTGCCCGTCTGGCTCGCCCTGGCCTGCGCCGCGCTCTTCTTCTTCCTGCCCGACGTCGAGGTGCGCCGCGACGCCGCGGACAAGCGCAAGGACCTGCGCCGGGTGATCGGCGCCTATCTGGACCTGGTCGCGATGAACCTGGCGGGCGGGCGCGGACTGCCCGAGGCGCTGATGACCGCCGCAGAGGTCAGCGACGGCTGGGCGCTGGTCCGTATCCGCAGCTGCCTGGCCGACGCCCGGATCACCGGCATCAGCCAGTGGGTGGCGCTCGGCAGGCTCGGCGCGGACCTGGGCATCGACGAACTGCAGGACCTGTCTGTCGCGTTGGGCCTCGTCGCCGATGACGGGGCCAAGGTCAGGGACTCGCTCTCCTCCCGCGCGGAGACCATGCGGCACCGCGAACTCGCCGAGATCGAGGGGTCGGCCGGCGAGAACTCGCAGTCGATGCTCGTGGCGCAGCTGATGCTTGCCGCCGGCTTCCTGGTCTTCCTGATCTTCCCGGCCGCCATGCGCGTCTTCCAGGCCTGACCCCCCGACCGCAGGAACCGCACCACAGCAAGCGCGCCACCCGCCCGCCGTCGTAGTCGCACCCAGAAAGGACCAGGACCATGAACCGTCCCAATCCCCTCGCCAGAGCGGCCGAACCGGTCCTCGCCTTCGTACGCCGCCGTATCGCCTGGGCCAGGACCGAGGGCCGCACCGTCGGCGCCTCGGCCGTGGAATGGGTGATCATCTCGGCCATCGTGGCGGCGCTCGTCGCCGGTATCGGCGTGGCCATCAGCAAGGCGCTGGACAGCAAGAGCGACAGCGTCACCACCTGCATCGACAAGGCATCCAAGGACACCGACTGCTGATCCGGGCCGGACACCACCGGCCCGGCCCTCAAAGGAGATGAGCTGACGGGGATGAGCAGCTTGCAAGCGTTCCGCCGCGCGCTGGGCGGCCGCCTGGCCGCCGCGCGAGGCGACAGCGGTGTGGGCCGGCGCGGGAAGGACGACCGCGGCATGACCGCGATCGAGTTCGTCTTCCTGACGCCGATCGTCTTCGGGATCATCTTCCTGACCGTGCAGTTCGCCATGTACTACTTCGCCGAGCACGTCGCGCAGGCCGCGGCGAGGGCCGGGGCGCGAGAAGCCCGCGCGCAGGCGAGCGTGCACCCGGACGACTGGGAGGACCGGGCACGCCTCAAGGCGAACGGCTACATCGACCAGCTCGGCGGCAGCCTGCTGACCTCGCACGACATCAACGTCCAGCGGGACGGCGACAACGTGAGCGTCCAGGTCGTCGGGCACGTGCCGTCGATCCTCGGCATCGGGATCACCGTGGACGAACGGTCCCAGGGGCCGATCGAACGCTTCGTGCAGGGGGATTGAGACGCGGATGGCGGAGGCGACCGGTACGAAGACGAACGCGGACCCGACCGCTCGCACGGGCACGGGCGCGGCGACGTGCACGGATGCGGGCGCGGACGCCGACACGGACGTGGCCGCAGGCACGGTTGCGGCCGTGAACGCGAAAACGCCGACGTCCGCGGGCACCGGCGCGGACACCGGGATCTCGACGGTCGAGATCGTGATCCTCGCACCGCTGCTGATCCTCTTCATCCTGGTCCTCGTCGCCTTCGGCCAACTGGTCGACGGGCGCGGGGCGCTGGACGGCGCCGCACGCGACGCCGCCAGGGCCGGGTCGCTCCAGAGCCAACGCGAGGACGCCGACCGGGCCGCGTTCGCCGCCGCGACCAGCGACCTCGAGGGGATCTGCGACGGTGCCGTCCGGATGACCACCGCCGGCACCGTATGGAGCGCGGACGGCGGCCGTTACGCCGTCCAGCTGTCCTGCAAGGTGCGCGGTCTCACGGTGGTCGGGCTCAACATCCCCACCACCATGACCAGCCAGTTCGCGTCGCCGCTCGACTACTACCGGAGGATCGAGTGAACCTCCTGCGGATCCGCTGCACCGCCGCCCGCGGCGAGGGCGACCGCGGCTCCGGCGCCATCGCGGTCGTCATCTTCGCGCTGCTCTTCATCGCACTGGCCGCCTTCGTGGTGGACGGCGGCATGACCCTCGCCAAGCGCGAACGCGCCGCGGACCTCGCAGAACAGGCCGCCCGCGCCGCCGCCCAGGACATCAACGTGGAAGCGGTGCGCGGCGCGAAGGACCTCGGCCCGACCGCACCGATCAACTACCAGAACTGCGACCGGAACATCCGCACCTTCCTGGTGTCGGCAGGCCTCGACACGGACGATGTCGGCGCCTCGCACTGCGTGGCCCCGACGGACGCCGACCAGGTCACCGTCGAGGTGCAGCTCACCTACGAGCCGATGATGAGCGGCTTCTTCCTCAAGGGCGACCAGCACGCCAAAGGGATCGCCTCCGCCCAGTCACTGACCGGCTGAACCCGCACGATCGGCCGACCCGCGCACGACCGGCCGCATCCGACAGCACCGCGCCACGACCACGACCGACCGCGTACGACCGACAGCGTACGACCGAGAAGGCACGCCACCGGAGCACAGGAAGCAGGGCAGCAGCGATGGCACGCACGACCGCCACGGGACGCACCCAACCGCAGCAGGGGCCGGCACAGGGCCGCCCGCCGCGCAGGCGCCGCACGTTCGGCGACGTCGTACGCGCGCTGGCCGCGTTCGTGGTGCTCGCCGTGCTCGTGGTGGGCGTACCCGGATCGCTGCTGTACTTCATCGGCTCGCCCTTCCCGCACCACTTCGACTCCGACGTGCTGCGGCAGCCGATCACCACCGAGACCTTCGTCAACTCCCTCGCCGTCGTGGTGTGGCTGGCCTGGGCGCAGTTCGCCGCGTGCGTCCTGGTGGAGGGCAAGGCTGCGGTGTCAGGCGTGGGCCTGCCGCAGCACATCCCCGGCTCGGGCGCGAGCCAGCTGCTCGCCCGGCAGCTGGTCGCCGCGCTGCTCCTGCTCGGCGTCGGCGCCGCGACGCTGACCCCGGGACTCGCGCAGATCGGCACCCACCACCAGGCGCACCAGCAGGCAAGACCCGGCGTCGCCGCGACAGCCGAGCAGCACCCCGGTGCGTCGCACGAGGCGCAGTCCACCGCCGTCGTCGCGCCACAGCAGGACGGCGCCCGGGCGGGAGCCGTACGCAGCGTCGAACACGCCCAGGGGGCGACGAAGTTCTACCGGATCCAGCCGCCCGAGGGCCGCCACCACGACTCGCTGTGGGACATCGCGCAACGCCACCTCGGTGACGGCCGCCGCTACAAGGAGATCTACGCACTCAACAAGGACCGTGTGCAGCCCGACGGTTCACGGCTGTCGCAGGCCAGCCTGATCCGGCCCGGCTGGGTCATGGAGATGCCGGCCGACGCACACGGCGGCGACCTCGTCGAGATGCCCGCGCCCCACGTCGCCCACGACATCCAGCACTACGCGGAACACGGCGGCGCCAAGGACACGGTGGCCGAGGGCGCCCCCGCAGCCCACGCCGACCCGGCGCCCGCCCCCGCAAGGCACGACGCCGGGACCCCGCCGGCCGCCCCCGCCGACGCCACCGTGCACGCCCCCGCACCGGCGCAGGCCACCGCGACCGCCGGCGACACCGGCGCCGGGGCGCACGGCGGCGGACTTTCCGCGCTGCCCGAGGCGCTGATCGCCGCCCCGCTGCTGGCCGCAGGACTGCTCGCCGCGCTCGGCCGCAGGCGGCGCACCGCACTGTGGCAGTCGGTCACCGACGGAGTGCTGCGCACCCCGCGCACCCCCGCGGGGCCGCAGGCCGACGCCGCCGACGCGCTGCGGATCGGCGCCGACCCCGACACCGTCGCCTTCCTGGACCGCGGCCTGCGCGCGCTGTCCGCCAAGCTGGACGCCGAGGGCCGCCAACTCCCCACCGTCTACGCCGCCTGGCTCACCACCGACGAGCTGCACCTCCAACTGGCCTGGCCCGAGGGGCGGCCGCCCGCGCCCTGGCAGGTCGGCCAGGACGAGACCTTCTGGCGGCTGGCCCGCGCCGCACTGGCCGACGACGCCGACACCGCGGCCGCGGCGCCCTATCCGGGCCTCGCCGTGCTCGGCACCCTGGACGAGGCGCGGCTGCTGCTCAACCTCGAAGCCGTGCCGGGCATCGTCTCGCTGAGCGGCGCCAGGCCCGACCGGGAGGCCGTACTCGCCTCGGTGGCGGCGGAATTGGCCACCAACGGCTGGTCGGACCGGATGACGGTCACGCTGGTCGGGTTCGCCGAGGACCTGACCGCGCTGGCGCCCGCCCGGGTCCGCCACCTCGCGGACGTGCCCGAGGTCATCGAGATCATGGCGGCCGAGACCACGCAGCGCCTCGCCGCCCTCCGCAACGCCGGTCAGGACAGCGTCCTCACCGGCAGGGCGGGCCGCGCCCAGCACACCCAGTGGGCACCGCACCTGGTGCTGATCGCCGGGCGGCCGACCGAGGAGGAGGCCGAACGGCTCGCCGAACTCGCCGCGGACGCGGGCCGGCTGGGCATCGGCTACCTGGTGGCCGGCGGCACGGCCCCCCTGCCGGGCGCGGCCTGGGAGCTGCACGTCAGCGCCGAGGGCCGGCTCACCGCGCCGCTGCTCGGACTCGACCTCGTCGCGCAGCGACTGCCCGCCGCCCACTACGCCGCCCTGCTCAGGCTGTTCGCGGAAGCAGGCGGCGGGGACGACGGGCCGGAGCCCGGCCCCGGCGCACCGCCCTTCCTCGTCGACCTCAGCGACCAGGGCCGCCCCGGCGTCTACGCCAGGCTGCTCGGCACCTTCGAACTCATCGGCGTGGACGCGCCCGCCGCGGAAAGGAGCCCGCTGCTGCACGAGGCACTCGCGCTGCTCCTGCTGCACCGCGAGGGGGTCCACCCGCGCGTCCTGGCCGCCGCGCTGTGGCCGCGCGGGGTGACGCAGGACGTGCGCGACGCGCTCGTCGACCGGCTCCGCGACTGGCTCGGCACCGACGCCGACGGCTCGGCCCGCATGTCCTTCGACGACACCGGGCGCATCGTCCTGTCCACCTCGGTCGTCTCCGACTGGGACGTCCTTCAGACACTGCACCACGAGGCCGACAGGGGCGCCGCGGCCGACGATCCGGCCGCCCGCCGCCGGCTGCTCACCGACGCGCTGTCGCTGGCCAGGGGGCGGCTGCTCGAAGACCGCGCCATCGGGCGCTACGGGTGGCTCGCCCACGAGATCGTCGACGCCCAGCACCCGGTGCTGGTGGCGGAGATCGCTCTCGCCCTCTCCGCGCTGCACCTCGACGCCGCGAAGCCCAAGGCGGCCGTCGCGGCGGTGGAGACGGGCCTGATCGTGGCGCCGGACGACGAGCGGCTCTGGCTCGAACTCCTCCGCGCCACGCACGCCACCGGCGACCCCGCCCGGGTGGAGGCCGCCGCGGTCTCCCTCCTCGCCCGTGCGCACACCCTGGGCGGTCCCGGTCGCGGCCTGCCGCCGAGGGTCGAGGCGCTTCTCGACGAGCTCCTGCCCACCTGGCGCGGCAGCGTCGCCAACTGACCCCGCAGGGGACGGAGGGCCTGCGGGCCGGGGCGGAGCCCCCTGGGCCACCGTGCCCGGGGGCGTGGTCCCCGTCGCCGGTCAGACGCGGGAGCGGAAAGCGGACTTCTTCGCGCGGTTGCCGCAGATGTCCATCGAGCACCAGCGGCGAGTCCCCGGGCGGGAAGCGTCGAGGAAGAGCGCCCCGCAATCGGGCGAGGCGCAGGAGTGCAGGCGGGGGAGCAGGGCAGGTGCGGCGGCCAGTTCGAGTGCGTCCCTGGCGACCAGCGCGAGCACGGCACGCACCGGGTCGTCGGCACGCCGCCGCAGCTCGCCGTCCGGCGTGAGATACGGCACCGGCACGGTCTCGGCGGCCGCCCGGTTGAGCCGGGTCCTGGCCGCGGCGGCGGGGACCGCGGGGCCGCCGGCGGCGATCACCGCCGTGATCAGCGCGTAGGCCGCCTCCCGCAGCGCCCGCGCGGCCTGCACGTCGTCAGCGGTGGGCGGCGCCGCCGAGCGCGGAGCGTCGACCCCGGGTCCGCACTGCCGCACCCAGGCGAGCAGCGCGGCGGGGTCGGCCAGCTCCTCGGTCACGCGCGGGGTCCCGCGGTAGCGCAGGGTCCGCAGGTAATCCAGGCACAACCGGCCTGAGCCTTGCCGGAAACGCGGGGGAGCGCCGGTGTCCTCCATGCGGACCAGCGTACTGCCGGAACCGGTATGACTGGTACGGTCGGTACACCACTTTAACCGGTTCCCGTTTGTGCGTGACCGCGCAAGCCGGCGCAGTTCGGCGCGCGTCCGCGCAGTGAGGTGACGATGTCCCAGCCCAACGGCCCCGCCGACCTCGCCGATTCCGCCCCCGGCGCCGGGACGGGCAAGGGTGCGGCATTGCCGCCGTCCCCCGAGTCGCCGCAGGCCGGCCCGCCGCGGCGGCTGGTCATCCTGCTCGCCGTCTCCTGCGGCCTGACCGTCGCCAACCTCTACTACGCCCAACCGCTGCTCAGCGAGCTGCGGGGCTCCTTCCACATCGGCGCCGTCACGGCCGGCAGCCTGGTCACGGCGACCCAGCTCGGCTACGCGCTCGGCCTGCTGCTCCTCGTGCCGCTCGGCGACGTCACCGAGAAGCGCCGGCTCGCCACCCTGCTGCTCTCCCTCACCGTGGGGGCACTCGTCCTCGCCGGGGCGGCGCCCGACTTCGCGGTCCTGCTCGTCGCCTCGCTGATCGTCGGGTGCACCCTCACCGTCGCGCAGATCCTCGTGCCCTTCGCCGCTGACCTGGCACCGGACGCCAGCAGGGGCCGGGTGGTCGGGCAGGTGATGAGCGGGCTGCTCACCGGGATCCTGCTGTCCCGCACCGTCGGCAGCGTGGTCGCGGGCGCGACGAGCTGGCGGGTGGTCTACCTCGGCTCCGCCGCGCTGATGACCATACTGACGCTGGTGCTGCGCTCGGCACTCCCCGCGCGGCCGCCCGCCGCCGCACTGCGGTACGGGGCGCTGCTGAAGTCCACGGTCCGGCTGCTCAAGGTCCATCCGGCGCTGCGCCGCCGGGCGCTCTACCAGGCGGCGATGTTCGGGGCGTTCAGCGTCTTCTGGACGACCATCTCCTTCGTGCTCACCTCGGCGCCCTTCCACTACCACCAGTGGCAGGTGGGCCTCTTCGCGCTCGCGGGCGCGGGCGGTGCGCTGATCGCCCCGCAGGCCGGGCGGTGGGCGGACCGCGGACTGGTCCGGCCGATGACGGCGGTCGCCCTTGCCGCCGCCGCGGTCGCCTTCGGCGTGGCGGTGGTCGGGCGGCACAGCGTGCTGGCGCTCGGCGCGGCCGCGGTGCTGCTGGACATGGCTGTCCAGACCACGCTGATCCTCGGGCAGCACGTCGTCTACCAGCTCGACAGCGGCGCCAGGGCGCGGCTCAACAGCGCCTTCATGGCGACCTTCTTCGTCGGCGGCGCGGTGGGCTCCCAGGCGGGTTCCGCCGCCTACCACCTCGGCGGCTGGCCGGCGGTGACCGCGCTGGGCGCCGCCCTCCCGCTGCTGGCCCTGACCGCCGCCTTCCCCCGCCGCACCTGACGCCAGCCCCTCCGGCGCGGTGCCGCCGGCCGGGGCGAGCCGCAAGGCGCGCATCCCAGGCGGCGCGGCGGTCCTGCGCACCGCGCCGGGCGGGTGAGCGCCCCAGGCCGCCCGCGAGTGCGACCCTCAGCCGCGGACCGTCGCCAGGATCTCCGGCAGGCGGTCGAGGAGGCGGGGCGCCGTCCAGCGCAGGGCGACCGCGGCGATGGCGGCGCCGTATATCGCCCCGACGGGGAGAGCCAGCCAGAGCAGGCCGTGGTGGCCGGTGACGTGGAGCGCGATGACCGGGACCAGCACCGGCAGGCACAGCGCCAGCCCGGCGGCCGTGCCGCCGAAGACGTTGAGCAGGACCAGCCCGCTCTGGCCGGGCGCCGCGTTGGAGAAGGGATTGTCCCGCGGCACCGCGTACGGATAGCGCACGCTGGCGAACCCGCCGGTGGCGACCAGCGCGCCGGTGAAGGCGAAGGACAGGCCGAGCGTCTCGGCCAGCGCGTCCACCCGCCCGAGCAGTACGGCCGCGCCGGCGGTCACCACGGTGACGTACGGGACGGCGATGAGCGCGATGGTCAGCGCGCGCCCGCGCAGTTCGAGCTCGGCGTCGCGGCGGTCGGAGATGGTGGCCATCACGGTCCAGAAGGCGGAGCCGTCGAGCCCGAACTGGTTGTACATCTGCACGCCGAGCAACCCGGCGGCCCACAGGCACTGGTAGACGCTGCCGTGCTGGACCACCGCGACCAGCGGCAGCATCAGCCCGACCGCGAGCCCGGTCGCGAGCGCCGCCTTGGCCCGCGGGTCCCGCCACAGGTAGCGGAACTGCCGCTGCATCACCGTGCCGGTGCGGCCAGGGGGCAGCAGATGGTAGGGCTCCCGGCCACCCGCGGGACCGCGCTGCCGCGACTGCTCGGGCGCGGCGGCGATCGTGGACGCGTCGGGCGACACCATCAGCCGGACGAGGCTGCGATACCACCAGCGCAGGACGAGGGCGAGCACGGCGGCTGTCACGGCGAGCTGCACGGCCGCCAGGCCGTACGCTCCCCGGCCGGTGGAGCGCACCGCGTCCACAGCGGTGGCCGGGGGTATCCAGCGCAGCACGGCCGCCGCCGACGTGGCCCGGTGCAGCCCCTCGGTGCCGGACAGCGAGCTGAGCCCGAGGTTGACCAGCTGGGCGCCGACCGCGACGAACAGGCCGCTGAGCAGCGCCAGATCGCGCCCCTTGCGGCTGGTCAGCAGCCGGGTGTTGGCCGCGGCCATGGCGCGGGACAAGGCCACGCACAGCGCCAGCAGCAGGACGACGGCCAGGATCGCGACAGCGACCGCGGCCGGGCCTTCGGCCACGGCGGTCACCGCACCGGTGGCGAGCAGCAGCGTGAAGAGCGGTCCGACGCCGATCAGCGACGACGTGAGCAGCGCGGTCAGCAGCGGGCGCGGGCGCAGCGGCAGCATGGCCAGCCGGGTCGGGTCGAGGGTGTCGTCGCCGCCGAAGAAGAACAGCGGCATCACCGCCCAGCCGACGCCGAGCACCACCGCCGTGGTCACCGAGACCGCGGGAGCGTAGTGGTTGTGGCGCAGCGCGATCAGGCCCGCGCCGTTCGCCAGCGCGTACAGCAGCGCAACGCCGGTGCCCACGCACCAGCCGACGGTGCGGCCGGTGGACTGCCGCAGCCCGTTGCGCAGCAGCGACAGCTTGAGCCGGACGAAGACGCCGGTGACGGAGGGGGCCCGCGCGTCGGACGGCGACGCGGGCGGCGTGTCGGGCGGTGCGGCAGCGGTCATCACCGGCCGCCGCCCAGCCAGTCCAGGTCCTGGCCGGTGCGCCGGTCGGCGCCGACCAGGGACAGGAAGGCGTCCTGCAAGGTGGGCGCGTCACCGCGGACCTCGGCGAGCGGGCCGCGGGCCACGATCCGGCCGCCTGCCATCACCGCGACCCAGTCGCACAGGCTCTCCACCAGCTCCATCACATGGGAGGAGAAGACGACCGTGCCGCCCGCCGCGGTATAGCGCTCCAGCACACCGCGGATGACCTGCGCGGACACCGGGTCGACACCCTCGAACGGCTCGTCGAGGAAGAGGACTTCCGGATTGTGCAGCAGCGCAGCCGCCAGGCCGATCTTCTTCCGCATGCCGGTCGAGTAGTCCACCACCAGCTTGTGCCGGGCGTCGGTCAGGTCGAGCACGTCGAGCAACTGGGCGGTCCGCTTGTCGACCTCGGCGCCCGGCAGACCTCGCAGCCTGCCGGTGTAGGCGAGGAGCTCGCGCCCGGAGAGGCGCTCGAACAGCCGCAGGCCCTCGGGGAGTACGCCGATCCTGGCCTTGACCGAGACCGGGTCCGACCACACGTCGACGCCGCTGATCCGCACCAGGCCGTCATCGGGCCGCAGCAGGCCGGTGACCATGGACAGCGTCGTCGTCTTGCCCGCGCCGTTGGGCCCCACCAGGCCGATGAAACGGCCCGAGGGCAGGTCCAGGTCGATCCCCGCGACGGCCGCCTGCTCGCCGAAGCGCTTCCAGAGCCCGCGCACCAGGACCGCGGGAACGGGCCCTTCCGGCTCCGCGCCCTCCTGCGCCCGCCCCGTGCCTCCGGCCGCCCCGTAATACGGCAGGGGCGCCCCTCGCACCGCCCGTGCCGGCGTGCTTTCCGTCTCGTCCGCCATGTCGCGGCACCCCTCCCCGTGTCCGTGTCCGCGCTTCCCTCACGTGTACCGCCACCCTAAGGGGGGCCACTGACAGTGACGAGATCGCGGCCGAGAGTACGGCCGGTGACAGGCGGCGGGTCAGCGGGCGCGGGCCGCGGCCGCCTCGCGGCCGCAGGCGTACGCCAGCTGGCTCAGCAGCTCCGCCGCGTCCGGCAGCCAGCGGTTCGCCGGGGTCGGCCGGCGGGCCCACTGGGCGCAGCCCCCCGGCACGGTCCTGGTCGGCGGCGCGACGACCCAGCCGCCCTCGCCGAGCACCGAGAGGTCGAGTGACTCGGGCGGCCGGCCCAGCCGCCGCAAGAGGTCCGGGACCTTCGCTGCGGCGCCCGGCAGGACGAAGAACAGCAGGCGGCGGCCGGGGGCGCCGAGTACGGGGCCGAGCGGCAGGTCCATCCGCTCCATGCGGGCCAGCGCCAGGCATCCGGCGTCCTCTGAGACGTCGACGGCGTCGAAGGTGCGCCCGGTGGGCAGCAGGACCGACGACTCCGGATGCGTCTGCCACATCCTGCGCACCGCGGGGGCGCTGACGCTGCCGCGGGCCGTCCAGTCCGGCCGTATGGGGTGTGCGCCCGGCGCGCCGCAGCCGGCGGAGCCGCAGGAGCAGCGGGGCACACCGGAGGCGCCGGTCTCCAGCCACGAGCCCGGCACCACGTCCCAGTGCCGCTCCTCCGCGTAACGGACCGCCGCGTCGAGCAGTTGACCGGTGAAGCGGCGCGGGACGCCGATGCTGTCTTCCACGCGCTGCACAACTCTCCGCGTGACCGTCGGTTACGGGGTGATGTCGCGGCTCATGGCGGGCGCACGGATGCACTGCCGGGGGCGCGTACGGGCAGCCGGCGTCCGGTGCGGGTAAGCAGTGGGGGGCGGCCCGCCGGGCGGCTCCGGCGAAACGTCGGCAAAGCGGGGCATTTTCCACCCGCGGGGTGGGAAGCATCCGCACAGTGAGCCGCACAGCCGTACGGCAGCGCATCCAGCGGCGTGCGGCCGCCGGGCACACCGCAGTCGGGCCGAGGCGCCGCGGGGCCGCAGGGCCGCCGGGGCGCAGTGCCGTACGGACGTCGGTCACCGGGACGGGGTTGACGAGACGAGGGGGACACCATGGCCGCACGGCCACTTGTGGCGCGGCAGCCGAACGAGCGGCTCCAGTCGCTGATCCAGGAGGCGGGCTGCTCCAACGCGGGGCTCGCCCGCAGGGTCAACATGTGCGGGGCCGAGCACGGCCTCGACCTGCGCTACGACAAGACGTCGGTGGCCCGCTGGCTGCGCGGCCAGCAGCCCAGGGGCAGGGCGCCCGGGATCGTGGCCGAGGCGCTGGGGCGCAAGCTCGGCCGCGGGGTGACCATAGACGAGATCGGCATGGCCGACGGCAAGAACCTGGCCACCGGCATCGGCCTGCACTTCGCGCCGACGGTGCCGGGCGCGATCGAGCAGGTCTGCGAGCTGTGGCGCAGCGACGTCGGCAGGCGCGACTTCCTGTCCGGCTCCACGGTCGCGGCCTCCGCCCTCGTCGAGCCGAGCAGGGACTGGCTGATCACCAGGCCGGACCAGGGCGTGGCGCGCAACGGCGGTGCCAGGGTGGGCGCTTCGGACGTCGAGGCGGTCAAGGCCACCACCCAGGCGCTCACCGACCTGGACCACAGGTTCGGCAGCGGCCATGTCAGGCCGGTGGTGGTGCACTACCTGAACAGCGTGGTGTCGGGCCTGCTGGCGGGCAGTTACCGCGAGTCGGTCGGGCGGGAGTTGTTCTCGGCCGTCGCCCGACTGACCGAGCTTGCCGGGTACATGGCGGTGGACACCGGCCAGCCGGGCCTGGCGCAGCGCTACTACATCCAGGCGCTGCGGCTCGCCCAGGCGGCGGGCGACCGCGGCTACGGCGGCTACATCCTGGCCGCGAGCATGAGCCACCTGGCCGCGGCCCTCGGCAATCCGCGGGAGATCGCCCAACTCGCCCGCGCCGCACAGGAAGGCGCGAGGGGTCAGGTCGGCCACACCGCGGAGGCGATGTTCTACGCGGCCGAGGCGCGCGGCCACGCGCTGCTCGGCGACGCCAGGACCTTCGCCACCGTCGCCGGTCTCGCCGTCGCCGCCATGGAGCGCTCGGAGCCCGACCAGGACCCGCCGTGGATCGCGCACTTCGACCACGCCTACCTGGCCGACGAACTGGCGCACTGTCACCGGGACCTGGGCCAGGCCGTACCCGCCGCCAGACGTGCGGAGGAGGCCCTCGCCGCACACCCCGTCAGCCGCGCCAGGCGCCGGGCCATCGACTTGCTGCTGCTCGCGGACGCCCAGGTGCAGCAGCGCGAGATCGAACAGGCCTGCCACACCGGCACCCAGGCCGTCACCATGCTGGCCGGTCTGCGCTCCGACCGCGGAGCGGAGTATCTGGAGGACTTCAGACGCCGGCTCGATCCCTTCTCCGCCGAGCCGTCGGTAAGGGAGTTCGGCGCCCGGCTGGAGTCCCAGGACGCCGCGTAAACGGCCAACCGGCAAGTACCCACCGAATCGTTATCCGACCGACACCGTTCGAGTGGCACGCCCCAAAGTGCTGGAGAAACCCGGCGGCGCCGCCTCCCGCGGCGCCCCGGCCCGCACGTCAACGCCATGTCGGGGCGCTCGCTCGTTCGGGTTCGTGGTCCCTCTCGCTGTTGACCCGGTAGCGTGTGCAGACGTCCGACACTGGGTGAAGGCGGGAGTCAACGGCGATGCACAGCAACGGACGCGGCGAGGAAACGCCCGAACCGTACCGGGGCGTCGTCCTCCCGGGAGGGCAGCAGCCGCCCGCGCCCTACGGCGAGCACGTCCAGCCGGCCGGCGGCACCCCCTGGGGCGAGCCCGCGCAGCACGGCGGCACCCCGCCCGTACCACCGCAAACACCGCCGTCCTACCCGCCGCAGGCCGCCGAGCCCGCGGACGCCACCCAGATGCTGCCGCCCTACCCCGGCGCAGGGCCCGCCCCCATGGCCGCGGCGCCGCCGCAGCCCCCCGCCCCGGTCGCGGACGCCACCCAGATGCTGCCGCCCTATCCGAACACGGCCCCGCCGGAGCCCACTCCCGCCGAGGCCACCCAGGCGCTGCCGCTGGGGATGTTCCAGGAGCAGCACCAGCAGCAGCCGTACGACGCCTACGGGCAGCAGCAGCCGCAGGGCTACCCCGGGCAGGACTTCCCCGGCGGGCAGCAGTACGCAGAGCAGCAGCAGTATCCCGAGCCGCAGCCCTTCGCCGACCAGCCGTCCTACGGCGGCCCGCAGCAGTTCGCGCCGCAGGGCGGCTACGAGCAGCCGCAGCAGCCGGGACCCGAGCACGACAGCGACTACGACCACCTGTTCAGGAACGACGTCCCCGGCCCGGAACCGCTGCGCCAGCGCATCATCCAGCCCCCGTCCGCCCAGCAGCAGGCACAGCAGCAGGGATACGGCCGGCCGCCGTGGGAGCCCGGCTACGCAGAGGACGGCTACGACGACGGCGACGGCGGGCGCCGGACGTCGCCCAAGGTGGTCATCGGGATCGTGGTGGCCGGCTGCGTGGTCGCCGGCCTCGTGGTCGGCGCCCTGATGAACAGCGGCGGCGGCGGCAAGTCCTCGGCGGACGGCAAGCCGGTCGCGACCGCCACGGACAAGGCGACGGGATCCGCGTCGAGCAGCCCCGGCGCGGCCGCGGGCAACGACGCGGAGGCGCAGGCCAAGGCGCTGGACGCGCTGCTCAAGACCAGCGGCGCCAGCCGCAGCTCGGTGGTCGGCGCGGTCGAGTCGATCAAGGGCTGCAAGAACCTGCCGGGCGCCGCCGCGGACCTGCGTGCCGCCGCGACCCAGCGCACCGACCTGGTCACCCAGCTCAGCGGCCTTGCCGTCGACAAGCTGCCCAACCACGCGGAACTGACCACGGCCCTCACCAAGGCCTGGCAGGCGTCCTCCGCCGCCGACGGCCACTACGCGGCATGGGCGGACCAGGCCGCGCACGGCGGCAAGGTCTGCAAGGGCGGCCACGCCCGCAGCACCTCGGAGACGCAGGCGGCCAGCAGGGAGAGCGCCACCGCGACCAGCCAGAAGAAGACCGCGGTGAAGCTGTGGAATGCCATCGCGAGCAAGTACAGCCTCACGCAGCGGCAGTACAGCCAGCTCTGAGGCCCCTCGGCGGCTCGTCGCACGAGCCCGCCGGCCGGGCGGACCCGGGTATCCGGGTCCGGCTCCGGCTCCGGGTCCGGGTCCGGGTCCCGACCAGGACCCGGACCGGCGGACGGCCTCAGCTGACGCTCGTGGCCTTCTTCAGCTTCGCCGCCACGTCCACGAAGCCCGAGCCCTGCTGCACCAGCTTGCCCCCCTTGACCACCTGGTAGGTGACCTTGGAGTCGACCAGGCGGGCGTGGTCGGGGATGTCGAGCAGGTCGTTGTCCGTCCAGCCGAGGTCGGGGGTGAGCCCGCCGGTGGACAGCCCGGTGGTGCGGTCGAGCGCCCGCTGCACGCTGTTGGCGGTGATCGCCGTGCCCTTCTCCATCGCCTCGATGACCTTGGCGAAGACGGTGTAGGCGATCCAGGTGGTCTGCACCCCGGGGTCGGCCACGTCGATGCGGTCGTCGGAGAAGGCGTACTTGGTGACGACCGACTTCATCTGGTTCCACTTGGGGTCGGAGGCCGGCGGGTACCAGTCGGTGACCAGGGCGTTCTCCAGCGGGCTGTCAGGGCCGCCGGTGGCGTCCACCAGGGACTGCTGGACGCTGCCTATCACCGAGGACAGCCGGACCTTCGGCGGCTTGTCGCCGAGCCTGCGCAGCGAGTCGAAGAAGGTGCTGGTGTGGCTGCCGAGCACCGCTGACACGCAGTTGCTCGACTTGTTGTCGCCGATCGACCGCTCCGCGACGTCGGTGTAGTCCGTGGCGTCGTCCTTGGCGGGCAGGTCGCGGGCGGCCGGGCGCCCGGACGACGTGAGGCCCTCGTCGAGGAAGATCGGGAACTGGTCGCCGGTGATGGTGTCGGGCCGCACCAGCGCGACCTTCTTGCACCCTTCCGACAGCTGACCGCCGCTGCCGGCGAGCAGCGCGGGCAGCCCACCGTTGATCGGGTACGACAGCGGGCTCTGGAATTCGTCCTGCGTGATGCCGTATCCGCCGACGTAGGCGATGTTGTTCGACTCGAGCGCCGTGGTGAAGGAGCCGCCCTCCTCGCTGTACGAGCCCACGACCGCGACCGCGTGGGCGTCCGCGGCCTGCTGGGCGCACTTCGACACCGCCACCGAGTCGTTGCGCTCGTTGCAGGTCAGCACCTTCAGCTTGCGGCCGTTGAGCCCGCCGGAGTCGTTGATGTAGCTCTCGAAGGTCTGCGCCATCGCGATCATGCCCGGCATGTTCGTCGCCCTGGTGTCCTCCGGTGCCCAGGTCATCACCACGATGGGCCCCGGGGAGCCCCCCGCGCCCCCCGGGAGCGCGCCACAGCCACTGATCAGCGCACTTGCGGCCAGCAGTGGGACGACAGCCTGGCGAACCCTGCACATGCGCCGTTCAGTCATAGATACGGAAGATTCCGGTACGGGCCCAACACGAGGGTGATCCCACGGGAACGGACGGTCACTTTCAGGTGAATTACAGGTGCCGTCGTTCGACTGCGTACGATTGCCCGTCGTGCAAGGTTCGGAGAAGTCTTCCCGTCGCGGCCGTGTCTCCCTCACGATGGGAGGCATGCCCCTCAATGACATGCCGTGGTGGCGCTGGCGCAGCAATGTGCGATCGGCGCTGCACATGATCAGCGACCCGGTCTTCCAGCGCGAGGTCTGGCAGACCGGACGCGCGGGCTACGGCGACGTCACCGACGCCGTCTACCGCCTCGTCGAGGACACCTGGCTCGACAACTGGTCCGCCGAGAAGTACGTCGGCACGATATTCCGCGACCCGCAGGAGGCGGCGCTCGTCGACGTCGCCGTGCTGCGGGTGCTGAAGATCCTGCACCAGGTGGGGGCCGACGCGCCCGCCTCCGCCTACCTGGAGCACGCCGGCTGGCCGGACGCGGTCCAGGCCGCGCGCGAGGCGCACGTCCTGATGGCGGGAGCGGACGGCGAGGACCCGGACAGCCCGCCGCGCTCGCTGGAGGTGCTGGCGATCTACACGCGTTCCGCGTGACGGACAGCCCGGCGCGGAAGCGGCCGCGTATGCGAGGCTGACGAGGTGAACGAACAGCCGTCGCAGCCGCCCGTCGAGCCGCAGTACGTCCTGACCCTGTCCTGCCCCGACAAGCAGGGCATCGTGCACGCGGTCTCCAGTTACCTCTTCATGACCGGCTGCAACATCGTGGACAGCCAGCAGTTCGGCGACCGCGACACCGGGCTGTTCTTCATGCGGGTGCACTTCTCCGCCGACCCCCCGGTCGACGTCGACAAGCTGCGCGCCAGCTTCGCGGCCATCGCCGACGCCTACCACATGGACTGGCGGATCCACCCGTCCGCGGAGCGCATGCGGATCGTGCTCATGGTCAGCAAGTTCGGGCACTGCCTCAACGACCTGCTGTTCCGCACCAGCATCGGCGCACTCCCGGTCGAGATCGCCGCGGTGGTGTCCAACCACACCGACTTCCGCGAGCTGGTCGGCTCCTACGGCGTCCCCTTCCACCACATCCCGGTCACCCGCGACACCAAGGCCGAGGCCGAGGCGCAGGTCCTCGACCTGGTGCGCAGCGAAGGCGTGGAACTGGTGGTGCTCGCCCGCTACATGCAGGTGCTGTCCGACAACCTGTGCCGGGAGCTGTCCGGGCAGATCATCAACATCCACCACTCCTTCCTGCCGAGCTTCAAGGGCGCCAAGCCCTACCACCAGGCGCACGACAGGGGAGTGAAGCTGATCGGCGCGACCGCGCACTACGTGACGGCCGACCTCGACGAGGGGCCGATCATCGAGCAGGAGGTCGAGCGGGTCGGCCACGAGGTCACCCCCGAGCACCTGGTCGCCATCGGCCGCGACGTGGAGTGCCAGGCGCTGGCACGCGCGGTGAAGTGGCACAGCGAGCACCGGGTGCTGCTCAACGGGCGCCGCACGGTCGTCTTCGCCTGAGCCTGAGCCTGAGCCTCGGTCTTGGTCTCGGTCTCGGTCTCGACCCGAGTCCTCGCCTGAGCGCCTCGAGCCGCCGCCGGCCTCGGCGACCGCCGGCCGGCGGGCCGTTCAGAGCCGGGAGAGCGACGCCGTGGCGAAGAGCACGTCCCGGATGGCGTCACGGTCGCCCTGCTGGCCGAACGCGATCCGCTCGGGCTCCAGATGGCCCGCCGCGAGCTGGCAGAATTCCACGCCGTCCAGCGCCACATGGGCGACCGTGTGGTCGTGCGAGGCGAGCGCGCCGGGCGAGTCCAGCGGCAGATACCACTCGCCGCCGCCCGCGCCCTCGATCTCCAGCAGCAGCGAACGCCCCGGCGCACCGGCCTCGGTGAGCCGGGCGACGGAGTCGGCGAGCCCGCCCCTGCGCCGCTCGGCCAGCGCGGCGGGCAGCATCCTGGCGGCCAGGTCGATCATCCGCTTCAGGTTGCGCGGCGCGGGCGCGTCGTACGGATAGGCCACGGCTTCGGCGATGTCCCAGGCGTGGATCCAGCACTCGAAGGCGCGGTCGACGAAGGCGTCCCGCATCGGCAGCGCGAACGCCCCGTAGTCGACGCCGATTTCCGCGGCGCCGCTGCCCGCGAAGGACACCGTACGCAGCAGGGTGTGGCTCTGGCCGCGCCAGGCGTCGCGCAACTCCGCGCCGGTCGCGCCGCCGGAACCGCCGTCCGCGCGCTGCGCCGTCCACAGCGCCTCGGTGCGGCCCACGGGGTCGGACGGCAGGGCGAGGGCGCCGCCGCGGTCCGCTCCCGGCAGGCCGAGGGCCACCGCCACCAGGCCGTCGACCGTGGTGAGGTGGGCGATGACCTGGCCGATGGTGACCTTCCTGGTCACCGGGGCGCCGTCGTACCAGCGCAGTTCGACCGGCTCGTGCCAGTAGCTGTCACCGAGGTCGCGCAGCAGCGCGTCGAGCCTGGCTGCCTCCGCGTCGTAGGGCGCGGCCCATTCGGGTACCGGGATACGGGCCGGGCGGCGGCCGAGGCATCCCTCGAGCACCCGGGCGCGCAGCAGCGGATCGAGGTCGAGGCTCTCCTCACGGTGCAGCAGGCCCACCGCGTCGCGCAGCCGCAGCGCCTCGTCGGCGCAGCTTGCGCAGTCGGTGAGGTGCACCTCGACGGCAAGCGACTCGTCGTGCGAGCAGACAGCGAGCGCCCATGCGCCGAGCAGGGACTTCAGGGTGCCGTGGTCGTACCGCGGCAGCCGGGGCTGCGGGGTCGGCGGTGGTGCGGAAGGCGGCGAGGTCGGGGTCGGTGCGGAAGGCGGCGGGGGCGTGGGATGTGCGGGCGGGCGCACGGGCTCGGCCGGTGGCGTCGCGGGCTCGCGCGGGGTGCCGGACTGGTCGCGCTGGCTCGGCACCCGGGGCAGGTCTTCGCCGCCCTGCGGGCCGTCTCCGTCGCGGTAGGCGGGGCCGCTCACGGCCGCTCCATGCGGCCCTGGCCGCCGGTGTCGAAGGGGCTGTGCGGGCCGCGGCGCTCCAACGGGAGATCCTCCTGGTCGCCGACCGGTTCCATGGCGGTGGACAGCAGTTGCAGACCCAGCCGCAGCCGGCGCCGCGACTCGTCGGCGCTCACCCCGAGGCCCTCGGCGGCGTCCCGGTAGTCGAGGCGCTCGCGGTAGGCGAGTTCGAGCGCGTCACGCAGCGGGGCGGGCATCGAGGTGACGATGAAGTCGGCGCGGGCCGCGGTGTTGGCCTCCCGGACCCTGGCCTCGACCTCGGTGGGCGTCGAACGCCCGCGGCTCTCGTACTGGCGCAGCCGGTGCACCGCCTGACTCTGGGTGAGAGCGGCGATCCAGGAGCGCAGGGAGCCGTGCTTGGGGTCGTAGTCGTCCGGATTCTCCCAGATGTACCCGAAGACCTCGCGGGTGATCAGGTCGGCCGCCTCGTCGTCGTCGAGCACCCGGTGGGCCAGGTTGTGCACGAGTGAGGCGTAGCGGTCGTAGAGCTCGCCGAGCGCCGCCTCCTCGCCGCGGGCGAGGCGCTGCTGCATCTTGCGGTCCCAACGTGGCGGTGCGGGTGTAGCCATCTGCCGCCCCTTTGCGTCGTCGGCCGCCTCACCGGCCCGGTGGCCGCTGCATTCGACCGTACCCGCCGTCCACCACGGCATGCGCCCCTTTGCACCAACCTGGCCCCTCATGTGATCGGTTCTGTCGGTCTGTTATCCGGGTGTGACCGGAAGATTGCAGAGTTGCGGTTGAGAACGGGCATAGGGTCGTTGTGATGACGAAGCTGAAACCGACAGCGAGGCGAGGTGCGGTCCCGTGCTGGTGACCCGAGCCGAGCGAGACGGCTGGGCGGTCGTGACGGTCGCAGGCGAGATGGACCTGATCTCGTCGCCCGCGGTACGGCAGAAGGTCCACGACGCGGTGGCCGAGGGGCAGCGCAACGTGGTGCTCGATCTGGCCGATGTGCGCTTCTGCGACTCCAGCGGGGTGGGCGTGCTGATCGGCGCCCGCCGGCTGATGCGGTCCTGCGCCGGGCGGCTGCGGATCGTGCTGCCCGAGGAGGGTGCGGTGCCCGGTGAGGGCGCGCACGTCAACCGGGTGCTCGCCGCGCTCGGAGTGCGCCGGCTGTTCGAGGTCTTCCCCGATCTGGCGGCCGCCACCGACGACGCCGCCCAGCCCCTGAGCGCCTGACGCCCCACGGTGGCCCGCGGATGCGGGCCGATTGATGCGGGCCGATTACGGAGCGTCCGCGCGGTGTTGTGTCCGATGCGTGACTTGTCACGCGGTGGAGTCGGCACCTGCCTCGGGTACGCTCCATCGGGTGCGCGTATGTCCAAGGCTGCTCGAAGGTACCGCCCGGTCGACCCGGGTGGTGCTGCGGCCTGGGCGTTCTGCGCCCCGCCCGATGCGCCGGACAGTATGCGGCACGCGTGGGCCATTGCGATGGAATATGACGGAAGCGCTTGTTGGAGTGACTGTCGGGCAATCATGCTGTGTGGGGTCGGGATCACGCACGGTGATCCTGGGCAGGCGTGAGGCCTTGTGTCCGCCGGTTCGGATGGTGTGAGCAGTGCAGATGCTGCAGGTGCAACTGGAGGTCGGCGTGGACCCCGCGGAAGTGGGGAGAGCGCGCCGCTGGGCGAGGTCGCGGCTGGTCGGATCCGGAATAGGTGCCGACGAGCCGGTCGCCGAGACTCTCATCCTGCTCATCTCGGAACTGGTCACCAACGCGGTGGTGCACACCGGCTGCCCCGCGGTGCTGCGGATGCTCTTCCCGGCCGCGCCCGCGGCGCCGGTACGCGTCGAGGTCTCCGACACCAGCGAGACGCCGCCCGCCCCGCGGCACGCCCGTCGCGAGGACACCGGCGGACGCGGGCTCGAACTCGTCGACGGCCTCGCCGACCGCTGGGGCTGGCAGCCCGAGGGCGCTGGCAAGCAGATCTGGTGCGAGGTCGACCGCGCGGCCGCCCTCACCTGATCGCCGTCGGGCGGCGGGCAAGGTGCCGGGATCAGCGGTGCCCGGACGGCTGGAAGGTGCGCCGGTAGGCCGTCGGTGACACCCCCACCGCCAGCTGGAGGTGCTGCCGCATCGAGGCGCCGGTGCCGAAACCCGCCTTCACGGCGATCCGGTCCACGCTCAGATCGGTCGACTCCAGCAACTGCCTGGCGAGTTCGACCCGCTGCTGGATCAGCCAACGGCCCGCGCTCATGCCCACCTCCTCCCGGAAGCGCCGGGTGAAGGTGCGCACGCTCATCGACTCCCGCTCGGCCAGCTGCCGTAGCGTGAGCGGCTGCTCCAACCGGTCGAGCGCCCACGCCCTGGCCCGCTCCGTACTGGCCAACTGCGGCTCGGGCAGCGGCCGGTGGATGTACTGCGCCTGCCCGCCCTCGCGGTGCGGCGGCACCACGGTGCGGCGGGAGACGGAGTTGGCGACCGCGGTGCCGCAGTCCCTGCGCACGATGTGCAGGCACAGGTCGATGCCCGCGGCCACCCCTGCCGAGGTCAGCACATCCCCGTCGTCCACGTAGAGGACGTCCGGGTCGACCCTGACCTGCGGGAAGAGCTGCTGGAAATGGTCGGCGCTGGTCCAGTGCGTGGTCGCGGGGCGGCCGTCCAACAGGCCCGCCGCGGCCAGCAGATACGAGCCGGTGCAGATCGAGACCACCCTCGTGCCGGGCCGGATCGCCGCGAAGGCCGCCCTGAGCGGCGCGGTGAGCACCCCCTCGGTGAAGACCACCCCGAGCTCGTGCGACGCGGGCACGACCACGGTGTCGGCCTCGGCCAGCGCCTCCAGACCGTGCGACACCACGATCGGGAAGTCGGCGTCGGTGCGCACCTCGCCCGGCTCGACGCTGCACGTCACGACCTCGTAGAGCGGCGCACGGTCCTCGGTGCCCACGGCGGCGCCGAAGATCCGCAGCGGGATGCCCAGCTCGAAGGGGATCACGCCGTTCAGGGTGAACACCGCGACATGGTGCCGCTCCGGGTGCCGGAAGACCCCGGCGGAGGATCCGGTACCGGGCGCGGCGGCAGCGGCCGGGGGCCTGGCGGGCTGTGGCTGTGGCTGTGGCTGCGGCTGTGCGGGCGGCTGAGGCGGCAGCGGGGGAGTCATGGCCCGATTCTTGCATATGATGGCCATCGGGCCACTCGTCCCCGGAAACCCGCCACCGGAGACTGCTCATGTGACGCAGACATCTCAAGTCCCCGCGCCTGCCACCAGTGGCCTCCCTGTCCGTCCCGGCCGCCGCCCGCGCCTGCACCGCGCGTGGGTGGTCGCCGCCGTCACCTTCGTGACGCTGATCGGTTCCGCCGCATTCGCCTCCCTCCCGGGTCTGCTGATCGACCCCCTGCACTCCGAATTCGGCTGGTCGCGCGGCATGATCGGCCTGGCCGTGTCGATCAACCTCGCGCTGTACGGGATCACCGCCCCCTTCGCCGCCGCGCTGATGGACCGCTTCGGCATCCGGCGGGTGGTGGTCTGCGCCCTGCTGACGATCGCGCTCGGCGCGGGGCTGACCGTCTCCATGACGCAGGTCTGGCAACTCATCCTGTGCTGGGGCGTCCTGGTCGGCCTCGGCAGCGGGTCCATGGCCCTCGCCTTCGCCGCCACCGTCACCAACCGGTGGTTCGACGCCCGCCGCGGCCTGGTCACCGGTGTCCTCACCGCGGCAGGCGCCGCAGGGCAGTTGGTCTTCCTGCCGCTGCTGTCCTGGATCACCGAGCACCACGGCTGGCGGCCGGCCGCGGCGCTGGTGGCGGCGGCAGCCGTCGCCGTCGTCCCCTTCGTCTGGTTCCTGCTGCGCGACCACCCCGCCGACGTGGGCGTGGCCCCCTACGGCGCCGAGGAGTTCGTCCCCAAGCCGCCGCCGGTCACCGGCGCCGCCGCCCGTACGCTGCGGGCACTCGGCGAAGCAGCGCGCACCGGCACCTTCTGGCTGCTCGCCGGCTCCTTCGCGATCTGCGGGGCCTCCACCAACGGCCTCGTCAAGACGCACTTCGTGCCCGCCGCCCACGACCACGGCATGCCCGTGACGGCCGCCGCCTCACTCCTCGCCGTGATCGGCGTCTTCGACATCGTCGGCACGGTGGCCTCCGGATGGTTCACCGACCGCATCTCCCCGCGCCGGCTGCTCGCCATCTACTACGGCCTGCGCGGACTCTCGCTCATGTTCCTCCCCATGCTGCTCGGCGACAGCGTCCACCCGCCGATGGTGCTGTTCATCGTCTTCTACGGACTCGACTGGGTGGCCACGGTGCCGCCGACGATCGCCCTGTGCCGCGAGCACTACGGCGAGAACAGCGCGATCGTCTTCGGATGGGTGCTGGCAGCCCACCAGATCGGTGCCGCGCTCGTCGCCTTCCTCGGCGGTGTGGCCCGTGATGCCTTCGGTTCGTACGACGTCGTCTGGTACACCTCCGGTGCGTTGTGTGCGCTGGCCGCGCTGATGTCCCTGGTGATCCGCCGGCGGCCGGTCGCCGCGCCTCCCGCGATGGCGGTCATGGTGTGAACGGACCGCCGCAGGCCCCCGGTTCCGCATCCGCTCCCGATCACTCGAACGAGTGATCGAATGCCCCGTCGTCGCAGATCACGGGCGGATGCGGGACGCCGCCCTGGCGATCCGGCGGGCGTCGATCGCCATCTCGCGGAACATCCCGCTGATCGGGTTGGTGAACCCGGTGAAGAACAGCCCCGGCGCGCCCGGAGGGGTGCGCGGCCCGTGCACCACCGGGCGCCCGCGGCCGTCCAGCACCCCGAGATGGCCGACCAGCCCCTCCAGCCCGCGCCGGTAGCCGGTCGCGGCGACCACGACCTCGGGGGCGATCTGCGAGCCGTCCGCGAGATGCACCTGCCCGCCCTCGAACCGTTCGACGGCGGCGACGGGTTCGACCCGCCCCGACCGCACCGCGTCGATCAGCCCGACGTCCTGCACCGGGATCGCCCCGTCCAGCACCCGCGCGTACAACCCGCTCTCGGGCCGCGGCAGACCGTAGGCGGACAGGTCCGGCACGCTCGCCCGCTCGATGTAGGGCGCCACCCGGTCCACCAGCCGCGTCGGCAGCCGCCGGACGAGGATGCCGCTGGCCTGCGCCGGCCAGCCCGCCGTCGAGCGGCGCATGATGTGCGGCGGGGTGCGCACCGCCAGCCGCACCCGGCCCGCACCGCCTTCGACCAGGTCGACCGCGATCTCTGCGCCGGTGTTGCCGACCCCGACGACCAGCACGTCACGGCCCGCGTATGCGGCGGCATTGCGGTAGTCGGCGGCGTGCAGCAGTTCGCCGGTGAAGGCGTCGCGGCCGGGCCAGTCGGGGATGTGGGGCGTGTGGTTGTGGCCGGTGGCCACGACGACGACCGGTGAGCCCAGCACCCGGCCGCCGGTGGCGGGCAGTTCCCAGCCGGCGTCGCCCCGCTCGACGCGGTCCACGGCGATCCCGGTCGCGACGTCGAGGCTGTGGTGTTCCGCGTACTGCTCCAGGTAGCGCACCACGTCGTCCCGGCCGACCCAGCGGCCGTACGCGCGGGGTATCCCCAGCCCCGGCAGCGCGGAGAGTCTTCGGGTGGTGTGCAGGTGCAGCCGGTCGTAGTGGCCGCGCCAGGACGCGCCGAGCTGTTCCGCGCGCTCCAGGACGAGAGGGCGTAGGCCACGCTGCCGCAGCGCCGCCGCCGCTGCCAGGCCGCCGGGGCCCGCGCCGATCACGATCGCGTCGGGCGTCGCGGCCAGGCCCGCTGCCGCTGGGGTGGGGGTTGGCTCGGACATGCGGAACTCCTGTGGTGGGGCGGGGTACTGGCTGCGGTCGAGAGCGTAGCCGCCCGGCGGGACAGGGACGCGTCAGCCGCCGGTGGCCCTGCGGTAGAGGGCGAGGACCGCGTCCGAGAAGAGGGGGCTGTAGGAGACGCGGTCGGTGGGACCGCCGCCGCCGAGGCCGCCGATCAGGCCGATCACCGTGCCGGTCCCGGTGCGGCTGTCGTAGCCGAGCAGCCAGGGGCTCCCCGAGGTGCCGCCCGAGAAGCCGTCGCAGAACAGGCGCAGTTGGTCGCGCCGGTCGAGGCGTCCCGTGGTGGTCGTGCAGGCGACCGCCCGGTCCGTCGGGTCGCCGCCGAGCCGCGGATAGCCGATGACGGTGACGCGGTTGCGGTAGCCGGGGGTGGGGGCAAGCCGGTTGGCGCCCGTGACGTCCTCGAGGCGCTGCCCGTGCCTGTTGCGCCTCACCCGGGCGAAGGCGACGTCGTGGTCGGAGGCGGCATCGTCGTCCGGCGCCCAGCGCGGGTCGGTGAAGACCTCCGCGACCGCCCAGATCCCGTACGGCTGCCGGTCCGCGCCGACACCGGCGCGGTATTGCGGCACGAAGCCGACGTCGGTACCCGGATCGCAGTGGGCCGCGGTGAGGACGAGGTCACGGCCGGGGCTGTGGACGACGCTCGCCGTGCAGTAATGCGCGGCCATGTCGTCGCCGACGGAGAAGAGCACGCCCACGGCGGGCACTCCCGCGATGTACGCGGCGGAGTCGGGCGCCTCCGAGGCGGGGGTCTCGGCGGCCGCCTGGTCGACCGGCGGCAGGCTGCGCCCCGGCGCCGGCATGGCGGCGGTCATCCGCTCGGGCGTCCAGAAGCGGGCGGCGGCCTGCGCGGTCCAGCCCGGAGCCGTACGGACGGTTCCGCCGCGCGCGGGCCACAGGACAGCCGGGAGCGCGATGAGCGCGGTGCACGTCAGTGGCAGCAGCATGCGTCGCAGCAGCACGGGCGTCGGCCCCTTCGGCAGCGGCGGAGGACGGGTCGCGGTCGCGAGGGCGACGGCGCGGTCGACCGGTGGCGGCCCACGCCGGTCTTGCGGTCGTCCGGTGGTGGCCCGCGCCGGTCTTGCGGCAGTCCGCTGTGCGCGGCTGTGCCGCCGGTCTTGCGGGCGTCCGCTGTGCGCGGCTGTCCGCGCGTCAGGGGCCGCCACGCGCCGGCGGCGACCTCATGCCGCGCCGGATTTGGGCCGCCGCGCCGGGCTCGTCGCGCCACGTCGGACCGGTCGGTCGGGCAATTCGCGCCGGTCCGCATTGCCGGTGCCGATCGCGCAGCGTCCTTCGCGCCACCGCCCGCCGTGCGGAGGCCCGCCCGCACGGGTCTGCCGTACCGCTCGTGGCGACACAGGCCTCGGTTGCTCCGGCAACCGGTTCGGCGGCTCGGCCGCTCGGCCGCTCGGCGGCTGTGCCCGCGACTACTTGGGCGGCTTCTTGCCGGTCACACCGAGGTGCACGAGCAGCGCCAGGTTGGGCTTGAGGTCGGCCTGCTTGAAGCCGGACCCGGTGAAGCCCTTCTGGTGTGCGGCCACCGCGGCGAGCATGGTCACCAGTGAGCCGGCGATGGCCGGTGCGCTGACGTCCTTGTCGACGCGACCCTTGCCCTGAAGCTCCTTGATGGACTCGGTGAGCGAGCCCGTCACCGCGGTGAGGATCTTGGTGCGGATTTTGGAGAAACGTTTATCCCCTTCAGCGGCACCGAGATCGATGACGCGGAGGATGGCGTCGTTCTTCCGCCAGAAGGAGAGGAAGCCGTCGACGAGTTCGTCGGCCGCCTGGGCGCCCGACTTGCCGACCCAGGAGCGGCCCGCGACCAACTCCGTCAGGCTCGCCCCCTCCTTCGCCATCTCGTCGGCGAGCTCCAGGACGGCGCCCTCGACGTCGGGGAAGTACTGGTAGAAGGTGGCGGGCGAGGTGCCGGCCATCCGTGCGACGTCGATCACCTTGACGTCCCGGTACGGCGACGTGCTGAGCATCTCGCTCAGGCAGTCGAGCAGCTTCTGCCGCGTCGCCTGCCCTCGGCGACCCGCGACACGTCCGTCGACGGTGCGAACTTGTCCTGTCATGCCGTCAGCTTACCGGCGGGTGATCCTCGCGCGATTTGGCCGCGTGCAAATGGGGAGGGGGTGCTTGGTGGTACGGAAGACGCAGGTCAATGAGGGTTTGCGAGAGCTAAGCGGAACCTGCTTTCGGGTCGCCGAGCCGACCTTTGTGTACCTTTTGTGGCCTTTTGCGGTACCCGACGGGTGGCCCCTCGAAGAATTGACCATATGTTCGAATTAGGCCCTCAGGCTGTGGGGAAGATCACTGAAGAAGGCGGCCGGGGCGGCCGTCGAGCAGATGGGGATCCATGGAGAGGAAGGACCGGATCATGTCCGCATTCAGTGAAGGCGCACCCTGCTGGGTCGACGCGGCGGTGCCCGACCTGGCGGCGGCCCGGCGGTTCTACGGGGAGCTGTTCGGCTGGACCTTCGAGGACCAGGGCGAGGATTTCGGGCACTACACACTGGCTTTCCGCGACGGCAGGCCGGCTGCGGCCCTGATGGCCAAGCCGGATCCCGCGATGCCCACCGCCTGGAGCGTCTACTTCGCGTCGCCCGACGCGACCGGCGCCGCCGCCAGGATCGGCGCGGCCGGCGGGCAGGTCGTCTTCGGCCCGGACAAGGCGGGGGAGGCCGGGGTGATGCTGGGCGCGGTCGACCCCGGAGGCTCGGTGTTCGGCGTGTGGCAGGCGGGGGAGCATCTGGGCTTCGGCATCACCGACCGCCCCGGGGCCTTCTGCTGGACGGAGAACCACACGCGGGACGCGGCGGCGGTCGACACCTTCTACGAGGCGCTGTTCGGGTATCGGGCCGAGCAGATCGGCGACGGCGAGCACTTCGACTACAAGGTGTGGGCGCTGCCGGCCGAGCCGGAGCGGCAGGTCGGCGGCCGGCTGGAGCTGGGTGCCGGGGTGCCGGAGGACCAGCCCGCCGCCTTCCGCGTCTACTTCGCGGTGGCGGACTGCGATGTGGCCGTCGAGACGGTGCGGGAGCTCGGCGGCCGGGTGACCGGTGAGCCCGCGGACTCGCCCTTCGGCCGGCTCGCCGGTGTCACCGACGACCAGGGCGCGACCTTCACCATCATCGACCGCCAGCGCAAGGAGAGCCCCATAGCAGGGAGTTGACGGCCCCCCGATCCTTTTCGGCGCGTTGTGCCGCTCCCGGGGCGACAGATGGCGGATGATAACGAGTTCGCTCCCTGTGCGTGTCGTGATGGCCCCGGGTTCGCAACCGGCGCTCTTCCCAGGAACAATCAGGTCCGTACTCTGGCGTGGGCGCGGGCAACGGACCGCGAAGGGCAGGACGTACGGACGCGGAGCAGGGCCGCAACAACGCGGGTACGGGGAGGTGGCAGGGCAGTGGTGGAGCAGCTGACGCAGCACGACCCGAGACGGATCGGCCCTTTCGAGGTGCTGGGACGGCTCGGCGCCGGCGGCATGGGGCTGGTCTATCTCGCCCGCTCGGCCTCCGGCCGCCGGGTGGCGATCAAGACCGTGCGCGCGGAGCTCGCCGAGGACCAGCTCTTCCGGGTCCGCTTCACGCGTGAGGTGGAGGCGGCTCGCGCCGTGTCCGGCTTCTACACCGCCGCCGTCGTGGACGCCGACCCGCGGGCCGCCGTGCCCTGGCTCGCCACCGCCTACGTCCCGGCGCCGTCGCTAGAGGAGATCGTCAACGAGGCCGGGCCGATGCCCGCCCAGGCGGTGCGCTGGCTCGCCGCCGGCATCGCCGAGGCCCTCCAGTCGATTCACGCGGCCGGCCTGGTGCACCGCGACATGAAACCGTCCAACGTGCTGGTCGTCGAGGACGGGCCGCGGGTCATCGACTTCGGTATCGCCTCCGGGGTGTCCAACACCCGGCTGACGATGACCAACGTCGCGGTCGGGACCCCCGCCTACATGTCGCCGGAGCAGGCACGCGACTCCCGCAGCGTGCGCGGGGCGAGCGACATCTTCTCGCTCGGCTCGACGCTGGTCTTCGCCGCGACCGGCCATGCGCCCTTCCACGGTGCGAACCCGGTGGAGACCGTGTTCATGCTGCTGCGCGAGGGCCCCGACCTGAACGGCCTGCCCGACGAGCTGCGCCCGCTCATCGAGTCCTGCATGCGGATGGAGGCCGAGGGCCGGCCCACCCCGGCCGACCTCCAGGCGCAGCTCGCCCCGCACCTGTTCTCCACCGGTGGCGACGACACGGGGACGGCGTCGGCCTGGCTGCCGCCGGGGGCGGTCGCCCTGATAGAGCAGCGCCGCAGCGGCCGGGTGCCGGCCGCAGCGGACAGCGGGCGCGGCGCGCACGCCGCCGGCCGGCCCCGCGGAGCGCAGGCCGACCTGCTGCCGCCCCGCCCGGCCCAGCCGCCGCCGATCCCGGCGCACTCGCCAGGCGGCGACGGCGGCCACAGCCGGCACGGCGCGGGTGAGGCGGTGCAGCTTGCCGGCTCCGCGCCGATCGGCCCTGGCCTGCGGGTCGCGGAGGCCGCAGAACACAAGGCGGTGAGCGGCGCCGCACCCGGCACCGAATGGGTCCGCCGCAGAGCCGGGGCGCACCGGGCGGGCGATCCCGCGCCGGTGGCCGTGCCCGGCCAGGGCGCGGCCGCGGCGCCGCCCGCGGAGTGGCGGCCCTGGCGGTTCCGGATGTCCAACGACGTATGGGGCACCCCGGTGGTGGCCGGCGGGCTGCTGTACGTCACCTCCTTCGAGGTGCACGCGCTGGATGTGGCGAGCGGGCGGCGCGAGTTCAAGACCAGGGACGTCGCGTGGACGATGGCGGTGGCCGGCGGGCGTATCCACGCCTCTGACGGCCCGAGCCTCTTCGCGCTGGACGCGGCGGACGGCGCCGACCGGTGGCGTACGCAGATCGACGGCTGGGTCTACGCGGTGAGGACCGACGCGGGCACCGTGGTCACCGGGACCCGCGGCGGCGGGGTCCAGTCATGGGACGCGGGCCGCGGGATGCTGCGGTGGGAGCGGAGCGGCGCGCAGACCGAGTTCGAGTCGCCGGAGTCGGGGCCGACCGTCGTCGGCCGGGCCGTGTACTACCAGGGCGGCGGCCAACTGCACGCGGTCGACGCACTGACCGGGGCGGAGATGTGGTCGTACCCCGTCGGCGAGTCCGGCGCGGGCGGCTCGGTGCCCACCAGGCCGGTGGTCGCGGACGGCATCGTCCATCTGACCGCGGGCACCCGGGTGCTCGCGCTCGACGCGCGCACGGGGGCCGAGCGCTGGCATTTCGACGCCCCGGCCGTGATGTTCGCACCGCCCGCGTACGTGTCCGGCCCCGGGACGTCCGGTGGCGGGGTCTACGTCACCGACCACCTCGGCACGGTCTATGCCCTCGACCCGGCGGGCGGCCGGGAGCGGTGGCGGGTGGCCACCGAGCCGCGGCAGTCCGTCGAGCCGGTCGTGGTGGCGGCCGGGGCGGTGCACCTGGGCGCGGGCAGCGCTCTCTACACGCTGGAGGCGGTCAGCGGCACACCCCGCTGGCGTTTCGCGGCGCAGGGCGAGATCGTCGGGTCGCCCGCGGTCGCCGACGGCCGGGTGCACTTCGGATCCAAGGACCACTGCCTCTACACGGTCGACGCGCAGGGCGGCCAGTTGCGCTGGCGCCTGGAGACCGGCGGCGAGATCACCGGTTCACCGGTCAGTGCGGACGGCGTCGTCTACGCCTGCTCGAAGGACCGCTGCGTGTACGCGCTCGACGCCACCAAGGGCACCGGCGCGTCGCCCCGCCGGGCGTAGCACCGACCGGCCGCGCCCCCGCCACTTCCAGAGCCGCGCCCCGTCTTCCCGCCCCGGGCCGCCAATGACAGGGCGGACCGTCAGCCCGGTGGCCGGTCGGGCAGCGGCGGAAGGGTGAGGGTGTCGTCGTCCTCGGGCCGGTAGGGGGCCTCGCGCGCCGCCTTCGCCGCGGCCGTATCGCCGGCGTCAGGCTGTTCGTACGGCTCGTGCGGCTCGTGCGGCTCGTAAGGCCAGGACGGCTGGTCGTCGGGGCGGACCGCGTCGGCCGGCGGCCACGCACCGTACTCCGCGGCGGGTCTGCCGTCGCGGGTGGCGCGGCGGCCCGGCATCACGGTCGCGCCGAGCAGGAGCAGCGCGCCGCCGCCCACCGCGGCCGCCACGCCGACGTCGAGGCCGTCGCCGCCGGCCGTGAGCGAACCGGTGGACTGCGCCTGCCGGACCATCCACAGCACGGTGACGCCCAGCACCAGCACCCCCGCCGCGCCGACGGACAGCCGGGACCGCATCAGCACTCCCAGCAGGGTGAGCAGGGCCGCGAAGCCCAGCGGAAGGAAGAGGGAGCCGAGCAGGGCCGCGTCGGCCGGGCCTGCACCGACCCCGGTGAAGAGGTCGTGCACCCGGATGTCGGACCCGTGGCGCCCGCCGTACCAGATACGGAAGGGGCTCCAGACGGCGAGCGCCGCTCCGATGAGCGCGATGAGCGAGCCGAGGATGTTGCGGAGCATCCGGCGGCACCGCCTCTTTCGCGTACTCAGCCCCCTCGCGCCCGAGGTTACGCCCGGTTTGCGGTATTCGCCACGCAGGAGGCGCACCGCGTCGCCGACCGGCGGCCCGTGCCCCCGCGCCGCCTACCTCACCGGCGGCCCGTGCCCCCGCGCCGCCTTCCCGGACCGGCCGCCCCGCGCTCGCCCCGGCAGGAAGACGCCCCCCGTAGGAAGCCGCCCCGTAGGAAGCCGCCCCCGCGGGCAGCGCGAAAGCCAGCAGACCGGCCTCAGCGTCCCCTCCACGCTGCGGCCGGTCTGCTGTGCTCGCCCGGGACGTCCGTCCGCGATCCCCTGATCCGCGGACGTTTCCCCCTCCCGGGCTGTCCCCCTGGTCCCCCGTGTGCTCCCCGATCCCCCCGTGATCCCCCCGTGGGATCCAGACCGCGGGCTTTACGGCTTGGTGCCCTCGGTGTGGAAGTTGTCCGGCGTCACCGTGCCGGGCTTGGTGGTGAGCGGTGTGGTCGCCACCGGCTCGGGAGTGCCTTCGGTGTGGAAGTTGTCCGGCTCGACGGTGCCGTCGCCGGTCGGGACCTTGGGCTGATCTGCGCTCATGGTGCTCTCCTGTGTGCGTGTCCAGCTTGGGGACGCTGTCGTAACGCCCGCTCGGCAGCGACCCCCGTGCACCGCCGAGCGGGCAGCTCGTTCAGTGATGGAATCCTGACACCCACCGATAATCAACTGATAAACGCCACCAGTTGGGCAATGCCGGGTACCGGTTCGGTCGCGGAGGCCCCGGGCGGCGCCGCTCAGACCGCGGCCGAAGACTCCGACTCGTCGCCGAGCAGCCGGCGCACCTGCGCCGCGTCGGGCGACCCCAGCGACGAGTAGGCGGCCAGGGCGTCGTGCCAGCAGGCGTGCGCGCGCACCTCCTGGCCCATCGCCGCGAGGGCCCGGCCGAGCACCGTGAGCGCGTTCGCGGTGCGCCACTCCCCGCCGATCTCGCGCATGATGACCAGCGCCTGCTCGACATGCGAGGCGGACTGCCGGTATCGGCCTGCGGCCAGGTGCAGCTGGGCCAGCCGGTAGAGGGCCAGGCCCTCCCACAGGTGCTGCCGGGCGGCGCGGAAGACCTCGAGCGCCTCGGTGAGGCAGTCCAGCGCCTCGTAGTAGGAGCCGGTGGCGGTGAGGGTGACGCCCATCGAGTAGAGGCCGTTGCCGAGCCGGAAGCCGGCGCCGAGCTCGCGGTAGATCGCCACGGTGCGCTCGGTGGCGGCGATCGCCGAGGCGCTGTCCCCCAGCTCCAGTTGCGCGCGGGCCAGGTTGCTCAGAGCCGCGGCCTCGCCGTGCTTGTTGCCGTCGGTCCTGAAGGCGTCGAGGGCGCTGGCGTGGTATTCGGCGCTCTCGGCGAAGCGGTGGCCCTGGTGGGCCAGGGTGCCGCGCAGGTTCGGCGCGTAGCTGCAGGTCATCGGATCCTCGGCGGCGAGCCCGAGGAGCAGCGCCCGCTTGGTCTCCGCCTCCGCCGCCTCGAACCTGCCGGAGACCCGCAGCAGCTGGCCGAGCCAGACCCGGCCGCGGCCCTCGACCAGGGTGTCGCCGCAGGCCTGCGCGGTGGCGACCAGCGCGTTGGCGGCCTGCTCGTACTGCCGGGCGTAGACGCCTGACTCCATCAGGTCCTGGGCCACGAGCAGGACGTCGACGGCCCGCCGCAGGAAGCTCTCGCAGGCGTCGTCCGCGGCCTGTTGCACCGCGGCGAGCAGTCCCTGGGCCTCGGAGTACAGCCAGTCGAGGGACTGCTGCCTGGTGCCGAAGGACAGGCCCGGGTGTGTCGTGGGCGCGAGGTGGCCCAGGATCCGGTCGCCGGGATTCTCCAGCTCGTAGGCGGAGACGGACGAGGCCAGGTAGAAGTCCAGCAGGCGGGACTGCGCCGCGCAGCGGGCCTCCTCGGGCTCGTCTGCCTCCGCGCGGTCGCGGGCGTAGAGCCGCAGCAGGTCGTGGAAGCGGTAGCGGGCGGGCGCCGCCGACTCGATGAGGCTGATGTCGACCAGTGCTTCGAGGAGTTCCTCGGTCCTGTAGCGGTCCAGGTCGAGCACGGCCGCCGCGGCGTCCAGCGAGATGTCGGGCCCTTCGGGCAGCGAGAGCAGCCGGAAGGCGCGCGCCTGTGCGGGCGACAGGTGGTCGTAGCCGAGCGCGAAGGTGGCCTTGACGGCGAGGTCGCCGGCCCGCAGTTCGTCCAGCCGCCGCCGGTGGTCGGCGAGCTTGTCGGCGAGCACGGACACGGTCCAGGTGCGGCGGGCGGCGAGGCGGGCGGCGGCGATACGGATCGCGAGCGGCAGGAAGCCGCAGGCGGCGACGACGTCGAGGGCGGCCTGGCGCTCGCTGCCGACCCGCTCCTCGCCGACGATGCGGGTGAACAGCAGCAGCGACTCCTCCGGGGACATCACGTCCAGGTCCACCAGGTGCGCGCCGGCGAGGTCCACCATCCGCACCCGGCTGGTGACCAGCGCGGCGCAGCCGGGGGTGCCGGGCAGCAACTGCCGGATCTGGGCGGCGTCGTAGGCGTTGTCGAGCAGGGCCAGGACCCGGCGGCCGTCGAGCGTGGAGCGGTAGAGGGCGGCGCGGTCGGGCAGCGAGTCGGGGATCGCCGCGTCCGGCAGGCCGAGCGCGCGCAGGAAGGAGGCGAGCACCGCCTCGGGTTCCGCCGGCCGCGGGCCGGTGCCCTGGAGGTCGACGTACAACTGCCCGTCAGGGAAGGCCTCGCGCGCCTCGTGCGCGACCCGGACGGCCAGCGTGGTCTTGCCGACGCCGCCGATGCCCGCGACGGCGGAGACCGCCATCACCCCGCTGCCGCGAGAGGCGGCCGCCAGCTGCTCGCCCAGCTCCCGCACGAAGGCGGCCCGGCCGGTGAAGTCGGGGACCGCGGCAGGCAGTTGCGCGGGCCGCGGCACCTCGGCCGCGCCCGGCGCGGCGGCGCCCTGCGGCGGGGCCAGCCCGGCGTCCGCCTCGAGGATGCGCTGGTGCAGGTCGCTCAGCTCGGCGGACGGGTCGATGCCCAGCTCGTCCGCGAGCAGCCGCCGGGTGTCGGCGTACACGCCGAGCGCCTCGGCCTGCCGCCCGCTGCGGTAGAGGGCGAGCATCAGCAGGGCGCGCAGCCGCTCGCGCAGCGGGTGCTCCGCGGTGATCGCGGTGAGTTCGGAGACGGCCTCGGCGTGGGCGCCGATCTCCAGGTCGAGTTCGAGCCTGGTCTCGATCAGGCCGAGGTGCCATTCGGCGAGCCGGACCCGCTGGGTCTCGGCGTAGGGGCCCGGCAGTCCGGCGAGCGGCTCGCCGTTCCACATGTCCAGGGCGCTGAGCAGCAGTTCGCGGGCCTGCGCCGGGTCGCTCTGCCGCACCTTCTCGGCCTCCGCGGCCAGCTGCTCGACCAGGGTGGCGTCCAGGGCCTCGGCGGGCACGTGGATCGCGTAACCGCCGGAGTCGGTGACCAGGGTCTGCGAGCCGAGTGCCTTGCGCAGCCGGAAGGCATAGGAACGCAGCGCGGCCAGCGCCGTGTTGGGCGCGTTCTCCCCCCACAGGGCGTCCTGTAGCTCCGACGCGGTGGCCGTCCGCCCGCCGCGCAGCAGCAGCACGGCCAGCAGCGCGCGCTGCTGCGGTGAGCCGGTGCCGATCGGCTGGTCGTCGTGCCAGGCGCGTACCGGCCCGAGGACCGCGAACCGCAGGCCGCGGCCCGGTTCCGTCCCGCTTCCCATCCGTGCCCCCTGAACCGTGCGCGGACCGAACCGGTCGGAAAAGGAGCCGGACCGCTCTCCGCGCGTATATCAATCATTCATCGCCGGGCGGAACAGTTGTCCGCATGGCACTCGTCGGTGGGGCCGCTGGTTCGGCCCCGTCCGTGTCAGTTTGCCGTGTCGGGACGTCCCGGGTCACCCCATGCGGGCCCCTAACCGGCCCAACGGCGGAAGTTGGGCTGAATTTGCCGTTCCGGCTGTGCGTGCGCGGAGGTTGTGGTGTGTGGGGATGGATCGGGCCGTGGGACGTTGTGCGACAGGACGGGTAGCTGATCGGCGATGTGTGCCAAGTGCGTGGATCGCGCGGATCGGTCGTACCGGACGGTGGTACGGGGTCCCGGCGCGCCGGACGGGTTCGGCTCCGGCGGCCAGGGGACAGGCGGGTACGGATCGGGCTCGTACGAGCCGGACGCATACCCGACCGGTGTCCCGGACGGGTCCGGCGCGCTCGACGGCGCCGCAGGGTCCGGCGTGTTCGACGGCGCCGCAGGGACCGGGGTGCGGGGAGGGCGGTCCGGCTGGTGGGGCCGGCCGCAGCGCGACGACTCCGTGCGCCCGCTGCACGTCCCGCAGCCGCCGAGCCCGGCGTACGCGCCGCAGTTCGCCGCGCCTGTGCAGACCGCTGCCGTGAGCGGCGGAAAGCACGGCAAGCCGCGCAGGGCCCGGCCCGGCGGCGGGGGCGGCGGCGCCCGGCCGGTCGCGGGGGACGGCGGCCGGCTGCCGGGGCCGCTGCTGCGCCGGCGCGCGGAGCGGCACCCGATGCTGGTCCCCGAGCTGCCCTTCGAGGGGCGGGCGGGTTCGGGGACCGGCACCGCGGGCTGCAGCTTCGCGGAACTCGACCGGCGCGCACGGGCGGTGGCCGCCCGGCTCGGCACGCTGCTCAGCCCCGGCAGCCGCGTGCTGCTCGTCTACCCGGAGGGCCCCGATCTCGCGGGCGCCTTCTTCGGCTGCCTCTACGCGGGGATGGCCGCGGTGCCGCTCGTGGTGTCCACGGCGGACGCGACCCGCGCGGTGCCGCGGGCCGTGCAGCGCTGCGCACCCGACCTGATCCTCACCGGCACCGACGGCTGGCAGGCGCTGGCCGTCGACCGCAACCGCACGCAGGTCGTCGAGGCGGACGGCGTACGCGTCGGGGGCGAGCCGGTCTGGCGGCTGGCCACCCAGTGGCGCCCGGTCGGCGTCCTGCGCGGCGCGGCCGCGTACCACTGCTACCACGACGACGGCCCGGCCGGCGGCCGCCTGGAAGCGGCCATGTGCCACGGCGACCTCGCCGACGCGATGACGGAACTCGCGCAGGCGATCCGCCTGGGCACCGACGAGGAGAACGTCGGCTGGATCGCCGCCGTGCACGGTCTCGAGGAGGCCGTGTGGCGCATCCTCCTCCCGGTACGGGTCACCGGCTGACGGCGCGCGCCCGCCCGCGTACCCGCACGCCTCCCCGGCCGCGTACCCGCACGCCTCCCCGCCCGCGTACCCGCACGCCTCCCCGGCCGCGTCCCTGCGCCGCCGGGTCCCGGGCCGCCCGCCCACCGCTCGCTGTCCGGGGCCGGAGGTCCGCCGCCCGCCGGAGGTCCGCCGCCCGCTGGGGATCCGCCGTCCACCGCAGGTCCGCCGCCCGAAATCCGCTGGCCCGCGCCACCCCGCGTCCGGTTGACTGCGGTCGGCTCAGCAGGCGGCAAGAGGAGAACGGCATGGCGGCGTCGATCCGCAACGCAGGTCCTGACGACGCGGAAGCGGTGGCGCGGCTGCACGCCGACAGCTGGCGCCGCCACTACCGGGGGGCCTACTCCGACGCCTATCTCGACGGCGACGTCCTCAGCGACCGCAAGGCCGTCTGGTCGGCGCGCCTCGCCTCGCCCGCCGGGACCCGCACCCTGGTCGCCGAGGACGGCGCGGACGTGCTCGGCTTCGTCCATGTCGTCTTCGACGACGACGGCACATGGGGCAGCCTGGTGGACAACCTGCACGTGACCGCGGCCCGGCAGCGCACGGGTGTGGGCAGCGTGCTCCTCTGCCGCGCGGCCGAGGCGGCCGTCGCCGAGGCGGCGTCGCCCGCCCTCCACCTGTGGGTCCTGGAACAGAACGCGCAGGCCCGCGCCTTCTACACCGCCCTGGGTGCCGCCCATGTGGAGACGGCCCTCGTCGAGGCCCCCGGCGGCGACCCCGGCCGGCTCGACGGCACCCCGGCGAAGCTCCGGATGGCCTGGCCCGACGCCGCCCGCCTGCGCACCGCCTGACGCCCGGACCGCCGTCCGGGTCCCCCGGGGGACCCGGACGCACCGCGGCGGCGGCGGGTCCGCGCCCGCCGCGCCGCGGTGTCCGGCCGGCGCTACTTGCGGCCCAGCCAGATCGGGTTGGTGATCGCCGCGGCCGGCCCGGGGATTCCGGCCGGGCTGCCCGCGGGCGCCGGGTGGCGGACCTCGGCGCGCACGTAGGCGGCGAGCGAGGCGGTGGTCTGCCAGCTGATCGCGCCGGAAGCGGGCAGCGGCGCCGCGAAGACCTGGCCCTCGTCGGAGACCAGGCGCAGCAGCGAGTCCGCCGGGACACCCGAGACGGTCAGGCTCACCGTGACGTCCGCGTCCGGTGCGACCGGCAGCCGGTCGCCGATGCCCGCGTGCTCGCCGTGCGGCCCCGACGCGGTGAAGGCGAGCTGCACTCCCGCGTTCTCGGCGATCCAGGAGTGCCCGGCCCTGATCCCCGCCTGCAGCGCGTGCCGGTTGAGGCCGTCCGCCAGGACGACGGTCTGCGGCAGGCCCACGACGTCGGGGTCGCGGTGGGCGTCGGAATTGCCCATCGCCGGGACCCAGTGCCCGTCGCCCCGGCGCACCGCACCGGTCAGCAGGTTGTCCCAGGTGAGCAGGGACAGCTCGTCGTCGGTGGTCCAGGGGCCGTTCCAGACCTCGATGGCGTCGACGTTGTCGTAGCCGAACTTCCACTGGCTGGCCAGGCTCGTGCCGTACGGGTGGGCTGGCACCACGATGCCGCCCGCGCGGCGGATCTGCCGCGCGAAGGAGTCGAAGGCGTCGTCGCGCGCCCGGTAGCGCCAGTCGACGAACTCCCCGCCGTCCAGGCCGATCGCCAGGAAGTGGCCGTTGCGCGTGGTCACCTCCTCGCCGGTGAGGATCAGCAGGTCGTCGCCCGCCAGCGGGCCGAGGAAGGGGTGCGCGGAACTGGTGTTGTGGTCGCTGGAGTTGATGAAGTCCAGCTTCGCCGCCCGGGCCAGTGCGGCCAGCTGCTCCAGGGTGCGCTTGCCGTCGGAGTGCACCGTGTGCAGATGGCAGTCGCCGCGGTACCAGCCGCGGCCCCGCCCGGCGACCTGCTCCGGCGGGTAGTCGGGCTTCGGGGTGCGGCCCCGGTCGCCGGGGGTGAGGGTGACCGTCACCGAGTAGTCGAGTCCCTGCGGCGCGACGGTGTACGGGCCGAGCACGACGTACCAGGTGCCCGCCTCGACCGGTCCGGCCAGATAGCCGGGCGTGGCCTCCTCCGCGCTGATCGCGAACTCGGTGCGCGCACCGCCCGACCAGCCGCGGAAGCCGCGCCCGCCGAGGTCGGTGCCGTGCTGGTCGAAGATGCCGATGTCGCACGCGTTGCCGAGGGTCCCGGCGGGGACCGCGGGCCGGTCGTAGGTGTACGACACGGCGATCTGCCGGATCCCGCGCGGCACCTCGACCGGCAGGTACACGAAGTCGGCGACGCCGGTCGGGAGATGGCTGGTGACGGTCCGCGTCAGGTCCTGGCCCGAGGAGGAGCCGGGGGCGCCGGCCGAGCCGGCGGAGTCGGAGGCTGCGGCGAAGTTCACGGGAGCCAGCGTAAGGACGCCGGTGGCGCTTGCCAGCGCCGAGAGTTTGAGTACGTCGCGTCGGTCCATGGCGGGTACGGTCGCGCCGCCGGGTGACGCCAGGGTGGCCACCTCCTGTGCGCCGGGGGGCCGTAGCCCGAACCCCCGCCCCCGGACGGGCCGTCCGCACCTCCTCGGCGGGCGGGGACCCGGGGGGCCTTCCCCGGCGGTATTCCCCGGGGCCGGGAGAGATTGGCGACAGGAGGCGCCGGGTGGCGCGGGAGCCGCAATGTCGCGGGGGCGACCTATGCTCAGGGGATGACCTTGCCGCCCCCCGCCGCCAACGCCATGCGCCGCGCGCTGCACCGCGCCGCGGAGGGTGTCGCCCTCGACACGGGAGAGGCCGCCGTCCTGCTCCAGGCCCGCGGCGGCGATCTGGAGCGGCTGGCCGCGACCGCCGCCCGGGTGCGGGACGCCGGGCTCGAAGCGGCGGGCCGGCCCGGCGTCATCACGTATTCGCGCAAGGTCTTCATACCGCTGACGCGGCTGTGCAGGGACACCTGCCACTACTGCACCTTCGTGACCGTGCCGGGCAGGCTGCGCCGCGCGGGCGAGGGGATGTACCTCTCGCCCGACGAAGTGCTGGACATCGCCAGGCGCGGCGCCGCGATGGGCTGCAAGGAAGCGCTGTTCACCCTCGGGGACCGCCCGGAGGACCGCTGGCCCGAGGCAAGGGAGTGGCTGGACGCGCACGGCTACGACGACACGCTCGCCTATGTGCGCGCGATGTCGATCCGCGTGCTGGAGGAGACCGGCCTGCTGCCGCACCTCAACCCCGGTGTGCTGTCCTGGACGGACCTGCAGCGGCTCAAGCCGGTCGCCCCGTCGATGGGCATGATGCTGGAGACGACGGCGACCCGGCTGTGGTCGGAGCGCGGCGGCCCGCACTTCGGCTCGCCCGACAAGGAGCCCGCGGTGAGGCTGCGGGTCCTCGAGGACGCGGGCCGCTCCAACGTGCCCTTCACCACCGGCATCCTGATCGGCATCGGGGAGACCTACGAGGAGCGCGCCGACTCGCTGTTCGCGATCCGCCGCACCGCCCGCCGCTACCACGGCGTCCAGGAAGTGATCATCCAGAACTTCCGGGCCAAGCCGGACACCGCGATGCGGGGAATGCCGGACGCAGAGCTGGAGGAGCTGGCCGCGGCCATCGCCGTGGCCCGGGTGGTGCTGGGCCCCGCGGCCCGTATCCAGGCCCCGCCCAACCTGGTCGACGGCGAATACGCGCGCTTCATCGAGGCCGGCATCGACGACTGGGGCGGCGTCTCGCCGCTCACCCCCGACCACGTCAACCCCGAGCGCCCGTGGCCGCAGATCGACGACCTGGCGGCGCGCACCGCGGAGGCCGGCTTCGCGCTGCGGGAAAGGCTCACCATCTACCCGGAGTTCGTGCTGCGCGGCGAGCCCTGGCTCGACCCGCGCCTGGTGCCGCACGTGAGGGCGCTGGCCGACCCGGTCACCGGCCTGGCGCGCGAGGACGCCGAGGTCGAGGGCCGGCCCTGGCAGGAGCCGGACGAGGCCTTCCCCGCGGCCGGCGGCCGCACCGACCTGCACCGCACCATCGACACCGAGGGCCGCACCGCCGACCGCAGGGACGACTTCGACGACGTCTACGGCGACTGGGCGGAGCTGCGCGAGCAGGCCGCACCCGGCATGGTGCCCGACCGGGTGGACGCCGACGTCCGCAAGGCCCTGTCCACCGCGGCGGACGACCCGACGAAGCTCACCGACGCCGAGGCGCTCGCGCTGCTGCACGCCGACGGCCCGGCGCTGGACGCGCTGTGCCGGATCGCGGACGACCTGCGCAGGGACGTCGTCGGCGACGAGGTCACCTACATCGTCACGCGGAACATCAACTTCACCAACGTCTGCTACACCGGCTGCCGTTTCTGCGCCTTCGCCCAGCGCCGCACCGACGCCGACGCCTACACCCTCTCCCTCGACCAGGTCGCCGACCGGGTCGAGCAGGCGTGGCAGGTCGGCGCGACCGAGGTGTGCATGCAGGGCGGCATCCACCCCGACCTGCCGGGAACCGCCTACTTCGACATCGCGCGGGCGGTGAAGGCCCGCGTCCCGGGCATGCACATGCACGCCTTCTCGCCGATGGAGGTCGTCAACGGCGCCACCCGCACCGGGATGTCGATCCGCGACTGGCTGACCGCCGCCAGGGAGGCGGGGCTCGACTCGATCCCCGGCACCGCGGCGGAGATCCTGGACGACGAGGTGCGCTGGGTCCTGACCAAGGGCAAGCTGCCCACCGCCACCTGGATCGAGGTGGTCAGCACCGCCCATGAGCTGGGCATCCGCTCGTCGTCGACCATGATGTACGGCCATGTGGACCAGCCCCACCACTGGCTCGGCCACCTGCGGCTGCTCGCCGAGATCCAGCAGCGCACCGGCGGCTTCACCGAGTTCGTGACGCTGCCCTTCATCCACACCAACGCGCCCGTCTACCTGGCCGGCATCGCCCGCCCCGGGCCGACCGCCCGCGACAACCGGGCGGTCACCGCGATGGCCCGGCTGCTGCTGCACCCGCACATCACCAACATCCAGACCAGCTGGGTGAAGCTGGGCGCGGACGGCGCGGCCGACATGCTCCGTTCGGGTGCCAACGATCTCGGCGGCACCTTGATGGAGGAGACCATCTCCCGTATGGCGGGCTCCGGTTACGGCTCCTACCGGTCGATCCGCGACCTGGTCGCCATCGCGGAGGCCGCCGGCAGACCCGCCAGGCAGCGCACCACGTTGTACGGTGAAGTGCCCGCCGAGCGCATCGCGGCCGGCCTCGCCTCCGACGGCCACCTGCCGGAACTGCTGCCCGTGCTGGGGGACTGAACGCCTAGCGGACGCTGAGGGAGGGCCGGGCGTGGCCGGTGAGCGGCTGTCGCTGCAGGAGGTGATGCGGCGCCGCCGCCGCGGCGGGTTCGTCGGCCGCCGCGAGGAATTGGCCCGCTTCCTGGCCAACCTCGACACCGACCCCGGCGACGAGGCACACCACTTCCTCTTCCACGTGCACGGCCCGGGCGGCGTGGGAAAGTCCACCCTGCTCGGCCAGTTCGACAGGGCCGCCAGGGAACGCGGCGCGCTCACCGGGCATGTGGACGAGCGGGCCACCACCGTTCCCGCCGCCATGGCCGCGATCGCCGCCCGGCTGGCGGAACAGGACCGCCCGCTCAAGGCCTTCGACCGGCTCTTCGCCGCCTACCGGCAGCGCCGCCACGAGGCCGAGGCACTGGGCGCGGCGGGCGGCGCGCCGCCGTCCGCGGGCAGCACCGTCGCCGCGCAGGCCGGACTCGCGGGCCTCGGACTGCTGCCGGGCCTCGGCGCGGTCGCGGGCGCCGTCGACGCCGGGCAGGTCGCGCAGGGCGTCGACCGCCTGCGGGCGGTGCTCAGCGCCCGCTTCCGCGACGAGCAGGACGTGCGGCTGGTCCTCGACCCGGTCGCCGTGCTGAGCCCCGTCTTCACCGCCGACCTCGCCGCGGCCGCGGCCGGCGCCCGCTGGCTCGTCCTCTTCTTCGACACCTACGAGCGCACCGGCCCGGTGCTCGACGGCTGGCTGCGCGAGCTGTTCGTCGAGGGCAGCCACGGCGCGCTGCCCGCGAACGTGGTCGTCACCCTCGCCGGGCAGCGCCCACTGGACCGGGCCGGCTGGGGCGACCACCTCGACCTCGTCACCCCGCTGCCGCTCGGCCCCTTCACCGAAGCCGAGGCGCGGCAGCTGCTCTCCGCCAGGGGCGTCACCGACGAGGCCGTGATCGAGGTCGTACTGCGCCTCACCGACTGCCTTCCGCTGCTGGTCGGCACCCTGGCCGTGACCCGGCCCCGCGGCCCGGACGCGGTCGGCGACCCCGCGGACACCGCCGTGGAGCGCTTCCTGGCCTGGGAGCGCGACCCCGCGGGCCGTGCCGCCGCCCTCGCCGCGGCGCTCCCGCTGCACCTCGACGAGGACATCTACCGCGTCGCGGTCGCCGACGACGCCCCGGACGCCGCCGACCGCTACGACTGGCTGCGGGGGCTGCCGTTCGTGGACGACCGCAGCGGGCACGTCCGCTACCACGACATCGTCCGCGGCCAGATGCTCAGACTGCGCCGCACCCGCTCCCCGCAGCGCTGGCGCGACCAGCACGAACGCCTCGCGGCCGCATTCCACGGCTGGGCGGAGCGCGCCGGGCGCGGCAGAGGCGCGGGCGAGCTGTGGGCCGACGAGGCCTGGCGCGGGCAACGGCTGCACGAGTGCTACCACCTGCTGTGCGCCGACCCCCGCGCCGCGCTCCCCGACACCCTGCTGCACCTGGCCAGGGCCTGCACCGCGGGCGCGGACGCGGCACGCCGCTGGATCCGCATGCTCGCCGACGCGGCGGAGGACGGCGGCGCGCCGGAACCGGGCGAGTGGGCGCGGGCGCTGGGCGCGGTGTACGGCGACGCCGACGCCTACGGCCACGCCCGGGCCACCGGCGAACGCGCCGACGCCCCGCCCGCTGCCGGCGCGTTCGCGGGGGAGGCCCGGCTGGCCGTCACGGCGCTCGGGGTCATCCTGGAGCGTGGACGGCTCGACCGGCCGCGGCGGGCCGTCGCCCACGCCATCAGGGCCTGGACCCACCGCCAGGCAGGCGACCCGCGGGCCGCGCTCGCCGACTACGACCGGGCGGAGCACCTGGGCCTCGGCACCTTCCGGCTCTACGCGGAACGCGGCACCATGCACTGGACCTTGGGCCGCCCGGAGGAAGCCGTCGCCGACTACACGCGCGCGCTCGCCGCCGACCCCGCGGACCCGCAGGCACCCGCCGTACGCGCCACCCGCGGCGGTGCGCTGCTCCAGGCGGGCCGTCCTGGCGAGGCCATGGCCGACCTGGACGCCGTGGTCGCCGCGGACCCGGGCCACACCGCCGCGCTCGCCCTGCGGGCCATGGCGCTGCTCCGCCTCGACCGCCCGTCCGAGGCGCTCGCCGACGTCGAGGAGTGCATGGCCGCGGCCCCGCCGGACGCGGACGACCTCGCCCTGCGCGGCATCGTCCACCAGCGGCTCGGCCGCGACGCGGAAGCGGTGGCCGACTTCGACCGGTCCCTCGCCGACCGGCCGGACGCCGCGGCCTGGGTCTTCGCAGGACGCGGGCTCGCCCTCGAAGCGCTCGGGCGGTACGCCGAGGCCGCCGACTCCTTCACCCGGGCCGTCGACCTGGGCGCGGCGGACACCGGGACCCTCGTCCACTGTGCCCGGCTGCTGCGACTGGCCGGCCGCCACCGGCAGGCCCTCGCCGTGGCCGACCGCGCCGCTGCCTCGGCCGCTGTCCCGGCCGCGGAACCGGCCGCCGTCCCGGCCGCCGTCCCGGCCGCTGTCCCGGCCGCTGTCCCGGTCGCTGCCTCGGTCGCTGTCCCGGCCGCCGGGATCGCGCCGCTTCCCACCCGGCGCTGACCGCGGTCCGCCACCACTGGCTGACCAGCCACGACGACCGTCCGGGCGACAAGCCGCCGCAAGTGGGGACAGAGCAACAGCGGCTCGGCAACCGTGTGGTTGGGGAGGCGGGGATGGGGGATTGGTGAAGTCGGGCCGGATGGACACGCAAGAGGCGGAGGGGACATGAGACGACGTCGGGTCGGGGTGTGCACGGCAGCGGTGGTGGCCGCGGTGGCGGCGGTGACCGCGGGGGCCGGCGGGGCGCAGGCCGCCGCGGGCGCGGTGACGTACGGTCAGCAGGAGCGGCTGACACACGGCGTGGACCTCAGGGACATCAGCGTGGAGACCACGCACGGCGTGGTGCAGGGCCACGTCGTGACCGTGGACCTGCGCGACCCGCGGGTCCGCACCGACCTGCTGACGCCCGGCGCGGTCGGCGCCCGTTCGGCGGTGTCGCAGATGGCGGACGCCCGCCACGCGACCGCCGCGGTGAACGGGGACTTCTTCGACATCGACGAGACCCAGCACCCCGGCGTCACCCCGACCGGCGCCTCCGTCGGCCCGGAGATCGGCTCGGGCCGGGCGCTGAAGGCCGCGGTGCCGAACGCCCAGCGGTTCGGCCCCGCCATGCCGGTGGGCGAGACGACGCGGGACGTGCTCGGCGTCGGCGTCGACCGCAGGGCGCGGCTCGACACGCTGACCCTGCAGGGCCGGGTGCGTACGGCCACCGCCACCTACCCGCTGGGCGGCTACAACCAGTACGCGCTGCCGGTCGGCGGAATCGGCGCGTACACCGCGGACTGGGGCACGGTCTCGCGCGGGCGCGCGGTGTGCGGCAGCGACACCTCACGGGCGGCCGGCTGCAGCACCGACACCTATGAGGTCGCCGTACGCGCAGGCCGCGTGGTCGGCGTGTCCGACACCCCCGGTGCGGGCGCCGTCGACCGCGGCACGACCGTGCTGCTCGGCCGGGAAGCGGGCGCGGACACCCTGCGCACGCTGCGGCCTGGCGACCGGGTGCGGGTCGACGAGCACTTGGCGCCATCGGCGACCCGCGTCCCGTACGCCTTCGCGGTCGGCGGTTTCCCCGTACTGCGGGCCGGCGCCCCCCTCGCGGGCCTCGACGACAAGACCGCGGCGACCAGGACGGCGGCAGGCTTCGGCGACCACGGCCGCACGCTGCGGCTGCTGGCCCTGGACGGCAGCGCCGAGACCAACGCCGGCCTGACCGTCGCCGAACTGGCCGCCGTGATGCTGGAGCTGGGTTGCGACGACGCCGTCAACCTGGACGGCGGCGGCTCCACCACCATGGTCGCCCGCGACCCGGGAGCGGCCGCGGTCACCGTGCGCAGCCACCCGGCGGCCGGTGTCGAGCGGCCGGTCGCCAACGGGATCGGGATCTTCGCCGCGGGCTGACGGCCCGCGGCCGGTCCGGGTGGCGTCCCACCCGCCGCCTGGGCGCACCTTCCGCGCCGGAGCGCGCTCCGGGGAGATATCGCGCCATCTCCCCGGAGCCGCACCTTCCGGGACAACCCTCATCTACCCCTCGCACCCCTTCCGCTCCTGGCCTTGTCGGCTATCGTGCAGGCGCAGACCGGGTTCGGATCGGGGGAAGATCGAAGGGGACCGCTTTGACCGCTGTCTGGGGACGCGCGCAGCAGCAGGACTTCCGCAGCCGCGTCCGTGGCTGCCTGCTCGGCGGGGCGATCGGCGACGCGCTCGGCGCGGGGATCGAGTTCGAGTCCCTCGAAGCGATCCAGGGCAACCACGGACCGGACGGGGTCACCGACTACGTCACCGCGTACGGGCGGCGCGGCGCCGTCACCGACGACACGCAGATGACGCTGTTCACCGTCGAGGGCCTGATACGCGCGCAGGTGCGCCGGGACACCGGCGCCTGGCACCCGCCCACCGACATCCACCGCGCCTACCGCCGCTGGGCGGCCACCCAGAGCGAGTGGGGACCGGACGAGCGCCGCAAGGACGCCGGCTGGCTCGCCCGCGAGGAATGGCTCTACGCCCGCAGGGCACCGGGCAACGCCTGCCTCAGCGGCCTGTCCGACGACCGCATGGGCACCGTCGAGGAGCCGAAGAACCCCGGCTCCAAGGGGTGCGGCACGGTGATGCGCTCGGCCCCCTTCGGCCTGCTGGTCGGGTGGGAGCCGCAACTGGTCTTCCAGCTCGCGGTGGAGTGCGCGGCGCAGACCCACGGCCACCCCACCGGGCAGCTGGCCGCCGGGGCGTTCGCCGTCATCGTCCACGGACTCGCCCGCGGCGAGGCGCTCGACGGCTCGGTGCAGCACGCGCTCGCCCTGCTGGGCGCCCGCCCCGGCCACCAGGAGACCACCGACGCCCTGCAGAGCGCGCTCGGCGCCGTACGGCAGGGCATGCCGTCGCCGCAGCGTGTCGAGGCGCTCGGCGAGGGCTGGACCGCGGAGGAGTCGCTGGCCATCGGGGTCTACTGCGCGCTGGTCGCCGAGGATGTGCGGCACGGGCTGCTGCTCGCCGTCAACCACTCGGGCGACAGCGACTCCACCGGGTCCATCTGCGGCAACCTGCTGGGCGTCCAGCACGGGGAGACGGCCCTGCCGCCGGCGTGGATCGCCGAGCTGGAGGGCCGGGCCACGATCCTCCAGCTCGCCGACGACTTCGCCATGGAGATGACGCAGGCGCCCGCCCTGCACGGCCCGTCGGGCGCCAGTCCCGCCTGGCTCGACCGCTATCCGGCCGCCTGAGCCAGGCGGGGCGGGGGGCTACTCCTTGGCGGCGGTCGGCCGCAGGGCCTCGTCGCCCGGTTCTGCCGGCTCGGGAAGGGCGACCGCCGCGGCGCCGCCCCCGTCGGAGTTGATCACCGCGAGCAGCGCGTCCCGCTCCGGCGTGTCCTCCGGCTTGATCCAGCCGACGACGATGTAGAGGACCAGCGAGACCGCGAGCGGCAGCGAGATCTGGTATTCGAGGTTCACGCCGCCCGACACCGCGTCGTTGATGGGGTAGTTGAGCAGGTAGAAGGCGAGCAGGCCGAGCGCCCAGCTGGTCAGGGCCGCGGTGGGTCCCGAGCGGCGGAAGCGGGGGAGCAGGCCCAGCATGAAGGGGATCGCGATCGGCCCCATGAGCCCGGCGACCCACTTGATCACGATCGTGATGATGTCCTTGAACGTCGGCGAGTTGACCTGGGTCGCGATGGCCATCGACAGGCCGAGGAAGGCCAGCGTGGTGATCCGGGCGGCGACCAGCCCGACCCGGGCGGTCCACTCGCGGGCCTGCTTCGAGAAGGCGGGCGCGATGTCACGGGTGACGACGGCCGAGATCGCGTTGGCGTCGGAGGAGCACATGGCCATCGTGTGGGAGAAGAAGCCGACCACGACCAGGCCCAGCAGCCCGTGCGGCAGCAGCTGTTCGGTGAGCAGCGCGTAGGAGTCGGACCCGTCGGGCTTCTTGGCGTGCACCAGCAGCGGGGAGATCCACATCGGGAAGAACAGCACGACCGGCCAGACGAACCACAGCGCGGAGGAGAGCATGGCGCCCCGGGAGGCCTCCTTGGCGGAGCCCGTGGCCATGTACCGCTGCGCCTGGTTCCACATGCCGCCGTTGTACTCGAAGGTCTTGATGAACAGGTAGGCGAGCAGGAAGACGGTGGTGTAGGGGCCCGCGGTGGGGTGGCCGTGGTGGCGCAGGGCCGGCTCGTCCCAGACGTTCCAGATGCCGCTGATGCCGCCGATCTTGTGCAGCGCGGCGACCAGCATCGCCAGGCCGGCCACCAGCTGGATCACGAACTGGCCCAGTTCGGTGAGCGCGTCGGCCCACAGCCCGCCGACGGTGCAGTAGACCGCGGTGATCGAACCGGTGATGACGATGCCCTGGGTGATGGTCACCCCGGTGAAGACCGACAGCAGGGTCGCGATGGCCGCCCACTTGGCACCGACGTCGACGATCTTGAGCAGCACGCCAGACCAGGCGAGCGCCTGCTGCGTCGTCAGGTTGTAGCGGTTCTTGAGGTATTCCAGCGGCGAGGAGACGTGCAGTCGGGACCGCACCCGGTTCAGCCGCGGCGCGAAGAGCTTGGCGCCGATGGCGACCCCGATGGCGATGGGCAGCGCCCAGGTGACGTACGAGGTGACGCCGTACTGGTAGGAGATGCCCGCGTATCCGGTGAACATCACCGCGCTGTAGCCCGACATGTGGTGCGAGATGCCGGACAGCCACCACGGCATCTTTCCGCCCGCGGTGAAGTAGTCGCTGACGGTGTCGACACGTTTGTGCGACCACACGCCGATCGCGACCATCACGCCGAAGTAGGCGATGAGCACGGTCCAGTCGAGACTGTTCATTGTCCCCTCCAGGGGGTCCGCCTTGTGAACGGGAACGCACTTCGCTGTGGCGCTCGTCCGGGCGGGTCGCCCCCGTGCGGGAGTGGGGACATCCGGGATTGAACCGCTGCTCAGGAGTGCGGGTCAAGAGCCCTTGCGTTCAAGAGTCTGAATCCAGGTCAGCAAGCCGAACGATTTTGCTTGCTCTTTACTCCCCTTGGCATTGTGATGACCCGGACCGCGAACCCACGATGATCGGGCACTTCGCTGGGCGTGGACATGACGTGACATCGGCTTGGGCATCGGCTTGGGCATCGGTTTGGACATCAGCGCGGACATGGACGCGGGAGCCCGCGCGAAAGCCTGCGCGGGTACGTGCGGAGGCACGGACGCGGGCACGGGCACGGACGCGGGCACGGACCCGGGCACGGACCCGGGCATGGCGCAGGCCGTGCGCGGGCACGACAGAGCGCCGTACGGGAGCGGGTCCCGTACGGCACGAAAGGGGGCAGCGAGGGCCGGTCGAGGCCGGCCGCGTGGGCCGGAGGTCGTCAGGCGAGGGCCGGGGCCAGGCGGCGCAGCCCCTCGGCGATCTCCTCGGGGGTGTGCGTCGTGAAGGACATCCGCAGCGTCGCCGGGTCGGGCGCGGCGGCATGGAAGGGCGCCCCCGGCACGTAGGCGACGTCGTACGAGATCGCGACGCGCAGCAGCTCGGTCGCGTCACGGCCCGCGGGCAGCCGCACCCAGACGAACATCCCGCCCTCGGGACGGTTCCAGGTGCTGCCCGCAGGCAGCGCCGCGGGCAGACCCGCGAGCAGCGCGTCGCGGCGGGCCCGGTAGGCCGTGCGCACCCGGGCCAGGTGTGCGTCCAGGTCGTTGTCCGCGAGGTAGCGGGCGGCAGCCGCCTGGTCCACCGTCGAGGTGTGCAGATCGGCCGCCTGCTTGGCGATCACGCAGGCCCGCAGCAGTGCCGCGGGCGCCCGCAGCCAGCCCAGCCGCATCCCCGGCGCCATCACCTTGGAGAAGCTGCCCAGCAGCACCGTGCGGTCCGCGGCGGCCTCGTGGGAGGCGATCCACGGCAGGCGGTCGCCCTCGAAGCGCAGCTCCCCGTACGGGTCGTCCTCGGCGATCCACAGCCCGTGCCGCCCGGCCACCGCGGCCACCGCGGCCCGGCGCCGCGCGGACAGCGTGCGGCCTGTCGGGTTCTGGAAGTCGGGTATCACGTAGAGCAGTTTGGGCCGCTCGCGCAGCACCAGGTCCTCCAGGGCGTCCGGAAGAATCCCGTGCTCGTCGGTCGGCACCGGCACCACCCGGGCGCCGGTGAAGCCGAAGCACTGCAGGGCCGCCAGGTACGTCGGATTCTCCACCAGCACCACGTCGCCCGGCTCAAGCAGTGCCGTCGCCAGCAGCGCGAGCCCCTGCTGCGAGCCGCCGGTCACCAGCAAGTCGTCCGCGCCGGTGGGCAGTCCGCGCCCCGTCAGCCGGCCGGCCACCGCCGCCCGCAGCGCGGGATCGCCCTCGGTCGTGGAGTACTGGAGCACCGTGCCTGCCCGCTCCGCGAGCACCCGGTCGTACGCGGCCCTGATGCCCGCCGCGTCGAACAGCTCGGGGGCGGGCAGCCCGCCGGCGAACGAGATCACCTCGGGCCGCGCGGTCAGTGCCAGGATCTCCCGTACCGGCGAAGCGGCGACCTCCCGCACGCGGGCGGCCAGTCGGGGCGGTGCTGCGGCTCCGGCGATCGTCGTCATGAGCGGCAGCCTAGACGGATTCGATGTATTGTCCAGATACTTTTCGGCATCCGGTCACCGTCGGCAGGACCCGTCCCGGCACCCGGACGGCAGCGGGCCCTCTCGGCCAGGACGGCGACCGGTCGAGAGGGCTGTCGCGGTGGTGCTGTGGAGCTGTCGTGCGGTGAACTGTCGTGCGGGTGGAGCCGTGGTGCGGTGGAGCCGCGGCCCCGCAGAGCCGTGCTGCTCTACTGCGGTCGGCGCAGGACGGTCAGCGCAGGTCGTAGGTGCCGTGGTCCACGTCGGTGACGAAGGCCGACCACGCTTCGGGGGAAAAGGTGAGCACCGGACCCTGCGGGTCCTTCGAGTCGCGGACCACGACGTCCGCGACCGCCGGTGACTTCACTTCGACGCAGGCACCGTTTCCGGTGGACCGCGAGGACTTCCGCCACGCGGGGGTGCTGCCCAGCTTGATTGCCATCTCTGCTCCGGTCTGTGCTGGTGACGGCGGCAGGGTGTACTCCGCCATGCGATCGAGCGGTGAGGCGTACACCACTGCCTGACTGCGCTCGACGCTACCCGCCAACATCACCGACCCGGTGGCCTGTTCACCCGACCAGGTGGCATATTCCTTGCAACTCTTGCCAGTTGCGCAGGCAGTAGAGTATTTTGCCCACCTTCACCCCGAGGCGTCCGAGCTTGCCGCCCCTCCGGTGGCCCGGCTCAGGTGTACCGCAGGGCCGCGTCGCCGATGAACTGCCGGCTGGCCTCAGCGCTCAGCGCCTGCGCCCGCAGGTGCTCGTACATCACGCTGTACGCCTGCACATCGGTGTCCTTCTCCAGATACAGGTCGCTGTTGACACCCTCCAGGTAGACCACCGTCGCATCGGTCGCGTCGGTGAACTCCAGGACCGCGAACTGCCCGCTCAGCCCCGGGTGCGCGCCCGCCTCGAAGGGCAGCACCTGCACGGTGACATGCGGCAGATGGCTCAACTCCACCAGATGTGACAGCTGCTCGCGCATGATCCCCGCGTCGCCGACCTTGCGGCACAGCGCCGCCTCGTCCACCACCGCCCACATCCGCAGCGGCCCTTCGGGGTCGGTGATCCGCTCCTGCCTGCGCATCCGCACGCTGACCCGCTTCTCGACCTGGTCGGGCGTCGCCTCGGGCAGATTGCCCGCGATCATCGCGGCCGCGTAGCCCGCGGTCTGCAACAGGCCCGGCACCACCTGGGGTTCGAAGACCCGCAGGCTCGCCGCCTCGGTCTCCAGGCCGATGTAGACGCTGTAGGGGATGTCGCCGAAGGCGTGCCACCAGCCCTGCTGGCGGGACTCCTTGGCCATCTGCATCAGCGATTCGACGATACGGACGTCCTCGACGCCGTACACCCCGCACAGGTCACGGACGTCGCGCTGGCTGATGCTGCGGCGGCCGTTCTCCAGACGACTGATCTTCGACTGGGAGACCAGGAGCCGGGCCGCGACCTCCTCGGCCGTCATCCCCTTCTCCTCACGGAGCTTGCGCAGCTCCGACCCCAGACGGCGGCGCCTGACGGTGGGGTTGACGTTGGCGACCACAGGAACTGCACCTCCACGCTGATCCGTACTGATGGTCAGCAGCCTGCCACTAGCGGTCATCACCGCGCTGGCGAATGGTCGTAACAAGCTTGCCCGGTCCGCACGCCGGGGCGCGCGGACCTTTCCCGCGCGCTCCGGCGCGGCGGAAAAGAGTGCCGCGCGGGGCGCCGGGTCCGGACGATGTCCGGTGCCCGCCACCCCGCGCGGCACAGCGGCTCCCGGAGGGGATCCCACTGCGGACGGACCGTGGTCCTTGCGGTGTCCTGTCCCTGCCGACGGACACCGCCGTCCGTCCTGTGTCGTTACGGGTCGTGTACGTGCACTGCCGCCGGTATCGCCGGCACCGCACGCAACGGAGGTGGTCCACGTGCTGCAAAGCCGATGTGCTGGAAAGCCGATGTGCTGAAGTGCGGAAAGCTGAAGTGCGGAAAGCTGAAGTGCGGAAAGCTGAAGTGCGGCTCATCGTGCTGTTCTGTGACGCGTACTGCCGTGTGCTCGGTGCTCGGTGCTCGGTGCTCCGGCGTGCCGGTCGTACCAGGGGTGTACTCGGACGCGCTGACCGTCAGCGGGCGCCGACTCTGGCCATCGTGCCGTGCCCGACCGCCCGTTGTGCCTGGGCCGGTGGGCGCTTGGGCTGTGCGGCCACGCCGTTCTGCACGTCCATCACGGCGTGGGCGACGAGCCCGCCCATCGGGTCGTACCTGATCAGGTCCCGCAGGCGCGATCGGGACGACCGGCCCTCGTTGCCCGGATACAGGTGCTTGCCGAGACCCACGGAGTGGGCGAGCGCGGCGAGCGCCGCGGTCCGCGGGTCCGGCGGTACGCCGGTGCGGATCGCACTGTCCAGCCGGGATCTGATCTCCCGGCTGACCGCGCTGTCGGTCGCCTGATACCTCGTGGTCGGCAGCACCCCGCACATCTGGCCCGGCACGGCGTGCACCATGCCGCAGCGCTCCAGGTGTGCGAGATACGTCTGGCGCAGCCCCAGCCGGGGCCCGCCGATCCAGTGGACCGCCCTTACCGGACTGCCGCGACGGCGCAGCAGCTCCAAGGCGGAGTCCAGAGTCGGATCTCCAGTCGGCCGTGGGTGCACCACGGCGATACGATCCCCGTCAGGGGCTATCCGTCCGGCCAGAGCCAGCTCGACGAGCTGTGCTCCGGCGAGGCCGAGGTCGAGTGATTGCGGCTGCGCCGTGGTCCCGGTCGTCGGGTCCAAGGCGAGCAGCAACAGCTCTTCCGGAATTGTTCTGCGGCTCTTGCCCATCCATGCCTCCCCGCGTGGATGAATGACAGGGTGACGCCTCTCACACCGGCCTGTCGAGAGCGCCTTCTCCATATCTGCGGGAACCGGCTGGTATGTCGTTCTCGTCTACGGGGGCGGTGGTGGTGTCGCGGATCGCCTGCGGGTCGGTCGCGGGACTATTGCGGGTGTGGGTCAGGACGGCTAGGGGCGCCATCGGGCGCTCCGCACGATGTGTGGAGGAGGTCTGCGTGGCGGGCGAGTCCCCCGGCAGGGAGCAGCGGCACGGGACGTCGGGGGAGGTGGCCGATTCGAAGGCCGCGGACCCGAGACTGGTGGTGTTCCGGGCGCCTTCTGAGGTGCGTGAGGCGGCTGTGGCGGACGTCGTGCCGGTACGGCACGAGGGCGCGCCCGTCGGAGGTGTCCCATCCGGCGCCCCGGAATCGGCTGATCTGCCGGGCTCCGAAGCCCGTCCGCACCCCGCTGCGGAGTCCACCGATAGTACCGGGCCGAATACTACGGGTGACGTGGTGATCGTGGACGCCACCGCCGGCGCGGCTGCGCCGTCCGCCCCGCCGACCCCGCGTGAACCCGCCGCGGAGCCCGCGAAAACGGAACCAAATCGTGATCCGAAGACTGGGGCTGACGAGGTGGACGGTGCCACTGGTGCTGTTGAGGTGAGTGAACTTTCAACTCGGGAAGCGGAAGCCGGGGATGGCGCCGCGCCGGAGGACGCGCCGGAGGGCACCTCCGCGGACGCGCCCGAGGACGCGCCGGAGCGCACTCCGGTGGCGGAAGCGGGTGCCCGGACGGCGGGCGGCCGGGAGGGTGAGATTTCCGAAGCGGAGCCCGACGCGGAAGCCGGAGCGGCTCGCGAGGCGGACCCGGCGTCGGAGGGCGCGCCCGACTCCGCCCCGGACGCGGCACCGGAGGACACGCCCCCCGCGGGCGGCTCCGCGTCGAAGGCGTCCGCGGCCGCGGAAACGGAAGCGAACGGTCCGTCACAAGCGGAACCGGGCTCCGCACCCGAGGACGCACGGGAATCCGCACCAGGGAACGCGTCCGCTGAGGTGGCGAAGTCCGCACATGAGGACGCCCCCGCGGAGGCGCCCGCGGACGCCGCGAAGCCTGTGCCCGGCGGCGCTGCCACGGCGGCGAAGCCCGTACCCGAGGACGCGGCCGAGTCCGCACGTGAGGACGCGGCTGGGTCCGCACGTGAGGACGCGCCTGGGTCCGCATCCGCATCCGCATCCGCGTCCGCGCCTGCGGACGCCCCTGCGGACGTACGCAGGTCCGCCCCCGCGGACGTACCGGACGCCGGGTCCGCGGACCCCGAGGACACCGGAGTGCACCGGGCCGCGGTGCGCAAGTCGCTGCTGAGGCCCCTGGTGTCGGATCTCCCGGCCGAACGCCCCGTCGGGCGTACCGGGCACCCGGCAGCCGGCGCCGCGCCCGCCTGGGCGGCCTCCGCGGCCTCCGCGGCGCCCCCCGCCGCGGACGCGCCGTCCGCCGACGCCCCCGAGGGCGAGGCGGTCGGGCCCGAGGGGACGCGGGCCATGCCCGTGCCGCAGCTGCTGCCGTCGGGTTCCGGCAACACCGGGGCCACCCCGCTCAAGCTGCTCGCCCAGCTCACCAACACCCCGCCGCCCAAGCAGACCGTGCTGCGCACCGTGGTGCGTCGGTTCAAGATCTGGACCCCGCTCGTCGTCCTGCTCGCGGTGGTCTTCGTCATCGTCCAGGTGGTGCGCCCGCTGCCCGCCACCAGCCTCCAGCTCACCAGCGCGTCGTCGTACGCCTTCACCGGCGCCCCGCTGCCGCAGTCGATGCCGTGGCCCGCCGAGGGGCAGTCCGTCGCCGAGGTCGAGGGCCTGGGCTCGCTCGGGGTGCACGGCGCCCAGAACCCGGTGCCGATCGCGAGCCTCACCAAGGTGATGACCGCCTACGTGGTCCTGCGCGACCACCCGCTCACCGGCAAGCAGAACGGCCCGCTGATCGCCGTCGACCAGCAGGCCGCCGACGAGTCCGCGTCCGCCGACGAGTCGACCGCCCATGTGACGGCGGGCCAGAAGTTCACCGAGCGCCAGATGCTGCAACTCCTGCTGGTTCCCTCGGGCAACAACATCGCCCGGCTGCTGGCCCGCTGGGACTCCGGTACGCAGGAGGCCTTCGTCGTCAAGATGACCGCGGCCGCGAAGTCCCTCGGCATGGCGCAGACCCGCTACACCGGCGCCAGCGGCTTCGAGGAGACCACCGTCAGCACCGCGGTCGACCAGCTCAAGCTGGCCCGCGAGGTGATGAAGAACGAGGTCTTCCGCTCGGTCGTCTCGCTCCCCAACGTCGTCGTGCCCGGCGTCGGCCGGATCTTCAACAACAACAACGACCTGGTCAAGCCGGGCGTCGTCGGCATCAAGACCGGTTCGAGCACACCTGCGGGCGGCGCCCTGATGTGGGCGGCGAACAAGAAGGCGGCGGGCAAGCAGCAGTTGATCCTCGGCGTCGTGCTCCAGCAGCACGGCGGCACCACCGTCAACGACAGCCTGCAGACCGCGCTCGACCGCAGCCAGCAGCTCATCGACTCCGTGCAGGGCGGCCTGACCTCCGCGACGGTCGTCAAGAAGGGCGAGGTCATCGGCGAGATCCACGACGGCCTCGGCGGTTCGACCCCCGTCGTCGCGGCGGCCGACCTCACCTCGGCCGGCTGGCCCGGCCTCCGCTCCACGATCACCCTCACCCCGCAGGCCGGCGGGCTGCCCCACAGCGCCAAGGCCGGTGCCGTGGTGGGGACCCTCACCATCGGTACGGGGTCCGCCCGGGCCTCCGTCCCGGCCGTCCTGCAGAGCGACCTGTCGTCCCCGTCCTTCACCTCGAAGCTGACGCACTTCTGACCCCCGGGGGGCTCCCTCCCCGGGGAGCCCCCACCGCGTGCCGGTCTTCCCCCGGGGAGAGCCGCGCCGCGGGACAGGGCCGCCGCCTACGCGCAGAGCTCGCGTTCGAGGGGCGTACGGAAGCGGGGCGTCACCCGCACATCGCCCAGCAGGACGGTGAGTCCTGCGGCCGTCTCGTCGACCGCGGCGTCCACACCGGACCCGCGGTCGGCGAGCCGCCGCCAGACCACGGCGCCGTCCGGCCGCTGCGCCCAGCCGCCGACGACCTCGCCGCCCCACCACACGGTGGGCCCGATGTTCCCGGTCCTGTCGAAGAGTCCGGCGCGCGCCTCCGGCAGGAACCAGCCCCGCTCCTGCCACCCCATCGCCACCGGGTCGAGCGCGGGCAGCAGCCGCACCGCGGGCCGCTCCTTCGAGGCCTCCCCACCGGTGTCGCCCGGAAGGACGTGACCGGTGGCGCCGTCGTCCAGGAGCACCTGCTCGGCCCCGACCGCCGCAAGCGCCTTCCTGGTCTCGCCCAGCGTCCACCCCGCCCACCATTTGAGGTCGGCCTCGGTGCCCGGCCCGTATGCCCCCAGCCACGCCCCCGCCAGCGCGGCCCGCGCGGGCTCCGCCGGCATCTCCGGCAGCGGCTCCGCGATCGCCCAGCGGAATTGGCCGCTGGTCCAGGACCCGGCAGGCCTGCGCCGCTCGATCAGCCCCTCGGCTGCCATCGTGCGGATGATCCGGCTCGCGATGTTCTGCGTCGCCTCGTACGGCTTCCCGCGGGCGACGACGACCTGCTCACGCAGCCGCGGCACGAGCCGGGACAGCTGCGCACCGCTGCTCTCCGGGTGGGCGGCCAGCGTCGCGGTGACCTCGGCCTCGACCTCGGCCAGCCACGCGGCGTCCCAGCCGCCGCCGTCCGCGAGGTAGCCGAGCAGGCCCTTGCGCTCCTTCACCGCGATCCTGCGCCCGGCGGCCGCGTACACCTCGGGCGCGAATTCGCGGGTGACCACGAACATCGTCCGCCGCATCGCCAGCATCCGGGTGAGCCCCGCGGGCCGCGCGTAGAGCGCCCGCTCCACCGCGGGAACCGCGCCGCCGGGGTCCGCGAGCCGGGCGGCGACGGCCAGATACACCGTCGCCGGGTCCGTCGCGTGGACGGCGACCAGCCGCCGCACCACGTCCTCGACCGCGTCCGCCTTCGCCGCCAGCCGTGCCACCAGACGCGCCCGCCGCGCCTCCACGGAGAACCGCCGCACTGTTGTCATCCCGCCATCCTGGCGCAGCGGCGACGCCCCCTACCCGGCCGACGGTGAGAACGCCCGCAACCGCAGGCTGTTGCCCACGACGAACACCGAGGAGAAGGCCATCGCGGCCCCCGCGATCATCGGGTTGAGCAGCCCGGCCGCGGCCAGCGGCAGCGCCGCGATGTTGTAGGCGAACGCCCAGAACAGGTTGGACCTGATCGTCGTCAGGGTCCGCCGTGCCAGCCGGATCGCGTCGGCGGCGACCCGCAGATCCCCGCGCACGAGCGTGAGGTCGCCCGCCTCGATCGCCGCGTCGGTCCCCGTCCCCATCGCGAGCCCCAGATCGGCCTGCGCGAGCGCCGCCGCGTCGTTGACCCCGTCGCCGACCATCGCGACCGTACGGCCCTCGGCCTGGAGCCGGCGCACGACGGCGACCTTGCCCTCGGGAAGGACCCCGGCGTGGACGTCCTCCGCGGCGATGCCCACCTCCGCGGCCACCGCCGCCGCGACGGCCGCGTTGTCCCCGGTGAGCAGCACGGGCCGCAGCCCCAGCGCGCGCAAGCGCCGTACGGCCTCCGCACTGTCCGGCTTGACCGCGTCGGCGACGACCAGGACGGCCCGGGCACGGCCGTCCCAGCCGACGGCCACCGCCGTGCCGCCGCCCGCCTCGGCGGCGGCCTTGGCGGCAGCCAGCTCGGGCGGCAGCGGCTGCGAACGGTCGCGCAGCAGCTCCTCGCGCCCGACCAGCACCCTGTGCCCCTCCACGACACCCTGGACGCCGAGCCCCGGCAGGCTGGTGAACTCGCCGACAGCAGGCAGCCCGTCCCCGCCTCCCAGGCCCTCGCCCGCGGGGACCCCCTGCCTGATCCGCTCGGCGGCCCCCGCGGCGACGGCCCGTGCGACGGGGTGCTCCGAGGCGTGCTCCAGGGCGCCCGCGAACCGCAGCGCGTCCCGCTCCTCGACGCCGTCGGCGAGCAGCACCCCGGTCAGCGTCATCGCACCGGTGGTCACCGTCCCGGTCTTGTCGAGCACGATCGTGTCGACGGCCCGCGTCGACTCCAGGACCTCGGGACCCTTGATCAGGATGCCGAGATGGGCGCCGCGCCCGGTGCCGACCATGAGCGCGGTCGGCGTGGCGAGCCCCAGCGCACACGGGCAGGCGATGATCAGGACCGCCACGGCCGCGGTGAACGCCGCCTCCGCGCCCTCGCCGAGCGCCAGCCAGGCCGCGAGGGTGCCGAGCGCCAGCATGATGACGGCGGGCACGAAGACCCCGGAGATCCGGTCGGCGAGCCGCTGGGCCGCCGCCTTGCCGTTCTGCGCGTCCTCCACCAGCCGCGCCATGCGGGCGAGCTGGGTGTCGGAGCCGATCCTGGTGGCCTCCACGACCAGCCGCCCGCCGGCGTTCACGGTGGCGCCGGTGACCCGGTCGCCCGGACCGACCTCGACTGGCACCGACTCGCCGGTGAGCATCGACGCGTCGACCGCCGAGGTGCCGTCGCGCACCAAGCCGTCGGTGGCGATCTTCTCGCCCGGCCGCACGACGAAGCGGTCGCCGACCGCCAGTTCGCCGATCGGGACCCGCACCTCGGCGCCGCCGCGCAGCACGGCCACGTCCCTGGCGCCGAGTTCGAGCAGGGCCCGCAGCGCGGCCCCCGCCCTGCGTTTGGCGCGCGCCTCGACATAGCGGCCGGCCAGCACGAACGCCGTGACCCCTGCCGCCGCCTCCAGGTAGATCTCGCTGCCGCCCTGGGTACGGGACACCGTCAGCCGGAAGGCGTCCGTCATCCCCGTCATGCCGGCGTCGCCGAAGAAGAGCGCCCACAGCGACCAGCAGAAGGCGGCCAGCGTGCCGACCGAGACCAGGGTGTCCATGGTCGCGGCGCCGTGCCTGAGGTTCGTCCAGGCGGCGCGGTGGAAGGGCAGGCCGGCGTAGACGACGACCGGCGAGGCGAGGGTCAGCGACAGCCACTGCCAGTTGTCGAACTGGAGGGCCGGCACCATCGCGAGCACGACCACGGGGACGGCGAGCACCACCGCCGTGGTCAGCCGCTCGCGCAGCGAGGTGAGTTCGGCGTCGGCCGGCGCGGGACCTGCGGCGCTTTCCGGCGCGTGGGCGGCCGCGGGCGGCGGGGGGAGCGCCGCGGTGTAGCCGGTGGCCTCGACGGTCGCGATCAGGTCGCCGACCGCGATCCCGTCGCCGTACCCGACCTTCGCCTTCTCGGTCGCGTAGTTGACGGTGGCGGTCACGCCGTCCATCCGGTTGAGCTTCTTCTCGACCCTGGCGGCGCAGGACGCGCACGTCATGCCGCCGATCTCCAGCTCGACCCACCGGCCGTCCTGCTGCCCGGCGGCGTCCTGCGTCCCGGTGCCGGTCTGCCGCCCGCCGGCCTGGTGCCGTACGTCCATACCGCTCATCGTCGCTCCCGTTCGTGCTCCCCGTGCCCGTCCCGTCCCCTCTCCGTGGGTGGTCAGGCCCTGCCGACGAGCTCGTAGCCCGCCTCGTCGACGGCGGCCCGTACGGTCTCGTCGTCCACCGGCTGCTCCGAGGCGATGGTCAGCAGACCGGTGGACGCGACCGCCTTGACCGAGGTGATGCCGGGGATGGCGGTGACCTCGCGGGTGATCGCGGACTCGCAGTGGCCGCAGCTCATTCCGGACACCGAGTAGACGACATCGCTCATGGTGGTGCTCCTCGTCGGGTGGTCGGAGACGGCTCTTTCCGGCTCCGCTGCTCACCAGCTTATACCCCCTAGGGGTATTCCGGCGATCACCCCCCGGGGGTATCGGGTCCCGCTCCCGGATACCGGCCCTTCCTGTGTCGCCCGCCCTGGGTCGCCTGCCCCGTGCCGGCCGCCCTGCCCGGCCGCATTGCCCAGCCGACGTGCCGGCCGCCCTGCCCGGCCCGATCGCCCGCCTGTCCGCCCCGTCCGCCTCCCTGTCCGCCTGTCCCGCGTCAGCCGTCAGCCGTCATCCGCCAGCCGGTCCAGCAGGGCGGCGGCCAGCAGCAGCACCTCCCGCTCGGTGTCGTTCAGCTCGGCGTCCATCCGCTCGCGCAGCCAGGCGTCCCCCTGGGCCACGTCCCGGGCCATCGCCGCGAAGCCGCGGTCGGTCAGTGCGACGACATGGCTCCGCCCGTCCGCCTCGTCCCTCGTCCTGCTCACCATCCCGTCCCCGGCCAGCGCGGCGAGCGTCCGGGTCAGCGACTGCGGCTGCACGTGCAGTGCGGCGGCGATGGCGCCTGGGGCGCTCGGACCCGAGCGGTAGAGGTGCGCGAGCACGCCGAGGCGCCCGGGGGGCAGACCGTCCTGCGGCCGCTCGGCACGCATGCGGCGGCCGAGCCGGTTGACCGCGCGACGCAGCACGGCGGCGGGGTCCTGCGGCGGGGGAGGAAACATGGCGGCCATTTTCGTAAGCTCGGCGTACTATCTGGGACGGCTGGGGATGTTCATGAGGCGTAGAGCCGGACATTGCGACGGATCAGTCCTACGCCAGGCGTAGTGGATGGTGAGGGGATGGGACAGCCCGTGCGGGACCGGCTGCGACTGCTCGACCCAGGGCGGGTACGGCTGCGTACCGCCGCCCGCACGATCGTGGCGGCGCTCGCCGCCCTGCTGATCACCGCGGCGCTGTGCCGCGCCGCGGACCTGCCCGGCGGGATCGTCGTCATCGCGACCGTGGTCGCCGTCATGGTCTCGCGCACTCTGCACGCGACCAGCCTCGCGCATCGTCTCTCCGCCCTGCTCTACGTCCCCGCCATCGCCCTGCCCGCCGCCTATGTGGGGCGCTTCATGCTGCACCACCCGTGGCCGGGTGCGGCCATGTACGTCGCCGCGGTCGGCGCGTCACGCTATCTGCTGCGTTTCGGCGGCCGGATACGGCGCTTCGGACGGCTGGCCCTCACCCCGCTCATCGCCGTCATGGTCGTGCCGATACCGCCCAGCGCCGCCAAGGCCACCGGGCCGCTGTGGGGGCTCGTGTCCGCGGCCGTGGCGGTGACCTGCGTGCTGCTCTCCCAGGCCGCGCTTCCCGCCCGCCCCACCCGGGAGGCCGCCGCGGCCGCCCTCGACCTGATCCCGGCCGCCCGCCGCCTGCGCACCCTTCCCCCGGGCACCCCCCGGTACGCGCGCGCCGCCCTCGCCCTGCACCGTGCGGCCCTGACCGCGGAGGACCGGCTCGACGCGGCCGTCCTTCCGCCGGCCCGCCCCGCCGCGCCCCTCGCCCGCCTGGCCGCCGCGGTCCTGCACGCGGAAGTCCTCGCCTGCGCGCCGGACCCCGTGCCACACCCGGGAGCCCCGTCCGGCGCCGCGGTGGCGTCGGACGGGGTGCACCGGACGGCCGCGGGGAGCGGGGCGGACGGGGCCGAAGGGGCGACGGGGGTGGGAGCGCTGACGGTCGCCGCGGACATCGTCCCGCCCGGAGCCGCAGTCGGAGCCGTAGCCGCGGCCGGGACGGCAGGGACGGCGTGGGCGGCCGGGACGGCGGAGGCGGCCCGGGTGCAGAGCCCCGCCGAGGCCGCCGCGCCCGGCCGCGCCGGCACCGGTGCGGTCGCCGACCCCCTCGGCGAGGCGCTGGCCGAGGTCGCGGCGGCGGCCGCAGCCGTGCGGCCCCTACCGGCCCGCGAACGCCCGGCGCCCGAGCCGGCCCGCCCCCCGGCCCGCAAGGGCCCGCAACCCCACACCCGCCTCAGCGCGCAACTGGTCGCCGCGATGGCCGCGGCGTTCGCCGTGGGCCACCTCCTCTTCCCCCACCACTGGACATGGACCGTGATCACCGCCTTCGTCGTGTGCAGCGCCGCCCGTGCCCGCGGCGACGTGGTGCACCGCAGCGGGCTGCGGGTGGCCGGGGCGCTCACCGGAGCGGTGACCGGCACCCTCGTCGCCCACCTGGTGGCGGGGACGGCGCCCGCCGCCGTGGCGGTGATCTTCTGCTATCTCCTCGTCGGCACATGGCTGCGCGACGTGAGCTACGCCGTGTGGGCGTTCTGCGTGACCAGCCTGCTGGCGGTGCTCTACTCGCTGAACGGCGAGCAGGGCTCGGCCCTGCTGCTGCAACGCCCCGAAGGCATCCTGACGGGCTCGGCGTGCGGCATCCTGGCCGCGTACTTCGTGCTGCCGCTGGCCACCGAGACGGTCATGCGGGGCCGGGCGGCCCGCACCCTGCAAGCCCTCCAGGACCTGCTCACTGCGGTGCGCGAACCCGAGCCGGAGCCGGCGGCGCTGCGCAGGCTGGCCCGCGCCGTGGACCGCGCGGCACGCGACCTCGGTGACGCGACGGCCTCCGCGCGGGCCCACCGCGCCCTCTTCGCCCGCCGCACCGTCCCCGGCGCCGCACCGCACGCCGCGGACTGGGCGGACACGCTGGCGGCGTGCGTCGGCGAGGCGCGGGCGCTGGCCGCCATGTCCCCCTCCGAACTCGCCGCCGCCCGCACCCACCTCGTCCTGACCGCCCGCAATCTCGGCCAGGTCCGCCGCCGCCTCGGCCGCCGCCCGGACGCCACCGAGCCCCGGCAGCCCACCGCCGCGCCCCCGCCGCACCTCCAGCGGCTGAACACCGCCCTGGCCCGGCTCTACCACCAACTCCCCGCCGCCTCCCCCGAGGCGGGAGCGCCCGGGGCCGCCTGAGAGATTGCGCACTCCGCCCCGGGCCCCCCGCCGCAACCGGGACCGGGGCCTCTACCCTTGTCGAGTCGGCGCGTACCCCGGGCGAGGACGCGACCTGCTCATCCACAGGAGGCGGCACCGTGCTGCGCACCATGTTCAAGTCCAAGATCCACCGCGCCACCGTCACCCAGGCGGACCTGCACTACGTCGGCTCCGTCACGGTCGACGCCGACCTGATGGACGCCGCGGACCTGCTGCCGGGCGAGCTCGTCCACATCGTCGACATCACCAACGGCGCGCGCCTGGAGACCTACGTCATCGAGGGCGAACGCGGCTCCGGTGTCATCGGGATCAACGGCGCCGCGGCCCACCTCGTGCACCCGGGCGACCTGGTGATCCTCATCAGCTACGCCCAGGTCGACGACGCGGAAGCCCGCACCCTGCGCCCGTCCGTCGTCCATGTCGACGCCGCGAACCGGATCACCGCCCTCGGCGACGACACCGCCGAGCCCGCTCCCGGCACCGACGCCGTGCGCCCCCCGCACGCCGTGGCCCGCACGACCGTCTGACACAGCGCCTGACGTACCGCCGAAGGATGTCCGCCGCAGGCTCGGTGGCGAAGCCGAGCGCGCCCGCCGGCAATGCCCCGGCCCTGCGGACTTCTACGCCGCCGTCACCACCGCGGCGCCCATGACGGGCCCGGACACCGGGCGTATGCCGACCCGGGCGCCGCGCGCGGCAGCCGTCCAGCGGGCACGCAACCGCGCCAGCTCCGCGAGCTCTTCGGCCGTCCACGGCCGGTCGCCGTGCTCCTGCACATACGCGCGCAGAGCGGCGTTCGCCTGATCGAGACTTCCCCCGTACATGTGAACCACCCTAGTCGGGGGCACTGACAATCCCGAATCCGCCGACCACCGCGAGTGGCCGCGCCGCCACGGTGAGCCAGCCGCCCGGCGACCCCTCTGACCAGCTGAAGGTGCCTCAGGCCGAGCGTGGGAACACCGATTGCCGGCGGCTGCTGCCATGCTGAGTGTGAGGGAGGACACAGCGTCCAAATCCGGCAGATCGATCGCCTCACCGATCACTCGGCCCACGGAGGTCTCCAGCATGCTCACCAGTGACTACGTGCCCGGCGCGCCCAACTGGGTGGACCTGGGGAGCCGCGACGTCACCGCCGCGGCCGCCTTCTACGGTGACCTCTTCGGCTGGCGGTTCCGGACGGCGGGTCCCGAGGCGGGGGGATACGGGATGTTCGAGCTGGAAGGCGCGACCGTCGCCGCGCTCGGGCCCCTCCAGGACGAGCACGCGCAGCCCGCCTGGACGGTCTACTTCCACACCCCGGACGCCGACGCGACGACCAAGGCCGTGGAGCAGGCAGGCGGCGGCGTCCGCTTCCCGCCGATGCCCGTCGCCGAGCAGGGCCGGCTCGCCGGGTACACCGACCCGGGCGGCGCCGAGTTCGCCGTCTGGGAGCCGGGGACGAACGGCGGCCTGGACCGCGTCGGGGCCGGCGGCCTGTGCTGGACGGAGCTCTACACGACGGACGCGGCGCAGGCCAAGCGCTTCTACGGTGCCGTCTTCGACTGGGACCTGGAGGACATGCCGCTGCCGGGCGACGCGGGCTCGTACGTGGTGGTGTCCAGGGCCGGCGGCGGCAGGCAGGGCTCACACGGCGGCATCATGCAGCTCGGCACGGACGTGCTGCCCGAGGGCACCAGCTACTGGCAGCCGTATTTCTCGGTGCCCGACGTGGACGGGACCGTCGCCAAGGCCGCCGCGGGCGGCGGCGCGGTGCTGATGCCGGGCACCGACATGGCGGGCGTGGGCAGGCTGGCGCTGCTCAGGGATCCCGAGGGCGCGTTCTTCGCGCTGCTGCACGCGGTGGACCCCGCGGCCCCGGCCTCTCCGGAGGCCTGACGGCCGCTCAGGCCCCGTCGCCCGGCCAGGCGGCCAGCTGCCGACCGCTCTCGTAGCGCACCTCCCGGCCGGTCAGCGGGTCGGTGAATTCCAGCGCCCGCGCGAGCAGTTGCAGCGGCCGGGACCAGTCGTCGTCGGCGGACTCCGGCAGCAGGCGCGGGTAGAGGGGGTCGTGCAGCAGCGGCAGCCCCAGACCGCTCATGTGCAGGCGCAGCTGATGGGTGCGGCCGGTCGCGGGCAGCAGCAGGTAGCGGCCGAGGCCGCCGCGGTGGGCGAGGAGTTCGACACGGCTCTCGGCGTTGGGCGGGCCGTCCGCCCGCTCCTCCGCCGCCATCCGCCCGCGCTCCTTGACGATCCGGCTGCGCAGGGTCCGCGGCAGCCGTACCGCCGGGTCGTGGAGGGCGACGCCCTCGTACTCCTTGCGGACCCGCCGGTCGCGGAAGAGCGTCTGGTAGGCGCCGCGGTCCTCGGGGCGTACGACGAAGAGCACCAGGCCCGCGGTCAGCCGGTCCAGCCGGTGTGCGGGGGAGAGCAGCGGCAGGTCCAGGTCGTGCCGCAACCGGGCCAGCGCCGTCTGCGTGACATGCCGGCCGCGCGGTGTGGTGGCGAGGAAGTGCGGCTTGTCCGCGATCACGACACGCTCGTCCCGGTGGACGATGCCCACCGGGTACGGCACCTCCGGCTCGGCCGCGCGGTCGCGGTGGAACCAGACCCACCCGCCCGGCCGGTAGGGCGTCGCCGGCCCGACGGGGCCTTCCGCGGTCACGAAGCGCCCTTCGGCGAGCATGGCCTCCACCCGGCCGTTGCCGATCGCGGCACCGTAGCGTCCCAGCAGGTGTTCCCTGACGGTCGCCCAGCGCTCCGCGCCGTCCCCCGGCATCCGCAGCCGTACGGCGTCGACGCCCTCCAGCTGCGGCAGCGGCGACGGCGGTGGTCTGCGGCCTGCCCTGCGAGCCATGCGCCCCGCGCCTCCTCCGCTCGTCCCCCGGAGGAAAAGGTCTGTGTGCCCCAGGCAGGATTCGAACCTGCGACACCGGCTTTAGGAGAGCCGTGCTCTATCCCCTGAGCTACTGGGGCCGGGCTTGTCCACGACCTGGGCGGGCCCCCGGGAGGGAGGCGTCGTCCGGCCGTCGGCAAGGGGCCTGGCCTGCCGCTGGCGGCGGCCAAGGACAGGGTAGCGGATGGGCGGCGGATGGCGCTGAGGCGGCTGCGCAACCGGGCTTCCGGGCCGGAGGCGGGGGAGTGGCGGCGGGGTGCGGGGCCGGAGGCGGGCCGGAGGAGGGTGCTCGGCGCGGGGTCGGAGCGGGTCGTCGGCGGCCGGGAATACCCGGGGAAGCATCCTCGTTCGAGTGGTTGAACAATCAACCAATGGGATGGTGGGTGAGATGCAGTTCGGGATCTTCACAGTCGGCGACGTCACCACGGACCCGACGAACGGACGCACACCGAGCGAGCACGAGCGGATCAAGGCGATGGTCACCATCGCGCAGAAGGCCGAGGAAGTCGGCCTCGACGTCTTCGCCACCGGCGAGCACCACAACCCGCCGTTCGTTCCCTCCTCGCCGACCACCATGCTCGGCTACGTCGCCGCGCGCACCGATCGGCTGATCCTGTCGACATCCACGACGCTCATCACGACCAATGACCCGGTCAAGATCGCGGAGGACTTCGCGATGCTCCAGCACCTGGCGGACGGCCGTGTCGACCTGATGATGGGCCGGGGCAACACCGGACCGGTCTACCCGTGGTTCGGCAAGGACATCCGGCAGGGGATACCGCTCGCGGTGGAGAACTACGCCCTGCTGCACAAACTGTGGCGGGAGGACACGGTCGACTGGGCCGGCAAGTTCCGCACGCCGCTCCAGTCCTTCACCTCCACCCCGCGCCCGCTCGACGGCGTCCCGCCCTTCGTCTGGCACGGCTCCATCCGCAGCCCGGAAATCGCCGAACAGGCCGCTTACTACGGTGACGGCTTCTTCGCCAACAACATCTTCTGGCCGAAGGAGCACTTCAAGAAGCTCATCGGCCTGTACCGGGAGCGCTACGCACACTACGGCCACGGATCGCCCGACCAGGCGATCGTCGGACTGGGCGGCCAGGTGTTCATGCGGAAGAACTCGCAGGACGCGGTACGCGAATTCCGCCCCTACTTCGACAACGCCCCGGTCTACGGCCACGGCCCGTCGCTCGAGGACTTCACCGACCAGACGCCGCTGACCGTCGGCTCGCCCCAGGAGGTCATCGACAAGACGCTGGCCTTCCGTGAGTCCTTCGGCGACTACCAGCGGCAGCTGTTCCTGATGGACCACGCGGGACTGCCGCTGCGCACGGTGCTCGAACAGCTCGACCTGCTCGGCGAGGAGGTCGTCCCCGTACTGCGCCGCGAATTCGCCAAGGGCCGCCCGGCGCACGTGCCGGAAGGCCCCACCCACCAGGCGCTCCTCGCCCGCCGCGACACCCAGGAGGTGGACGCGTGACCAGGCGCATCGTCGTGATCACCGCGGGTCTCAGCCGCCCGTCCTCGACCCGGCTGCTCGCCGACCGGCTGGCCGCCGCCACCAAGCGGCATGTCGCGGACGGCAGCGCCGCGTACGGCAACGCTGCGGACGGCAATGTCACGGACGGAAATGTCGACAAAAGTGGCGGTGCGGACGACGTCGAGGTCAGGGTCATCGAGCTGCGGGACCTCGCCGGCGACATCGCGCAGAACATGGTGACCGGCTTTCCCGGCCCGCAACTGCGCGACGCCGTCGACGCGGCCACCTCGGCCGACGGTCTGATCGCGGTCACCCCGGTCTTCACCGGCTCCTACAGCGGCCTGTTCAAGTCCTTCTTCGACATTGTCGACAAGGATGCTTTTGCCGGAGCCCCGGTCCTGATCGCCGCCACCGGCGGTACCGCCCGCCACTCCCTGGTCCTGGAACACGCCATGCGGCCGCTTTTCAGCTACCTGCGGGCGGTCGTCATGCCGACCGCGGTGTACGCGGCCACCGAGGACTGGGGCACCGCGGGGGACGACGGCCTGGCGCAGCGGATCGACCGCGCGGCCGCCGAACTCGCCGCCCAGATCACCGCCCGCCCGGTGTCCAGCCGGGCGGCTGACGAAACCTTCATCCCGTTCGACCGGCAGCTCGCCGCGCTGACCCCGAAGGAGTGAGCCGCGGGGACGCCGCTACCCGGAACTCACCCTCGCGGCGCCCGGTTGACCCCGGTCGTCGAGGAATTCGACGACCGCCAGGGCGGCGACCGCCACGACCGCGATCAAGACGACGACCAGTCCGGTCGGGTAGGACCACAGCAGCAGTGCCAGGGCCGCACCCGCCACGACCACCCCCCGCAGCAGGTGGCGGTAGCGGTGCACCCACGGTCCGACCGGCCCGGTCGTCCTGATCCCGACGGCCAGCCGCACCGAGGCGATCGCCGTCTCCCACGCGGTCGTGACCCGCACCGCCCACCGCCCGCTGCCGCTGAGCCACGCCCCGGCGGCGACCACGATCCCCAGTGCGATGAGCATCCGTACGGTCACCACCAGAAAACGTACGATCTGGTCGTAGACCGCACCGGCGGCCGCCTCGTCGACGGCCGCGGGCAGATGGTTCAGATAGACGACGCGGAAGATCGCCAACCCGATCCCGAGCGCCGCCGCACCCGCCGCGACACCCAGCGCCGCCGCCACCAGGGCGCGCCGCCGTCGCGCGGCGAGCAGCACGCCGCCTGCGGCCAGGACCACGGTGACGACCGGCAGCCAGTTCCCGGCGATCTGCAGCAGCCGGAAACCGGTCCTCACCTGCCGGACGTCCTTCGACTGCAGCAGGACGAAGTCGGTCCGCACCTCCGGGATGAGCGACGCGACGCTCAGGCCGCGGTCCAGCAGCCGCTGCTTCACCTGCGCGACGACCGGTGCCAGGTTCAGTACGACGGTGTCGCCCTCCACCCGCACCGCGGTGTCGCTGTCCCCGGTCAGCGCACCGGTGAAGGCCGCGTGCGCCTGGCGGTTCAGCTGCTCCCAGAGCGTCGCGAAAGCGTCACTGGCCACGAAGGCGGCCACCGTCTGCCGGACGAAGTCCCTGATCCCGCCGGTGATCGGCCCGCGCAGGGCCCCGAGAGCCTTCTCCAACTCCGGCCGGTCGCGCGGTGTCACGTTGGACAGCAGCGAGTCCAGGTCGATCTTCGCCATCGCGGCATCGGTCACCCGATCGGTCACGGCGTCCCTGACGTCGGGATGACGGGCGAGCGGGGCGACCGTCGCCACGTAGCGGTCGGTGTCCGCCATCTCGTCGGCGACCCACACGGCGACGGCGCTGAGCGGGACGAGCACCGCGGCCAGTGTGATGAGCAGCGCGGACAAGGCGGCCCGCCACCACCGTTGCGCCGGGAAACGTTTGCGCAGCGCAAGCAACTCGGCGCGCTCCTCGGTGTCGAGCGGCTCGTCACCCGGCTCGGCGGCGTCTCCGGTCGGCCCGTCTGCGCTTGTCGCCATATGCGCACCCCCTCACCGGCGCCGGGCCACGGCGGCCACTCCCTCCAGGCCAGCCAACGACCCCGCGGCCTTCCTCGCGCGCGCAACTGCTGCGTACGGGTGTCGGCGGCACTCACCCTCACGGGTGGCCGCGGACTACACCTTCCGGCGGTGGTCCGCACATCGGGTCACGCCGAACGGGTGAGGGTGGGTTAGCCGATTCGACCCCGCGGTTAGTGATCGTTGTGCAGGTGCAGCACCACACTCCGTGGCCGTCATCGCCACCAGGGACGGTCGTCCGATGGCGGTCGCGGTGGATTCCTGCCCCCACCGCGCCCGGCACTGCCGCCCCGGCGCGGGGCGGCAGTGCCCGCGTGGCGGGGTCACCGGGCTGCACCTAGCGTGGAAATTCCGGGGGGAGGCGCGCAAGCGCAAAGGAGATCCACGCCATGGCCCGAAGCTCCTCCGAGACGTCGGCCTCCGGACGGGCCGGCGCACCCGGCCCCCCGTACGGACAGGGCGACTTCGACGACCCACCTGCCAAGCGCTGGTGGGTGCTCTGTGTGATCGGCCTGGCTCAGCTGATGGTCGTACTGGACGCGACGATCGTGAACATCGCCCTGCCGTCCGCCCAGCAAGCCCTGGGATTCAGCGACGGCGACCGCCAGTGGGTCATCACCGCCTACGCACTGGCCTTCGGGTCGCTGCTGCTGTTCGGCGGCCGGCTCGCCGACCTCGTCGGCCGCAAGCGGATCTTCCTGATCGGCCTTGTCGGCTTCGCCGCGGCGTCGGCGATCGGCGGTGCGGCGCCCAATTTCGAGATCCTGGTGATGGCCCGCGCCCTTCAGGGCGCCTTCGGCGCGGTGCTCGCGCCTGCCGCCCTCTCCTTGCTGACCACGACCTTCACCGACTCAGGAGAGCGCGCCAAGGCCTTCGGGATCTACGGCGCCATCGCCGGCGCGGGCGCCGCGGTCGGGCTGCTGCTCGGCGGCATCCTCACCGAGTACCTGGACTGGCGTTGGTGCCTGTACGTCAATCTGCTCTTCGCCGTGGCGGCCTTCCTCGGCGGCATGCGGCTGCTGCGCCCAGGCGCCCCGCCCGGCCGCACGCACCTCGACATCCCCGGCACGCTCCTCGTCTCCGGCGGCCTGTTCTGCATCGTCTACGGCTTCTCCAACGCCGAACGCACCGAGTGGAGCGCCCCCAGCACGTGGGGTTTCCTGCTCACCGGAGCGGTTCTGCTGGTGTCCTTCGTCTCCTGGCAGCTGCGCGCCCGGCACCCGCTGCTGCCGATGCGAGTGGTCGCCGACCGGGACCGCGCGGCGTCGTACATCGCGATGTTCCTTTCCGGCGCGGGAATGTTCGGCGTCTTCCTCTTCCTCACCTTCTACATGCAGCGCACGCTGCTGTACTCGCCGATCAAGACGGGACTCGCCTTCCTGCCCATGGTGGCGCTGCTGGTGATCACCTCGGTGACGACGACCAATGTGCTGGTGCCGAAATTCGGCGCCAAGCCGATCGTGCCCACGGGCATGCTGCTGGCCGGAGGCGCCATGGCGTGGATGACCGCACTGGACCGCAACAGCACCTACGTGGGGCACGTCATGCCGCCGCTGCTCCTGCTGGGCCTGGGTCTGGGCCTGATCTTCGCCACGGCGATGAACCTCGCCACCGCCGGAATCAGGCCGCGCGACGCCGGTGTCGCCTCGGCCATGGTGAACACCAGCCAGCAGGTGGGCGGATCCGTCGGCACCTCGCTGCTCAACACCCTCGCCACCAGCGCGGCGGCGAGCTACCTGTCCGGCCGGCGGCCCACACCCGCCGCGGTCTCCCAGGCCCAATTGCACAGCTATTCCGTCGCCTACTGGTGGTCGGCCGGATTCTTCGCCTTCGGATTCGTGGTCACCTTCCTGCTCTTCCGGCCGGGACCTCCGCGTATCGCCAAGCCCGCAGCGGACGAGAGCCCGCCGACGGCCGCCCCGTGACCGGAGGCGGCGCGGGTGGCGTATCCACATGGCGGAAAGCGGCGGCATAAAGTTGGTGGATACAGCTACCGTTCGTTCATGACAGCCAACGCGACAGGTGCCACGCCCAGCGCGGTCGCCGTACTGGACGCCGTCAGTGTGCGCCGCCACACCACGGACCAGGTCATCCTCGACGACATCCACTGGACCGTGTGCGCGGGCCAGCATTGGGCACTGCTCGGTGCGAACGGCGCGGGGAAAACCACCGTCCTGCGGCTCATCGGCGCCCTCATGCACCCGACCACCGGCACGGTCGACGTCCTGGGCCACCGCCTGGGCCGGGTCGACATGCGTGAACTGCGCGCCCGCATCGGCCTGGTCTCCTCGGCGCAGAAGGTGCCGCTCGACGCCACGGCCCACACCGTCGTCCTGACCGGCCACACCGGCACCGTGCAGCCGCTGTGGCGGAAGTACGACCGCGAGGTGCGCGACAGGGCGACCGCGCTGCTGGCGGAACTCGAGATCAAGGACCTCGCCGAGCGCGCGTACGGCGTCTGCTCAGGCGGTCAGCGTGCCCGCATCCTGGTGGCGCGGGCACTCATGGCCGACCCGTCGCTGCTGTTGCTCGACGAGCCCTTCAACGCGCTCGACCTGCCCTCGCGCGAGGACCTGATCGACGCCCTGCACCGGCTCGCGACGACCAGGTCGGGCCTGGCCACCATCACCGTCACGCACCACCTGGAGGAGCTGTCACCGGCGATCGGCCATGTGCTGCTGCTCAAGGAGGGCCGCGTCCTGACCTCGGGACCCGCCGAGCAGGTGCTCACCGGTGAGTGGATGACGCAGTGCTTCGGCCGGCCCATCGAGGTGAGCCGGCACGGAGGGCGGTGGCTGGCACGCTCGGGGCGCGTACAGCCGCTGGCGCCATGACCGCCGACCGCGTATCGGACGCTCGACCCCGCAGGTGACTTCCGAGGCGCCGCGTTGACTGCGCCGCGCAATGTTCAGCGCAGCCAGGGCACGTCCGCGCCGTCCGGCTGGTGCAGGCCCTCGGCGATGATGCGGGAGATCTCGCCGAGCCGGCGGATCTGCTCGGGAGTGAGCCGGTCGAAGATCGCGGCGCGGACGGCGGCGACATGGCCTGGCGCGGTGCGCACCAACTCCGAGTAGCCCGCGTCGGTCAGCACGCACACCTGGCCGCGCCGGTCGGTGGGGCAGTTCTCCCGCCGTACCCAGCCGTTGCCCTCGAGCCGTGCGACGGCGTGCGAGAGCCGGGACCGGGTGATCTTGGCCTGCTCGGCGAGTTCGGTCATCCGCATCTTGCGGCCGGGCGTCTCGGAGAGCGTGCTGAGCAGGGCGTAGTACATGTGCGGCATACCGGCGTCGCGTTGCAGCTGACGGTCGAGATGATCTTCGAGCAGCGTGGTCGCGTGCACGAACGCGCGCCATGTGGCCTGCTCGTCTTCGGTCAGCCATGTCATGACGTTCATGGTACGTGCACTTCTTGAAGCTTCAATAAAGTGGTGCGGTTCCTCCCGCCGGTCCGCGAAGGACGGCCCGGCGATATGTGGCGCAGGTCACGTGGCCGATGGGAAATATCCGGGGACCTGGGCTCCGTTTTCCGTGTGACTCGCAAACGGGGAGCGATTTTCCGTTTGCCCGTCACGCCCAGCCCGCCCGACGAGACCGCAAGGAGTCCGCCCGTGCCGCTCGAGATGGCAACCGCCACCCCGCCGCGAGCCGTACGACTGCGCGCGGACGCCACCAGGAACCGGGAGCGCATCATCGCCGCGGCCCGCGAGGCGATCGTCGAACTCGGCCCCGACGTCCCCCTCGACGAAGTGGCACGCAGGGCGGGCGTCGGCAATGCCACCCTCTACCGGCACTTCACCGACCGTACGGACCTGATCCGTCAGGTCACGTTGTCAGTGATCGCCCGTACAGTGAAACGAGCCGAGGACGCACTGGCGCAGGAGCCGGACGCGTTCGCCGCGCTCTGCCGTTTCGTCTTCGAGGCGGCGGACGAGCGCATCGGCGCCCTGTGCCCCCTGCTCTCCGACGTTTTCGACCGCCAGGACCCCGCGGTCGCGAGCCAGGTCGAACAGATGCAACGATCGATCAGCGCCATCATGGAACGCGCCCAGCGCGCGGGCCAACTGCGCACCGACATCGCCGTCGGTGACCTGATGGTCGCCGTGACGCAGCTCGCCCGGCCGCTGCCGGGCACCTGTTGCGCTGGCTTCGACCGTTTCGTCCATCGCCACCTGCAACTGTTCCTCGACGGTCTGCGTGCCCCCGGGCACTCGGTGCTCGTGGGGGATGCCGCGACCCTGGAGGAACTGCAAGCCCGCCAGAGATAAACCGTTCGCAATACCCATCAGTCGGGTTATAGCGTAGCCAGGTTCGCCGTGTCCGTGGACCTGCGCAGCCCGAGTCAGCCGCTCGTCCTGCCTGAGCAGAGCCGGACCCGAACCCGAAGGCCGGCAAGGATCCCCGACCCCGATCCACCGCCGCAGTACGGCGCCGGACAACTCGCGCCCACACACGTCCCCACGCCCTGTCACTCCGCATCCCTAGTGAGACCAGTAATGCCTGAAACACTTCAGCCTGATCCGAAGCGCTGGACAGCGCTGATATTCATCGCGATAGCCCAGCTGATGGTCGTGCTCGACGCGACCGTCGTGAACATCGCGCTGCCGTCCGCCCAGGCCGACCTGGGGATCTCCGACGCCAACAAGCAGTGGGTCATCACGGCCTACACCCTTGCCTTCGGCGGCCTGCTGCTGTTCGGCGGCCGGGTGTCCGACCTGTGGGGACGCAAGAACACCTTCATCGTCGGCCTCCTCGGCTTCGCCGCCGCCTCCGCCATCGGCGGCGCCGCGGTGAACACCTCCATGCTGCTGGGCGCCCGCGCCCTCCAGGGCGTGTTCGGAGCCCTTCTGGCGCCCGCCGCCCTGTCACTGCTCGCGGTGACCTTCACCGACGCCAAGGAGCGCGCCAAGGCGTTCGGCATCTACGGCGCCATCGCCGGCGCCGGCGCCGCGGTCGGCCTGATCCTCGGCGGCGTGCTCACCCAGGCCCTCAACTGGCGCTGGGCGCTCTTCGTGAACATCCTCTTCGCCGTGGTCGCCGTCATCGGCGCCATCACGGTCGTCCACGAGCCGGCGCAGGGCCGCAACCGCAACCGCCTCGACGTGCCGGGCGTGATCCTGGCCAGCGCCGGTCTGGTCGCCCTCGTGTACGGCTTCACCCGCGCCGACAGCGACGGCTGGACGGCCGGCGGCACCCTCGGGCTGTTCGTGGCCTCCGCGGTCCTGCTCGCGTCCTTCGTGCTCGTCGAGAGCCGCGTCAGCGCCCCGCTGCTTCCCCTGCGCGTGGTGACCGACCGCAACCGCGGCGGCGTCTACCTGTCGCTGGGCCTGGCAGTCATCGGCATGTTCGGCCTGTTCCTGTTCCTGACCTACTACCTCCAGCAGGTCATGGGCTACTCGGCCATCAAGTCCGGCTTCGCCTTCCTGCCCATGGTCGGCGGCATGATCGTCGGTTCCACCCAGATCGGCACCCGGCTGATGCTGCGGGTCCGCCCGCGACTGCTGATGGCTCCCGGCTTCATGGTCGCCGCCGTCGGCATGCTCATCCTGGCGCAGATCAAGGTGGACTCGTCCTACGCGACGGTGCTGCTCCCCGGCCTGATCCTGATGGGCCTCGGCATGGGCACGGCCTTCATGCCGGCGATGAGCCTGGCCACGCACGGTGTGCGGCCGGAGGACGCCGGTGTCGCCTCCGCCATGGTCAACACCTCGCAGCAGGTCGGCGGTTCCATCGGCACCGCGCTGCTGAACACGCTGGCCACCAGCGCCTCCGCCACATGGGTGGCCTCGCACCTCAACTCGAAGGCGGACCTCAAGCAGCAGCTGTTCATCAACCAGGCGGCGGTGCACGGCTACTCCACCGCCATCTACTGGGCGACAGCGATCCTGGCGCTCTCCTCGGTGATCGCCTTCACCCTGGTCGACGCCGGCGTGCAGCGTGGTCCGGAGCGCGTCGATGGCGACAAGTCGGCCGACGACTTCGCCGTTCCGGTCATCGCACACTGACCATCGGGTCGTACTGACAGCCTGGTCGTCCTATCAACGGCAGGTCCCCGCCGCTTCCTCTCGAACGGAAGCGACGGGGACCTGCCGTCTGTCGTATGACCGACGGGTCGTACGCAGACAGCGCCGCGCGCAGCGGTGACCTCGCGGACTGCTCGTCCTACAAGCCTTCCGGCCACGCGTACGTCGACGGCACCTGCACCTTGTCGGCCGGTGCGCCGTAGACGACCGCGATCTCCTCGTGGGCGCCCAGCTTGATCGACGCGGGGTCGCCGGTCTGCTCCTTGCCGTTGACGTAGACGTGCAGCTCCTTGCCGCCGCCCGCCTTGAAGGTGCCGAGCAGGCCGTTGCCGATCGGCACGTTCCACTCGGTCATGAACTGCCCGAGGGTGAATTCGGCCTGCACCGGCGACTCGATGTGCACGACGCCCGACGTGTCATGCGTGTGCAGCGGGCTGATCTGCTGCTTGGGGACGTCGATACCGATCTCGGCCGGCACGGTCACCGCCTTGCCGTCCACGAACACGTCCAGGTGGCTGTGGATGTGCAGCACCTGGCCCTCCTGGCCGAGCATCGGCAGCCCGGCCGCCTTCACCTGTGCGGTGGCGTCGGCGGGCGCGGGCCAGTTCACCGAGGAGGCGACCGGCTTGTTGTCGCCGCCACCGGCGGCGCTCGGGGTGGCGGCCGTGTCCTTCTTGCTGTCCGAGCCGCACGCGGCCAGGGTCACAGCGCCGGCCAGGACGGCCACGCCGATCGCGATGCGTCGTTTCTGCAGGGGCATGGGGTGGGGTGTCTTCCTCTTCAGCCGAGTTGGACGGAGCGTTTAGCCAGCCCCATCCAGAATCCGTCGATGATGCTGCGCTGGCTGCCGAGATCGGACTCGGCGGCGCCGAGCGTAACGAACAGCGGGGCGAAGTGCTCGGTCCGCGGGTGGGCGAGCCGACCTGCGGGCGAGGTGTGCTCGAAACCCAGCAGGGTGTCGACGTCCTGCGCGTCGAGTGCCCGCTGCCCCCAGTCGTCGAATTCCGCCGACCAGGTGGGCGGCTGCGGGCCTGCGTGGCGCAGGGCGGCGAGATTGTGGGTGAAGAAGCCGCTGCCGACGATCAGCACGCCCTGGTCCCGCAGCGGCGCGAGACGGCGCCCGATGTCCAGCAGCCCCGCCGGGTCCAGGGTCGGCATGGAGATCTGCAGGACCGGGATGTCCGCACCGGGGAACATCTCCACCAGCGGCACGTACGCACCGTGGTCCAGCCCGCGGTCCGGGATGTCCTGCACCGGGCTGCCGGCGCGGCGCAGCAGTTTGCGCACGTCCTCGGCCAGCTCCGGCGCGCCCGGCGCCGGATAGGTCACCCGGTAGTAGTGCTCGGGGAATCCCCAGAAGTCGTAGACCAGCGGCACGGTGGTCGTCGCGCCGATCGCCAGCGGGGCGTCCTCCCAGTGCGCCGAGATGACCAGTACGGCGGTGGGCCGCGGCAGCGCGGCCGCCCACGCGGCGAGCTGGCCCGGCCACACCGGGTCGTCCGCGAGTGGCGGGGCGCCGTGCGAGAGGTAGAGCGCGGGCATGCGCTCGGTTGCGGCTGCGGTCATGGCGCCCTCCTTGAATTTTCAAGCGTACGGGACGACGGTAGCGACATCTGATTGAATCTTCAAAGATCTCTGGAGGTCGCGGCCCGCCGCCTGTACCTCTCACGTCGGCTCGGCTCAGCTCAGCCGCTTCTCCAGCCAGGCCACATCGTGGTAGGTGCCGAACTTCCGGCCGACCTCCTCGTACACCCCGATCTGCTCGAAACCGAAACGCCGGTGGATACGTATCGACGCCTCGTTCGGCAGCGTCACGCCCGCGTACGCGCGGTGCACGTCCTCGCCGGCCAGTGCATCGAAGAGCGCCGCGTACAGCAGGGTGCCGATCCCGCGCCCGCCCGCCTCCGGGGCGAGATAGATGCTGGTCTCCACCGAGGTCGCATACGCCGCCTTGGGGCGGAACGGACTGCTCGTCGCGTAACCCAGGATTCCCCCGTCGCCCGGCGCCCGGGCAACCAACAGGCGGTGTGGGCCGTCTTCCGGGTGGGAGAGCAACCAAGGCCGCCGCTCGTCGGGTGTGAGGGGGCTGACATCGAAAGTGATCGGCGTCTCACGGATGTAGTGGTTGTAAATGTCGGTGAGCGCCGCCAGATCCCCTTCCGCACCTGCTCTGACCTGGACGTCCGTTCGCTGCAACATGACATGACCTTTCAATGCGGTCGGACAGGGTACTGCATGATCATAAAAAATAGGTGACGACATGGGAATTGTGTCCGGATTCCAGTCGTTATCCCGATCGGATGGGGCAAGCGCACAGCAGAGCCGAAGAGCCACGGCAGCCACCACAACGGCTGCGCAGGGAACTCCACGGCAACGGCTGTGACCGCACCCGGTCCGACCGAGTCCGACCGCACCTTCGTAAAGGGAGCACGCATGGCAACCCGTGCCGTCGCCCGTCGTCACGCAGGCGGGACCAGCAGCGTTCGCGCCGCAGGCGGGGAAGTAGCCGACCGCGACCTCGTCGGCATGTACCTGGACGAGATCGCGCGCACGCCGCTGCTCGACGCCGCCCGCGAGGTCGAGCTGTCCCGGGACATCGAAGCAGGCGTGTACGCCGAGCGTATCCTCGCCGCCGACCCCGAGTTGCCCTCGGGTGCGGGCGGCGACAGCAGGCGCGAAGAGCTCGAGGCCCTGGTGGCCGCGGGTGAGAGCGCCAAGGACGTCTTCATCCGTTCCAACCTGCGACTCGTCGTCGCCGTGGCCCGCCGCTACCCCCGCAGCGGCCTGCCGCTGCTCGACCTGATCCAGGAGGGGAACGCGGGCCTCGTCCGCGCCGTCGAGAAGTTCGACTACGCCAAGGGCTTCAAATTCTCCACCTACGCGACCTGGTGGATCAGGCAGGCCATCACCCGCTCGATCGCCGACCAGTCCCGCACCATCAGGCTGCCTGTGCACCTGGTGGAGGAGCTGGGCCGCATCCGTCGCGTGCAGCGGGAGTTCAACCGGGAGCACGGCCGCGACGCCGAGCCCGCCGAGATCGCCACCGAACTGGCCTCGACTCCGGAGCGCGTTTCGGACGTCCTGGACTGGGCACGTGATCCAGTGTCGCTGAATATGTCGGTGGACGCCGAAGGCGAGACCGAGTTCGGTGACCTGGTCGAAGACGGTGCTGCGCCGTCCCCCGAGGACTCGGTGCTCGTCATGCTGCGCCGTGAGGAGCTTGACGGGCTGATCGACCGACTCGACGACCGCACCGCCTCGATCATCCGTGCGCGCTATGGGATCGTGGACGGCAGGGAGCGCACTTTGACCGAGGTCGGCAAGGAACACGGCCTCACCAGGGAGCGCATCCGCCAGATCGAGAAGCACGCACTCGCCGACCTCAAGCGGATGGCCCGCGCGACCGGTTTGGATTACGAGGCAGCCTGATATATCCATAGAACGCTGGCCCGCGTGGCGGACCGGCCCCACAGACCCGGACCCCGGTGCATCCCCCCGCGCCGGGGTTCGGCCTGTCCGCACCACGCCGGTGTGCCGCAGACAGCGAGGGTGCCGCTCGACCTGGCATGGCGGTGGGGGTGAGACCCTTCGTGGCATGACTGACGACAGCGTCGCGGCCGAGGGACGGGACGGCGCAGGGCCGCACCCGGACGAGCCGCACCACGATGGCCTGAGCACCCGGCTGAACTGGCTGCGCGCCGCGGTACTCGGCGCCAACGACGGCATCGTCTCCACGGCCGGCCTGGTCGTAGGCGTCGCGGGGGCCACCGACTCGCGGTCGGCGCTCCTGACCGCGGGGCTTGCGGGTCTGATGGCGGGATCACTGTCCATGGCCGCGGGCGAGTACGTCTCGGTGAGTACGCAGCGTGACTCGGAACAGGCCGCCCTCGCCCTGGAACGGGAGGAGCTGGCCACCACTCCGCAGGCCGAACTCGACGAGCTCACCGGCCTCCTCCAGGACCTCGGCATCACCCACGAGCTCGCCCGCGAGGTCGCCGAGCAACTGACGGCCCGCGACGCCCTCGGTGCCCACGCCCGCGTCGAACTCGGCATCGACCCGGACGAGCTCGCGAACCCCTGGCACGCAGCCTGGGCCAGCTTCGTCTCTTTCACCGTCGGCGCACTGCTGCCCCTGCTGGCGATCGTGCTCCCGCCAGCCGACTGGCGACTGGGGGTCACCGTGGTGTCGGTCCTGGCCGCCCTGAGCGCCTGCGGCTTGATCAGCGCGCGACTGGGCAACGCGCCTGTCCGTCCGGCCGTCATCCGCAACGTGGCCGGCGGCGCGATCGCCATGGCCGTGACCTACGCGGTCGGCACGCTGCTCGGTGCGTCCGGCATCTGACCAGCTGCGGCATACGCGCGTCCCACCCGCGTCGTGTAGGCCGCAAGGGCCACCGTCACCACCACGGGCGCGGCAAGCGACAGCGCGTCCACCCCGGCTCCGTGCAGCCGTGGCGTGAACACCGCCACCGCACCTGCCTCGACGACCCAGACGGCACCCCACACCGCGGCCAATTTGTGCAGCAGAACTTTGAAGCGGGCGTCCCGCACCCACAGTCCGCTCCACCATGCCGCCCCCTCCACCGACCCGTCGGTCGCGAACCGGCGGCCGAACCAGTAGGTCAACGGCCGCCCGAAGGCCGGACTCACGGCAAAGGCCGCTCCGGCCAGCCCGGTGAGGGCCGCGTCCGCGCGCCCGCCCGCCCAGTGGTTTCCGGCGACTGCCATGGCGGCGGCCAGCAGCAGAGCGACCAGGATCAGCGTCCCGAACTCGTCCACCCGGTGGTGCAGCGCGAAGTAGAGTCCGATCTCCAACGCAGGCCATGCCGATACCAGCACGAGTGCCGGCACCCTTTGCACATCGTGCCCCGTGAGCTGGTGATACGTGATCCACGGCAGGAGCATGCCGAAGAGCACCGTCGGCCCCCATGAGAGCAGCACGGCATGAGCGTGCGACGACACGCTGCCGCCGCCCGTCCGGTCACGCGTCCGGGCATCGGTCATCGCCTGTCCTGCTTCCCCGTTTGTGTTCCCCGTGATTCCCCGTCACGTAGTCGCTGATGACGCGACGTTCGTACTGGTGATCGTATGATCAGCCGGGCGGGGCCGTCTGCGGGGACACGCCAACCTCCACGAAGGAGACACACCTCGGGGCTCAGCCAGCGTGGGGCGAGCTCACCGGCTCGAGCGAACCAGTCGCCAGAAAGTGTTCGATCCGCTCCGCGTAGGGCCCGATGTCGATGCCCTGAGCGGCGAGCCAGCCGTCCGCGTAGTACTTCTCCAGATAGCGCTCGCCCGGGTCGCACAGCAACCCCACCACGCTGCCGAACTCACCGCGGGTGCGCATCTCCGCGATGATGCGGAACGCCGCCCACAGGCCCGTACCGGTCGACGCACCCGCGCGGCGGCCGAGCAGTCGTTCAAGAACCCGGACGGCTGCGATCGACGCCGCGTCCGGGACCCGCATCATGCGGTCGATCGCGCCTGGCACGAAACTCGGCTCCACGCGCTGCCGGCCGATCCCTTCGATCCGGGAGCCGGTACCGGTGGTGATCGTCGGGTCGTTGTCCCGCCAGCTCGGAAAGAACGCCGAGTTCTCCGGATCCGCTACGCAGATGCCGGTGGTCGCCTGCGCATAGCGCACATACCGGGCGAGGGTCGCCGACGTGCCCCCGGTCCCCGCGGTCGCCACGATCCAGGTCGGCACCGGATGACGCTCCGATGCCAGCTGCCGGAAGATCGACTCGGCGATGTTGTTGTTGCCGCGCCAGTCCGTCGCCCTCTCCGCGTACGTGAACTGGTCCATGTAGTGGCCGCCGGTCTCCGCGGCCAGCCGGGTCGCCGCCCCGTACACCTCGCCCGGGTCGTCCACCAGATGGCACCGGCCGCCGTGGAATTCGATCAGGTCCACCTTCGCTCTTACCGTCCCGCGGGCCATCACGGCCACAAAGGGGACACCGATCAGCCGGGCGAAGTAGGCCTCCGACACTGCCGTCGACCCGCTGGACGCCTCGATCACCGGCCGTCCCGGGCGGATCCAGCCGTTGCACAGGGCGTACAGGAACAGAGAGCGCGCCAGGCGGTGCTTCAGCGACCCCGTCGGATGCGTCGATTCGTCCTTCAGATAGAGGTCGATGCCCCAGTCCACCGGAAGCGGCACTGACAGCAAATGGGTATCGGCGGACCGGTTCGCGTCCGCCTGGACCTTTCCCACCGCCTCGCTCAACCAACGGCGGTACGCGAGGTCGCTTCGGTCGACGTCCGCCTCCTCCGTCGGAGCGGGAAGGCGGCCGGCCTGGGGTTTCGGTTCTGGTGCGCGCATGAGGCCAGGTATATCCGTCGGACTGCTTCAAACGGACACTTGGAGTCTCTCCCCCCACTCGCTTGGGTGCCGCCGCAGAACGGCGACGCGGCGCAGCGCCGTAGGCTGGTGGCATGAGCAGCGCCGAAGACTCCGAGCACGCCCCAGCCACGGGCGGGTCCCCCCGTCCCGTGCCGGGCAGCGGTTCAGAGTCGCGAACGGAGACTGCCGTAGGCCCCTCCGCCGACACGTCGGAGGCGCCCTCCGGCGCCGTGCGGTCACCCCGTGGGGCGTCCGCAGCCGCAGGGCTGGTCTTCGACGACCCACTCGACCGCCCCTCCGTCGACGACACCGACCGCGGCTGGGGCGACCCGCCGTCCGGCTCGGCGGACGACGACTTCACGCGCTTCCTCAGCCAGAAGCCGCCGCACCACCTCTGAAGCCGGTCGACACCCGCGCCCAGACCCACCCGCCCGGCCGGGGACTCAACAGGGCGTCGCGCATACGGCGGAGCCGCGTCAGCCCGCCGTCCTTCGTCACCGGCCCCATGACGTCCGTTGTCGGATGACAGCGGATGGCCCGGTGCGCCGGATGTCCGGCCGCCGGGAACGCCCTCACCTGACACCTGTCTGCGAGGGCGGTCAGGAAGGTCAGCGTGGCGCTCAGGGCCGATACCCACAGGCTGTGGAGACAGTCGGCGGCCTCGCCCCTGTCGTTCAGCGCGCACGAACCCGGGGGACAGGACGATCACCCAGCGCCGTCCTTCATACCGAAGGCACCGATTGGCGGATTGCAGGTCCGGTTGGCGACGGAATTCACGACCCGACTGGGCCCGGCCCCGATGACGGCCATGACCGCCAGGTCGATCACGCCTTTCCGCATGACGAATCCCGTGAAGGCTGCCTGCGGGCTCCCCGTACAGCCCACCGATGGGCCTCCGCCCCGAGGCAGGCCTGGCGGTATGGAAGGTGGCGCCGTAGAAGGCGATCCGGGACCGCGCTGTCCCGGCGCCCTGCACGAGGGGCTGCCTCAGCACAGTGCCACCGCCAGTGGGGAGGAGACGGCAGCGCCGGACAGCGCGGCAGCGGTACGCCGGGACACGGCCAGGACAACCAGCGCCCCGCCCGATGAGCCTGCGTCCGCGGTGGCGGACGGCAGGTCGCTCCCCTGTGGTCCGGCAGGGGCGGCCGACTCGTCGGGTTGCTCCGGAACGGAGATCACCGGCACCGCGGAGGCGACCACTCGCGCCCCCGCAAGCACGTCCACCCGATCACCGGGCCGCAGCAGCCCCACTGCGGCCGCGTCGGTGATCCGCACCGGCGCCCTGACGATCGCGTCCCCCGTGTGAGGGGCGCGACGGTCAGCTGATGAGATCGGTGCCCGACTGCGAACCACCGCGGACGTGTGGGGCGGCGATCCGTGCGCCCCCGCCACCGCCAGGGCGCCGGCGCACACCGCCAAGCCGAGGGCGAGCGCCGCAGGCCTGTGCCTGAGCCGCAGGGACCGGGGCATCAGGCGCAGCCCGCCTCGTCCACCGGCCCTGATCGGAGGGAAGACCGGCACCGCGCACCCCGGCGGGGCATACGGCTCGGGAGCGGAACGACCCGCGGACTGTGGAGGTTCTGGCGGAGGAGCCGTCGGTTGGGAGAACAGGGAGATGTCGAAGCGCGCTGAAGCCGGAGCCGGAGCCGTTGTGGACGTGCGCATGGGAATCACCGCCGGGTGTGAGGGGAGCCGACCGCACACTCGGTCGACATCCCTCACCATCGCGCACATCCACAACGGGACCGTCGGGCCCTGTGGATAACTTCGAGCCTGTGGAAAACCGCAGCGCGCAGGGGCGACGGCGGCTTCCAAGCCTCCTTGCCGTCCCGGCGTCGATGGCGGTCACGGCCGACTACGGCAGCGGGATGCCCGGGTCCTGTCCGCCCAGCGCATCGACGCACAGGCACGCGCGGTCGTCGTTTCCGGGAAGGGCGCCGACGACCTCGAAGAGAACGTCCCGCATCCGCCCGACGTTGGCCGCGAACACCTCGAGTACTTCCTCATGCGACACGCCCTCGCCGGTGTCCGCGCCTGCATCCAGGTCGGTGACCAGTGTCAGCGAGGTGTAGCAGAGGCCCAGTTCCCGTGCGAGGACCGCCTCCGGGTGGCCTGTCATACCGACTACCGACCAGCCCTGGGCGGCGTGCCAGAGCGATTCCGCACGGGTGGAGAAACGGGGTCCCTCCACCACGACGAGGGTCCCCCCGTCGACCGCGTCCCATCCGCTTGTCCGGACGGTCTCCACGGCGGACTTCCGACCCACAGGGCAGTACGGGTCGGCGAAAGTGACGTGCACGACGTTCGGGACCAGGCCGTCCGCCCTGGCCTCCCCGTCGAAGTACGACTGAGCCCTCGATTTCGTGCGGTCCACGAGCTGGTCGGGCACGAGCAGGGTGCCGGGACCGTACTCGGCGCGCAGTCCGCCCACCGCGCACGGACCGAGGACCTGGCGTACGCCGACTGTGCGCAGAGCCCACAGATTGGCCCGGTAGTTGATCTTGTGCGGTGGCAGACGGTGATCACGACCATGCCGCGGCAGGAACGCCACCCGCCGACCGCCCACTGCTCCGATGAAGAGCGAGTCACTGGGAGGTCCATAGGGGGTCTCGACGATGACTTCCGTCACATCGTCGAGAAATGAGTAGAAACCGGATCCGCCGATCACGCCGATCTCGGCGCGCTCCTGTGTCATATCGCTGCTCTGCGCCATGACGATCACCCTAAGCCGGGCGGCGGACGCGACGAACCTCCGTCATCGAAACGACGGAGGTTCGTAAGATCACGCGATTGGTGCAGGCCTGGGGCCCGAAACTTCAGGCGGCCGACGAGCTGCTCGACGTGGACGAGGAGCCGGATGAACTCGAGGAGGATCCGGACGGGGCCGGCTTCGACGAGGAGCTCTCGCTCGGCTTGCTGTCCGTGCCGGTACCACCGCTCTTGGCGGCAGGCGCGCTGCTGGACGAGGAGCCGCGGCTGTCGGTCCGGTAGAAGCCGGAGCCCTTGAAGACCACGCCGACGGCGGAGAACACCTTGCGCAGCCGCCCGCTGCAGTTGGGGCACACGGTCAGCGCATCGTCACTGAACTTCTGCACCGCCTCAAGGCCCTCGCCGCATTCGGTGCACTGGTACTGGTACGTCGGCACTAGCTCCTCCTGGCACTCTCACTCATTGAGTGCTAACGACGGTCCATAGTGCAGCATTTCCGTGTCTCAGTCCACTGCGACTGCCCGACGGTGACCGATCACACCTGCGGCCACCACGCCCCTCGGTGCTGCCGCCAGGTGTCGGCGCAGCCCCGCGAGCACCGCGAGGGCCACTGCTGTGCCGGTCAGGGGCACCGTGAAACCGGCAGGAGGGCCTGCGTGGTCGGCCAGCAGGCCCGCGACGGTGACCGCTGCCGCCTGGCCGAGCGCGACAGCTCCCGTGAGCCAGGTGAACGCTTCCGTCCTCGTTGCTGCAGGCACCAGCGCGTCGACCAGGGTGTAGCCGGTGATCAGCGCCGGCGCTATGCACAGCCCGACCAGCAGGACGAGACCGCCGAGTACCGGCAGACTCTGCACGGCCCACAACGGGACGCAGGCGAGCGTCAGGGCCGCGTACGCGGCCAGCAGCCGTCGGCGGGGACTGCGCCGCCATGTGACGGCGCCGTAGGCCACGCCCGCCAGCATGTTGCCCGCAGCGAAGGTTCCGTAGACCACGCCGTTGAGGCCCGCGTGACCGGCTTCCTGTGTGAAGGCGGTGATCGATACCTGCATGCCGCCGAAAACGGCGCCTATGCCGAGGAAAGCGACCACCAGTGCGCGTACTCCCGGCAAGGACAATGCCGAGCCGCGACGTGGATCCGTGGCTGCCGCCATACGGTGCGGCGCGGGGGCTGTCTTTCGTTGCGCCGCGAAAAGACTTCCTCCCACAAGTGTCAGCGTCGCCTCGGTGATGAGCCCGGCAGCCGGATGCACTCCCGTGCACAGGGCCGTGGCCAGAACCGGTCCGATGACGAAGGTGAACTCGTCGGTCACCGACTCGAACGCCGCCGCGGTCTGTACGAGCGGCGAAGGCCGGCCCGCCGGGCGGTCCAGGGCGACGGCCCAGCGGGAGCGCACCATCGGCCCGATCTGCGGCACGGTCGCTCCCGTCGGCACCGCGGCTGTGAACAGCGCCCAGGCGGGCGCGTGCAACAGTGCCACCGTCACCAGAGCGACCACGGACGCGGCGTGCAGCGCGATGCCGGGCACCAGGACAGAGCGCTGCCCGAACCGGTCGGCGAGCCGGCCGCCGCGCGGCGCACACACCGCCATGGCCACACCCGTCACCGCCGCGACGGCACCCGCCGTCCCGTAGGAGCCGGTGGTGTGCCGGATGAGCAGCACCATGCTGATCGTGAGCATGGCGAAGGGCTGCCGCGCGGCGAAGCCCGGAAGGACGAACGCCCACGCCCCCGGGGTGCGCAGCAGTTGCCGGTAGCCGGGCGTCCGGGCGGTGTCCTGCTTGGAGGACGGCGATGGGGAGGAAGAGGTGGGCACCGTGGATGCCACAGCCTGGTCTTTCTGCTGCCTGGTAGCGCGGCCGCGGCCGGAAGCCGCCCTGTCGCGCCGAGAGCCGTCCGCTCAGCGCGGTGGTCCGCGCCGGCCCTGCATCAGACAGAGGTTGTACTCGACAAATACCGACCCCATGGTACGTGCCCGTGCAGCGGCCGTGTCGTGGTCAGGTCGCCCGTCACGTCTGGCGCTGCCCGCCGCGTTGCCCGAGCCAGCCTGCGAGCTTTCCACCACGTCCGACCGCCAGCAAGCGCTCCTCTGCGGCGTCCCGTACCGGGTCGGTGGCGACGACGAGCAGTTCGTCGCCCCGCCGCAGCGTCGTCGACGGCTGGGGGACGAAGCTGGCACCGTCGCGGACGACGAGGGTGACGGCGGCGCCGGTGGGGAGCCGCAGCTCGTTCACCTCGACACCATGCATACGCGACCCCTCGGGAATGGCGACGGAGAGCAGGTGACCGCGCAGACGCTCCAGCGGCGCCGACTCGATACCCAGGTCTGCCGGGCCGCTGCTCGCATCGAGGTGCAGCCGCCGTGCCAGCCAGGGCAGCGTCGGACCCTGCACGAGCGTGTAGAAGATCACCAGTACGAAGACGATATTGAAGATCCTGCGACTGTCGCCCACCCCGGCCACCATCGGGATGGTGGCCAGCACGATCGGCACCGCGCCGCGCAGGCCCGCCCACGACATCAGCGCCTGCTCGCGCCAGGGGATACGGAACGGCAGCAGGCAGAGCACGACTTCCGCAGGCCTCGCGAGCACGGTCAGGAACAAGCCGATGATCAGTGCGGGCACGACGTCGTCACCCAGCTCGTGGGGTGTCACCAGCAGGCCGAGCAGGACGAACAGGCCGATCTGGGCGATCCAGCCCAGCCCTTCGGCGAAACCGCGGGTTGCCGGGCGGTGCGGCAGCTTCGCGTTGCCGAGTACGAGCGAGGCGATGTAGACGGCCAGGAAGCCCGAGCCGTGCGCCATGGCACCGGCCGCGTAGGCGGCGACAGCGATGGCCATCACGGCGATCGGGTAGAGGCCGGAGGCCGGCAGGGCGACGTGCTTGAGGCCGTAGGCGCCGATCCACCCCACCGCGAGGCCGATCGCTGCGCCGATGGTCAACTCGAGGAGGATTTTGCCGAGCAGGTAGTACCAGGAATCGATCGGCCCGGTCGCGGAGAAGGCGACCACCATGATCACGACGGGCGCGTCGTTGAATCCGGACTCGGCCTCGAGAACACCGGTCACCCGCTTGGGCAGCGGCACATTGCGCAGCACCGAGAAGACTGCGGCGGCGTCGGTGGAGGACACCACCGCGCCGATGATCAGCGACTGCCTCCAGTCGAGTCCCACCGCGAAATGTGCCGCACCCGCGGTCACGAACACGCTCACCAGGACGCCGAATGTCGACAAAGCTGCAGCGATGGGCATGACGGGTTTGATTTCATGCCATTTCGTACCGAGTCCACCCTCGGCCAGAATCACCACAAGTGCGGCATAGCCCAACACTTGGGTCAGTTCGACGTCATCGAAGGTGAAGCCGAACGGGCCGTCCTGTCCGATGGCGACGCCGATGCCGAGGTAGATGAGCAGTGTCGGCAATCCGCTCTTCGATGCCAGGCGGACGGCGACGACGGCCACGAGCAGTACTGCCGCGCCGACCAGCAGGATCTCATTCAGGTGGTGGACTGTCAGGGGCCCGGTCCTTTCAACTTTGTTGCCTAGTCTAATATTTTACCCTCTCTTGACGTTGCATGGTCCACCTTCCGCTGGGCCGACTCCGCGTCCGGCGCGCACAAGGCATGCGCCTATGGTTGCCCTTGCACAAAGAGCACCTTGATCATCTGGTCCGCCCTGCCCCTCGAAGGACAGCGATGCCCGCACGGAAGAAGTCCCGCCGCGTACGCTTCATCGTGATCACGATCGTGCTGCTGCTCGTGGCGGGTGCCGGCTTCGGGTCGTACTGGAGCGTCAGCACGGTGCGCGCCTCGTTCCCGCAGACGACAGGTTCACTCAAGCTCGACGGCCTGACCGGGCGGGTCGACGTCGAGCGCGACGCCTACGGTGTCCCGCAGATCTACGCAGACACCCCACAGGACCTCTTCCGGGCCCAGGGGTACGTCCAGGCGCAGGACCGCTTCTACGAGATGGACGTACGCCGCCACCTCACGTCCGGGCGCCTGTCGGAGATGTTCGGCAAGGGCCAGGTCGAGACGGACGCTTTCCTGCGGACCCTGAACTGGCACGGGATCGCCCAGGAGGAGTACAACACCAAGCTCGACGCCACCACCAAGCAGTACCTGAAGGCGTACAGCGACGGCGTCAACGCGTACCTCGGCGACCACAGCGGCGCCGGCCTCTCCGTCGAGTACGCCGCTCTGAAACTGAGCAACAGCTACAAGCCGGAGCCGTGGACCCCCGTCGACTCGGTGGCCTGGCTGAAGGCCATGGCGTGGGATCTGCGCGGCAACATGCAGGACGAGATCGACCGCGCGCTGATGACGAGCCGGCTCAGCCAGGCGCAGATCAAGCAGCTCTACCCCGCCTACCCCTACGACCGGAATCAGCCGATCGTCGACGCGGGCTCCGTGGACCCGACCACCGGTGACTACACACCCGCGGACTCGTCAGGCCCGCAGGGGCTCGGCAATACCGTCGACAGCCAGCTCGCCGGAATCTCGCAGATCATCGACCAGATGCCGGCGATGCTCGGCCCCAGTGGCAGCGGTATTGGATCCAACTCGTGGGTGGTGTCCGGTGCGTACACCACCACCGGCAAGCCTCTGCTCGCGAACGATCCGCACCTGGCGCCGCAATTGCCGTCGCTCTGGTATCAGATGGGTCTGCACTGCCGGACGGTGAGCAGTGCCTGCCCGTACGACGTGGCCGGCTACACCTTCTCCGGCATGCCCGGCGTCGTGATAGGCCACAACCAGGACATCGCCTGGGGCATGACCAACCTCGGCGCGGACGTCACCGATCTGTACCTGGAGAAGGTGACCGCGAACACCTACCTCTACGACGGCAAGCAGAAGGCGTTCACGACCCGCAAGGAGATCATCAAGGTCGCCGGCGGCAAGGACCGCGTGATCACCGTGCGGGAGACCAACAACGGTCCGCTGATCTCTGACCGCAGCGACGAGATCCGTACCGTGGGACAGACCGCACCCGTGACGGACGCGCCAGGCGGTGTCAACGCCGGATACGCGGTCGCCCTCAAGTGGACGGCGCTCACCCCTTCGAAGACGATGGATGCCGTCTTCGAACTCGACAGGGCGACCGACTTCGGCAAGTTCCGGTCCGCGGCCGCCGACTTCGCGGTGCCGTCGCAGAACCTGATCTACGCCGACACCAAGAACAACATCGGCTACCAGGCGCCCGGGCAGGTGCCGATCCGCCCCGACGGCGACGACGGCACGTACCCCGTGCCCGGCTGGGACTCGCAGTACACGTGGACCGGCAGGTACATCCCGTTCGCGTCCATGCCGTACGAGTACAACCCCAAGCGCGGATACATCGTCACGGCGAACCAGGCGGTCATCGACCAGGGCAAGTACCCGTTCCTGCTCACTCAGGACTGGGGATACGGCACCCGCAGCCAGCGCATCAACGACCTCATCGCGTCCAAGATCAAGGACGGCGGCAAGGTCTCGATGGACGACATGCAGTCGATGCAGGGCGACGACAGCAGCGAGATCGCCAAGCTGCTGGTCCCCTACCTCCTGAAAGTCGACATCTCCGACGACAAGAACAGCTATGTGCGCAACGCACAGAAGCTGCTGGAGGGCTGGGACTACAACCAGGACGCCGACTCCGCCGCCGCGGCGTATTTCAACGCGGTGTGGCGCAACGTTCTCAAGCTCGCCTTCGGCAACAAGCTGCCCAAGGAGCTGCGTCCCGAGGGCCAGTGCCTGCGGGTGCCCCCCGTCGGCCAGACCGGCCCTGTCGACAATCTCGACGGCAAGGGCATCGTCACCGTGCAGGAGTGCGGTGAGCGCGACCCCGCCGAGGCGCAGCCGGACGGTGGCGACCGCTGGTTCGAGGTGGTGCGCAACATCCTCCCCAACCAGGACAACGCCTGGTGGACGATGTCCACCACTGCCTTCTTCGGCACCGACACCAACGCCGCCCACCACAGCACCCGCGACCAGCTGCTCGAGCAGGCCATGAAGGACGCCCGCTACGAACTCACCGCGGACCTGGGCAAGGACATAAACACCTGGAGCTGGGGCCGGCTGCACAAGCTCGACCTGAAGAACCAGACCCTCGGCACGGACGGCCCCGGCGTCCTCAAGTGGCTGCTCAACCGCGGCCCGTGGCAGCTCAGCGGCGGCGAGGCGGCCGTGGACGCGACGGGCTGGAACGCGGCGGGCGGATACGACGTGGTCTGGGTGCCCTCGATGCGGATGATCGTCAACCTCCAGGACTTCGACAAGTCCCGCTGGATCAACCTCACCGGCGCGTCAGGTCACGCGTACAACGCCCACTACACCGACCAGACGGACAAATGGGCCCACAACGAGCTGCTGCCCTGGTACTTCACCGATGACCAGGTGAACAGAGCAGCCAAGGCGAAGCTGACGCTCACCCCGTGATCCGACAGCCAGAGCGGGTGACGACCCGCCCGGCCCCCTGACGACGGACATGGCGTCGGAAAACGTCAAGCGCTGACGCGGTGCAACCCCTCGGGGGTGAGCGCGGCGTCCACGAGGTGGTCGTGCGGTTCGTTCGGAACCGACGCGACCACCTCGTGCGCGTAGAGGACGACGACGAGCGCCGGGCGCGTACCGGCCTGCCGGACGCGGTCGAGGACGCGGTCGTACGAACCGCCGCCGCGGCCCAGCCGTACGCCCTGTGCGTCCACCGCGAGACCCGGCAGCAGGATCAGCCGGACGCCGGTCACGGCATCAGGCCCCAGCCGGGGGCCTGTCGGCTCGAAGAGGCCGCGCTCGGTGCGGACCAGTGTGTCTGGGCCGAGGTATTCAGCCCAGTCGAGGTCGTTGTCGGGCAGCAGGACGGGCAGCAGGACGCGGGTCCCCGCGCTCCGCATCGCCTCGATCAGTGGACCTGTGCCAGGCTCCGTGCCCATCGAAGCGTAGGCGGCGACGCTTCCCTCGCCACTGCACTCCGGCAGGCCGCGTACCCTCTTCGTCAATGCCAGTGCCGCGGACTCGCGCTCCTCGGGGGTCAACTCGCCCCTGGTGCGCAGGATCTGTGTCCGCAGCTTTGCTTTTCGCGCCCGAATCCCGCTCATACCATCCACGACCGCTGTATACCAGCTGTGATGAGTCGGTATGCCATCTTCCGCACATACGCGAACGCTATGGTGTAGCGCATGACGCACACACGTACCCGGATCAGCAAGGCTGTCATCCCTGCAGCCGGTCTCGGCACCCGCTTCCTGCCGGCGACCAAGGCGACGCCCAAGGAAATGCTCCCTGTGGTGGACAAACCGGCGATTCAGTACGTTGTCGAGGAAGCCGTGTCGGCTCACTTGTCCGATGTGCTCATGATCACCGGTCGTAACAAGCGTCCCCTGGAGGACCACTTCGACCGCAACTACGAGTTGGAGGAGACGCTCACCCGCAAGGGTGACCAGTCGCGGCTCGCGAGGGTGCGTGAGTCGAGTGACCTCGCCACCATGCACTACGTACGCCAGGGTGACCCCAAGGGGCTGGGCCACGCGGTGCTCTGCGCGGAACCGCACGTCGGGGACCAGCCGTTCGCCGTGCTGCTCGGCGACGATCTGATCGACCCGCGCGACCGGCTGCTCGCCCGCATGATCGACGTGCAGGCGCAGTACGGCGGCAGCGTGATCGCGCTCATGGAGGTCGCACCCGAGCAGATCCACCTCTATGGCGCCGCCGCCATAGTGCCGACCACGGACAGCGACGTCGTACGGGTCACCGATCTGGTCGAGAAGCCCGACCTCGACCAGGCGCCGTCCAACTATGCGATCATCGGCCGGTATGTCCTGGATCCTGCCGTCTTCGACGCCATCAGGAAGGTCGTTCCGGGCCGCAATGACGAGATCCAGCTGACCGACGCGCTGCGGGATCTCTCGCACCTCGACGACACCGGCGGACCGGTGCACGGTGTCGTCTTCACCGGGCGCCGCTACGACACCGGCGATCGCGGCGACTACCTCCGTGCGATTGTCCGACTGGCATGTGAACGGGACGACCTCGGGCCCGACTTCAGGGCCTGGCTGCGTTCGTATGTCACCGAGGAGATGCAGGCGTGAGCCATGGCGACGACCGGCTGTGGTCCGTCACCGAGCACCTGGACAGCATCCTGGGCCGGCTGAGCCCGCTGGAGGCGATCGAGCTGCAGCTGCTCGACGCCCAGGGGTGCGTGCTGGTCGAGGACGTCACCGTGCCGGTGGCCCTGCCGCCGTTCGAGAACAGTTCCATGGACGGCTACGCGGTACGCGTCGCCGACACCGAGGCCGCGACCCTCGAACACCCCGCCGTCCTGGAAGTGATCGGCGACGTGGCGGCGGGCAGTGACGCGCTGCCCGAGGTCGGCCCCGGACAAGCCGCCAGGATCATGACAGGCGCCCCGCTGCCGCCCGGCGCGGAGGCCGTCGTACCCGTGGAGTGGACCGACGGCGGCACCGGCGGCGGACCGGCCACCACCATGGCCGCGCACAGCCTGGCCCCGGCCGGCGCCGGCGGCGAGGTGCGGGTGCACCAGGGGGCCAAGGAAGGGCAGTTCGTACGGGCCCGCGGCAGCGACGTCGCGGCGGGCGAGCTGGCCCTCGCGGCGGGCACCGTGCTCGGCGCACCGCAGATCGGCCTGCTGGCCGCCATCGGCCGCGCCAGCGTCACCGTCAGGCCCCGTCCCCGGGTCGTCGTGCTGTCCACCGGCAGCGAGCTTGTGCAGCCGGGCGAGGAACTCGGCCCCGGCCGCATCCACGACTCCAACAGTTTCGTGCTCACCGCGGCCGCTCGCGACGCCGGAGCCATCGCCTACCGGGTCGGCGCGGTCGTCGACGAGGTCGAGACGCTGCGCGCCGCCATCGAGGACCAGATGGTCCGTGCCGACATCATCGTCACCACCGGCGGTGTCAGCGTCGGGGCCTACGACGTGGTGAAGGAGGCGTTGTCTTCGCTCGGCGGCTCGATGGACGACGGCGAGGAGGGTTCGAGTGGTGCGACAGGGCACGTCGAATTCCGCAAGCTGGCCATGCAGCCGGGCAAGCCCCAGGGCTTCGGCAGGATCGGCCCTGACCGCATCCCGCTGCTGGCCCTGCCAGGGAACCCGGTCAGTGCCTATGTCTCGTTCGAGCTTTTCGTGCGCCCTGCCATCCGTACGCTGATGGGTGCCGGATCCGTGCACCGGGATGTCGTACGCGTCGCGTGCGTGACCGCGATCGAGAGGTCGCCTGAGGGGCGCCGCCAGTTCCTGCGCGGCCGCTACGACCGGACCTCGGGCACCGTCACCCCGGTCGGCGGCGCGGGATCGCACCTGGTCGCGGCACTCGCGCAGGCCAACGCCCTGATCGTCGTCCCCGAGGCGGTGACCTCGCTCGAGGCCGGCAGCGAAGTCGACGTGGTGGTGCTGGACTAGCCCCCTGCGCGGGTGCGCGCGGGGCCCCGGGGCGCAGAGGCGCGGCTGCCGGTACGGTGTCTGCCCTAGAGACCGTACCGGGAGAACGATGAGCAGCGCGCAGCATCACCTCACCCACCTCGACGAGGCAGGGGCGGCCCGTATGGTCGACGTCTCCGCCAAGGAGGTGACCGCCCGTACTGCCCGTGCGAGCGGACGCGTCCTGGTCAGCCCCGACGTCGTGGAGTTGCTGCGGGGCGTCGGCATGCCCAAGGGCGACGCCATCGCCACGGCGCGAATCGCGGGCATCATGGGCGCCAAGCGCACCCCTGAGCTGATTCCGCTGTGCCACCCGCTGGCCCTCTCGGGCGTCACCGTCGACCTGGCGGTCGCGGACGATGCGGTGGAGATCACCGCCACGGTGAGGACGACCGACCGCACCGGCGTGGAGATGGAGGCGCTGACGGCCGTCAGCGTCGCGGCGCTGACCGTTGTCGACATGGTGAAGGCCGTGGACAAGGCGGCGGTCATCACCGATGTACGGGTCGAGGACAAGACCGGCGGCAAGTCCGGCGACTGGCACCGGCCATGACGGATGGTCCAGCCGCGGTGCGGGCGCTCGCCGTGACCGCGTCGAACCGTGCGGCCGCGGGCGAGTACGAGGACCGTGGCGGCCCGCTGATCGTCGCCGCACTCCGGTCCCTCGGTTTCACGGTCGACGGGCCGCAGGTCGTCCGTGACGGCGAACCGGTCGGGCGGGCGCTGCGCGCGGCGGCCGACGCCGGCTACGACGTGGTGGTCACCACGGGGGGTACCGGGATCTCGCCGACGGACCGCACTCCCGAGGTGACCCGCCAGGTGCTCGACTACGAGATCCCCGGCATCGCCGAGGCGATCCGGGCTGCCGGTCGCGAGAAGGTGCCGACCGCGGTGCTGTCCCGTGGCGTCGCGGGGGTCGCGGGCCGCACCCTGGTGGTGAACCTTCCCGGGTCCACCGGTGGCGTCAAGGACGGGTTGACCGTGCTCACCCCTCTCCTGGCGCACGCAGTCGACCAGATCCGGGGCGGCGATCATCCGACTTCCGCATCTTCTGAATCCTCAGTCCCTGGGAGACCGAGCTGAACGGGTCCTGGCCGACGGAACTGGTGGACGGTGACATCACCCTCCGCCCGATCAGAATGCGCGACCAGCGTGCGTGGCGTGAGGTCAACCGGCGCAACCGCGACTGGCTGCGTCCATGGGAGGCCACCGTGCCGCCGGCCCCGCCCGGTCACATCGCGCAGCGGCCGACATATCGACAAATGGTGCGCCATCTGCGCAGCGAGGCGAGCGCCGGCCGCATGCTGCCGTTCGTCATCGACTACCAGGGCCGCCTGGCGGGCCAGCTCACCGTCGCGGGCATCACCTGGGGGTCGATGTGCTCCGCGCACGTCGGTTACTGGGTGGACGAGGCCGTGGCGGGCCGCGGGGTGATGCCGACGTCCGTCGCCCTCGCCGTCGACCACTGCTTCCGCCGGGTCGGACTGCACCGCGTGGAGGTCTGCATTCGCCCCGAGAACGGGCCCAGCCGCCGGGTGGCGGAAAAGCTGGGCTTCCGCGAGGAAGGACTCCGCCCGCGCTATCTCCATATCGACGGCGGCTGGCGCGACCACCTCGTCTACGCGCTGACGGCGGAGGAAGTGCCGGAGGGGCTGCTCAACCGCTGGCACCAGGCGAAGCCGAGCGCATCCCAGAAATAAGACAATTGTTCGAAAATGAAGCCTATCGCAAAAAAATCTCGGCTTATCAGCCAGATCGTGCGACACACCGGGCGAAATTCCGTATGGCGTGTCTCGATTCCCCCTACGGTGTAGCGCGTGAGCAGTAGTGGCCTCATCTACGCAGTCATCGTCGGGGCCTGGGCTGCCTACCTGGTGCCGATGTGGCTCCGTAGGCAGGACGAGCTCAACGAAGCGCGTCCGACGGAACGCTTCAGTACCGCCATCCGGCTCCTGTCCGGGCGGGCGGCGATGGAGCGGCGCGTCGCCAAAGCGCGAGGTGAGAACGTCGAGCCCGGTAGCGACGACGTCGAGGACGACCTCGACCCCGCGGACGTCGTGGACGTCCGCGGCCTTGCCGTGCCCGCGACCGAGGTGCGCCCCGCACCCGGTCGGGACCGTGCGGCAGCACCCGGTGCGGCCAGGCCTGACCCCCGCGCCAAGGTGCTGGCCCGGAGGCGCCGTACGACCACGCTGCTCTTCGTGGCGTTCACCGTCGGCGCCGTCGCTGCTGCCGTGGGCGGGGTCGCGCTGCTCTGGGCGCCCGCGATCCCGGCCGCGCTGCTGACCGTCTACATCGGTCAGATGCGCCGCCAGGAGCGCCGCCGCTACGAGGTGCGCCTTGACCAGCGACACGCCGTCGAGGCGGCACGGCGGCTGCGTGCCCGACCCGACCGTGCCGCCCGCCCTGAGCGTGCGCGCGCCGAGCTTCCGGCCGCGGCCGAGGAAGCCGCGCCTCCGGCTCCGGCGATCCCGGCGCCTTCGCCGCGTACGGCCGACCGCCGGGCGCTGGTCGAGCAGACGGACCACGCCGAATGGGTGGACCAGCAGCGCGCCCAGCAGTCGGGCGACGACGGCTGGGACCCCGTGCCCGTGCCGCTGCCCACCTACGTCACGGCCCCGGTCGCTCCGCGCACGGCGGGCGGTGTCGACCTGGGCGCGCCCGACACCTGGAGCTCCGCACGCTCGGGCACGACGCCGTCGGCTGAGCCCGCAGCGCCTTCGGCGGCCCCCACCGGCCGCCCGCGCCCGCGTACCACCCGCACGCCGCTCTTCGACCAGTACGCCGACCCCGACCGGCCCCGTGCGGCCAACGAGTAGCCTTCCCGCCAGCCGATATCGCGTTCACGACCACCCGTGCCGGGATGCTAGAGTTTCCTTCGTTGCAAGGGCCTGTGGCGCAGTCCGGTAGCGCACCTCGTTCGCATCGAGGGGGTCAGGGGTTCGAATCCCCTCAGGTCCACAACACGATGAGATCCCGACTGATCAGACGATCGGTCGGGATTTCGTCGTTCCGGGAATCATGCTGCGGCCGGCGCGGCCTGAAGCCCCTGGTGCCGCCCGAACGAAAATGCCGGGCGGCCCATCGCCGCGCACGGCATTGTGGAGCCGTGAGTAGGTGGAAGCTCTACGACAACTGGCTGGCCGACCTCCCTGGGCTCACCGTCGAGCAGCTTCACGAGCGTCGGTGCATTGCCGCCGAGAGGGCGCGTCGCGCCGCGGGGCGGGGCATGGGCCGCAGCCCCAAGGCCGCCCGTGACTGGCGCGGAAAGCTGCGGGCGGTCGAGGAGGAACTCCTCAGGCGAGGCGTCACGGACGCGTAGGGCGGCCGCCGGGGCGGCACCGCGGCGAATCGGTGACAGCCTGGTGCCATGACCAGGACGCAGTACTACACGGCGACGACCATGGACGGCTACATCGCGGACGACTCCGACTCCCTCGACTGGCTCTTCGAGGTGCAGGCGGAGCCCGGGGACCGGTTCGAGGGGTTCATGGACGGTGTCGGCGCCTTCGTTATGGGCGCGACGACCTACAAGTGGGTGCTCTCCCATGAGCGGGTGGTGGAAAGGCCAAAGGAGTGGCTGCGCTGGTACGGGCAGCGGCCCTGCTGGGTGTTCACGCATCACGAACTGCCGGTCGTACCAGGCGCCGACATCCGGTTCGTGCACGGTGACGTCCGCCCGGTGCACGAGGAGATGGTGACCGCGGCCGGCTGGCGCAACGTGTGGCTGGTGGGAGGCGGGGAACTGGTCGGGACGTTCGCCGATCACGGGCTGCTGGACGACATCGTGCTGGGTGTCGCACCGGTGACGCTCGGCGGGGGAGCGCCGGTGCTGCCCCGCCGGCTGACCGGTGGGCGGATTCGACTGACCGGGGTCGAGCAGGACGGCCAGTTCGCCTATCTGACTTACCAGGTCCTGGGCGGCTCGTCCGACGATCAGGCCAGGAGATAAGCGATCAGCGACAGCGACGCCATGGACAGCAGCGTGGACAGCAGCACGGTGTCACGGGGGAGGTCGGTGTCCAGGCCGTACTCGGAGGCGTAGATGAACGCGTTCTGCGCGGTGGGCAGTCCGGCACACATGACCACGGCGAAGAGCGCATGGCCGTGGAGGCCGACGCCGTAGCGCGCGAGAACGTAGGCCACCAGTGGCTGTACCGCGACTTTCAGGGTGACCAGGACGCGGCGCTCGGTGCGGCCGGCCGGTGACGGGCGGGTGCGGGCGTTGAGCGACATGCCGAGGGCGAAGAGCGCCGTCGGTACGGCGGCGCCGCCGAGCAGGTGCAGGGTCGACGTCAACTCGCCGGGCAGCCGGTCACCCTTGCCGAGGGCGGCGACCACCAGGCCGGCCGCCGACGCGGCGATGACGGGATTGCGGAACGGCAGCCGCAGCATGCGCGCCCACAGGTCGCCTGCACCGCGGTGGGTGTCGAGATCGATCAGCACCAGGATCAACGGGGTGACGAACAGCATCTGGAAGAGCGCGGCGGCGATGACGAACGCCGTGTCGTGCAAGACGTGCACGGCGACCGGGATGCCGAGATTCGCGGAGTTGACGTAGCCCGCGGACATCGCGCCGATGGCCTGGTCGGCCTGCCTGCGGTGGAACACCCAGCGGCTCAGCGCGAGTCCCACCAAGAAGACGGCGACGAGACTCGCCGCGAAGACGCCGACGCCTGCGGTGGCCAGATCGGCGACATGCGACGTGGACATGGTCAGGAACAGCAGCGATGGCATGGCGAACGTGAAGGCGAACCTGCCCAGTACGTGCTGTGCGCCCTCGCCGAGGAGGTGGTGGCGGCCGCCGAGCCAGCCGAGGGCGGTGATGGTCCAGATGGGCAGGAACCCGGTCAGTACCGCGTGCACACCCTCGCCCGGTCCCTGCCGCAGCCGACGGTTTCCCTCACTGGGTCAGGATGCCTGAGCTGTGCGGACCGTTCGTCGGCAGGGGGTCTTACGAGCGGATGGTCCTAGGATCGCGGTCTGTACGGCGGGTGTTGGCCCGATGGTCGCCCGATGGTGTGACGTGCGCCACAGGATGATCGGGAAATATTCCGGTGCGGGTAAGAGCTTGAGTTTTCAAGATCTTACGAGGGAGTCCATATGTCGGCAGACGCAAGTCAGGTGCCCGCAGCGGTGTCCGTAGTGCCTCCCGCCGCTGGCATCCGTACGAAAGTGCGTGTCCCGTTGCGCTTCCCCGACGGGTGGGAGACCACCGTGGATGTCTTCACGTTCACCGGCCTTGCCGACGGCAAGGAGCATCTGGCGCTGGGGATCGGCGACTACGAGAACGTGGCGGTGCCGCTGGTCCGGCCCCATTCCGAGTGTCTGACCGGTGACGTCTTCGGCTCGCAGCGCTGCGACTGCGGCCCGCAGTTGCGCGAAGCCCTGGAGCGCATCGGCGAACACGGGGGCTACCTTCTCTATCTGCGCCAGGAGGGCCGCGGCATCGGCCTGTACGCGAAACTCGACGCCTACGCGCTGCAGGACGACGGCCTGGACACGTACGAGGCAAACCGCGCGCTCGGGCGGGGTGAGGACGAGCGCGACTACACCGCGGCGGCGCAGATGCTGACGGCTCTGGGTGTGAACGGGATACGGCTGCTGAGTAACAATCCCGACAAGGCGCGGCAGTTGGCGGGGCTCGGTATCCGGGTGGTCGAGCAGGTGCCGACGGGTGTGCACGTCTCCGATGCCAATGTCCGCTATCTGCGGGCCAAGGTCGAGAGGACCGGCCACACCCTCGCGCTGCCGGCCTGAGGCGGCGGCCGGAGGGCGCTGTCGCGGGAGGCGGGCGCCACCTCGCGGCTGCGCGATGTGCAGAGCGGCGGATACGGGGTGTGAGGCGGAGTTCCCCTGAGGGTGCGTGATACGACCCACGATCGAAACGGTGGCGTTTCGATCGCGGGTCGTCTACGCTCTAGGTGTACGACATCGTTTCGATGATGGAGTCGGACGGCGCACCCGGCGGCGTCACCGCATCACAGGACGAGGCCGTACGCTATGGCCCGCCACCAGTGGATTCGGAGGACAGGACATGACGGCCCAGGCATCCGCGGCACGTCGTACCCGCCTGACCCCCGAGCGCGAACGGGAACTCTACGAGGCGGTCGTCGCCCTGCTTCGTGAGGTCGGCTACGAGGCATTGACCATGGACGCGGTCGCCGCCCGTACGCGGTCGAGCAAGGCCACCCTCTACCGCCAGTGGAAGGGCAAGCCGGAGCTGGTCGCCACCGCACTGCGGCACTCCAAGCCGGTGTCGCCCTCGGACATCGACACCGGGTCGATCGCCGGCGACCTGCACGAGCTCGTGCGGTGCCACGACGAGGACGAGACCAAGCGCGACCAGGAGCTCATGCGCGGCCTGGCGCACGCGGCCTTCCGGAACGAGGATCTCTTCCGCGCCCTGCGCGAACTGCTGATCGAACCGGAACTGGACAGCTTCCGCGTCCTGGTGCAGCGCGCCGTGGACCGCGGCGAGCTGGCGGCCGACAACCCGGCGCGGGACTTCATCCCGCACATGCTGTTCGGTGGCGCACTGGCGCGTCCCATCATCGAGGGCATCGACGCCGATCCCGAGTACAGCCACAGATACATCGACGCCGTGGTGGTCCCCGCCCTCGGTCTGTCGTAGGACACGTCAAGAAAGCCGATCAGCGTGTAAGCACCCCCTCGCGCCGGTTAGGCATGCCAGAACACGGCATCGCCCGCCCTCCGATCACCCCTCCGACCCGCCCCACCTGACACGCCGCTCTCGTCGTCGGGCTGGTTCCACACGCCCATTTCCGAACCCTTCCCGACGGGAGCCTCTGCCTCCATGGCCACATTCCTCTACAAACTGGGCCGGTTCGCCTTCCGGCGACGGCGATACGTCGTCCTCGTCTGGGTGGCGCTGCTCGCCCTCGCCGGTGTCGGGGCCGCGACCGCGCCCTCCGCCCCGGCTGACAACTTCACGGTGCCCGGCACCGAGGCGCAGAAGGCCTTCGACCTGCTGCACGAGCGCTTCCCCGGCACCAATGCCGACGGTGCGAGCGCGCGCATGGTGTTCAAGGCGCCCGGCGGCCAGAAGATCACCGCAGGGCCGAACAAGGCGGCTGTGGAGAAGGTCGTCACCGAGCTGGGACACACCCCGCAGAAGGCGACCGCCGCTGACCCCTACACCGCGAACGCGGTCAGCAAGGATGGCACCACCGCTTATACGACGGTCACCTACGAGGCGAAGTCCGCCGAGATCACCGATGCCACGCACGCGGCGATCGAGGCGGCTGCCCAGCACGGCAGGGACGCGGGGCTGACCGTGGAGGCGGGCGGCACCGCGCTGGAGGCGTCGCCGTCGACCGGCAACAGTGAGGTCATAGGCGTCGGTATTGCGGCGGTCGTCCTTTTGATCACGTTCAGTTCGCTGGTGGCCGCAGGGTTGCCGCTGCTGACCGCGATCATGGGCGTCGGTGTCGGCATCGCGTCGATCACCGCGCTGGCCACCACGCTCGGTCTGTCCAGTACGTCGTCCACGCTCGCGTCGATGATCGGACTGGCGGTCGGCATCGACTACGCGCTCTTCATCGTCTCGCGGCACCGGCACGAACTCATGGAGGGCCGCGACGGCGAGGACGCGGCGGGCCGAGCGGTCGGTACGGCCGGGTCGGCAGTCGTCTTCGCGGGACTCACCGTGCTCATCGCACTGGCCGGCCTGTCGGTCGTCAACATCCCGATGCTCAGCAAGATGGGCCTGGCGGCGGCGGGCACGGTGGCGCTCGCAGTGCTGATCGCCCTGACCCTGATACCGGCGCTGCTCGGCTTCGCCGGCCCCAAGGTGCTCACCCGCAAGGTCCGCAAGGGCCGCGCCGCCGCCGACGGCAAGCCCAACATGGGGACGCGGTGGGCGCGGCTGGTGGTGCGGCGGCGAGTTCCGTTCCTGCTGGCCGGAGTGGTCGCGCTCGGCCTGGCGGCCGTTCCGATGAGCAGCATGCAGCTCGGTCTCCCGGACGACGGCTCGCAGCCGGTCAGCACCACCCAGCGCAAGGCCTACGACATGCTGTCCGACGGCTTCGGGGCGGGCTTCAACGGGCCGCTCATGATCGTGGTCGACGGCGCGCACAGCGACAGCCCCAAGGCGGCGGCGCAGGAGGTCAAGAAGACGATCTCCGGATTCGCCGACGTCAAGACGGTGACGGAGCCGGCGTTCAACCCCAAGGGTGACGCCGCGACGCTGAGCGTTGTGCCGGTGTCCAAGCCGAGCAGCGCGCAGACCGAGGACCTGGTGCACGTCATCCGGGGCCATTCGGGTGAGTTCACCAGGACCACCGGCGCCGAGGTGCTGGTGACCGGCACCACCGCGATGAACATCGATGTCTCGCAGCGGCTGAACGACGCGCTGCTGCCCTATCTGGCGCTGGTCGTCGGGCTGGCCTTCCTGCTGCTGATGATCGTGTTCCGCTCGGTGCTCGTGCCGCTCAAGGCGGCGCTCGGCTTCCTGCTGTCGGTGCTGGCCGCGCTCGGCGCGGTGGTGGCGGTCTTCCAGTGGGGCTGGCTGTCCGGCCTGATCGGGGTCGAGCAGACCGGGCCGATCATGAGCATGATGCCGATCTTCCTGATCGGCGTGGTGTTCGGCCTCGCCATGGACTACGAGGTCTTCCTGGTCACCCGGATGCGTGAGGCCTACGTCCACGGCGAGACGCCACGCCAGGCGGTCGTCACGGGATTCACCCACGGTGCACGGGTGGTGTCGGCGGCCGCGGTCATCATGATCAGCGTCTTCGCCGGATTCATCGGATCGTCCGAAGCGATGATCAAGATGATGGGATTCGGCCTGGCCATCGCGGTGGCGTTCGACGCGTTCATCGTCCGTATGACGATCGTGCCGGCGGTGCTGGCGCTGCTCGGGCGAGCCGCGTGGTGGCTGCCTCGGCGCCTGGACCGAGTACTGCCGAATGTCGACGTGGAAGGCGAGCAGCTGCGCAAGAACCTCGCCGTGCAGTCGCCGCCGTCCACTGAGGAGGAACGCGAGCCCGCGGTGATCTGACCTGCACCTCACCCGTGCGGGTGACTGCACCGCCGGTGGGACGCGCCTTGCGCGCGGGCCACCGGCGGTGCGCCGCCGGGACGCAGGGGTGACATGCGGGTCGTCGGGTTGACGCCCCGTTCCGTCGTGGTCAGCTCAGGACCGGCTGGTGCGCGCCGTTCTCGAAGCTCAGCAGCCAGCGCTTGCGCTCCACGCCGCCGCCGTAGCCGGTCATGCTGCCGTCGGCTCCGACCACCCGGTGGCACGGCACGATGATGCTGTGCGGATTCTTGCCGTTGGCGAGGCCGACCGCGCGGGACGCGGTGGGCCGGCCCAGAGCCGAGGCGAGCTCGCCGTAGGAGACGGTCTCCCCGTATGGGATGTCGCGCAGGGCCGCCCAGACCCGGCACTGGAACGGTGTCCCAGATGTCGACAAGTCGATGTCGAAGGCGGTGACCTCTCCGGCGAAGTACGCCGTCAGCTGCTCGGCCGCCCGCGCGAGGACCGGGATCTCGGTGACGGCGACCTGCGGTCCGAAGGTCTCCCGCGACGGGAGGTGCCGCTGCTGCGTCATGTAGACGCCCGCGAGCCCACCCTCACGGGTGACCAGCGTGAGCGGCCCGAGCGGGCTGTCGGTGATCGCATGGGCGGAGGGACTGAGGGCCGCCGCGGTGCTCGTGCGAGCCGTCGTCGTCATCGTGAAGCGCCTTCCGGTCGAGGGTGGTCGGTGGGCAGGACGTTGATCGGATGATCGCCCGTCGCCCACAGGTACTGCGTCGCGTAGGCCCGCCACGGCTGCCAGGCCGCGGCATGCCGGGTGAGCGCCGCCGGTGTGGCCGGCAGGCCGAGGTCGCGGGCGGCGTGACGGACACCCAGGTCGGTCGGCAGGAAGGCGTCGGGGTCGCCGAGCGCCCGCATCGCGATCGACTCGACCGTCCAGGGCCCGAAGCCCGGCAGCGCGGCCAGCTGCTCGCGTGCGCGCTGCCAGTCGCTGCCGACGTCCAGGTCCAGCCCGCCGCTGTCCAGGGCGCCCAGCAGCGCCGCCAGCGTGTCCCTGCGGCTCTGCGGCATGGCCAGTGCCGCCGGGTCGTGGCCGGCGAGGGCGGCCGGGGACGGGAAGAGGTGGGTGAGGCCGCCGGCGGGGTCGTCGACGGCTTCGCCGTACGCGGCGACCAGCCGCCCTGCGTGCGTGCGGGCCGCGGCTGTCGAGATCTGCTGCCCGAGCACCGCGCGGACCGCGAACTCCGGCCCGTCCGTGACCCGCGGCACCCTCCGGCCGGGTGACTTGGCGACCAAGGGCGCGAGCACCGGGTCGGCGGAGAGCAGGGCGTCCACCGCCAGCGGGTCGGCGTCCAGGTCGAGGAGCCGGCGGCAGCGGCTGATCGCCTGCGCGAGGTCGCGCCAGTCGGTGAGCCACAGCCGGCAGCCGATGTGGTCGTGTTCCGGGCGCAGGGCGACGATGCCCGCGCCGTGCGGAAGCCGCAGGGTGCGGCGGTAGGCGCCGGCCCGCCACTCCTCGACGCCGGGGACGGCCGTCGCCGCGAGGTGCCCGAACAGGTTGTCCGGGGTGAGCGGGCGGCGGAAGGGCAGTCGCAGCGCGAGGGAACCCGCCGTGGCCGCGGGGCGGCCCTTGGCGACCCTGGCGCGCAGTTCGCCCGGTGCGAGCGCGAAGACCTCGCGGACGGTGTCGTTGAAGGTGCGGATGCTGGCGAAGCCGGCCGCGAAGGCGATCTCGCCCATCGGCATGGTGGTGGTCTCGATGAGCAGCCGCGCGGTCTGCGCACGCTGCGCGCGGGCCAGGGCGAGCGGTCCCGCGCCCAGCTCGGCGAGCAGCTGGCGCTCCACCTGGCGGGCGCTGTAGCCGAGCCGTCCTGCGAGCCCCGGCACCCCGTCGCGGTCGACCACGCCGTCGGCGATCAGCCGCATGGCGCGGGCGACGAGGTCGGCGCGCTCGTTCCACTGCGGCGAGCCGGGGCTGGCGTCGGGCCGGCACCTCTTGCAGGCGCGGAAACCGGCCTGCTGCGCGGCGGCGGCGCTCGGGTAGAAGGTCATGTTCCTGACCTTCGGGGGCACGACCGGGCAGCTCGGCCGGCAGTAGATGCGGGTGGTCAGCACCGCCGTGAAGAACCACCCGTCGAATCGGGCGTCCTTCGATTGGACGGCGCGTACGCAGGCGTCGAAGTCCGTATGCACCCCACCAGCATCGCTCCTCGTCACCGTCGTGGTCTGGCGAGAAAACGACATCGAGGTGGAGTGGCGGTCCCGGCCCGGATCCGGCCGGGGCGGCCTGACCTCAGTCGGAGACGCTGCTCTCCGGTACGTAGTGCAGATCGTCGTATTCCGGGCGCCTGGCGAGCCACCCGGCGATGAAGGGGCAGATCGCCAGTACCCGCAGTCCCCGGGCGCGGGCGTCGTCCATGGCGGCACGCGCCAGTGCCGAGCCGACGCCGCGGCCCTCGTACGCGTCGTCTACCTCGGTGTGGATGAAAGCGATCACGCCGGGCGTGCGCATGTAGACCGCTTTGCCGGCCGGCTCGTCGCCGACCCTTGCCTCGTAGCGGTGGTCCTGCGGTGCGTCGGTGACGGTGACCGCCGCGGCGTCGTCCCTTGCGCCGGGATGCGTCACGACCGGTAGCCCTCCACCGTCGAGGAGGGGCGGACACGGGCGCCGCCGGGGTCCTCACCGGCCTCGGTGAGGGCGCGGCGCTGCCGCAGCAGATCCCAGCACTGGTCGAGTTCGTGTTCCAGGGCGGTCAGGCGCTCGCGTTCGTCCCCGCCTTCAGGGGCCTCGGCGAGCAGGTCGCGCAGCGCCTTCTCGTCGTCGACCATCTTGCTGATGCGGCCGAGTATGGCCTGCTCCGCACTGGCGTCGTGGGGCTGTTGCACGGGGGACACCTCCCAGGGAGTCGCTGATTTCCACTCTTGCAGGTCGTGCGGCGCGGCGCTCGCGGTACGCGGGTGTCATCCCCCGCCGGGCGGCCGCGGCTCCTGTGGCGCGTCGGACGGTTTCGGGTCAGGACCGCCCGCCCCGGATTCCGCGGCCGCCTCGTGGCGGCGCAGCCACTGGTCGATCTCCACGCGCACCCGGCGCTCCATGGCGAGCGACATCTCGGCGTCGACGATGTCCTTTGCCAGCGGGCGGAGGCGCTGCATCGCGTCGGAGATGTGCTGGGCCTGCTCGGGGGGCACGTCGTCCAGCGGGCCGAGTACGTGGGTCTTGACGACCTGGGTGAACAGTTCGGCAATGGCGTCGACATGGTTGCGCACCTCGCGGCCGGCGGCGAGGACCGCGGCCAGGGGCACGCCTTCGCGTACGAGAGCGGCCGAAACGTCGAGCAGACGGCGGCTGGTGTGCAGCGCGCTCTCGCCGGCCACGGAGAGGTAGCCGATCTCCAAGGCGGCGGTCAGGTTCTCAGGGCTGGCGTCGTCGCCGAAGTAGTCGGCCAATTCCTGCGGGGTCAGGACGACGGGGGTCTCGTCGGACCAAGGGGCGGCGAGGGTGCCGCCGAGGCCGAGGAGTTCGGCGACTCCGTCCAACGTGCGGCCGTTCTCCCACGCGGTGATCAGCTCTGCGATGCCGCCGAGGGTGTGCCCGCGCTCCAGCAGGGCGGCGATCGTCTGCAGCCTGGCGAGGTGGCTCGCGGAATACCAGGCGATCCGGCCGTCACGGCGAGGTGGCGGCAGCAGCCGCCGCTCGCGGTAGAAGCGCAGTGTCCTGACGGGTATGCCGGCGGCTTCCGCCAGCTCCTCGACGCGGTATTCGCGTGCGCCGGTTTGTCCGCCGGAGCGTGCGCCGGCGTGGTCCGCTGTGCTCGTCTCGTCGCCGCGGTCGTTCACCCGCCCAGCCTATGTGCTGGGGTAAGTGGCTTCATCCTGGTGCGGCGCTCCTTACCCGGCCTCCGCCGGCACCGGCGGCGCGGGCGGCGCACATTTCCCGCCCGCGCGCCGCGCGTGCCCCGGGCACGGCAGGCGCGGCCCGCGCACGGACGGAGCGCGGACAGGGCACGCGTTTTTCGGCCCACCCCCTACCGCAGGTAACCCGCCGTGCCCTAGAGTCGCCGACGGTGCCAGTAATCAATGGCACGGTGACCGCGAGGGTGAGGCCGGCAGCGGCCCCGGCCGCGGACGGCCGACGGAAGGAAAGGCGGTGCCATGGGCGACGACCGCGAACACGTGCGGGTGGCGGTGATCGGGTCCGGATTCGGCGGTCTGGGAGCCGCCGTGCGGCTGCGGCGGGAGGGCATCACGGATTTCGTCGTCCTGGAGCGGGCCGACGCCGTCGGCGGCACCTGGCGCGACAACAGCTACCCGGGCTGCGCCTGCGATGTGCCCTCCCACCTCTACTCGTTCTCCTTCGCCCCCAACCCGGACTGGCCGCGCGCCTTCTCCGGGCAGGAGCACATCCGGGCCTACCTGGAGCGCATCACCGACACCTTCGGCCTGCGCCCGCACCTGCGTTTCGGTGCGGAGGTCCTGCGGGCGCGCTGGGACGGGGCCACGCGGCGCTGGGAGGTGACGACGGCGGCCGGCGAGCTGACCGCCGACGTCCTGGTGTCGGCGACCGGTCCGCTGTCCGACCCGAAGATCCCCGACATCCCCGGGATCGAGGACTTCCCCGGGCGGGTCTTCCACTCCTCGCGCTGGGACCACGACTTCGACCTCAGGGGAAAGCGCGTCGCCATGGTCGGCACCGGCGCCTCGGCGATCCAGATCGTGCCGTCCATCCAGCCCGAGGTCGGCAGTCTGACCGTCATCCAGCGCACCCCGCCGTGGGTGATGCCGCGGGTCGACCGCCCGGTCAGCGGTGCGGAGCGCTGGCTGCACGGCAAGGTGCCGAGCACCGCCAAGGCCCGGCGCGGGCTGCTGTGGATGATCAGGGAATTCCAGGTCGGCGCCTTCGTCAAGCGCCCCCGGCTGATGAAGGCCGCGGAGCGCATCGCCCGCACCCATCTGCGCCGGTCCGTCAAGGATCCGGCGCTGCGGGCCCGGCTGACCCCCGACTACACCATCGGCTGCAAGCGGATCCTGCTGTCCAACACCTACTACCCGGCCCTCGCGCAGCCCAACACCGAGGTCGTCACCGCCGCCCTCTCCGAGGTGCGGGGCTCCTGTGTGGTCACCGCCGACGGCACCGAGCGCGAGGTCGACGCGATCGTCTTCGGGACCGGCTTCCGCGTCACCGACATGCCGATCGGCGACCGCGTGATCGGCGCCGACGGGCGCACCCTCGGCGAGCACTGGAAGGACGGGATGGCGGCGCTGCGGGGCTGCACGGTCGACGGCTTCCCGAACCTGCTGCTCATCATCGGCCCCAACACCGGCCTGGGGAACAGCTCGATGATCCTGATGATCGAATCATCGCTCAACTACGTGGCCGACTACCTGCGCACCCTGGAGCGCACCGGCGCCGCGGCGCTGGACGCCAAGCCCGCGGCAGTGGCCGTGTGGAACCAGGAGATGCAGCGCCGCGCCGCCCGCACCGTCTGGAACACCGGCGGCTGCAAGAGCTGGTATCTGGACGCGAACGGGCGCAACACGACGGCATGGCCGGGCACCACCGCCGAATTCCGGCGGGCGACACGTCAGTTGAAAGTCTCGGAATACGATCTGATCGCGCCCGCCGCGGGTGACGCGGCACCCGAAGGCGACAGTCGTACGATCCGCACGGAGGTCGCGTCATGACGCCCCCTTACGAGCTGGTCCCGCCGCGCCGGACGCTGCACGTGGTGTCGGCCGACGGGACCCGTATCCACGTCGAGGAATTCGGCCGCACCGAGGGGCCGACGGTCGTCCTCGCGCACGGCTGGACCTGCTCGGTCCTCTTCTGGGCGCCGGTGATCCGGCTGCTCTCATCCGATTTCCGGGTGATCGCCTACGACCAGCGCGGCCACGGCCGCAGTTCGGCGCCGCTCACCCGCAAGGGTTACGGAACCGGCGTACTGGCCGATGATCTGGAAGCCGTACTGGAAGCCGTGCTGCCGGACGGCGAACGGGCCGTGCTGGCCGGGCACTCCATGGGCGGTATGACGATCATGGCGGCGTCCGGGCGGGCTGCGGTACGGAGCCGGACGGCCGCGGTCCTGCTGGCCAGCACCGGCAGCGGGCGGCTGCTCGGTTCGAGCCAGGTGCTGCCGCCCCGCTTCTCCTCGCGCCGGCTGCGGCGGGCCTTCCACCGGCAGTTGCTGACCTCGCGGCTGCCCCTCGGCCCGATCACCCCGCTGTCGCGGGCGGCCTTCGCCTACGGCGTCCTGGGAGCCGCCCCGACAAGGGAGCAGGCGGCCTTCACCGCGCGGATCGTGCACGCCTGCAAGGCCCGTCACCGTGCCGCATGGGGCCGGGTGCTGGCCGTCCTCGACCTGGACGCGGAGATCGCCGCGATCGAGGCGCCCACCGCGGTCCTGGTCGGCAGCCACGACAAGCTCACACCCGGGGTGCACGCCCGCGGCATGGTGGAGGTGCTCCCGCACTGCGTCGGCCTGACCGAACTGCCCGGGATCGGCCATATGACGCCGATCGAGGACCCGGAGGCGGTGGCGTCCGTCCTGCGGGAGCTGGTCGCGGCCCACGCGGTGCCGCCGTCCGAGGTCGAGGCGCAGGGCGCCGGCGGCGCGGGACAGGGTGACCACGTGGCGGAGGAGAAGAGCGCATGAGCCGATCATCGATACACGGCAGGGTCGTGGTGGTGACCGGCGCCGCCCGCGGTGTCGGCGAACTGCTGGCCCGCAAACTCGCCGCGCAGGGCGCCCGGCTGGCGCTGGTCGGACTCGAGCCGGACGAACTCGCCCGGGTCACCGCCTCGCTGGGCGGCGACGCCGCCTGCTGGACCGCGGACGTCACCGACCGGGACGCCATGGCGCGGGTCGCCGGTGAAGTGCTGGCGCACTTCGGGCGGATCGACGTCGTCGTGGCCAACGCCGGTGTGGCGACCGGCGGTCCCTTCCTGGACTCCGACCCCGACGCCTTCGACCGCGTCATCCAGGTCAACCTGCTGGGGAGCATCGCCACCGCGCGCGCCTTCCTGCCGGCGCTCGTCCGGTCCCGCGGCTACCTGCTCCAGATCGCCTCGCTCGCCGCGCTGACGCCCGCGCCCATGATGGCGGCGTACTGCGCGAGCAAGTCAGGGGTCGAGGCCTTCGCGCACAGCCTGCGCGCGGAAGTCGGCCACCAGGGGGTGGCGGTCGGCGTCGGTTACCTCAGCTGGACCGACACCGACATGGTGCGGGGTGCCGACGAGGACGACGTCCTGCGGGAGTTGCGTGCCCGGCTGCCCTGGCCGGCCAACCGCACGTATCCGCTGGAGCCGGCCGTGGAACGCATCGTGGCCGGTATCGCCCGGCGTTCGCCGCACGTCTATGCGCAGTGGTGGCTGCGCGGCATGCAGTCGGTACGGGGCGCGCTGCCGTCGGTCATCGGCGGGGCGCTGGGGCGGCGCGAAATGCGGCGCGCGGCCCCCGCGCTGGCCCGCAACGCGGGTGCGCGCCGCGGCCTGGTCGGGCGGGGAGGGGCTGCCGACGAGTCGGCCCGCAAGGCCCGTCATCACGTTCCGTGACCACAAAGGGCCGCTGACCTGGGGTGATTGGCAGTTGATTGCCCCGGGATGCGGTGGTTGTCCCCCCGTGTAAGTCTGATCGAGGCCGCATCCCCACACACTCCAGGAGGAGTAATCATGGGCGGTATGGACGACATCAGGAACAAGGCGAGCGAGTACGCCGAGAAGGCCAAGGGAGCCCGCCGTCAGGGCTCCGAGCAGGCCGACGAGGGCATGCAGCGCGCCGGACGGGAGACTTCGGAGCGCTCCGGAGGTCGCCACGACGAGCAGGCCCAGCGTGGCCAGGAGCAGGCTCGTCGGCGTATGGGCGACGACTCCCACGACGACGCCCAGGACGACTGGAGCTGACGTCGCGCCTTGCGATAGTCGCGCGAATACCGTGACGCAGGGAAGGGGTGCCCCGAGGGGCGCCCCTTCTCGCTTGGCCGGGCACGACTGGGCCGTCAGGGTGACGGATCCTGGCGGGCACGGCAGGGCTGCGGGCCGAAGGCAGGCGGCTCGACGCAGAGTTCAGCGCCCCCGGCCGAGCACGGCGCGCAGGCGCTCGCGGCTGATGCGGTCGGCCTGGCGGGTCGTCTCCGGCAGCCGGTACCGGGGAGCGAGCCGCAGGGTGTGGGCGCAGGCGTTGTCCAGGCCGATCGCGTGCCCCACCGAGACGAACACCGGCTTGACCCCCGCCTTGGTGCGCAGCGCCCGGCCCACCACCTCACCCTCGTCCGACGTCAACGGCGCGCCGTCGCCGCGCTCTTCGCCGACCTCCCGGTGGCCGAAGACGAAGGGCGTCTTCGCCACGCCGAAGCACGGCAGCCCGGTCAGCACCCCCAAGTGCACTGCCAGGCCCGCCCGGCGCGGGTGGGCGATGCCGTAACCGTCGCACACCAGCAGGTCGGGCGTGTGCGTGAGCTTCTCCAGCGCAGCCATGACCGGGGGCAGTTCGCGGAAGGCCAGCAGCCCCGGCACGTAGGGGAATGCCACCGTCCCCTCCACCACCGCGACCTCCACCGGCTCCAGCGTCCCCGCGTCCAGCACCACGGCTGCCGCTACGAGGGCGTCGCCTTCCGCCGCGTACGAGACGTCCACGCCCGCCACCAGCCGTACGTCGCCCGGCGCCGGGCCCGGCGAGGTCAGGTCGGCGAGCGCGCGCAGCCGCTCCTGCTCGGTCAGCGCCTCCGCCTCCGACCGCGGCCACGCCGCCCGGCCGCCACCGCTGCTGTGAGTGTCCATTGCGGGGAGGCTGCCATGCCGGCCGCGCGTGCGGCCGGCCGGGGTCCGCGCGGGCGTCAGCTCGGCGTGGCAGGCGGGCGCGGGGGCAGCGGGGGGCGGGCGCGGTCCGGGCGGCCCGACAGGTCGGGAGGGCTGGCAGGCGGGTGCTGGGAGAGCAGTTCGAGAGCGGTGCGCACCGCGACGTCCAGTTGCCCATGCCTGCCCTCAGCCCAGTCCAGCGGTGTGCGGAGGCACTCGATGTCGGGGGCCACGCCCCGGTTCTCCACCGACCAGCCGTAGGCGTCGAACCAGGCGGCGTTCATCGGCACGGTGATCACCGTGCCGTCGCCGAGGCGGTGGCGGCCGGTCATGCCGACGACGCCTCCCCAGGTGCGCAGGCCCACCACCGGGCCGAGGCCGAGGAGTTTGAAGGCCGCGGTGATCATGTCGCCGTCGGAGGAGGTGGCTTCGTCGGCGATGGCGACGACCGGGCCGCGCGGTGCGTTGCCCGCGTACGAGACGGGCTGGGCGTCGCGCGTGAGGTCCCAGCCGAGGACGGTGCGGGTGAGCTTCTCGATGACGAGTTCGCTGATGTTGCCGCCCGCATTGCCGCGGACATCGACCAGCAGGGCGTCGTAGGCGACCTCCTTGCGCAGGTCGCGGTTGAACTGCGCCCAGCCGGAACCGCCCAGGTCGGGGATGTGCAGATAACCGCACCGGCCGCCGCTGAGCCGGCGTACGACCTTGCGGCGCCTGGCGACCCAGTGCTGGTAGCGCAGCGGGCGGTCGTCGATGAGCGGGACGACGGCGATACGGCGGGGCGCGCCGCGGCCACCGGGCGGCCGGAAGGTCAGCTCGACGGTGGTGCCGCCGGCGCCCGCGAGCAGCGGGAACGGGCCCGCGTGGGGGTCGACGGGACGGCCGTCGACATGGGTGAGGCAGGCGCCCTCGCGGATGCCGGTGCCCGCCAGCGGCGAACGGGCCTTGGAGTCGGACGACTCGCCCGGCAGGATGCGGATCACCGTCCAGGTGCCGTCCTTGTTGTGCTGGAAGTCGGCGCCGAGCAGGCCGATGGGGCGCTGGTAGTGCGGCGGTCCCTCATTGCGGCGCGCGGCGGCGACGTAGGCGTGGGAGGTGCCGAGCTCGCCCAGCACCTCGCGGAGCAGGTCGGCGAACTCGTCGGGGGTGGCGACGCGCTCCACCAGGGGGCGGTACTGGTCGAGGATCCCCGGCCAGTCCACGCCGCACATGTCCGGCGCCCAGAAGTAGTCGCGGGTCAGGCGGCCCGCCTCGGCGTAGGCCTGCTGCCATTCCGCGCCCGGATCGACCTCGTGGAGGATGCGGCGCATGTCGACATAGACGGTGGTCTCGTCGTCTCCGCGCTCGGACGACGGCAATACCGCCACTTCGCCCTCGTCGTAGACCGCGAGCCGCCGGCCGTCGCCGCTGACGGCGTACCAGTCCATGTGGTGGACCAATTCCGTCCTCTTGGACTTGCCGAGGCTGAAGAACTCCAGGCTGGGACGGGCGGAGGGGTCGGTGGGGTTGACGAAGGTCTCGCCCAGGGCGCCGGAGATCGGCCAGCGCATCCAGACAAGGCCGCCCTGTACCGGTTCGAGCGAGGAGTACTTGGACGCGGGCACGGGGAAGGGCGTCACCCGGCTGGGCAGCCCTTCCGCCTCGACGACGACCGGGCCGTCGCTGTCGCCGCCGCTCTCGCCCGGGTCGAGGCCGCTGCCGGTGGAGCTGCCGACCGGGCCGCCGTCGACGGGCAGGGCGAAGGGTGACGGTGTCGCCGAGTTCAGCGGCACGAGATACGGGCGGCAGCCCAGCGGGAAGGACAGGTCGCCGGTATGTACGTCGTACACCGGGTCGAAACCCCGCCACGACAGGAACGCCAGATAGCGGCCGTCGCGGGTGAAGACCGGCTGCTCGTCCTCGAAGCGGCCGTTGGTGACGTCGATGATCGTCTGGTCGGAAAGGCGGGCGATCTTCACGGAGCGCAGAGAGCGGCCGACTCCCGGGTGAGACCAGGTCAGCCATGCCGAGTCGGGGGAGAAGGCGAGGTCGCGGACCGGGCCGTTGGTGGAGCGGATCAGCTCGACCACCGTCCCGGGCGGCTGCTGATCGCCGGCGCCGATGTCGGTGTCGGAGTCGTCGTAGCGGGACGCACCGCCGTCCCCGCTCACGTCGGCCGCGCCGGTGGCCACAAGCAGCAGGCGGCCGTCGTGCGAGGCCACCGCCAGGATGCCGCCGTCGGGTGACGACACCAGTTCCAGGACGCGGCCGAGCCGGCCCACGGCCAGACGGGTGACCGCGTCCGAGGTGTCGCCGGGCGGCGGGCCGGTGTCGGCGTCGCCGACGTCGGGGGTCAGGACACCGTCGACGTAGGCCACGCGGGTGGAACCGGTCCTGCCGGTGCGATGAACGCCCACCGAAGGGTGACCGTCGCCCGTCGCAATACGATGATCGCCCGGCGGAATACGATCATCGCCCGCCGCGGTACGCGACCGTTCCGCGCCCACCGGCACCGTGTCGGCCGACGTGCCTTCCGACGAACCGCCGGCCGGGTCCGAACCGCCGGCCCCGTCCGCCTCGCCCGCCTCGTCCGCCGCTCCCGCCTCGCCCGCGGCATCCGCTGCGTTCGCGGCGGCGGCCATGCCGGCATCCATCGCCACGGCCACGTCGGTCACGTCGGCGGCCGACTCGGGTCCGCGCCGCAGCGCGCGGGAGGCGCGGCCCGGCAGGTGCGCCACCTCGATGCCGTCCTCGCCCTCGATGTCGGTGACGTAGCCGACCAGCCCGGTGTCGCCCAGCATCTCGGGCAGCCGGACCCGGGAGCCGGCGGCGTCGGCGATGGCGCGGGCAGGGCCGTCGCGGTGGGTGAGCCAGTACAGGCTGCCGCGCACGCACACCGCGCTGGCGCGGCCGGTCGTGTCGATGGCCAGGCTGTCGAGGTTCGCGGCGGCCGGCACCTGGTACGGGCGGCGGCCGCTGCGGGCGCCGCCGAGGCGCATGTCCAGGCGGCGCGGGACGGCGCCGGGCGCGACCAGGTCCTCGATCAGCCACAGGTCGCCCGCGCACTGGTAGACGACCCGCTCGCCGTCGGTGGCGGCATTGCGGGCGTAGAAGTCGGCGTGGTCGGTGTGGCGGCGCAGGTCGGTGCCGTCGGGCAGGCAGGAGTAGAGGTTGCCGATGCCCTCGTGGTCGGACAGGAAGGCGATCCGGCCGCCGACGAACATCGGCGACGCCAGGTGTCCACCGATGTCCGGCACCAGCCGCTCACCGTGCAGCCACAGGCGGCCCATCGCACCGCCGCGGTAGCGCTTCCAGGCGTGCGGCTCGTGCGGCGGCGTCCCGGTCAGCAGCAGGGTGCGCCGCTCGCCGCCCCCGCCCCCGCCCGCGTCGCCGTCACCGCTGCCGCTGCCGTCACCGATGCCGTCGACGTCGTGCATGGCGATGTCCGACACCGGCCCCCACGGCAGCGGCCCGCCCGGGCCGCACTCGACGGGCACGCTGTGCGCCCAGGTGAAGTAGGAGAACGCCTGCCCGTGCGAGGAGACCGCCAGCACATCGCCGTCGGGAGTCCACGAGCACACCCGGGTGTCGGCGCTGCCCCAGTACGTCAGCCGCCGCGAGGTGCCGCCGTCGGACGGCACCAGATACACCTCGGGGTCCAGGCTCCGCCAGGTCGTGAACGCGATCGTCGCCCCGTCCGGTGACAGCCGGGGCGGCCCGACCCGCGTACGGTCGGCCGTCACCCGCCACGCGCGCCCTGGTGAGCCGCCCGGCGGCCCCAGCGGGGCCACCCAGATGTCGTCCTCCGCGGCGAAGCAGAGCATGTCGCCGTGCAGGTGCGGGAACCGTAGGTACGCGCCGTCGCTCACCCCTCCCATGGTTCGGGCCCCCCGCACCGCCAGCAACTTTTCACCTCCGAGCGCCCCCGAGGCCCCCGCGCCACCCGCCACCCGCCACCCGCGCACCCCGGCCACCCCCCACCCGCGCACCCCTGTCGCCCGTGGGCTGCCTCCCGGCCGGGACGACCGGGGCGCACGGCCGGCGGCGACCGGGGCGTACCGTCCCATGGAGGCCGTACAGGCGGCGCAGTGCATGCGGTCGGGTCGGGAGCGGTGACGTGACGCGACCGGGAGGGCAGGGGTGCGGGCAGTGGACGCGGAGGTCATCACGACGCGGCGGCTGACGCTGGAGCCGCTGGCCGTGCACCATGCCGAGGAGATGGCCGGGGTGCTGGCCGACCCTGGGCTGCACGCCTTCATCGGTGGCGCGCCGCAGAGCGCGGAGGGGCTGCGTGCCCGCTACGAGCGGCTGGTCGCGGGGTCGGGGCAGCCCGGGGTGTCGTGGTGCAACTGGGTGGTGCGGCTGAGTTCCGAGGATTGTCTGACCGGGACGGTGCAGGCCACGGTCGCCGGCGCGCAGGCGGAGATCGCCTGGGTGGTCGGGACGGCGTGGCAGGGGCGCGGGATCGCGACCGAGGCCGCGCGTGGACTGGTCGGCCTGCTCGGCAGCCGGGGGGTGACGACGGTGGTCGCGCACATCCATCCCGACCACCTGGCGTCGGCCGCCGTGGCCGCGGGGGCGGGCCTGGCCGCCACGGACGAGTGGCACGACGGAGAGGTCCGGTGGCGGCTGACCGCCGGGTGAGCCGCACGTCCTGGGCCCCGCGCCCGCACGGGGCCGGCCGAGGAGCCGGCTGAGGACCCGATGCACGAGTCGGCGAAGGAGTCGGCCAAGGAGCCGACGGAGGACCCGATGAAGGAGTCGGCGAAGGAGTCGGCGAAGGAGTCGTGCGGGGGCGCTGACCTGGTGGGGGTGGCTCGCGTAACGTGCATTACCACCGAGTAGGTCGTGGTACGTGGGCGTGTTGAGCTGGAGGCGGGCGGATGGCGCTGGACGCGGACGTCGTGGTGGTGGGTGCGGGTCTCGCGGGGCTCGTGGCCACCGCCGAGCTGGCGGATGCCGGGCGGAAGGTGGTCCTGGTCGAGCAGGAACCGGAGGCGTCGCTCGGCGGGCAGGCGTTCTGGTCGTTCGGCGGCCTGTTCTTCGTGGATTCGCCGGAGCAGCGCCGGATGCGGATCAAGGACAGTACCGAGCTGGCACTGCAGGACTGGTGGGGAACAGCCGGTTTCGACCGGCCCGAGGACCACTGGCCGCGGCGCTGGGCGGAGGCCTATGTCGACTTCGCGTCCGGCGAGAAGCGGGCGTGGCTGCGCGAGCAGGGGCTGCGGCTCTTCCCCGTGGTCGGCTGGGCCGAGCGCGGCGGATTCCTGGCCACCGGGCCTGGCAATTCCGTGCCGCGCTTCCACATCACCTGGGGGACGGGCCCCGGTGTGGTCGAGCCCTTCGCACGCCGGGTGCGGGAGGCCGTCGCCCGAGGGCAGGTGGAGCTGCGCTTCCGGCACCGGGTGACCGGTCTGAGCATGTCCGGGGGCGCTGTCGACGGGGTGACGGGTGAGGTGCTCGTGGCCAGCGACGCGGCGCGCGGCACGGCCAGTTCGCGGGAGGTCTCGGGCGAATTCGCCCTCGGGGCGCAGGCCGTCGTCGTCACCAGCGGCGGCATCGGCGGCAATCACGACCTGGTGCGCGCGGCCTGGCCGGAACGGCTGGGGACACCGCCGAAGAAGCTGCTCTCCGGGGTGCCCGCGCATGTCGACGGCCTGATGCTCGGCGTCGCGGAATCGGCGGGCGCCTCCGGCATCAACGGCGACCGCATGTGGCACTACACCGAGGGCATCGAGAACTGGAACCCGATCTGGGCCAGGCACGGAATCCGTATTCTCCCAGGCCCCTCGTCGCTGTGGCTGGACGCGACGGGAAAGCGGCTGCCCGTGCCGTATTTTCCCGGCTTCGACACGCTTGGCACGCTCGAACACATCATGCGCACCGGGCATGAATACACATGGTTCGTCCTCACCCAGAAGATCATCGAGAAGGAGTTCGCCCTTTCCGGGTCCGAGCAGAATCCCGACCTGACGGGGCGGAGCGTGCGCGAGGTACTCAAACGGGCTTTGCCGGGCGCCCCCGGCCCCGTCGAGGCGTTCAAGCGGAACGGCGTGGACTTCGTCGTTGAGGGCGAACTCGGCGCCCTCGTGCGGGGCATGAACGCGCTTACCGGAGAGGATCTGATCGAAGAAGGCGCGCTGCGGCGGGAAATCGAGGCGAGGGACCGGGAGATCGCGAATACGTACACGAAGGATCTCCAGGTCACCGCCATTCGCGGGGCACGGAACTATATCGGGGACAAGCTGATCCGTACGGCGTCTCCGCACCGGCTGCTCGACCCGAAGGCCGGACCGCTGATCGCCGTCAGGCTGAACATTCTGACCCGGAAGTCGCTGGGCGGGCTGGAGACGGATCTCGACGGGCGGGTCCTCGCGCCGCCGCCGGCGCCCGGTGCGGACGGCATCGGTGCGGCCTCGGCGGCCGGGCGCGGCGAGCCGCTGGGCGGGCTCTATGCGGCCGGTGAGGCGGCGGGCTTCGGCGGGGGCGGGATGCACGGATACCGGTCGCTGGAAGGGACGTTCCTCGGCGGGTGCATATTCTCCGGCCGGGTGGCGGGCAGGGCCGCCGCGGCGGCCACCGCGTAGCCGGCGCGGCGCCGGCCGGTCCGCCGCCGCCCCGGCGGCCCCCCGGTGCGCCCCGGGACGCCCCGGGTCTTCTTCGGGGCGCGAAGTCGGGGCGCGGCACCGCGCGGGGAGGGGGCGGTTGGCCGGAGCGCCCGGCGGCGGGCGTACGGGCGTGACCTGCGGGGACGGCGCAGACCCGGGGCAACCGGCCCTGGGCCGCGATGCCTTGTCGTGTTTCAAGCATTGACAGGAGCAGGACGGCTCCGCACTATGGGAGCGCTCCCACGTTAAGAGCGTGTAACCGAACAATGAATCACCGCACCACCTCCCATGACCTCTCGAAGCCCTTTCGAAGGCCCATCCCCCCAATGGAGGTTGTTCGCACATGGCAGTCCCGATAGTCCGACGCAGAACCGCGGCACTGGCCGCAGGTCTGATGGTCGTCGCGTCAGGCGGCGTGGCCGCTGCACTCACCACCACGTCCGCCTCGGCGGCCACGGCCGGCTGCTCGGTCGCCTACAACGTGAGCCAGTGGGACACCGGCTTCACCACGCAGGTGACGATCACCAACACCGGCCCGGCGCTCACCAGCTGGAAGCTCGGCTGGAACTTCGCCGGCAACCAGCAGATCACCCAGAGCTGGAATGCCACCGTCACCCAGTCGGGCAAGGCCGTCAGCGCGGCCAACCTGTCCTACAACGGCGCGGTGGCGACCGGCGGGACGGCGACCTTCGGCTTCAACGGGTCGTACAGCGGCACCAACACCTCGCCGACGGCGTTCACCCTGAACGGTGTCGCGTGCGGTGGCACCGGCTCCACCGGCGGTTCGACCACGGGTGGCTCGACCACGGGTGGTTCGACGACCGGCGGTTCGACGACCGGTGGCTCGACCACGGGTGGTTCCACGACCGGCGGTTCGACCACGGGTGGCTCGACCACGGGCGGTTCGACGACCGGCGGTTCCACCACCGGTGGCTCGACGGGCGGCACCACTCCGCCTCCCGGCCAGAAGGTCGACAACCCGTACGTCGGGGCGAAGGGCTACGTCAACTCCGAGTGGTCCGCACTGGCCTCGGGTGACGGTGGCCAGAAGATCGCCAACCAGTCCACCGCCGTGTGGCTGGACCGGATCGCCGCGATCAACGGCGTGAACGGCGGCATGGGTCTCAAGGCCCACCTGGACGCAGCCGTGCAGCAGGCGGCCGGTCAGCCGCTGACCATCGAACTGGTCATCTACGACCTGCCGGGTCGCGACTGCGCCGCCCTCGCCTCCAACGGTGAGCTCGGCCCGACGGAGATCGGCCGCTACCAGACCGACTACATCGACCCGATCGCCGCTCTCGAGGGCAGCTCCGCCTACTCCGGTCTGCGGATCGTCAACATCATCGAGCCCGACTCGCTGCCCAACCTCACCACCAACGCGGGCGGCACCGCCGGTTCCACCGACGCGTGCGCGACGATGAAGGCCAACGGCAACTACGAGAAGGGCGTCAGCTACGCACTCGCGAAGCTGGGCGCGCTGGGCAACACCTACAACTACATCGACGCCGGCCACCACGCCTGGCTCGGCTGGGACACCAACCTCGGCCCGGCGGCGTCGGAGTTCTACAAGGTCGCCACGACCAACGGTGCCAGCGTCGCGGACGTCCAGGGCTTCATCGTCAACACCGCGAACTACGGTGCGACCGTCGAGCCCTACGTCAAGATCACGGACAACGTCAACGGCACCTCGGTGCGCCAGTCCAAGTGGATCGACTGGAACTACTACGTGGACGAGCAGTCCTACGCGCAGGGCCTGCGGGACAAGCTGGTCTCGCTCGGCTTCAGCTCCAGCCTCGGCATGCTGATCGACACCAGCCGCAACGGCTGGGGCGGCTCCTCGCGTCCCACCGGCCCCGGTGCCACGAGCACCGTGGACACCTACGTGAACGGCGGGCGTATCGACCGCCGCATCCACGCGGGCAACTGGTGCAACCAGTCGGGTGCCGGTATCGGTGCACGGCCGACCGCAGCGCCTGCGACCAACATCGACGCCTACGTCTGGGTCAAGCCGCCGGGTGAGTCCGACGGTTCGAGCAAGGCGATCGCCAACGACCAGGGCAAGGGCTTCGACGGGATGTGCGACCCGAACTACGCGGGCAACGCACGCAACGGCAACAACCCGACCGGCGCCCTGCCGGACTCGCCGCTGGCAGGTACCTGGTTCTCGGCCCAGTTCCACCAGCTGATCGCCAACGCATACCCGCCGCTTTCGTAGCACCTCGATAGCGGATCCCCCCACCGGGCCCGTACGGGGCCGCGCCTGGGTCACCTCGACCAGGACCGCGGTCCCGTCACGGGCCCGCCGCACGCCGACCGCACTCCCGCACCCGCGCCCCCAACCGGGCGTGGGTGCGGGCGCGTGTCCGGCTGTCGGACCCTTCGTGCACCATTGGGGTGGAAAGGTCACGGGGCCGGGACGAAGGGAAGGGGGCGGGGGTTCATGGACGTCACCGCAGTGCACGGGGCGGTGGAGCCGGGGTACGAGCCGGTCCGCGCCGCCTTCGAGGGGAATTTCGCGCGGCGCGGGGACCGGGGCGCGGCGGTCGCGGTCTACCGGCACGGGCGGAAGGTCGTCGACCTGTGGGGCGGTACGGCGGCGCCGGACGGGGGCGGCCCGTGGCTCGAGGACACCGCGCAGACCGTGCGGTCGGCGACGAAGGGGGTGGCGGCGGCCTGCCTGCTGCTGCTCCACCAGCGCGGCCAACTGGACCTGGACGCCCCGGTGGGGGCGTACTGGCCGGAGTTCAAGGCAGGCGGCAAGGAGCGGGTGACGGTACGCGACGTGCTCGCCCACCGGGCCGGGGTGCCCGCGCTGGACGTGCCGCTCAGCCCGGAGCAGGCACTCGACGGGGTGAGCGGGCCGCGGGCGGTGGCAGCGCAGCAGCCCTTCTTCCCACCGGGCTCGGCGCACGGCTATCACGCGCACACCTTCGGCTGGATGGCCGGTGAGCTGGTGCTGCGCGCCTCGGGGCGGACGATAGGGCGCTTCGTGGCCGAGGAGATCACCCGGCCGCTCGGCCTCGACCTGTGGATAGGACTGCCCGCCGACCGGGTGGGACAGGTCGGCAGGATCGGCGAGACCACCGTCCCCGAGCCCGGGGTGTCCGGCGGCCTGCGCACCCGCGCCAAGCAGTCGGTCCACGACGCCTACGCAGACCCGCAATCGCTCACCCGGCGGGCCTTCGCCGCGATCACCCCGCTGCCGGACGAGAACGACCCGGCGTACCGGGCGGGGCAGTTGGCGGCGTCCGGCGGTATCGCCACCGCCCGGTCGCTCGCGCGCTTCTACGCGGCGCTGGTCGGCGAGCCGGAGGGCGGCCCGCGGCTGTTCGCGCCGGCCACGGTGACCGCCGCAAGGACGAAGGAGTCCGACGGGCCCGACCGGGTGCTGGTGGTCAACACCCTCTTCGGTCTCGGATACATGCTGCACGGCCCGGCCTCGCCACTGCTGGCCCCTGGCTCGTTCGGGCACCCGGGCCGCGGCGGCAGCCTGGCCTTCGCCGATCCCGGCACGGCCACCGGGTTCGGCTATGTCACCAACGGCATGCAGCGCAACGTCACCGCGGATCCCCGTGCCCAGGCCCTGGTCAGGGCGCTCAGGGAGTGCATACGCTGACCCGATGCGAGGACGCTTCGGAGACTTCGGTGTGATCGTCACGGGTTCTGCGCGCGGTATCGGGGAGGCCACCGCACGGCGGTTCGCCGCCGAGGGTGCCGGGGTGCTGATCGCCGACATCGACCCGGAAGGGGCCGAGAGGACCGCCGGGTCGATCCGCGAGGCGGGTGGCAGGGCCGAGGCATGCGTGTGCGACGTCGCCGACCGTAGGTCGGTGGACGCCGCCGTGGCGCGGGCGGTGGACACCTTCGGGACGCTCGACGTGCTGGTCAACAACGCCTACCGGTGCGGCGACCACCGGCCAGACTTCGCCGACGAGGACGACGACGAGTGGCGGCTCGACCTCGACGTCAGCCTGATCGGGGCGGTGCGCTGCACCCGGGCCGCGCTGCCGCACCTGGCCGCCGCTCCCGGGCGGCGGGGCGCGGTGGTCAACATCGGCTCGGTCAACGGCATCTCCTACTTCGGCAACCACTCCTACAGCGCGGCCAAGGCGGGCCTGATGTCGCTGACCCGCACGCTGGCCGTGCACGCCGCGCCCATCGGGGTGCGGGTCAACCTCGTCGCCCCCGGCACCATCCGCACGCCGGTGTGGGAAGGCCGGGAGGCCACGCTGGCCGCGGCGGAACCGCTCTACCCGCTGGGCCGGCTCGGTGAGCCCGCCGACATCGCGGCCGCCGTGACCTTCCTCGCGTCGGCCGACGCGGCCTGGATCACCGGGGTGACGCTGCCGGTGGACGGCGGGATCCTGCTCAGCAACCCCGGCTTCGCGGACGCGGTCGACGCCGAGGCGCAGGCCGGCGCGTAACCCCCCACCCGCCTGGCCGCCCCCGCACCCCGCCACCCACCTACCTACCCGCCCCCCCCGCACCCCGCCGCCCAGCCCCGAACCGCCGGGGCGCTCAGCCCGCCCCGAGCCCGCCCTCCCGCGGGCCGGTCCCGGGGGTTCCCTCCGCCCCCGACCTCCCGAAATCCCGACCTCCTACACCGGCGGCCGCTCGGACGCGTACGCCTCCGCAGTGGCCGCACTCGGCGCCCCCGCGGCCGCCCCCGTGCCCCCAGCCGCAGCCGCAGCCGTAGCCCCGGCCCCGGCCCTCGGCCCCGCGGGAGCGGTGCCGCGGGGGAGTACGGCGGCCGCGACGACCGCCGCGAGCAGGAACAGGCCCGCGGCGACGGACAGGCTCAGGGCGTAGCCCGAGTCGAGTGCCGCCGGGGTGCCGGGTGTCCCCGTGCGGTGGGCGGCGACGGTCGCAAGGACGGCGAGGCCGACGCAGCCGCCGAGCTGGCGTGAGCTGTTGAGCAGGCCGGAGGCCATGCCCGCCTCGCCGGGCACGATGCCCGTGGTGCCGGCCGCGGCGACCGGGGCGACCGGGGCGAGGACGAGGCCGACACCCACGCTGGTGACCAGGGAAGGCCCGAGCGCGTGCGGTGGGCGGCGACGGTCGCAAGGACGGCGAGGCCGACGCAGCCGCCGAGCTTGCGTGAGCTGTTGAGCAGGCCCGAGGCCATGCCCGCCTCGCCGGGCACGATGTCCGTGGTGCCGGCCGCGGCGACCGGGGCGAGGACGAGGCCGACACCCACGCTGGTGACCAGGGAAGGGCCGAGCGCGTCGGCGAGGAAGCCGCCGTCGGCGCTGATGCGGGAGAACCAGGCCGGCCCCGCCGCGGCGAGCAGCCCGCCGGGCAGCAAGGATGCGCGGGGCGAGCGGGCCACGGTGACACGGGTGGCGGCGAGGCTGCCCGCGACCACGCCCGCGGTGAAGGGCGGGAAGGCTCGCCGCCTGCCCCTGGATCGTGGACGTGCCGGTCGCTGACGACCTGATGTCCGAGGCGGCGCTGTGGTTCGTCGAGCGGATCGTCGACGGCTGGTCGAGTGCGGTCTGACCCCGGACGCGTCGGTGCGCGGCTACCGCTCGATCTGGTGCCACACCGCGGGCGAGATCCTGATCCGGTCGTCGGGTGCCCGCCGCCCCGCCGCCCCGCCGCCGACGACCGCCCGACCTACCGGGAGCAGGTCTTCGCCGGGCTCGACCCGGTCGAGCTGCCGCGGCTCGCGCACGCCGGGGACCGCTGGGCGGCGCTGACGGCGCAGGACACCTACCCGGACGGCCTGCGCGCGCTGCTCGAAGGACTCCTCGCCCGCTTCTGACGCACCATCCGCCGGGGGTGAGCGCCGCGCCGGCCGGCCGGACGCGGTGGCACGTCCGTCTGACCACATGTCACAACTCCCTCACCATAAGGCTCTTGTGGTGCCTACGGCGTGGCTAGGATGATCAGGCGATCCCTTCCCATGGCGGGCGCGGGCGTCGGGTTTCGGTCCCACCGACCGCCGTGCGGCGTCCGGAACGTCCCGTTACGGGCCGGAGTGCGGATGGGTTGCCCCGGTCTGATCGGCCTCCCCGAGTTCATGAGGATCTGATGACTAGTCACATATCGGGCGCGGTGTTCTGGCCTGTCGCCGTCGTCGCTCTCGCGGCCCTCGTCCTGTGGATATGGCAGGCGATCGCAGCGGCCCGGCTCAGGAAAAGGCTCACCGCGGCCGAGGAGGACGTACGGGTACGCGAGGCCGAGGCCGCGCACCTGGTCGACGTCAGGCTGCCCGCCGTGGAGATGGGCGGGCGGCGGCCCCAGCAGGGGCTGCGCGAGGGACGGCTGGCGGGCACCGCGTACGCGGCCCGCATGGACGAGGCCGTGGAGCGGTTCGTCGGCGCCGCGGAGAAGGCCCGGGTGCGGGCCGACCAGTCGGCCAAGGCCACCTTGAAGGCGGCGATGCGCTCGGTGCAGGCGCTGGCGAACGAGCAGCAGCTGTCCATCTCCGACATGCAGGACCGGCACGACAACCCGCACGTCTTGCAGGGCCTGATGGAGATCGACCACGCCAACTCGCAGTTCGGGCGGCGCGCGCAGGCCATCGCGGTGCTCTGCGGGTCGTGGCCCGGCCGCCAGCGCGCCGCCTCACCGCTGATCGACGTGCTGCGGGGCGCCAAGTCCCGCATCCGCGACTACCAGCGGGTCGAGATCGGCACCGGCCCGGACGTCGACGTGGTCAGCCGGGCGGTGGAGCCGGTGGTGCTGGCAGTCGCGGAACTGCTGGACAACGCCACCCGGCACTCCCAGCCGAACACCTCGGTGGAGGTCACCGTGCGGCCCGCGCACAACGGCACCACGATCGTCATCGACGACGCGGGTGTCGGCATGGACGACCTGGAGGTCTCGGTCGCCGTCGAGCGGCTGGCCGGCGGCGAGAACCTGGACATCAACCGGCTCGGCGACCCGCCGCAGTTCGGCTTCGCGGTCATCGGCGTGCTGGCGGCGCGCTACGGCTTCTCGGTGTCGGTCGACACCCGGTCGCCCTACGGCGGTGTGCGGGCGGTGCTGTTCCTGCCCAAGGCGCTGCTGGCCACCGCGGGTACGGCCGCGGCCCCCGTGGTCGCGCGCGCGGCGGCGCACGCCCGCGCGGCCGCGCAGGACGACCTGCCGGTACGCACCCCGGCGGCGGCAAGGACCCAGGCGCCCGCACCCCAGCCCCTGCCTCCGGCGGCACCCGCGGTCGTACGGGCGGTCGAGGCGGAGCCGGCGGTGCGCACCCGGCACGAGACGGCGGTGGCGGAGACGGTGTACGGACGCGGACCGGGCGAGGACGTACCCGAGACGCCCATCACCGGGGCCACCGCGGGCGGCCTGCCCAAGCGGCGCCGGCGCGAGATCAGCGAGGAACAGCTCGCGGCCCGGCACGCGCACGTCGCGGCCCCGGCTGCCGACGAGGACACCGGGCCGATCCGCTCCCCGTACGAGACCGCATCCCGTATGGGTGCATTCGCCCGTGGCACGCGCTCCGGGCGCGCGGAAAACGCCGATGACGAAGGGACGACTCAGGAATGAACGACCATATGGCCAACGAACTGGGCTGGATGCTCGACGAGGTCCTGAAGGTCCCTGAGGCGCGGCACGCGATCCTGCTGTCCGCGGACGGGATGCTCAGAGCCCACTCCCAGGGCATCGCACGCGACGAGGCCGAGCGCCAGGCCGCCGCCCTGTCGGGGCTCCAGTCCATCAGCCGCAGCACCGCGGAGTTCTGCGGCAGGGGCGGCTCGCCCTGGCAGCAGACCCTGGTCGAGTTCGCCGAGGGCTACGTCTTCCTCGTCGCGGCGGGAGCGGGCGCCTACCTGGCGGTCTCCGCCACGCAGAACGTGGACATGGAGATGGTGACCTACCGCATGCAGAAGCTGGTCGACCGGCTCGGCAAGGAGCTGACCAGCCCGCCCCGCCAGGACGCGGCGGCATCCACCCGGCCGGGCACCACCGTACGGTCATGACCCCGCCGCGCAGGCGGGAGCAGGGGCTCGTGCGGGCCTACGTCGTCACCGACGGGCGTGCTCATCCGACGCGCAACACCCTGGACATCGTCACGCTGGTGAACGCCGTGACCACCCGTTCGCTGAGCGGGCTCACGCCGGAGCGGCGCGCGGTGATGGAGCTGTGCAGGGGCGGAGCCCTGTCGGTGGCCGAGGTGGCGGGGCACCTCGCCCTGCCGATCAGCGTCACCAAGGTGCTGATCAGCGACCTCATCGACAGCGGCCACATCATCGCAAGAGCCGCCATTCCCAAGGCACAACTCCCCGACGCCCAGCTTCTTCAGGAGGTGCTCAATGGGCTCCGCGCCCGCCTCTGACCGCGCCCTCGTCCCACCGGGCGGACCCTCGTACGTGGCCGACTCGGTCAGGACAGCGGCCAAGATCCTGGTCGTGGGGCACTTCGCCGTCGGCAAGACCACCTTCGTCGGGACACTCTCCGAGATCAAGCCGCTGCGCACCGAGGAACCCCTCTCGCAGGCTGGCGCGCACATCGACGACCTGGCCGGCGTACCCGACAAGACCACCACCACCGTCGCCATGGACTTCGGGCGGCTCACCCTCAGCGAGAGCCTGGTGCTCTACCTCTTCGGCGCGCCCGGCCAGAAGCGCTTCGCGCAGCTGTGGACCGACATGCTCCAAGGCGCGCTCGGCGCCCTGGTGCTGGCCGACACCCGGCGGCTCGACCAGTCCTTCGATGTGATGGGGCTGCTGGAGGAGTACGGCATGCCGTACGCGGTGGCGGTCAACCAGTTCGACGCGGCGCCGCACTTCCCCGAGGAGGAGATCCGCGAAGCGCTCGACCTGCTGCCGGAGACGCCTCTGGTCACCTGCGACGCCCGCGACGCCGCCTCCTCCACCAAGGCGCTGATCGCCCTGGTGGAACACCTGCAGACCCGCCCCACCCCAGCAGCCCAGGAGTTCTGAACCCTGATGACGTCCCCCACCGCGCCAGAGCCCACCGCACCGCAGGCCGCCGCCGCAGCACCGCCGCCCGGGTGCCCCGCGCACGCGGGCAGCGGCGCCACCCGCCTCTACGGGCCCGAGCACGCCGCCGATCCCAAGGCGACCTTCGCGGAGCTGCGCAAGCAGGGCAGCATCGCCTCCGTGGAGATCGCGCCGGGCGTCGGCGCCTTCCTGGCGCTGGGCTACCAGAGTGCGCTCGAAGTGCTGCGCAGCCCCGAGCGCTTCTCGAAGGACCCGCGCAACTGGCGGGCGCTGGCGGACGGTTCGGTCCCGGCGGACAGCCCGGTGGTGCCGATGATGATGTACCGGCCCAACGCCCTGTGGTCCGACGGCGAGGAACACGCCCGGCTGCGCGGGGTGATCACCGACAGCCTCTCCCAGGTCGACCCGGTCGCGCTGCGCGGCTACGTCGAGGAGAGCGCCGACATCCTCATCGACAGGATCGGGGCCCGCGGCAACGCCGACCTGCTCGGCGAGTACGGCGCGCTGCTGCCGCTGCTGGTCTTCAACCGGATGTTCGGCTGCCCCGCCGACATCGGCGACAAGCTGGTCTTCGGCATGTCCGGCATCTTCGACGCCGACGGCGACTCGGAGAAGGCCAACCAGGTGCTCGGCGAGGGCGTCGCAGAACTCGTCGCGCTCAAGCGCCGCGAGCCCGCGGCCGACGTCTCGTCCTGGATGATGGCGCACCCGGCGGAGCTGACCGACGAGGAGATGATGCACCAGCTCATCCTCCTCATGGGCGCGGGCACCGAGCCGGAGCAGAACCTCATCTGCAACGCGCTGCTCCTGCTGCTCTCCGACGACCGCTTCGCCGGCGACCTGGCCGGCGGCAGCATGCCGGTCGACGAGGCGCTCGACGAGGTGCTGTGGGCGGACTCGCCGCTGGCGAACTACGCCGTGCACTACGCGCTCCAGGACACCGAGGTCGACGGCGTGGCACTGCCGGCGGGACACCCGATCCTGATCAGCTTCACAGCCGCCAACACCGACCCGGCGCTCAGCGGCGAGCGGCGCGGCGGCAACCGCGCCCACCTGGCGTGGAGCGCGGGACCGCACACCTGCCCCGCCAAGAGCCCGGCCCGGCTGATCGCGTCGGTCGCGGTCGAGAAGCTGCTCGACCGGCTGCCGGATGTCGAACTCGACTGTGGGGTAGATCAGTTGGAGTGGCGGCAGGGCCCCTTCCACCGGGCCCTTGTCGCGCTGCCCGTTGTTTTCCCGCCGATCACCATCACCGCGCCGGCCACCGCGGACGAGACTTCTGGAGTCACCGAATGGAACCCCAAGCCAGCCCCCTCGTCATCGACCCCGCAGGACGCGACATCCACGGCGAGGCAGCCCGAATCCGCGAACGCGGCCCCGCGACGCTGGTGGAGCTTCCTGGTGGGGTCGAGGCGTGGGCGGTAACCGACCAGGCGCTGCTCAAGACGCTGCTGACCGACTCCCGGGTCTCCAAGGACCCGCGGCAGCACTGGGCGGCCTGGGCCAACGGCGAGATCACGCCTGACTGGCCGCTGTTCACCTGGGTCGCGGTCACCAACATGTTCACCGCCTACGGGGGCGACCACCGGCGGCTGCGCAAGCTGGTGTCGATGGCCTTCACCGCCCGCCGCACGGAGGCCCTGCGCCCCTGGATCGAGCAGATGACCACCGAACTCCTCGACGGCCTCGCCGAGACGCCGGCGGGCGAGCCGGTCGACCTGCGCGAGGCGTACTGCTACCCGATCCCGATCCAGGTGATCTGCCAGCTCTTCGGCATCGAGGACGAGGAGACCCGCAAGGAGCTGCGGCGGCTGGTCGACAACATCTTCAACACCGCCATCAGCCCCGCGGACGCCGTCGCCACCTTCACCGACATGCACCGGGTGCTCTCCGAACTGGTCGCCATCAAGCGGGACAAGCCCGGCGACGACCTGACCAGCGTGCTGATCGCGGCCCGCGAGGAGGACGGCTCCCGGCTGACCGAGGGCGAGCTCGTGGACACCCTGCTGCTGATGATCAGCGCGGGCCACGAGACCACCGTCAACCTGCTCGACAACGCTGTCCACGCCCTGCTCACCCACCCCGAGCAGCTCGAACTGGTCCGGGCGGGCAAGGCCAACTGGAGCGACGTCATCGAGGAGACGCTGCGAGCTGAGGCGCCGGTCGCCAGCCTGCCGCTGCGGTACGCGGTGGACGACATCTCGGTCGGCGAGGTCAGCATCAAGAAGGGCGAGGCGATCCTGGCCGCGTACGCCGCCGCCGGCCGCCACCCGGCCTACCACGGGGAGAGCGCCGACACCTTCGACGTGACCCGGGTCAACAAGGAGCACCTCGCCTTCGGGCACGGCGTGCACTTCTGCCTCGGTGCGCCGCTGGCCCGGCTGGAGGCCGAGATAGCCCTGCCGGCGCTCTTCGCCCGCTTCCCCGGCCTCGCGCTCGCGGCGCCGGACGAGGAGCTGCCGCCGGTGGAGTCGTTCATCTCGCACGGCCACCTGCACCTGCCGGTGCGGCTGGGCTGAGCCCGTCGGCGACGTGCCCCCGCCCGCGGTCGCCGCGGACGGGGGCACACGCGCGTGCGGGACGGGGGCACGCGCGCGTGCGGCGGATCCTAGGAGGCGGCGCGCAGGACGTCGGCGACGATCGGGCCCGCGGACGCGTTGCCGTGGCCGCCGCTGACCACCATGCCGGCGGCGGCGACATGCCCGGCGTAGGCGGTGAACCAGCCGTTGGCCAGGCCCTCGTTCTCCTCCGCCGAGCCGGTCTTGGCGCCGTAAGGGCTCGCCACACCGGTCAGTACGCCGCGGGCGGTGCCGCTGGTGACGGTGCCCTTCATCATCGACATCAGATTCTTGCGGATCGAGGACGGCAGCTTCTGCGTGGGGAAGTCCTGCCGGTTCGCTATGAGGCTGGTGTCGTCGAGTATCGACGGCTGGTGGAATTTCCCGTTCAAGACGGTGGCGGAGACCGAGGCCATGTTGAGGGTGTTCATCAGCACCTGGCCCTGGCCGATCATCTCCGAGGTCAGCTCGTCGCCGACGCCGCCGGGGATGCTGCCGTCGGTGGTGCCGGTGCCGACGAACCAGGGCTCGTCCTTGCCGACCAGGCCGAAGTAGGTCCGGCCCACCTTCGTCAGGGACGTGGAGTCCAGATTCGGCGAGAGCCGGATGAAGCCGGTGTTGCAGGACTGCTCGAAGTCCCAGGCGAGGTCGGCCTTCAGGTTGTCCCTCGTGACGTTGTGGTAGGGCCGGCCGCCGACCACGTTGTAGCCGTCGACGCACCGCGCGGGCGAGTCCGGCTTGATGCCGTTCGGGTACGCCTTCGACGGCGGGGCCAGCATCAGCGCGGCGGCAGTGACGATCTTGAAGGTGGAGCCGGGCGCCTTGAGCGACATCGCGTAGTTCTCACCGCCCGGCGGGTTGGTCGCCATGGCCAGGATGTCGCCGTTGTCGGAGTCGATCGCCGTCACGCCGGCGTCCGTCGCCTTCTGCACCGCCTTCTCCGCGGCCGCCTGGATGCCGGCGTCCAGGGTGGTCTTGAGCCTGGCGTTCTTGCCCGGCTTGACCACGTACAGCGTCTTGACCGCGGTGCCGCTCTCGTCGGCGACATAGGTCTCGATGCCGGGGGAGCCGCCGAGCTTGGCGTTCGCGTACCGCTTGCGCAGGTCGGCGAAGACGTCGGTCAGGCCCGGGTACCGGTCGGCCGTCATCGTCTTGCCGTGCCGGTCCACCAGGTCCAGCTGCGGCGCGGTGGCGAGGCCGGTGACCAGCGACTGCCCGTCCTTGAGGTCGGGCTCCAGCACGTTCGGCGCCCACTTGACCGAGGCGTCGCCCACCGTGTTGCGGCCGACGGTCAGGGTCGAGGTGTACGTCCAGACCTTCGGCGGCAGGTTCTGGTACGAGATGGTCGCCTTCACCGTGAACGGCACGCTCATGGTGCTCGTGCCCGCGGCGGCGGTCGAGTCGGTCGCGGTGTCCGACGGGATCGGCGTCGCCGTGACCTTGCCGATGCTCGCCTCGGTCTTGTAGGCGTTCAACGCCGCGGTCGCCGTCTGGACCGAGTCCGTCAAACCCGCGGCCTTCGTCAGGTCGCCCGCCGACCAGGCGGCGAGGAAGTCGCCCGCCGTCCTGCTGACGTCCTTGGCGCTGAGCGGGCTGTCGTCCCTGAGGGTCGTGGCGGCCGGTTTGGTGCCGCTGCTCTCGCCGTCCAGGCCCGTGTAGATGTTGTAGGCGCCGTACACGGCGACGCCCAGCATGCCGGTGAAGACCGCGCCGATGATCCCGGTCTTGACCCCTCGTGCCATGGGCACTGAGATCCCCCCTCTTCCCACCCCCTGAACGCGTTCAAATGAGCGCGCTCACACTCGCACTCTAAGGGACGGGTGTGACAGGACGGGTCTCGAAATCGACACGACTTCGTCCCCGAACGGTCCCGCAGGGAACCGCGGAAGGCCGTCCCGCGGGCTGCCGCGGAGCCCGGCTGCCCGCGGGTTGCGCCGCGGTCAGACCCAGGAGTCGAACCACATCCTGGCCTGCCAGCCGGTGTACGGGATCGTCATGCCGGTGTAGATCGGGAAGAAGTAGATGAAGTTCCAGATGATCAGCAGCACCAGGGTGCCCGCGCCGACCGCGCCCCACATCCGGCGCCCCTCGGTCGAACCCGGTGGGCCGAGGAAGGCGCCCACCATCATCGCCACCGCGAGGCAGAGGTAGGGCACGAAGGAGACCGCGTAGAAGTAGAAGATCGTCCGGTCCTGGTAGTGCAGCCACGGCAGCAGGCCCGCGCCCACAGCGCACAGGATCGCGCCCGCCCGCCAGTCGCGGCGCAGCACCCAGCGGTAGAGCAGGTACAGCAGCGCGAAGCAGGCCGACCACCACAGCAGCGGGGTGCCCAGCGCCAGGATCTCCTTCGAGCAGCCGCCGGTGCTGTGGCAGCCGTCCTGGCCGAGCTTGGGCGACTCGAAGTAGTACGACACCGGACGTCCCAGCACCAGCCAGCTCCAGGGGTTGGACTGGTACGGGTGGGGCGTGTGCAGCGTCACATTGAACTGGTAGACCTCGTACTCGTAATGCCACAGGCTGCGCAGCGGCGCCGGGATCCACGACCAGGTACCGCCGCGGTCGTCGGCCCAGTGCCGGCCGTAGGCCTTGTCGGACATGAACCAGCCGGTCCAGGTCGCCAGGTAGGTCAGCACGGTGACCGGGATCATGGTCAGCACCGACCAGCCGAAGTCCTTGCGGAGCACGGCAAGGGCCGGGTGCCGGGCGCCGGCCAGGCGGCGCGAGCCGAGGTCCCAGGCCAGGGTCATGATCGTGAAGAACGCCAGGAAGTACAGGCCGTTCCACTTGCTCGCCGCGGCCAGGCCGAGGCAGACCGCGGCCGCGATGCGCCACGGGCGCCAGCCCATGCCGACCCGGTCGCCGACCCGCCGGTCGGGGCCCGCCCAGCCGGACTCGTCGACCGGCAGCGCCCTGGCCAGCCGGGCTCTCGACCAGTCGCGGTCCACCAGCAGGCAGCCGAAGGCGGCCAGCGCGAAGAACATGATCACCAGGTCGAGCAGCGCGATCCGGCTCATCACGAACTCCAGGCCGTCCACCGCCATCAGCAGCCCGGCCAGGCAGCCGAGCGCGGTGGAGCGGAAGAGCCGGCGCCCGATCCGGCACAGCATCAGCACCGCCAGGGTGCCGAGCAGGGCCATCATGAAGCGCCAGCCGAAGGGGTTCATGCCGAAGATCCACTCGCCGACCGCGATCACCCACTTGCCGGCCGGCGGGTGCACCACGTAGCCGGGCGCGTCGGACAGCGGGATGGTCTGCGGGTGCCCCAGCAGGTCCGGGTTGGTGATCTTGGCGTCGGGCCAGGTGCCCTCGTAGCCGAGCTTGAGCAGCGACCAGGCGTCCTTGGCGTAGTACGTCTCGTCGAAGACGACCTCGCGGGGCGTGCCCAGGTGCCAGAAGCGCAGGCCGCCGGCCAGGACCGCCACCAGGATCGGCCCGAGCCAGCCCGACACGCGGGCCAGCAGATGGGAGAGCCGCTCGCCGGCGCCGAGCGACCGCCACATCCGGGTCCCCGGTTCGGGGAAGGGCGGCACCAGCCGCTCGCGGGTGTCGGTCCTCGGCCCTTCCGCATAGCCGAACCTGCGCAGCCGTTGCGCCCAGGGGCTCGGATGCGGCTGTGCCAGAACACCCTCGGCGGCCCGGTCCTGCGTCGCGGTCTCACTCGTCACCGGCCCATCGTAGGGAACGCCTCTGAAAATGTGATGAGGTCGGAGCCCGGCGCCCCTGTTTGTCCGCAATCCCGGCGCCCGGCCGCGGTCGGGGCCGCCGGCCGCAGGTGGGAAGCTGGACGGGTGACCACGCAAGCCGCAGGCGTCCTCGTACTGGCCGGAACCCCCATCGGCGACCCCGCGGACGCCCCGCCCCGGCTCGGCACCGAGCTGGCAGGGGCCGATGTCATCGCCGCCGAGGACACCCGGCGGCTGCGGCGGCTGACCCAGGCCCTCGGCATCGAGCCCGCCGGGCGGATCGTGTCCTACTTCGAGGGCAACGAGACCGGGCGCACCCCCGAGCTGGTCGAGGCGCTGGCCGGCGGCGCGCGTGTCGTGCTCGTCACGGACGCCGGGATGCCGTCGGTCTCCGACCCCGGCTACCGGCTGGTCGCCGCGGCCGTGGAGCGCGGCATCACCGTGACCGCGGTCCCCGGCCCCTCCGCCGTCCTGACCGCGCTGGCCGTCTCGGGACTGCCGGTGGACCGCTTCTGCTTCGAGGGCTTCCTGCCCAGGAAGGCGGGCGAGCGGCTGGCCCGGCTGCGCGAGGTCGCCGCGGACCGCAGGACGCTGGTGTACTTCGAGGCCACGCACCGCATCGACGACACGCTCGCCGCCATGGCCGAGGTCTTCGGCGCCGAACGGCGCGCCGCGGTGTGCCGGGAGCTGACCAAGACCTACGAGGAGGTCAGGCGCGGCCCGCTGGCCGAGCTGGCCCGGTGGGCGGCGCAGGACGGCGTGCGCGGCGAGATCACCGTCGTGGTCGAAGGCGCGCCCGCGCCGGGCCCCGCCGACCTCGACCCCGCCGAGATCGTCCGCCGGGTCGCGGCCCGCGAGGCCGCGGGGGAGCGGCGCAAGGAGGCCATCGCGGCCGTCGCGGCGGCGGCGGGGCTGCCCAAGCGGGAGGTCTTCGACGCGGTCGTCGCCGCCAAGCACGGCGGGGTCTGACCCGCCGGGAGGTCCCCGCGCCGGGCCGGAGTCCCACCGGCGAGGGCTGACGGGCCCGGCGGGACGACGCGGCGCAGCGGTGCCGCGGCGGCCGCCGTACGGCTGCAGGGGATCACGGCAAGGGACCTAAACTGCGGGGCTGGCAAAGCAATCCATGCCATCTCTCCCATAGACCCCAAATCTGGTCCAAGCTTCGGGCACGGCCCGCCGGGCGGAGGGGAATCGGGCGTTCGCTGGTGAGTGGAAGTCCCGGTCCGGGCGCGGCGCCCGGAGGGCAGCCAGGAGCAGCACATGAGCGACACCATAGGCAGCGGGCCGCAGTCGCGGGCCACCGCCGACCCCGGTGCGAACGTGGTCCACGAGGCCTACTCCTTCGCCTGCATGAACTGCGGTCACGGCTGGGAGCAGGCCTTCGAGATCGAGCACCACGTCGACACCTTCGGCCGCGCCTACGTGACCTATCTCGCCGACGGCAGCCAGGTGCCGTCCCCGCTCACCCACCCGACCTGCCTGAAGTGCGACGGGCACCGGGTGCGCATCATGCGGCCGGGGCGGGTGGCCGGTGTGGCCGCCCTGCGGTCCGCCGCGCACCGGCCCGTCCCGGCGGAGCAGGCCCCCGCGGGGGCGCGGCGCCACCGGTCCGCGCTGCACTTCCTGCACCGCAGGCACGAGGGGGAAAAGGCGGGGGAATGAGCCGCGGCCCCGGTCCCTAGGATCGGGGCATGCCAGACAGGGACAGCAGGGACAGCAAGAAGCCGACCGCACCGCCGGCGCCGGAGCCGCTGCGGGTCGCGGTCGCCGACTCCCACACCCATCTCGACATGCAGTCAGGCAGCGTCGCGGACGCCGTCGCCCAGGCAGCGGCGGTCGGCGTCGACACGCTCGTCCAGGTCGGGTGCGACCTCGCGGGGTCGCGCTGGGCCGCGGAGACGGCTGCCGCCTGGGACGACATCTGGGCCACGGTGGCGCTTCACCCCAACGAGGCGCCACGAGTGGCGAACCGCGAGGGCTCCGGCGGCCGGGCGGGCCTCGACGCCGAGATCGACGCCATCGACGCGCTCGCCGCGCTTCCGCAGGTCCTCGGGGTCGGCGAGACCGGCCTCGACTACTTCCGCACCGGGCCCGAGGGCGTCGAGGACCAGCAGCACTCCTTCCGCCGGCACATCGACATCGCCAAGCGCCACGGCAAGACGCTGGTCATCCACGACCGGGACGCCCACGCGGACGTGCTGCGCATCCTGGCGGAGGAGGGCGCGCCCTCCTCGGTGGTCTTCCACTGCTACTCGGGCGACGCCGAGATGGCCCGGGTGTGCGCCGAGCACGGCTACTACATGTCCTTCGCCGGGACGGTCAGCTACAAGTCCGCGCAGAACCTGCGGGACGCGGTGGCCGTCGCCCCGCGCGACCTGCTGCTGGTCGAGACCGACGCGCCCTTCCTGACGCCCGTGCCCTACCGCGGTCGGCCCAACGCGCCTTACCTCATTCCGGTCACGCTGCGGGCGATGGCCGCGGCGCGGGGCGACGACGAGGACCTGCTGGCGGCGGCCGTCGCCGCCAACACCGCCCGCGCCTTCGGCTACGACACATGATGCGAAATGCGACGTTCTGCGGCTTTTAGGCTTTAAGGTCCGGCGTCGTGAGCATTCACCTCGCCGGACCGGCGCGCAGGCTCGTACCGCAGACACTCGTCGTGGCGGTTCTCGCCGGCGGCGCCGGTGCGTATGTCGTGGCCGACAAGACCGTACGGCTCAGCGTCGACGGTCGGGTGCGGACCGTCCACACGTTCGCCGACGACGTCGCGGACGTCCTGCGGCAGCAGCACGTCACGGTCGGCGGCCACGACATCGTGGCACCCGCGCCCGGGCGCCGGCTGCACGACGGCGACAACGTCGCCGTCCGCTACGGCCGCCCGCTGACCCTCACGCTCGACGGCCGCAGGCGGCGCATCTGGACCACCGCCACGACCGTCGCCGACGCCCTGCGGCAGGTCGGCGTCCGGGCCGACGGGGTCTTCGTGGACGCCTCACGCGGCGCCGCCGTCGGACGGCTCGGGCTCGCGCTGTCCGTACGCACCGAGCGGCGTGTCACCGTCGTCGCCGACGGCCGCGCGCACATCGTGCGCACCCACGCGGTCACCGTCCGCGGGGCCGTCGCGGACGCCGGGGTCGTCCTCGGACCCGAGGACACCGTCTCGCCCCCCGCGGGCACCTTCCCGCGGGACGGCGCCGGTGTGACCGTCGTACGGGTGCGCACCACGCGGGCCACCCGCCATGAGGCGGTGCCCTACCGCGTCGTACGGCACCGCGACCCGGCACTCGCCCGCGGCACCACCGTCGTGGACGTCCACGGCCGGGACGGGGTGCGCGAGGTGCGCTACGCCGTCCGCACGGTCGGCGCAGTGCGCTCCACCCGCGTCCTGCGCACCCGGCTGACCCGCGCGCCCGTCGCCGAGGTGATCCGGGTCGGCACGAAGCGCGCCCGGGGCAGCGCGGGCACCAAGGGCGGCCGGGGCTCAGGACTGGACTGGCACGGGCTCGCCCAGTGCGAGTCCGGCGGCCGGCCGCACGTCGTGGACCCGTCCGGGCGGTACGGCGGCCTCTACCAGTTCGACCTGCGCACCTGGCGAAGCCTGGGCGGACAGGGGCGGCCGCAGGACGCGAGCTCCGCGGAGCAGACCCGCCTCGCACAGCGGCTCTACGCGTCCCGGGGCACCTCCCCCTGGCCCGTCTGCGGGCGGCGGCTCTTCCGCTGAGCCGGCGGTCCCGGCCGCCCGGCCTGCGGAACGGCCCGGCTCGGGAGGGCCGAAGGCTCGACTAGCCTAGGGCGGGTGAGTGGCACTGAGACCGACGCCCTTCTGGGCCCCGCGGACATCCGTGAGCTGGCCGCGGCGCTCGGCGTTCGGCCGACCAAGCAGCGCGGGCAGAACTTCGTGATCGACGCGAACACCGTACGCAGGATCGTGCGGACCGCGGGCGTCCGTGAGGACGACACCGTCGTCGAGGTCGGCCCAGGGCTCGGCTCCCTCACCCTCGCACTGCTGGAAGCGGCCGCGCATGTGACCGCGATCGAGATCGACGACGTGCTGGCCGCGGCACTGCCCGCCACCGTCGCGGCACGTCTGCCCGCCCGCGCCGACCGCTTCGACCTGGTCCACAGCGACGCCATGGCGGTGACCGAACTCCCGGGGCCGCCCCCCACCGCCCTCGTGGCGAACCTGCCCTACAACGTCGCCGTCCCGGTGCTGCTGCACATGCTCGCGACCTTCCCCGGCATCGAGCGCACGCTCGTCATGGTCCAGTCGGAGGTCGCCGACCGGCTCGCCGCGGGGCCGGGCAACAAGGTCTACGGCGTGCCCTCGGTCAAGGCGAACTGGTACGCCGACGTCAAGCGCGCCGGCGCCATCGGGCGCAGCGTCTTCTGGCCCGCGCCCAACGTGGACTCCGGGCTCGTCGCCCTCGTGCGGCGCGACCCGCCGCGTACGTCGGCGACCCGGCAGGAGGTCTTCGCCGTGGTCGACGCGGCCTTCGCGCAGCGCCGCAAGACGCTGCGCGCCGCGCTCGCCGGGTGGGCCGGGTCCGCCGCAGCCGCGGAGTCCGCGCTGCTGGCCGCCGGGGTCTCCCCGCAGGCACGCGGCGAAGCGCTGACCGTCGAGGAGTTCGCCGCAGTCGCCGAGCACAAGCCGTAGCCGAACATGAGGAGCCCCCGCCCGTGAGCGCCGTCACCGTCCGCGTGCCCGCCAAGGTCAACGTCCAGCTGTCCGTGGGCGGCCGGCGCCCTGACGGCTTCCACGACCTGGCCACGGTCTTCCTCGCCGTCGGGCTCCACGACCACGTCACCGCCGCGCCCGCGGACGGGCTGCGGATCACCGCGGCGGGCCGGGACGTGGCGGGCGTCCCGCTCGACGGGACGAATCTCGCCGCGCGGGCGGCGGTCACGCTCGCCAAGCGGTACGGGGTCGAGCCCGACGTGCACCTGCACATCGACAAGGACATCCCGGTTGCCGGAGGCATGGCGGGCGGATCCGCCGACGCGGCGGGCGCCCTCGTCGCGTGCGACGCGCTGTGGGGGCTCGGCGCACCGCGCGAGGAGCTGCTCGAACTGGCCGCGGAACTGGGCAGCGACGTGCCCTTCGGCCTGCTGGGGGGCGCCGCGCTCGGGGTCGGGCGCGGGGAGATCCTGACGCCGCTCGAGGTCGGCGGGGAATTCCACTGGGTCTTCGCCGTCGCCGAGGGCGGGCTGTCCACGCCGGACGTCTACCGCGAATGCGATCGCCTGCGGCGGGCCGGTGGGGGGAGCGACCTCGCCGCCGACCTTCCCGCGCCGGTCGCGGACCCCGCGCTGCTCGCCGCGCTCCGGACGGGGTCGGCCACCGCGCTGGCCGCGGCGCTCTCCAACGACCTCCAGGCCGCCTCGGTCGGCCTGCGCCCGGCGCTCGCCGCCACCCTGGACGCCGGGCTGGCGGCCGGCGCCCTTGCCGCACTCGTCTCTGGCTCGGGCCCCACCTGCGCCTTCCTCGCCCCCTCCGCGGCCGCCGCAGCCACCCTGGCAGCCACCTTCCCCTCCGGCGCCCACACCGCCCCTTCCCCCTCCCCCGGCGCCACCCTCCTCTGACCCCGCCATCCCCCCGCCGCCCCCCAACGCCGGGGGGCACCCCGCGAGGGGCGCGAGGAACTGCGCGCCCAGCCCCGACGCCGCGGCACCCGCCCGCCAACGCCGGGGGGGCACCCCGTGAGGCGCCACCCAGCCCCGACGCCGCGGCACCCGCCCCCCAACGCCGGGGGGCACCCCCTGAGGGGCGCGAGGAACTGCGCGCCCAGCCCCGATGGCGCCGCACCCGCCCCCCAACGCCCGGGGGCACCCCGTGAGGGGCGCGAGGAACTGCGCGAACAGCCCCGACGCCGCGGCACCCGCCCTGCAGCGCCGGGGGCACCCCGCGAGGCGCCACCCGGCACCGGCCCCGTAACGCCCGGGGCACCCGCACGGCACGGCACGGCATGGCGTCCACCCGCCCCCGCCCCCGGAGGGGAAAGCCAGGGTGCCCCGGGCGATTAGGGTGAGGGAGAGATTTCCCCCTGCGCTTGGAGAGACGAGAAGTGGCCGTCAACCTGGTCAACGTCGAAGCCGTCGGCAAGACGTACGGCACCCGCGCTTTGCTGGAAGCGGTGTCGCTCGGCGTGTCCGAGGGGGACCGTATCGGCGTCGTCGGGCGGAACGGGGACGGCAAGACCACCCTCGTGCGGATGCTCGCGAAGCTGGAGGAGCCCGACGCGGGACGCGTGACGCACCAGGGCGGGCTGCGGCTCGGGGTGCTGACGCAGCACGACAGCCTGGACCCGGCGGCGACCGTGCGGCATGAGGTGGTCGGGGACCGGGCGGACCACCAGTGGGCGGGCGACGCCAGGATCCGGGACGTGCTGACCGGGTTGTTCGGCGGGTTGGACCTGCCGGGCTTCCCCGCCGGGCTCGACACGGTGATCGGCCCGCTGTCCGGTGGCGAGCGCCGGCGTATCGCCCTGGCGAAGCTGCTGATCGACGAGCAGGACCTGATCGTGCTGGACGAGCCGACCAACCACCTCGATGTGGAGGGCATCGCCTGGCTCGCGGCGCATCTGCGGGCCCGCAGGTCGGCGCTCGTGGTGGTGACGCACGACCGCTGGTTCCTGGACCAGGTGTGCACCCGGATGTGGGATGTGCAGCGCGGCTCGGTCTACGAGTACGAGGGCGGCTACAGCGACTACGTCTTCGCCCGCGCCGAGCGGGAGCGCATCGCGGCGACGGAGGAGACCAAGCGGCAGAACCTGGTCCGCAAGGAGCTGGCGTGGCTGCGCAGGGGCGCCCCCGCGCGGACGTCGAAGCCGCGCTTCAGGATCGAGGCGGCGAACGCCCTGATCGAGGATGTGCCGCCGCCGCGTGACTCGGCGGAGCTGATGAAGTTCGCCAACTCCCGGCTCGGCAAGACCGTCTTCGAGTTGGAGGACGTCACGGTCACGGCCGGGCCCAAGCAGTTGCTGCGGCATGTCACCTGGCAGCTCGGCCCCGGTGACCGGGTCGGCCTGGTGGGGGTGAACGGCGCGGGGAAGACCTCGCTGCTCAAGGCCCTCGCCGACGCGGCGGTGAGCGACGGCGACACGCAGCCGGCCGCGGGCCGGGTCGTGGTGGGCAAGACGGTGCGGCTGGCGTACCTCTCGCAGGAGGTCGCGGAGCTGGACCCGTCCTGGCGGGTTCTGCAGGCGGTCGAGGCGGTGCGGCAGCGGGTCGACCTGGGCAAGGGCCGGGAGATGACGGCTGGGCAGCTGTGCGAGAAGTTCGGCTTCACCAAGGAGAAGCAGTGGACGCCGGTCGGCGACCTGTCCGGTGGTGAGCGGCGCCGCCTGCAACTGCTGCGGCTGCTGATGGACGAGCCGAACGTGCTGTTCCTCGACGAGCCGACCAACGACCTGGACATCGAGACGCTGACCCAGCTGGAGGACCTGCTGGACGGCTGGCCGGGTTCGATGGCGGTCATCAGCCACGACCGCTTCTTCCTGGAGCGCACCACCGACAGGACCTTCGCGCTGCTCGGCGACCAGAGCCTGCGGATGTTGCCGCGCGGGGTGGACGAGTACCTGGAGCGCCGCAGGGCGATCGCGGAGGCCGCGGCGCCCCCGGCGCCGCAGCCGAAGGACAAGCCGGTCGGCGATACCCGGGCGGCGAAGAAGGAGCTCCAGCGCATCGAGCGGCAGTTGGACAAGCTCGGCGACAAGGAGAAGACGCTGCACGCGCGGATCGCCGAGCACGCCACCGATTTCGCGAAGGTCGCGGAACTCGACGCCGAGCTGCGGGCGTTGCGCGAGGAGCGCGAGGACATGGAAATGCGCTGGCTCGAACTGGCCGACGACGCGGGCCAGTAGCCGTTGCGGAGGTCCGGCGGGGCGGTCGGGGAGAACGTGTAGCAGGCGGGTAACGGAACAGCTCTGGCCCCTGGGGGCAAGGGTGCCGGGTGATAGAAAGAATTTCCGATCACCCGACACCAACCGTGAGCACGAAGAGGTCCCGCCGATGTCGCAGCCGCCCCCGCCGCCAGGCAACCCGCCCGAGTTCGGGAAGTCCGACGGCGCCGTGCCGCCCCCGCCGGGACCTCCCCAGCACCCGCAGCCGCAGGCGCCGCCCCCGCCGCCCGGCTACGGGTATCCGGCGCAGACCCCGCCGCCGCCCCCGGGCGGCGGTTACGGCTACCCGGCCCCGGGGCAGCCGCCCGCGGGCGAGAACCCGTACGCGCAGCCGGTGCCGCCCGCGCAGAACCCGTACGCGCAGGCGCCCACCCAGGCGGCCTTCCCCAACCAGCAGTTCCCGCCGCAGGCCCCGCCACCCCCGCCGTACGCCGGCGGCGGCCAGCCGCAGTACCCGGGACAGCCGCAGTACGGCCAGGTGCCGCCGCAGGGGCCGTACGGCTACCCGGGCCAGCCGCAGTATCCGGGCGCTCCGGGCGGTGGCGGGTCCAGGAACAAGCTGCTGATCATCGTCGCGGCCGTGGTGGCCGCGGTGCTTGTGGTCGGCGGCGGTGTCTACTTCGCGACGAAGGGCGACAGCAAGCCGGACCCCAAGCCGACCGCGGGGCCGACCAGCGGCGCCCCGACCGCGGCCCCGCACTCCGAGGAGCTGGCGTTCGGCTGGGACAAGCCGGCGGACAAGGTCGCGGAGAAGGACAACCTCAAGACGGTCCCCGGGATCTGGTTCACCGACAAGTACGTGGTGAAGGGCGAGATCAACAAGGTCGTCGCCTACGACATGTCCACCGGCAACCCGGCCTGGACGCTGCCCGCGCCCTCCCGCGGCGACTGCTCGGCGGCCAAGGACACGTACAAGAACCTGGCGGCGATCCAGTACGGCCCGAGTTGCAACCAGATCATGGTCTTCGACCTGACCACCGGCGTCCAGAAGTGGTCGGTGAACCTGCCGGGCGCCACCGGGAGCAAGACCGACTTCGACTACTCGCAGATGGCGATCAGCGGTGACACGGTCGGCGTGGACTGGCTCAGCGGCTCGATCGGCTACCGGCTGTCCACCCAGGCGGTCCTGTGGCAGGGCGGCAACGGCGACTGCGAGGACGACGGCTACGCCGGCGGCAGCCAGTTCGTGGTGATCGTCAACTGCAACTTCGAGACCTACAAGGTCCAGGTGGTCGACCCGGAGAACCACGGGAAGGCCAAGTGGACGTGGAGCGCGCCGGGCGGCACCGAGGTCAACGCGATCGTGTCCACCGACCCGGTCGTGGTGGTGCTCGGCACCGAGAACAGCAACACCACCGACGTCGTCACCCTGGCGGCCGGCAAGATGCAGTCCCGGATCTCGCTGGGCACCGACAAGTACGACGTCTCGCTCGGTGACAACGGCGCCCAGGACGTGCACAACGTGCTGGTCAGCAAGGACACCGTCTACCTGACGCTGCGCAGCCAGAGCGACAGCCAGGGCCAGGTGCTGAGCGGCATCGTCGCCTTCAACACCAGCGACGGCAAGCAGAAGTGGGTGGCCAAGCCCGAGGACAAGCAGGCGGTGGTCGGCCTGGACTTCGTGGACGGCAAGGTGCTCGCCGTCGAACCGCCGGACTACGACGTGGCGGGCAAGCTGATCACCATCGATCCCGCGACCGGCGCGATGACGAAGTTCGCGAGCTTCGCGGACGGGGCACACGACCACATCGACCTGTCGGACCTGGAGAACTACCCCTACTGGCACAACGGCCACTTCTACGTGGTGACCCACACCGTCTACGAGGGCAACGACGACGAGAAGTACCTGGTCGACTTCCACTGAGCCGCACCGCCGGGCCACCCGCGCGTCCCCTGCCGGCAGGCAGTCCGGAATTCCCGGAAATTTCTGCCCGGTTCGGGGCGCGCGCCCATGGGGCAAGCGTGTAACTTCGCGGCCTGGGCCCATACCCGGCGGGGGCGGTTGGGACCGGCTCGGGCGCGGTATGCACAGGGAACGGGGGCGGCGGCGTAGCGGACCCCTGTGGGGATGGGGGATGGCCGACATGGGCGTACGCCTGGTCGTGGTCGACGACCACCGGCTGCTGGCCGAGGCGCTGGCCTCCGCGCTGAAGCTGCGCGGACACCGCGTGCTGGCCGCGTCCGCGCCCTCCGGCGGTGCGGCGGAGCTGGTGCTGAGCCGGGCGCCCGAGGTGTGCCTGTTCGGCACGGCGGCGCCCGCGGAGCCCGGCGCCTTCGACGCGGTCGCGCGGATCAGGCGCGAGCGGCCCTCGGTGGCGGTGGTGGTCCTGGGCCCGGTGCCCGACCCGCGCGGCATCGCGGCGGCCTTCGCGGCCGGCGCGTCGGGCTACGTGCGCCACGACGAGCGGATCGAGGGCGTGGAGCGGGCCATGGCCAAGGCGCGGGCCGGTGAGGTCGCGGTGGCGCAGCCGCTGCTGCAGGGCGCCTTCGCCGAGCTGCTCAACCCGGCGCAGCAGCCGGACGACGAGGGTATGCGGCTGCTCGAACTGCTGACCCCGCGCGAGATCGAGGTGCTGGTCAGGGTCGCCGAGGGCGAGGACACCCGGCTGATCGCCGCGGGGATGAAGATAGCGCCCAGTACCGCGCGCACGCACGTGCAGCGGGTGCTGATGAAGCTGGGGGTCGGCTCCCGGCTGGAGGCGGCGGCACTGGCCGCCCGCACCGGCCTGCTGGACCGTGCGGCGGCCCCCGTGCAGCGCTGACCCGGCCGATACCGCGGGTGGAGGCCCCCGAGCGCCGTCGGTGGGGGGTCCGGTCGTGTATCTGTTCGTCTTTGTTTGGTTGTGCCCGAAACACACGCGGCGCTCCCTACAGGTAATGAAGTCAACTTCACCTGCCCTCGCGCATTGACTGCACTGTTCTGTCATGATTCATTGTGTGCGGTTATGTTGGGTGATTGTGGTGTGAGGGGTCTGTAGGGTGAAGAAGACGACGACCCGGCTCGCGGACGGCCGCGAACTGATCTACTACGACGCCGACGACACGGCCGACAACGTCGTCCGCGACGCCGTCGACCGCCGTCCGCTGGAGCCCGTCGCCACCCACTCGGAACTGCGCCACGACCGCCTGCTCGGCGACACCGTGGCTGTCGCCTCGCACCGCCAGGGCCGCACCTACCACCCCCCGGCCGACGAGTGCCCGCTCTGCCCGTCCCGTGAGGGGCGGCTCAGCGAGATACCCGACACCGACTACGAGGTCGTCGTCTTCGAGAACCGCTTCCCCTCGCTGGCGGGCGACGCCGGGCGCTGCGAGGTGGTCTGCTTCACCTCCGACCACGACGCGTCCTTCGCCGACCTCACCGAGGCCCGCGCCCGGCTGGTCCTCGACGCCTGGATCGACCGCACCAGGGAGCTGTCCCAACTGCAGGGTGTCGTGCAGGTCTTCCCCTTCGAGAACCGCGGCAAGGAGATCGGCGTCACCCTCGGCCACCCGCACGGCCAGATCTACGGGTACCCCTTCGTCACCCCGCGCACCTCGCTCATGCTGCGCACCCTCGCCGAGCACCGGGAGCGCACCGGCCGCAACCTCTTCGACGACGTGCTGGCCGACGAGATCGCCGACGGGCGGCGGATCGTGCTGGCCGGCGAGCACTGGACCGCGTTCGTCCCGCACGCCGCCCACTGGCCCTACGAGGTCCACCTCTTCCCGCGCCGCCGGGTGCCCGACCTGCTCGCCCTCGACGAGGACGCGCGCGCCGAATTCCCGCGCGTCTACCTGGAGCTGCTGCGCCGCTTCGACCGGATCTTCGGCCCCGACCAGCCCCGCACCCCGTACATCTCCGGCTGGCACCAGGCGCCCTTCGACACCCCCGAGCGACGCGACTTCGCCCTGCATCTGGAGCTTTTCACGATTCGCCGCACATCGGGCAAGCTGAAGTACCTTGCGGGGTCCGAGTCGGGCATGGGCGCGTTCATCAACGACGTACCGCCGGAGGCCGCCGCGCTGCGACTGCGAGAGGTAGCGAGCCAGTGAGCAAGAGCCCCAGGAAACTGCTGGTCACCGGTGGAGCCGGATACGTCGGCGGGGTCGTCGCGGCCCGTCTGCTGGAGGCCGGGCACCGGGTGACCGTGCTCGACGACCTGTCCACGGGCTTCCGGGAGGGCGTGCCCGCCGGCGCCGACTTCGTCGAGGGCCGGATCCAGGAAGCCGCCAAGGTGCTCGACGGCTCCTACGACGCGGTGCTGCACTTCGCCGCGTCCTCGCAGGTCGGCGAGTCCGTCGCGGACCCGGCGAAGTACTGGCGGAACAACGTCGGCGGCACCCTCGAACTGCTCGACGCCATGCGCGAGTCCGGTGTCCGCACGCTGGTCTTCTCCTCCACGGCCGCCACCTACGGCGAGCCCGCGACCGTCCCCATCACCGAGGACTCCGTCACCGCGCCGACCAACCCCTACGGCGCCACCAAGCTCGCCGTCGACCACATGATCGGCGCCGAGTGCGCCGCCCACGGCCTGGCCGCGGTGTCCCTGCGCTACTTCAACGTCGCCGGCGCCTACGGCAGCCACGGCGAGCGGCACGACCCCGAGTCGCACCTCATCCCGCTGGTCCTCCAGGTCGCCCAGGGCCGGCGGGAGTCCATCGCCGTCTACGGCGACGACTACCCGACCCCCGACGGCACCTGCCTGCGCGACTACATCCACGTCGCCGACCTGGCGGAGGCGCACCTGCTGGCGCTCGACCACGCCGCCGCGGGCGAGCACCTGATCTGCAACCTCGGCAACGGCAGCGGATTCTCCGTCCGTGAGGTCGTCGACACCGTCCGGCAGGTCACCGGGCACCCCATCCCCGCGGTCACGCAGCCGCGCAGGGCCGGCGACCCCGCCATCCTGGTCGCCTCCGCACAGCGCGCGCACGACCGGCTCGGCTGGCGGCCCACCCGCACCGACCTCGCGGACATCGTCCGCGACGCCTGGACCTTCGCCCAATCCCTCGGGGAGGACGCACGATGACGGACCTCGGCATAGCCTTCAAGGATGTCTTCGGACGCGCGCCGGAAGGCAGCTGGGCAGCGCCCGGACGGGTGAACCTGATCGGCGAGCACACCGACTACAACGACGGCCACGTGCTGCCCTTCGCCCTCCCGCAGACCACCAGGGCGGCCGTCGCCCGCCGCGACGACGGCCTGCTGCGGGTCCACTCCGCCGACATGGACGGCGGCGTGGTCGAGCTGCGCATCGACGACCTCGAACCGGGCCGGGGGGCCGGCTGGGCCACCTACCCCGCCGCGGTGCTGTGGACCCTGCGCGAGGCGGGGCACCCGGTCGGCGGCGCCGACATCCACTACGACAGCACGGTGCCGGTCGGCGGCGGGCTGTCCTCCTCCGCGGCCCTCCAGGTCGTCACCGCGCTCGCGCTCTGCGACCTGTACGGCGCGCGGATCGGCCGGCAGGATCTCGCGCTGCTCTGCCAGCGCTCGGAGAACGTCTACGTCGGGGCGCCCGTCGGCGTCATGGACCAGACCGCGTCCGCGTGCTGCACCGAGGGGCACGCGCTGCACCTCGACGTACGCGGCCTCGCGCAGCGCCAGGTGCCGCTCGACCTGGCGGGCGAGGGCCTGGTGCTGCTGGTGGCCGACACCCGCGTCAAGCACGCCCACGCGGACGGGGCCTACGCCTCGCTGCGGTCCGGCTGCGAGGAGGCCGCCGCCGTGCTGGGCCTGCCCGCGCTGCGGGACGTGTCCTACGACGGCCTGGCCGCCGCGCTCGACGCCCTTCCCGACGAGCGGCTGCGCCGGCTCACCCGGCACGTCGTCACCGAGAACCGCCGCGTCGAGGAGGTCATCGCGCTGCTCGACGCCGGGCGCATCCGCGACATCGGGCCGGTCCTCACCGCAGGCCACGCGTCCCTGCGGGACGACTTCCAGGTGTCATGCCCCGAGCTCGACCTGGTCGTCGACACGGTCCTGGCCTGCGGCGCGCTCGGTGCCAGGATGACCGGCGGCGGCTTCGGCGGCTCGGCCATCGCCCTGGTCCCGGCCGAGTCGCAGGCCGCCGTGACCGCGGCCGTCAGCGCCGCCTTGCCGGCCGCCCGCATCTTCGCGTCCACCCCCGCACCCGGCGCCCACCGCCTCGGCTGACCCGCGCCCCCGCCGGGCGGAAGTTGCCCGGACGGGCAACTTCCGCCAAGACGGCGCCAATATCCGGGGGAACCCCTACGCTTTTCCCACAGCGCCGGTGGGGGCCGGCGTTCATCAGGGGGCGAGACGCACGGGATTCGGCACCCGTGCCCGGGGCGGCGGCCCCGCCACGGGTGCCGGATCCCAGGCGATGACGCCCCGCCACTGGGGGAGTGCCGTACAGCGGGAGTGGTGTCCGTGGGACGAATCCGCGTGCTCGTCGTCGATGACCATCGCATCTTCGCCGAGTCGCTTGCTGCCGCACTCGCGGCGGAATCAGACGTCGACGTCTCGGCGGCCGGCAGCGGCCCCGCCGCCCAGCGCTGCCTGGACCGCGCCGCGGTCGACGGCCGGCGCTACGACGTACTGCTTGTCGACGCCGACCTGGGCACAGGCCCCAGGGGCCGGCCGCAACTGACCGCCGTGCCACCGCTGTCGGAACAGCGGCACGCCGAGCCGCGCGACCCCGTCATCGACGGCCTCGCGCTGGTGGAACGGGTCCGTGCCGAGCACCTCGGCACCCGCACGGTGGTGCTGGCCGAGCGGGACGATCCGCAGCGCGCGGCCCTCGCGCTCCAGGCGGGGGCGTCCGGCTGGGTCGCCAAGGACTGCTCGCTGTCCCGGCTGCTCGCGGTGGTGCGCGGGGTGCTTCGGGACGAGACGCATCTGCCGCCCGCCCTGCTGACCGGTGTGCTGCGCGAGTTGACCGCGGCCCGCAGGCACCGCACCGAGAGCGAGCAGCTGGTCGAGTCGCTGACGCCGCGTGAGCAGGAGGTGCTGCGCTGCATGGTGGCGGGGCTCGGCCGCAAGGCGGTCGCGGAACGGCTGTTCCTGTCCCCGCACACGGTCCGCACGCACATGCAGAACGTGCTGGGCAAGCTCGGTGTGCACTCGACGCTCGCGGCCGTGGCGCTGGCCCGGCGGGCGGGCGTGGGACCGGTGGAGCTGGTCCCGTCAGCCGGGGATGTTGTCGAAAGGCGCGGTCAGCTGTCGTAGCAGCGCCGCGAGAGCGGCCCGTTGGGCCTGGCTGAGCTCGCCCAGGATGGCGCGTTCCTGGGCGAGCAGGCCGGCCAGCGCCCGGTCGGCGCGGTCCTGCCCCGCCCGGGTGAGCCTGACCAGCACCCCGCGCCGGTCGGAGGGGTCGGGGAGCCTTTCGACCAGGCGCTTCTCCGCGAGCCTGTCGATCCGGTTGGTCATCGTGCCCGAGGTGACCAGGGTCTGGGTGAGCAGCTGCCCGGGTGAGAGCTGATACGGGGTGCCCGCGCGCCGCAGCGCGGTGAGCACGTCGAACTCCCATGGCTCCAGGCTGTGCTCCGCGAAGGCCAGCCGCCTGGCCCGGTCCAGGTGCCGGGCCAGCCTGCTCACCCGGCTGAGCACCTCGAGCGGTTCGACGTCGAGGTCGGGGCGCTCTCGGCGCCATGCAGCGACCAGCCGGTCGACCTCGTCCTCCATGGAGATCAGTGTAATAGGTCTGTCGATATGAAGTCTCTTGACATCAAGATATCCATGGGTGGAGCCTGGAGAGGAGGGGTGAACCTCGCCCTCCGTTTCGGCAGCGGTTCCGTACCACCCAGGGAGTACGAACGATGCACGCAAGCCCGACGTGGGACCCACACCAGTATCTCCGCCATGCCACCCACCGCACCCGCCCGTTCCTCGACCTCCTCGCCCGGATCGGCGGACTGCCCGGCGGGGACGCCGCGCGTATCGCCGACGTGGGCTGCGGCCCCGGCAACGTCACCGCACTGCTGGCCGACCGCTGGCCGGCCGCCCGTATCACCGGCCTCGACAGCTCCCGCGAGATGCTGGCCTCGGCGGCGGACCACGCGGGACCCACCCCCGGTGGCGGCACCCTGGACTTCCGCCGGGCCGACGCCGCCGTCTGGACACCCGACGAGCCCTACGACCTGATCGTCTCCAACGCCGCACTCCAGTGGGTGCCGGGCCACGCCGACCGCTTCGGCGACTGGCTCGACCACCTCACCCCCGGCGGCACCCTCGCCTTCCAGGTACCCGGCAACTTCACCGCGCCGAGCCACGCGCTGCTCGCCGAGCTCTGCGACACACCCCGGTGGCGCGCCCGGCTCGACGGCCACGGCCGCCGCTACGTGCACATCCTCAGCCCCGCCGACTACCTGGAGCGCCTGACCGTGCTCGGCTGCCAGGAGGTGGACGTCTGGGAGTCCACCTACGTACAGCTGCTCCAGGGCGAGGACCCGGTCCTCGAATGGACCAAGGGCACCGCTCTGCGCCCCGTCCTGACCGCCCTCGACGACGACCCGGCCGCCGCGCGCGAATTCGTCGGGCAGTACCGCGACCTGCTGCGCAAGGCCTATCCGCCCGGCCCGCACGGCACGGTCTTCCCCTTCCGGCGGATCTTCGCCGTGGCCCGCACCGCAGGCCCCGCGAACTGACCCGCGCCGCGACCCCCGCCCCCGCCCCAGGCCCCGTGCGGCCGGGGGCGGGGGCATGCCCGCGGCCTAGAGGGTGAGGAAGGCGCCCGCCAGCAGGGCCGCCCCGCAGCCGGCGAGGACCCAGGCGGTGCGGCGCATCCGCAGGCCGCCGGCCAGGACCACGGCGGCCAGCAGCAGGGCGCCGCCGAAGGGGACCCAGGCGAAGAGGACCCCGCCCCAGCCGGCCCTGACGACCTTGCTGGTGCCCGGCTCGACGGCGACCGGGACCTTCGCGCCCGTGGTGTGCCTGATCGGCAGCTCGATGGTGACCCGGGGGCGGGCGACGGCGGTGCCCTTGGGCACGAAGGGCCCCGTGCAGACGGAGTCACCGCAGCTGGCCAGCGTCATGGTGCCGTGCTCACGGCCCTTGGTCAGCATCACGTGCTGGGCGGTCCGCCAGGAGTCCCACGCGCCGGACACCAGCAGCAGCGCGGCCACCGCGGTCACACCGACCACCCGGGCCAGCAGCACAAGTCCCCAAGCGCCCTCCGCCACCCGGCGGGAACGGCTCCGTTTGACCATGCGGGCGATCTTTGGCCATGGCATGCCGTCCGGTCAAACCCGCGGGACCCGGGGCACCGCGGTCAGCTGTTGTACGTGCTCTGCGCGCGCTCCAGGCCGTCCGCGATGAGCGCCTCGACGGCGTCGGCGGCCCGGTCCACGAACCAGTCCAGCTCCTTGCGCTCGGTCGCGGAGAAGTCCTTGAGCACGAAGGCGGCCACGTCCATCCGCCCGGGCGGGCGGCCGATGCCGGCCCGCACCCGCAGATAGTCCGGGCCCAGCGACTTGGTGATCGACTTGAGCCCGTTGTGGCCGTTGTCGCCGCCGCCGAGCTTGAGCCGCAGCGCCGCGTAGGGGATGTCCAGCTCGTCGTGGACGGCGATGACGCGCTCGGTCGGCACCTTGTAGAAGTCCTTGAGCGCGGTCACCGGCCCGCCGGACAGGTTCATGAAGGTCATCGGCTTGGCCAGCACGACCCGGCGGCTCGCGGGCCCCGGCGGGCCGATCCTGCCCTCCACGACCTGGGCCTGGGCCTTGCCCGAGCGCTTGAAGTGCCCGCCGATCCGCTCGGCCAGCAGGTCGGCGACCATGAAGCCGATGTTGTGCCGGTTCGCCGCGTACTCGGGCCCGGGGTTGCCGAGACCGGCCACCAGCCAGGGCGCTGTGCTGTCGCTCATCCACGTCTCCAGGTCTCGGGCGGGCTCGGGTGCGGGGCAGGTCGTGCGGGGGCGGAACGCAACTGCGCCGCCGCACCCCGCAGGGTACGGCGGCGGCAGGGAGTCGCCGGAAGGCGACGCCGGATCAGGCTTCTTCCGCGGCGTCTTCCTCGGCGGCGGGAGCGGCCTCGTCCTCGGCGGCCTCTTCCTCGGTCTCCTCGGCGGCCTCGGCCTGCGCGGCCACGACCTGGATCACCACGGCGTCCTCGTCGACGGCCAGCGTGGTGCCCTTCGGCAGCGCGATGTCCTTGGCGAGGATGGAGGCGCCGGCCTCCAGGCCCTCGACGCTGACCGTGACGCCCTCGGGGATGTGGGTGGCCTCGGCCTCGACCGGCAGGGTGTTGAGCACGTGCTCCAGCAGGTTGCCGCCGGGGGCCAGCTCGCCCTCGGTGGCGACCGGGATCTCGACGGTGACCTTCTCGCCGCGCTTGACCGACAGCAGGTCGACGTGCTCGATGAAGCCGCGCAGCGGGTCGCGCTGCACGGCCTTGGGGATGACCAGCTCGGCCTTGCCGTCGATGTCGAGCGAGATCAGGACGTTGGCGGTGCGCAGCGCGAGCAGCAGCTCGTGGCCGGGGACCGAGACGTGCTTGGGGTCGGCGCCGTGGCCGTAGATGACGGCGGGCACCTGGTCGGAACGGCGGATCCGGCGGGCGGCGCCCTTGCCGAACTCGGTGCGCAGCTGGGCGGCGATCTTGACCTCGGACATGAGGTTCACTCCTCGTGGTGGCAGACGGTACGGTCGCCCGGCCCCGACGGGCCGATCCACGGTTACGAGGAGCGCGTCGATAACGGAGCCGGGTCCGGAACGAGATACGTCCGGGGCCTCCCTCGCCGAGCAACGCGGACAGCGTAACCGGCGGGGAGGCCCCGGACGAAATCGATCAGGCTACGGACGGCGGACCGGCGTACCGATTCTGCCGCGGCCCGCTTGCGACGTCAGTGCGAGTCCTCGAACAGGCTGGTCACCGAGCCGTCCTCGAAGACCTCGCGCACGGCGTTGGCGATGGTCGGCGCCATCGACAGCACGGTGATCTTGTCGAGGTTCAGCTCGTTGGGGGTGGGCAGCGTGTCCGTCAGGATGAACTCGCTGACCCTGGAGTTCTTCAGCCGGTCCGCGGCGGGCCCCGACAGCACGCCGTGCGTGGCGGTGACGATGACGTCCTCGGCCCCGTTGGCGAACAGCGCGTCGGCGGCGGCGCAGATCGTGCCGCCGGTGTCGATCATGTCGTCGACCAGGACGCAGACCCGGCCCTTGACGTCGCCGACGACCTCGTGGACCTTCACCTGGTTGGCGACATCCGGGTCGCGGCGCTTGTGCACGATGGCCAGCGGCGCGCCGAGCCGGTCGCACCAGCGGTCGGCGACCCTGACCCGGCCGGCGTCGGGCGAGACGACGGTGAGCTTGTTGCGGTCGACCTTGGAGCCGACGTAGTCCGCCAGGATCGGCAGCGCGAACAGGTGGTCGACGGGGCCGTCGAAGAAGCCCTGGATCTGGTCCGTGTGCAGGTCGACGGTCAGGATGCGGTCGGCGCCCGCGGTCTTGAACAGGTCGGCGATCAGCCGGGCCGAGATCGGCTCGCGGCCGCGGTGCTTCTTGTCCTGCCGGGCGTAGCCGTAGAAGGGGACGATCACGGTGATGCTGCGCGCCGAGGCCCTCTTCAGGGCGTCCAGCATGATCAGCTGTTCCATGATCCACTGGTTGATGGGGCGGGTGTGGCTCTGGATCAAAAAGCAGTCGGCGCCGCGCGCCGACTCCTGGAACCGCACGTAGATCTCGCCGTTGGCGAAGTCGAAAGCCTTGGTCGGCACCAGCTCGACTCCGAGTTCCCGTGCCACCGCCTCCGCCAGATCGGGGTGGGCGCGGCCGGAGAAGAGCATCAACTTCTTCTCACCGGTCGTCTTGATCCCGGTCACTGCACCGTCTCCTTGGTGTTCGACTGGTGTTCGACACAGCGACGCCCCGAAGAAGGCGTGCTGGCGGAATTGTGTGCAACCCACACGGTACGCCCCCTCCGGCGCATCTGTGCACCTCGGAGAGGCCGATGAGACGGCCCTCACTCACCCTTTCGAAGACGCGTGCGGCACCGTCGGAAGGGCGCGGCTCAGCCTTTCGAAGACGAGCCGCGCCACCCCCGGCCACCGGTCAATCGTCGAGCTTGGCGCGCTCCGCGGCCTGCGCGGCGGCGCTGCCCGGGCGCTTGCGGGCGACCCAGCCCTCGATGTTGCGCTGCTGCCCGCGGGCCACCGCCAGCGAACCGGCCGGCACGTCCTTGGTGATCACCGAGCCGGCCGCGGTGTAGGCGCCGTCGCCGACCACCACGGGGGCGACGAACATGTTGTCGGAGCCGGTCTTGCAGAAGCTGCCGATCGTGGTGTGGTGCTTGGCCTCGCCGTCGTAGTTGACGAAGACGCTGGCCGCGCCGATGTTGGTGTGCTCGCCGATGGTCGCGTCACCCACATAGCTCAGGTGCGGCACCTTGGTTCCGGCGCCGATCGAGGCGTTCTTCATCTCCACGTACGTCCCGGCCTTGGCGCCGCGGCCGAGCCTGGCACCGGGCCGCAGGTAGGCGTACGGGCCGACGTTGGCCTCGGGGCCGATCTCCGCCTCCTGGGCCACCGTGTTCGACACCCGGGCGCCCGCGCCGACCACCGTGTCGGTGAGCGTGCAGTTCGGGCCGACCTCGGCGCCCTCGGCCACCCTGGTGCTGCCCAGCAGCTGGGTGTTGGGGTGGATCAGGGCGTCCGGCTCCAGCACCACGTCGGCGTCCAGCCAGGTGGAGGCGGGGTCGACGATGGTGGCGCCGTCCAGCATGGCGCGCCGCAGCAGCCGGTCGTTGAAGACCCGGCGGGCCTCGGCCAGCTGCACCCGATTGTTCACCCCGGCGATCTCCCGGTGGTCGGCTGCCGCGTACGCGCCGACCCGGTGACCGGCCCCGCGCAGGATCGCCAGGGTGTCCGTCAGGTACTCCTCGGCCTGCGAGTTGTCCGTGGTGACCTTGGTCAGCGCCTCGGCCAGCAGGGCGGCGTCGTAGGCGTAGACCCCGGAGTTGATCTCGTCGATGGCCTGCTGGTCGGGCGAGGCGTCCTTCTGCTCGACGATCGCGGTGACCTGGCCGTCGGTCAGGTCGCGCACGATGCGCCCGTAGCCGGTCGGGTCGGGGACCTTCGCGGTCAGCACCGTCACCGCGTTGCCGTCGGCCTGGTGCGCGGAGACCAGCGTCGCCAGGGTGGCCGCGGTCAGCAGCGGGGTGTCGCCGTAGGTCACCACGACGGTGCCGTCGGGGGTGACGCCCTGCCGGGCCAGCTCCTCCAGGCCCACGCGGACCGCGTGGCCGGTGCCGTTCTGCTCGTCCTGCACGGCGGTCAGGGCGGCGGGGTCGGCCGCGGACAGGTGCTCCGTGACCTGCTCGCGCCCGTGTCCGACGACCACGACCAGCTGTTCCGGGTCCAGCTCGCGGGCGGCGGCGACCACATGGCCGAGCAGCGAACGGCCGCAGATCGGGTGCAGGACCTTCGGGGTGGCCGACTTCATGCGTGTGCCCTCACCCGCGGCGAGGACGACGACGGCAGCCGGGCGTGTGGGGCTCACAGGGGGGACTCCTGGGCTTCGAGTGCAGGACTCCCGCAGGATACCGAGGCCTTCCCCGATACGCCCACGTACTGCTCCGCCGCCAGGATTCGAACCCGGACTTAAGGCACCAAAAGCCCCAGTGCTGCCATTACACCACGGCGGATCAACTCGGCCTTTCCCCACGTCGCGTCGGGAAGACCGGTCGGCCGCTCCCATCATGCCGTACCGGGCGGGGTGGACGCGACGGAGAACCGGGTAGGAGTCGATCGTCGGGCGCCGGACACGGTCCTGTCGTCCGCCATGCAGCGCTGCAATACTTACGGCGGCGTAGGTTACGGACGTAACCCCAGATAACAGCCCCCCACTTCCACATCCGCGAGGGACAGACATGACCACACAGACGGACGTGATCACCGAGTCCCGGGAACCGGATCCCGGGACTCCAGGACAGGACCCGCAGTCACTCGCCACCCGCGGCGGCGAGAGCAAGCGCTCGATCGAGCAGATCGCGCTGCTGCTCTTCATCTGCATCCCCTTCGTGGCGCTGGCCGCCGCGGTGCCGCTGGCCTGGGGGCGCGGCATGAGCTGGCTCGACGCCGGCCTGATGGTGGGCATGTACTACCTGGGGTGCCACGGCATCACCATCGGCTTCCACCGGCACTTCACCCACGGCTCGTTCAAGGCCAACAGGCCCCTGAAGATCGCGCTGGCCATCGCGGGCTCGATGGCGGTCGAGGGCCCGATCGTGCGCTGGGTGGCCGACCACCGCAGGCACCACAAGTTCAGCGACGCCGAGGGCGACCCGCACAGCCCGTGGCGCTACGGCGAGACGCTGCCCGCGCTGATGAAGGGCCTGTGGTGGGCGCACATGGGCTGGCTCTTCGACGAGGAGCAGACCCCGCAGCAGAAGTACGCGCCCGACCTGATCAGGGACCCGGCGATCCGCCGGATCTCCCGCGACTTCTGGCTGTGGACCGCGATCTCGCTGCTGCTGCCGCCGCTGGTCGGCGGCCTGGCCACCATGTCGTGGTACGGAGCGTTCACCGCCTTCTTCTGGGGGTCGCTCGTTCGGGTGGCTCTGCTGCACCACGTGACCTGGTCGATCAACTCCATCTGCCACGCGGTCGGCAAGCGCCCCTTCAAATCGCGGGACCGCTCGGGCAACGTGTGGTGGCTGGCGGTGCTGTCCTGCGGCGAGTCGTGGCACAACCTCCACCACGCCGACCCCACCTGCGCGCGGCACGGCGTGCTGCGCGGCCAGATCGACTCGAGCGCCCGCATCATCCGCTGGTTCGAGCTCGCGGGCTGGGCCACCGACGTCCGCTGGCCGACCGCCGAGCGGATCGCCTCCCGCCGTCAGGAAGACGTCAGCGAAGCGGCATGATGGGGCAGTGAGCGACGGCAGAGACGACAGGGCGACGACGACCCCCACCCCCGACACCGACCCCCCCTCCCGGGCTTCCTCGGGACCCACCGCGCGCCGGACGCGGCGGGTCCGGATGACCGGCAAGGAACGACGCGAGCAGCTCCTCGACATCGGGCGGACCCTGTTCGCCGAACGAGGCTTCGAAGGCACCTCGGTCGAGGAGATCGCCCACAAGGCGGGCGTCTCCAAACCGGTGGTCTACGAGCACTTCGGCGGCAAGGAAGGGCTCTACGCCGTCGTCGTCGACCGGGAGATGCGCCGGCTGCTGGACATGGTGACCGGTGCGCTCACCGGCGGCCACCCCCGCGAACTCCTCGAGCAGGCCGCCTTCGCCCTGCTCGACTACATCGAGCAGTACACCGACGGCTTCCGCATCCTGGTCCGCGACTCCCCGGTCACCCAGTCCACCGGCACCTTCGCCTCGCTCATCGGCGACATCGCCACCCAGGTGGAGGACATCCTCGGCCACGAGTTCAAACAACGCGGCTTCGACCCCAAACTCGCGCCGCTCTACGCACAGGCCCTGGTCGGCATGGTCGCCCTCACCGGGCAGTGGTGGGTCGACGCCCAGCGCCCCAGGAAGTCCGAGGTCGCCGCGCACCTGGTCAACCTCTCCTGGAACGGCCTGTCCGGCCTGGAGCCCAGGCCCCGGCTGATCGGCCACCGCAAGAACTGACCCCGCTCACACCTCCGCCCCCGGGCCCTGGCGGGCCCGGGGGCGGAGGTGTCACTGCCGGTCACCCGGGTGAGCCGGTGTCGCGGGTCAGCCGGTGTCGCGGTCAGCCGGTGTTGCGCAGGCCCGCCGCGACGCCGTTGACGGTCAGCAGCAGCGCGCGTGCGAGCAGCGGGTCGGGCTCGTCGCCGCGGGCCGCGGCCTCCCGCTGCCGGGCCAGCAGGGTGACCTGGAGGTAGGAGATCGGGTCGAGGTACTGGTCGCGGATGTGGAAGGTCTGCGCGAGCACCGGGCTCGCGGCCAGCAGCTCCGACTCGCCGGTCAGGCGCAGCACCTCACGCACGGTCAGCTCGTGCTCGGCCTCGATCGTCTCGAAGACGTGCTGGAGCTCGTCGGGCACCAGGGTCTCGACGTAGTGCCGGGCGATCCGCAGGTCGGTCTTGGCCAGCGTCATCTCGACGTTGGACAGGAAGTTGCGGAAGAAGTGCCACTGGCCGTGCGCCTCCTCCAGGACCGTGTCGAGCCCGGCCTCGCGCGCGGCCTTCAGGCCCGAGCCGACACCGAACCAGCCGGGGACGATCTGCCGGGACTGCGTCCAGCCGAAGACCCACGGGATGGCCCGCAGCCCGTCGAGGCCCGCGCCGGAGTCCGGGCGGCGGGACGGGCGGGAGCCCAGGTGCAGCTCGCCGAGCTGGTCGACGGGGGTGGACGCGAAGAAGTACGGCGGCAGGTCGGGGTCCTCGACCAGCTTGCGGTAGGCGTCGTGGGCGGCCTCGGAGACGATGTCCATCGCCCCGTCCCAGCGCGCCAGCGCCTCGTCCGACTGGCGGGGTGCGGTGTGCAGGGCGGACGCCTGCAGCGTGGCGGCGACCGTCAGCTCCAGGTTCTCCCGGGCGAGCGAGGGGATCAGGTACTTGTCGGAGATGACCTCGCCCTGCTCGGTCACCTTGATCTCACCCTCCAGGGTGCCCCAGGGCTGGGCGAGGATCGCGGTGTGCGAGGGGCCGCCGCCGCGGCCGACGGTGCCGCCGCGGCCGTGGAAGAGCCGCAGCCGCACCCCGTGCCGGTGCGCCACGTCGCGCAGCCGGCGCTGGGCCCGGTGGATCTCCCACTGCGAGGTGGTGATGCCGCCGAACTTCGACGAGTCGGAGTAGCCGAGCATCACCTCCTGCACGTCCCCGCGCAGCGACACCAGCCGCCGGTAGGACGGGTCGGACAGCATCTCGTCCAGCAGCTTGTCGGCGATCTTGAGCTCGTCCGTGGTCTCAAGCAGCGGCACGATGCCGATCTTGGCCACGCCGGTGTGCAGGTCGATCAGGCCCGCCTCGCGGGCGAGCACGGCGGCGGCGAAGACGTCGTCGGAGCCCAGGCACATCGAGATGATGTACGACTCCACGACCTCGGGGCCGAACCGCTCGAAGGCCTCGCTGATGGTGTGGAAGACGCCCAGCGTCTTGGCGCCCGCCTCGTCCAGTGGCGCCGGGGTCGGTGCCAGCGGGCGCCGCGAGCGCAGCTCCTTGGCGAGCAGCTTGCGGCGGTAGTCGCGCGGCATGTCGGAGTACCGCCAGGACTCCTCGCCGAGCCGGTCGAAGAGCTGGCCGAGCGCGTGGTGGTGGGCCTCGGCGTGCTCGCGCACGTCCATCGTCGCCAGCTGGAGGCCGAAGGCCGACAGGGTGCGGATCGTCCGGTCCATCCGGCCGTCGGCGATCAGGCCGCCGCGGTGGGCGCGCAGCGAGTCCTGGATCTGCTGGAGGTCGTCGAGCAGCCCCGCGGTGCCCAGGTAGTCGCGGCCCGGGATGTGCGGGGTGCCGCCGGCCAGCCGCTCCCGGGTGTTGATCAGCTTCTGCCGGATGCAGGTGGCCTTGAGCCGGTAGGGCTCCTCGGCGTTGAGCCGCTTGTAGCGCGGGCTGATCTCGGGCAGCGCCACCAGGTCGGTGGCGAGCGAGTCGAGCAGTTCGCTGCTCGCGCCGGAGTTGCGGATCGAGTTGGACAGTGCGCCGCGCAGGAAGTCGACCAGCTCCAGCGCGTCGGTGATGCCGTGCTCGTGCTGGAGGATCAGCACGTCCCAGGTGACCTCGGGCGTCACGTTGGGATTGCCGTCCCGGTCGCCGCCGATCCAGGTGCCGAAGGTCAGCGGGCGGGTGGTGGCGGGCAGCGGCACGCCGACCCGCTCCAGCTCGGCGGCCAGGTCCTCCAGGACGTCGCCGACCGCGCCGGCGTGCAGCTCGTCCAGGTAGTAGATCGCGTTGCGTGCCTCGTCCGCCGGTTCCGGGCGCACCACCCGCAGCTCGTCGGTCTGCCACAGCAGGTCGATGTTCTCCGCCAGCCGCAGGTCGGCGCGCCGCCGGTCACCGGTGCTGCCCTCGCCGGTGTCGTGCCCGTCCTCCAGCAGCTCGGCGATCCGCCGCAGCTTGTTCAGCACGGAGCGGCGGGCCGCCTCCGTGGGGTGCGCGGTGAAGACCGGCCGCACGTTGAGGTTGCGGACCGACTCGCGTACGTGGTCGGGGTCGCCCTCCTTGAGCAGGTCGGCGGTCTGGGCGAGCAGCCCGCCCTCGACGGCGCGGCGGGAGCGCAGCTCGCGACCGCGGTGCACCTGCTCGGTGACGTTCGCCAGGTGGAAGTAGGTGGAGAAGGCGCGGACCAGCTTGGCTGCGGTCTCCAGGTCGGTGTCGCCGAGCAGGGCGGCGGCGGCCTCGCCGTCGCTGCGCGTCAGTGCGCGGACCTTCTCGACCAGGTCGAGCAGGTCCTGGCCCTCCTGCCGCACCAGGGTGCCGCCGAGCAGCTCTCCCAGGCGTCGGATGTCGGCACGCAGGGCGGTACTGCTGGCGGTACTGCTGTCCGGGGCGGTGTCGGCGCTGCTCACAGGTGCGGCTCCTTGTGCAGGGGAAGTGGACGGCGTACTCGCGGACCGCGCTGTCCGGCCGTCCCAGGATAAGTCGCGGCCCCTCCGGCGAGACGGCCAGCCCATCTGGCGGACATCGCACCCGCCTCGGCCGCCGCCCGGATGGACGCCCGGCGACCTGCCGGTGACGCTCGGGTGCCCGGCCGGTATGCGCCCGGTACACCGGCACGGGCACCGCCTACGCTGGACGCCATGAGTACGACGGGGGCGCACGTACCGGACGACGGCGCCGGAGGAGGTGCGGCGGCCGGCACGGAAGCGGTCGGGCCGCCCCGCTCCGGCTGGTGGTGGTGGCGCAGGCGGCGCAGTTTCGTCCTGGACGTGACGCTGGCCGCGGTCTCCGCGATCGAGTGCGCCTTCGAGGGCGCCACCTTCGCCGACCGCACCGGCATCGTCACCGGCGCGGGGGCGCTGCTCGGCGTGCTCGTCGGCTCCGTCCTGGTGCTGCGCCGGCGCTGGCCGGTCGCCGTGGTGCTGGTCAGCATCGCCATGACGCCGGCGCAGATGGGCTTCCTGCTGTCGCTCGTCGGCCTCTACACGCTGGCATCGTCGGAGGTGCCGCGCCGGATCACCGCCGCGCTCGCTGGGATGAACGGCTTCGGCACCATGCTGGTCGCCTTCCTCCAGTTCCAGGACAACCTGCGCGGCTCCGACGGCGACGGCTCCATGCGGATGCCGCTGACCTTGATCATCGCGGCCCTGATGGCGCTCGGCCTGACCGGTCCACCGGTGCTGCTCGGCCTCTACGTACGCGCCAGGCGCCGCCTGGTGGAGAGCCTGCGGGAGCGGGCCGACGGCCTGGAGCGCGAGCTGGAACTCCTCGCGGAGAAGGCCGCGGAGCGCGCCGAGCGTGCCAGGGCCGAGGAGCGCACCAGGATCGCCCGCGACATGCACGACGTCGTCGCGCACCGGGTGAGCCTGATGGTGGTGCACGCAGCGGCGCTCAAGGCGGTCGCGCTGAAGGACCCGCAGAAGGCGTCGGCCAGCGCGGAGATGCTGGGCGACATGGGGCGGCAGGCGCTCACGGAGCTGCGCCAGATGCTCGGTGTGCTGCGGACGGCCGCGGCCCCGGCGCCGGTTGCCGCGGTACGGACCGACACCGTGCGGGGGGAGATACGGCAGGAGCCCGACGCGGAAGGCCCCAGCCTCGCCCGGCTCGCCGCCCTCGTCGAGGAGTCGCAGGCCGCGGGGATGGGCGTCGTGCTGACCGTCGAGGGCGCGCAGCGCCCGTGCGGGCCGCGGATCGAGGCCACCGTCTACCGCGTCGTGCAGGAGGCGCTCACCAATGTGCACAAGCACGCGGCGGGGGCCAAGGCGATCGTCCGGCTGGCCTACCGCGAGGCGGAGGTGGCGGTCCTGATCACCAACGGCCCTTCCGACGGCTCCGCGCAGGCCGTCCTGCCCAGCGGCGGCCACGGGCTGCTCGGCATGAGGGAGCGGGTCACCGCGCACGGCGGCGGCTTCGCGGCGGGACCGACCGCGGACGGCGGCTTCCGCGTCTCGGCCATGGTCCCGCTGCGCGGCAACTGACGGCGGCCGGGCCGCGCGCAGGCGCAACCCGCCGGTGGGCACGCACCGGGCGGTCGCAGCACGGGGATCACGGGCGCCCGGTGGGGCCGGAGCCGGGGTCAGTCCTCGGCCGGCGGGGCGCCGCGCCCGGTGAGGGTGGCGAGGGTCGCCCTGACGTGCGCGAGGTGCGCGCGGATCTCGTCGCGGTGCTCCTCGTGCGCGCGCAGCGCCCGCTCGCTCTCGCGCCTGACCCGCTCCTCGTGCAGCCGTGCCTCCCCGAGCATCGCGGAAGCCCGCCGCTCGGCCTCCTCCTGCTGGGTGCGCAGCGCCTCCTCGGCCGCGGCCCGCTCCTTCTGCGCCGCGTCCAGTCGGCGCTCCGCGTCGGCCAGCAGGTCGGCGATGCGGCTGTCGATGCCCGCGTCGCGCTCGGCGAGTTCGTGTCTGAGGGCGTCGAGGCGCTCCTGCCGCTCCCGGTCGGCCTCGGCGGCACCGCGGTCGGCGTCCTGCCGCATGGCGTCGAGGGCCCTGTCCGCCTCGCCGCGTACGCCGTCTGCCTCGGCGCGGGCCTGCCCGAGGACCTCGGCGGCCCGGCCGCAGGCCTCGTCGAGCATCCGCTCCGCCTGGTCCTCCGCGGCGGCCAGCCGTTCCGAGGCGGCGGCCCTGGCCTCGTCCTGGAGGGTGCGGCGGGCGGTCTCGGCGGCGTCCCTCGCGTACTGCGCCTCGACCTCGGCGCGCTCCCGCACCGCCGCGGCCTCCTCCTCGACCAGCTGCATCAGCTCCTGGGCGCCCGGCCCGAGCGTCTCGAAGGTCGCGGGGGCGAGCGTGGCGACCTGCTCGCGCAGGGCGGCGCACTCCGCCTCCATGTCGTTGGCGAGGACGGTCAGCCGGGCGGCGCGCTCCCAGGCGGCGTCGCGGTCCTCCGAGAGCTCTTCGAGGAAGCGGTCGACCTGTTCCGGGCGGTAGCCCTGGGCGCGCCCGCGCGTCTGGTCGAAGCCTGTTGACGATGCGGTCGTGTTGCTGCTCATCCGTCTGCCCCTTTTACCGCGCCGGCCTACCGCTGCTGCCTCTCGCCGTTCCTTCGTATCCATTTATGGCTTATGACCGAATTGTACGAGCTACGACACTCCGACTGCTCTCCTACCCGGAAAACGCCGGAGGGCCGGGCGGAAGGGTGCGCACCCTTCCGCCCGGCCCTCAGCCGGCGCCCTGCGGCCGCTACAGCAGCCCGTCCCACATCTGCTCGATCAGCACCGACCACCAGTTGTCGGGCGACGCGATCGCCGCCGGGTCCTGCGCGGCCAGCTGCGCCTGGAAGTCCACCGTCCAGTGACCCGCCTGCTCGGGCGTGAGCCCGATCCGCAGCCGCCACATCCGGCCGAGCAGCGCAAGGCTGCGGGCGAACTCGGGCAGGCTGGAGTTCACGAACTGCGGCGCCGCGGGCGGCGAACCCGCGGGTCCGCCCTCCAGCGGCAGCGCCACGATGTGCGCGGTGCCGTACTGCACGCACAGCTGGCGCCCGAAGTCGTTGCCCATCACCAGATACGAACCCGCGTCCGCGGCCGGCTGCACCCCGCGCGAGGCGGCCAGCTCCGCGAGCGTCGGCACCGGCTGGCCCGGCTGGGCCTGCGCCCAGAAGAACGGCCCGAAGTCCACCGGCAGGCCCGCCCACATCAGGGTCTGCGCCACGATGTCGGGCACCCCCTGCCGCGAGACGGCCCGCTGGTCGAAGCGGAAGACCCCGGGCGGCCCGAAGGCGCCCGCCAGCTCCTGCCCGATCACGTCGAGCCCGACCGGGGGCACCCGGAGCACCGTGTGCGGGTCGGGCATCGGCACCCGCTGCGGCTGCGGGCGGGCGGGGGCGCCCGCCACCTGGTGCAGTTCGCCCTGGTGCGTCAGCAGGTGCTGCACGCCCTGCCGGCGGCCGGCGTGGTCCCTGCCGTAGGGGGCGGTGTGGCTGATCCGCACCTGCGGCCAGGTCTCCTTGATCATCCGGGTGCAGTAACCGCCCGGCAGGTCGCAGGACTCCAGCTCCGTGTGCAGTTCGAGCACCTGCTCCGGGCGCACTCCCGCCGACCGCAACTCGTGCAGGATCTGCCACTCGGGGTGCGGGGTGCCGGGCGCCGAGCGGCGGATGATCTGCTGCTCGCTGCCGTCCTGGCCGCGGTAGCGCAGGACCGCCATGTAGCCGGGCCCCACGGTCGGCACACCGGCCGGCGGCTGCGGATAGCCGTAAGCGGGCGCGGGCGGCGGCGCGGCGGGCCCGCCCGCGTACGGCGGCGGCGGGGGCATGGCGCCCTGGGCCCCTGCGAAGGGCCCTGGCGGCGGCGGGCCGCCGGCCGCGGGCGGCGGGGTGCCGGGTCCGGCGAGCATGGTGGCCGCGTAGTGCGGGTCGTTCCCGGCGGGCGGCTGGGGCGCCCCGGGGCCGCCCGGGTACGGCGGGGGCGGCGGTCCGCCGGCGCCGGGTGCCCCGGGCCCTCCCGGATACGGGGCGGGCGGCGGGGTGCCGGGTCCCGCGAGCATGGTGGCGGCGTAGTGCGGGTCGTTGCCCGTGGGGGGCTGGGGGGTGCCGGGGCCTCCGGCGTAGGGCGGCGGCGGGGGCGTGCCCGTACCCGCGTACGGCGGAGGCGGCGGGGGCGTACCGCCCGCGTGCGGCGGCGGAGGCGTGCCGATGCCGGGTCCCGCGAGCATGGTGGCGGCGTAGTGCGGGTCGTTGCCTGCCGGGGGCTGGGGGGTGCCGGGGCCTCCGGCGTAGGGCGGCGGGGGAGGCGTGGCCGTACCCGCGTACGGCGGAGGCGGCGGGGGCGTACCGCCCGCGTGCGGCGGCGGAGGCGGCGGCACGCTGCCACGGACGGCCTTCGCCGTCTCCAGGCCCGCGATGTCCGCGGCGCTGCTCGGGGCACGGCCCGCGCCACCCGCGGCGGCCGGCGGGGGCAGGGGCACGCCGGGTCCGCTCGGCGGGGGATATTCGGAGCCGCCCACGGTGTGCGGCACCCCGCCGCGCGCCGGCGGTGGCGGGGCCGGCGTGACCGAAGGCTCGGGCAGCCCGCTGCCGCCGGGCAGCAGCTTGGTGCGCGCCTCGGAGGACTCGGGCCGCGGCGGCTCGTCCGCCAGGTCCGCGCCGCTGATCGGCGGCGCGAAGACGGTCGCGGGGACCGGCACCGACTGGGCCTCGCCCGAGTCGCTGACCGTCTTGCCCGCCCAACTCCCGCCGTCCTGCGGGCCGTCCTGCGCGGGCACGGCGGCGGGGCGCCGCGTGTAGTCCACGCCGCCCGACCCCTCGGACGCGGCTGCGGGCCGCTGCCGCTCCGGCTCCCGGGGCGTGCTCTGGTCGGCGGCGGGCCTGCGGTAGTCGATCCGGCCGGAGGAGTCGCCGGACGGCGTCCCCGTGCCGGCGCCGCCCGCTGCCTGCCGGTGGTCGGGGATGCCCATGCGGTCGGCCGCGTCCTGGAGCCACTGCGGCGGGCTCAGCAGGAAGGACGTCGCCTCCAGGTCGATGCGCTGCGGCGGCTCCGGCGCCGCGTCGTTCGGCACGGCGCCGTACTCCTCCTCGTAGCGGCGGATCAACTCGCCGATGGGCAGGGCGGGCCACAAGGTCGCGTCCCCGCTGTCGCGGGCGATGACCACCCGCACGTCGCCGCCGTCGTCCGCGGAGGGGCCGCCGTCACGCGGCTCCGACCAGAGCACGAAGCCGAGGTCGAACTCGCGGACCCGGACCTCCCGGTGCTCGTAGGGCGGCACGTCGCCGTTGATCCAGTGCTCCGCGCGCTCCTGCGCCTGAGCGAAAGTCACCATGTCCGGCTCACTCCTCCACCGCGGTGGCGGTGGCGAAACCGCCGTCGACCATCAGGTTCGCGACCGTCTCCAGCTCCGGCGGGTTGCCCGCGAGGCGCAGCAGGAAGGCGTCGATCGAGTCGCCGCACGGCAGCAGCAGTTCCGCGACCCGGTCGGCCGGGGTGTCCCAGCGGTCGCCGTCGCGGGCGTCGTCGTAGGAGCAGAACCACACGGAACCCGCGTCGCCGCCCTTCGCCTTCACCGCGAGCAGGCCGCCCTGGATGTAGCCGATCGCCAGGTAGTCCTTGGTGAGGTGGTCGCGCAGGCACTTGTTGACGTAGACCAGGTCGTTGGCGGCCGCGGCGTCGCGGACGGTGAAGAACGGCTGGTCGAGCAGCAGCCCCAGCTCCGGGTCGAGCGCGACCCCGCGCGGCGCGCAGCCGCCCGCAGCCTTGAGGAAGGCCCGGTAGGAACCCGGCAGCCGGTAGCCCAACTCCTCCTCGACGTCCCGCACCTGCGCCTCGCTGACCGCCACCGCGTCCTTCGGCAGCGCGAAGTGCACCGGCCGGGTCTCCTGGAGCGGGCGGGTGCCGCGCTTGCCGTGGTCGGCGACCGACTCCGCGAGCCCGCCGTGGTGCCGCAGCAGCGCCTTGACCTCGGCCGGGATCAATTCGAGCCGGCGGCTGCCGGCCACGTGGTGCCAGGTCCAGCCGTGCGGGGTGGCGACCGGGGGCAGGCTGCCCCACAGCTCGTGGCCCGCGGTGTGCAGCGCGGCGTTGGCCGAGACGTAGTCGGTCAGCCGCAGTTCGTCGATGCCGAAGCCCTCGGGGGGCTCGGCTATCTCGGCCGCGGCGCGGGCGTAGGGCGAGAAGTCGGGGTGCCCCTCGTCGTCGATCCACACCCCCTGCGGATACCGGCCGGCCCGTAGCGGGTCGGGGAAGTGCACGACCTGCCCGGCGTAGGCCGCGTTCGGCGGCGCGGTCCGACCCCCCGCTCCGGGGTCGGGAGGCGCTGCTCCCAGCCCTTGCCGACCTGTCGTCATGACTGCTGCCCCCTGGTGCGTACGGGTGATGACGACAGCCTAGGGCCTGTCGTCCTGGCCTGTCGCAGGTGCGCTGACCGGCAGTTTGCGCCGCCGGTGGCCGGGTGGTCCCCCGCGGTGCCGGCGGGGGCCGGACGGGCGTCAGTCGCCCTTGGCGGCGGTGCGGAGTTTCGCGACCTGCTTGACCGGGATCGTGCGGCGCAGGGAGGCCGGCTTGTGGTCGGCGCGCACGGTCTCGTAGGCCGCCGTCGCGTCGCCCGCCCTGACCACCGTGACGAGCACCTGGCCCGCCGCACCCTTGGCGGTGTCGCCGATCGTGTAGGTGACCTGCTGGTCGCCGAGCCCGGCCGCGGTGGTCGCGGGCCGCACCTCGAAGTGGGTGGTGACACCGCCGCGCACCACGCCGAAACTGCGGCAGGCGGCCACCGACGTGGCGAGCTCGTCCAGCACCGCGGTCGCGTCGCCCGTCTTGTAGGACGCGATGACGGACAGTGAGATGGCCTTGGCGTTCTTGTCCTTGTCCGTGGTGTCGGTGACCATCGCGCCGGTGTAGACCTGCCGCGGGTGCCTGGGCTGGCTGCTCCACTGGTCGAGCACCGGCTGGCACGCCGCCACGTCGGCCTTCTGCGCGGCACCGAGCAGCTGCTCCTTGCTGCCGGCCGGCAGCACCTGGACGTGCGGCAGGTCGGTCGAGGTCAGCAGCGCCGACGTCAGCTTGGCGATGGACACCGCACCGGACGCCTTGACCGGCCCCGGCTTGTCCTTGCCGCCACCGCAACCGGTCGCGAGCGCGAGGGCGGGCAGCAGCGCGGCGGCGGCCACGGCCCGCCTACCGGTCAGTAGGCGATGGTCTGCGCGTATCGGCATCGATGCGATTCCCCTGTGTCGTGTCCGTCCCCGGCGTCCCACGGGCGACGGCGTCCGCACGGGCGGCGGCCCGTTGCCGCGCGACTTTACGGCAACAGGGCCGCCCTTTCCGCTGTGGGGCTGCTCACAGGACGGTCACGGTGCGGACCGCGGCCGGGGCTACTTCCGTGCCGCGAGCGCCGCCTTGAGCTTGTCGCTCTGCTTGCGCGCCACATCGATGGGCAGCGGCCCCGCGCCGCCGGCGGACTTCACCGACAGGTACGCGGTCACCGTGTCGCCGGTCTGCACGACGGCCACCAGCGCGGCACCGGTCTTCTTGTCCGCGGCGTCGTTCATGACGTACGCCACCGAGTCGTCCCCCGTCGGCACCGCGGGGCCCTTGGAGATGGTGAACGGCGTCTTCTCGCCCGTGTTGTCGGTGGCCGTGAAGCCCGTGCAGCCGGCGAGCGCGGTCTTCACCGACTCGATGACCTTCTTGGCGTCGCCCGGCGCGTGGCTGGCCACCAGCATCTGGTTGATCACGTCAGGGGTGGTGCCCCCGGTCGCCGTGGTCTTGGCGAAGGCCGCGCCGATGAACGCCATCCGGTGGATCGTCGGATTGCTGCTGGTGATGTCGGCGAGCGGCTGGCAGACGGGTTTGTCGGCGGTCAGCCGCGAGGTGTCGGAGGAGTCGGCGGTCTGCGACGGCTGGACCGTCCAGCCGGGCACGTCGGAGTCGGTGACCAGGGCCTTGCTGAGCTGCTCTGTGGTGAGCGGTGCCTTGCCGCTCAGTACGGTCGCGGAGCCGTCCGGGTCCTTCGTGGAGTCGGAGGAGGACGAGCAGGCGGCGGCGAGCAGCAGCGCGGGCAGCGCGGCCGCGGCCAGACGGAGCCGGGTCTTGTGCATCGAGGTCACATTCCCTGGTTCGGCGGTGTGGGGGGACCCGCGGGCGCGGGCCGACTGCCGATCCTCCCTGTCCGCGGTGCTCCGCGTCCATGCCGGGCCGGACGCTGTGCCCCGGCTGTGCGGCTCCCCGCGCTCCGGGGCATGCTCCCGGCGCGCCGACGGCCCCCGGGATGTGGCGTTCATGTGTTCGCCGTGTACGCGCTGTGTCTGCTGTGTCGGCGTTCGGTCACCCGACGGTGACATGGCCCACACACAATGGGCGCGGAGAGGTGTTCCGCTTCCCCATCTCGTGGCGTGTTTGGCACTCTGATCGGCAGACGGGGGATCGCTCGCTCCTGCGGGCGGACGGAGGGATGCACGTAAAACATGACAACTCACATTCCGCCGGTGGCGGCCGCCGACCCCAGGCTGAACTGGAGCGCCCCCCGGCACCGGGAGGGACCGCCGCCGCTCCTGCACCGCAGGGACGGCATCCTGCCCGCGGTCGCCGCCGCGCTGTCCATCCGTGACGAGGTCCTGACCTGCACCGGCGCCAAGGGCGACCAGCCGCCCGTCCTGCACCCGATCGTGCAGGAATTCCTCGACGCGCTGCCCGCCGCCCAGCGCGAGCGCTTCACCGGCCGGTGCGCGGAGCCGGTGCTCATTTCACGCCATCTCGCCGCGGTCGAGACGCAGCGCGGCAAGCGGGCCTCGCGCCGCCCGCTGACCCAGAGCGAGGCGCGCAAGGCGCTGCGCGGGGCGAAGCTGACGGCCCGCCGGATACGCGAGGACGGCGACCCGGCGCACGGCTCGTACGCCCCGCCGTGCCGCTCCTGCACTCCGCTGCTCGCGCACTTCGGGGTGCGGGCGGTCGACCCGGCCGCCGAATCAGAAGGGGAATGAACGCCCCGATGCCAGCCAGTGTGCGTTTCCCCGTCGGCGTCGACGCCGCGCTGCGGGCGGGCGGCTGGGAGCCCGGCCGCTGGGACATCAAGCAGGCCGAGGAGTGGGCCGACCTGCTGCGCGGCCATGTGACACCCGGCGGCCACCGGCACGCCGTCTTCCCCGCCGCCATCGAGGCGTGGGCCGAGTTCGGCGGCCTCGCCTACCCGGCGGCCTCCGGCCCCGGCCGGCTGGTCGTGCCCAGCGCGGTCACCGTGGACCCGCTGCTCGGCCTGCACATGGCACGGATCTTCGCCGACCTCGGCAGGGCGCTGGAGACCGAGGTCAGCCCGCTCGGCGAGGAGCCCGGCTCCGGCGCCCTGCTGGCCATCGACGCCGAGGGCCGGGTCTACGCCGTCGACCACGCGGGGGACTGGTACGTCGGCCCCGACATCGATCTGGCACTGGCCGCGCTGATCGGCGGCGGCCGCACCGTACGGCTCACACTCGCGGCCGACTGACCAGGCAGGACGGCCCGACCCTTACCCCGGTATGACCCGCGCCCGCCGTTCCCCTAGGGGGAGGCACCTACTTTGGGGCGCCCCAGGTTCGTACCGGCGGATGACGTTCCCGCCTTACGCGTTCCCTACGGTCATAGGGCGGGGTGGGGCTACCCCCACCAGCAAGACGGAGACCTTCCCCATCGTGCGGCACGGCGGACTCCAGCAGGCTGATGTACGTACCGCAGACCGATCAACGCTCCACCTGAGACGCACACGACGACACAGGAGACACAGTGACAACGGCAGTGACGATTCCCAAGGCCGGGGGCAACGGAGGACGTTCGGCTGTTGCCGCTGCAGGCCGCTCGGTGACCAAGTCGTACGGAGCCGGCGAGACCCGCGTGGTCGCGCTGGACGCGGTCGACGTGGACATCGTCCGCGGGCGGTTCACCGCGATCATGGGCCCCTCCGGCTCGGGCAAGTCCACTCTCATGCACTGCCTCGCCGGACTCGACACGGTCACCGAGGGCCGTATCTGGGTCGGCGACAGCGAGATCACCGGCATGAAGGACAAGAAGCTCACCCAGCTGCGCCGGGACAAGATCGGCTTCATCTTCCAGTCCTTCAACCTGCTCCCGACCCTCAACGCGGCGGAGAACATCACGCTGCCGATGGACATCGCGGGCCGCAAGGTCGACCGCGACTGGTTCGACCGGGTGGTGGAGACCGTCGGCCTTGCCGGCCGGCTCAAGCACCGCCCGACCCAGCTGTCCGGCGGCCAGCAGCAGCGCGTGGCCGTCGCCCGCGCCCTGGCCGCCCGCCCCGAGATCATCTTCGGTGACGAGCCGACGGGAAACCTCGACTCGCGGGCCGGCGCCGAGGTCCTCGGCTTCCTGCGCCGCTCGGTCGACGAACTCGGCCAGACCATCGTGATGGTCACCCACGACCCGGTCGCCGCCTCGTACGCCGACCGCGTGCTCTACCTCGCCGACGGCCGGATCGTCGACGAGATGGCCAACCCGACGGCCGAGTCCGTCCTGGAGCGCATGAAGTCCTTCGACGGCCGCGGGAGGACCTCATGACCGTCCTGAAGACCTCGGTGCGCAACTTCTTCGCGCACAAGGGCAGAATGGCCCTCTCGGCGATCGCCGTGCTGCTCTCGGTGGCGTTCGTCTGCGGCACCCTGGTGTTCACCGACACCATGACCGCCACCTTCGACAAGCTCTTCGGCTCCACCGCCTCCGACGTCACCATCAGCGCCAAGAAGGTCGACGACCGGCAGGCCACCGGGATGCCCGACGCGGTCCCCGCCTCGCTCCAGCAGAAGCTGGTGCACGTGGCCGGCGTCGCCAAGTCCGACCCCGACGTCACCAGCCAGGACGTCACGGTCGCCGACGCGGACAACGACAAGATCAGCCCCTCGTCCGGCGCCCCGACCATCGTCAGCAACTGGGACCCGACCGAGACCAAGGCCGTGGAGATCTCCTCCGGCCACATCCCGCAGGGCGCGGACCAGGCCGTACTCGACGCCGACACCGCCAAGAAGCACGACCTGAAGATCGGTGACACCCTGCGGGTCATCGCGGCGCCCGGCGACTTCAAGGTCACCATCTCCGGCATCGCGACCTTCAAGACCACCAACCCGGGTGCGGCCGTCGTCTACATCGACACCGCCACCGCCCAGGCCAAACTGCTCGGCAATGCTGCCGAATACACCGGCTTCGGCCTCACCGCCGCCGCCGGCACCACCGACGACCAGCTCAAGCAGAACGTCAAGGCGGCCATCGGCAGCGGCTACACCATCGACACCGCGGCCGAGACCAAGAAGAAGGACCAGGACGACCTCGGCGGCTTCCTGAACTTCATGAAGTACGCGATGCTCGGCTTCGCCGGGATCGCCGTCCTGGTCGGCATCTTCCTGATCGTCAACACCTTCTCCATGCTGGTCGCCCAGCGCACCCGGGAGATCGGGCTGATGCGGGCACTCGGCTCCAGCCGCCGGCAGGTCAACAGATCGGTGCTCATCGAGGCGGTGCTGCTCGGCGTCACCGGCTCGGTGCTCGGCATCGGCGGCGGCATCGGCCTGGCCATCGGGCTGATGAACCTGATGGGCAAGGTCGGGATGAAGCTCGACACCTCCGAGCTCACCATCAAGGCCACCACCCCGATCATCGGCCTGGCCATCGGTGTCATCGTCACCGTGGTCTCCGCCTACATCCCGGCCCGCAGGGCGGGCAAGATCTCCCCGATGGCCGCGCTGCGCGACGCCGGCACCCCGGCCGACGGCAGGGCGGGACGGATCAGGGCCGCGATCGGCATCCTGGTCTGCGCGGCCGGCGCGCTCGCCCTGGTCGGCGCGGGACAGGCCGACAAGGCCTCCTCGGGCGGCGGCCTGCTGGGCCTGGGCGTGCTGCTCACCCTGGTCGGCTTCGTCATCGTCGGCCCGCTGCTTGCCGGTGTGATCGTTCGGGCGGTGAGCGCGGTGGTGCTGCGCTTCTTCGGCCCCATGGGACGCCTCGCCGAGCGCAACGCGCTGCGGAACCCGCGGCGCACCGGCGCCACCGCCTCCGCGCTGATGATCGGCCTGGCCCTGGTGGCCGGCATGTCGGTGGTCGGCTCTTCGATGGTGGCCTCCGCCAACGACCAGCTCGACAAGTCGGTCGGCGCGGACTTCATCGTCCAGGTCGGCAACAACGGCGACCAGACCCTCACCCCGGCCGCCGAGAAGGCGCTCACCGCGACGAAGGACATCGACCACTTCACCCACTACACGATCGTCAACGCCAAGCTCACGCTGCCCTCGGGCAGCACGGTCAAGACCGATCTGACCGCGGCGGACCCGACCTACCCGCAGGACCTGCGGCTCAAGACCCTCCAGGGCAAGCTCACCGACGCCTACGGCAAGGACGCGATGTCGCTGCCCGAGGGCTTCGCCAAGGACCACAAGGTCAAGCTCGGCGACGAGCTCACCGTCCTCATGACCGGCGGCCGGCCCGCCCACCTCAAGGTCGCCGCGATCACCAGCGACGACACCAGCATCGAGCACGGGTCGATGTTCACCAACATCGCCACCGCCCGCAGCTACCTGCCCGCGGACAAGATGCCCGGCGACTTCATGATGTTCGCCAAGGCGGCGGACGGCAAGGAGAAGGAGGCCTACGCCTCGCTCAAGGCCTCCGTCAAGGCCTACCCGCAGATCGACGTCCGCGACCAGGCCGACTACAAGGACCTCATCCAGAGCCAGGTCAACCAGCTGCTCTACATGATCTACGCGCTGCTCGGCCTCGCGATCATCGTCGCGATCCTGGGTGTGGTGAACACCCTGGCGCTGTCGGTGGTCGAGCGCACCCGGGAGATCGGCCTCATGCGGGCCATCGGCACCTCGCGGCGCCAGCTGCGCCGCATGATCCGGCTGGAGTCGGTGGTCATCGCCCTCTTCGGCGCCCTGGTGGGCCTGGGCCTCGGCCTCGGCTGGGGCGCCACCGGGCAGAAGGTGCTCGCCTCCCAGGGCCTGGGCATCCTCCAGGTCCCGTGGGTGACGATCGGGACCGTCTTCGTCGGCTCGGCGGTGGTCGGCCTGCTCGCCGCCCTGCTGCCGGCCTTCAGGGCGGGGCGCATGAACGTCCTCAACGCCATCGCCACGGACTGACGCCCCCGAGCGTCATCCGGCCCCGGCCCCGGCACGCCTCCCCCCGGCGTACCGGGGCCGACGGCTGTCCCCCGCACCGCCGGTTGCACGGACGGGCTGCCCCCGGGGGCTGGGCGGCACCGGCGGCCGCCCCCGGGCGCTCGGGCGGCTGCCCCCGTCCCGGCGGCGCCCGCGGGGGACGGCGGGACAGGGCCGTCCGGGGGCGTACCCCGGGGGGAAGGCCGTACGCTGAAGGGAACCCCCGGCACGTGACACGTGTCGGGCGGTTGGCGTTGCCCCCGCGGCCGCGCCCCCGCACGCGAACCCCGGGACGGAACCTGTATGAGTCTCAACGGTCTGGTCGACGCAGTCGCAGCCGACAGCGCGCTGGCTGAGGCGGTCCAGGCCGCGGTCTCCGGATCGCGGCCCCATGTGGACCTGGTCGGCCCGCCGGCCGCCCGCCCGCTGGCCGTGGCGGCGCTCGCCGCCAAGGCGCAGCGCACGGTCCTCGCCGTCACCGCCACAGGGCGGGAGACCGAGGACCTGGCGGCCGCGCTGCGCTCCATGCTGCCGCCCGACACGGTCGTGGAGTACCCGGCGTGGGAGACGCTGCCGCACGAGCGGCTGTCCCCCCGCAGCGACACCGTCGGCCGCCGGCTGGCCGTGCTGCGGCGCCTGGCCCACCCGCGCGCCGACGACCCGACGGCCGGACCCGTCCGGGTCGTGGTCGCCCCGATCCGCTCCGTGCTGCAACCCCAGGTCAAGGGCCTCGGCGACCTGGAGCCCGTGGCACTGACCAGCGGCGGCAGCGCCGACCTCGGCGCGGTCGTCGACGGACTGGCGGCAGCCGCCTACGCGCGGGTGGAGCTGGTCGAGAAGCGCGGCGAGTTCGCGGTGCGCGGCGGCATCCTCGACGTCTTCCCGCCGACCGAGGAACACCCGCTGCGCGTGGAGTTCTGGGGCGACGAGGTCGAGGAGATCCGCTACTTCAAGGTCGCCGACCAGCGCTCCCTCGAGGTCGCGGAACACGGCCTGTGGGCACCGCCCTGCCGCGAGCTGCTGCTCACCGACGAGGTGCGGGCGCGCGCGGCCGAGCTGGCCGTCGAGCACCCTGAGCTGCGCGAACTGCTGGACAAGATCGCCGAGGGCATCGCCGTCGAGGGCATGGAGTCGCTGGCCCCCGTGCTGGTGGACTCCATGGAGCTGCTGCTCGACGTGCTGCCCGCCGGGTCGATGACCGTGGTGTGCGACCCGGAGCGGGTGCGGACCAGGGCCGCCGACCTGGTGGCCACCTCGCAGGAATTCCTCGAGGCGTCCTGGGCGGCGTCGGCGGGCGGCGGCCAGGCGCCGATCGACCTGGGCGCCGCCTCGCTGTGGCCGATCGCCGACGTCCGCGACCACGCCCGCGAGCTGGGCCTGCCGTGGTGGTCGGTGAGCCCCTTCGCCGCCGACGAGGCCGACGAACTCGACGGCGACACCCTCAAGCTGGGCATGCGCGCCCCCGAGCTCTACCGCGGCGACACCGCCCGGGCCCTCGCCGACACCAAGGGCTGGATCGCCGACGGCTGGCGGACGGTCTACGTCACCGAGGGCCAGGGCCCGGCCGCCCGGGTCGCCGAGGTGCTGGCGGGCGAGGGCATCGCGGCCCGGCTCGACCTGGAGCTGGCCGACCTCGCGCCCTCCGTGGTGCACGTCGCGACGGGCTCGATCGAGCACGGCTTCATCGACCCCGCGCTGCGGCTCGCGGTGCTGACCGAGACCGACCTGTCGGGGCAGCGGTCCACCACCAAGGACATGGGGCGGATGCCGTCCCGGCGCCGCAAGACCATCGACCCGCTCACCCTGGTCGGCGGCGACTACATCGTGCACGAGCAGCACGGCGTCGGCCGCTACGTGGAGATGGTGCAGCGCACCGTCCAGGGCGCCACACGGGAGTACCTGGTCGTCGAGTACGCCCCGGCCAAGCGCGGCCAGCCGGGCGACCGGCTGTTCGTGCCCACCGACCAGCTGGAGCAGATCACCAAGTACGTAGGCGGCGAGGCCCCCACGCTGCACCGGCTGGGCGGCGCCGACTGGACGAAGACCAAGGCACGGGCGAAGAAGGCGGTCAAGGAGATCGCCGCCGACCTGATCCGGCTGTACTCGGCCCGGATGGCGGCCCCCGGCCACACCTTCGGGCCCGACACCCCCTGGCAGCGCGAGCTGGAGGACGCCTTCCCCTACGCGGAGACGCCCGACCAGCTCACCACCATCGCCGAGGTCAAGGAGGACATGGAGAAGTCCGTCCCGATGGACCGGCTGATCTGCGGCGACGTCGGCTACGGCAAGACCGAGATCGCGGTCAGGGCGGCCTTCAAGGCGGTGCAGGACGGCAAGCAGGTCGCCGTGCTGGTCCCGACGACGCTGCTGGTACAGCAGCACTTCGGCACCTTCTCCGAGCGGTACTCCCAGTTCCCCGTCAAGGTGCGGGCGCTGTCCCGCTTCCAGAGCGACTCCGAGGCCAAGGCGGTGCTCGAGGGGCTCCTCGACGGGTCGGTCGACCTCGTCATCGGCACCCACCGGCTGTTCTCGTCCGAGACCCGCTTCAAGGACCTCGGCCTCGTCATCGTGGACGAGGAGCAGCGCTTCGGCGTCGAGCACAAGGAGCAGCTCAAGAAGCTGCGGGCCAACGTCGACGTGCTGACCATGTCCGCCACCCCCATCCCGCGAACCCTGGAGATGGCCGTCACGGGCATCCGGGAGATGTCCACCATCACCACCCCGCCGGAGGAGCGGCACCCGGTGCTGACCTTCGTCGGGCCGTACGAGGAGAAGCAGATCGGCGCCGCCATCCGGCGTGAACTGCTGCGCGAGGGCCAGGTCTTCTACATCCACAACCGGGTCGAGTCCATCGACCGGGCGGCCGCCCGCCTGCGGGAGATCGTGCCCGAGGCGCGGATCGCCACCGCCCACGGGCAGATGGGCGAAGCGGCCCTCGAGTCGGTCGTGGTCGACTTCTGGGAGAAGCGGTTCGACGTGCTGGTCTCCACCACGATCGTGGAGTCCGGCATCGACATCGCCAACGCCAACACCCTGATCGTGGAGCGCGGCGACACCTTCGGCCTGTCCCAGCTGCACCAGCTGCGTGGCCGGGTCGGCCGCTCCCGTGAGCGCGGCTACGCCTACTTCCTCTACCCGCCGGAGAAGCCGCTCACCGAGACCGCGCACGAACGGCTCGCCACCATCGCGCAGCACACCGAGATGGGCGCGGGCATGTACGTCGCGATGAAGGACCTGGAGATCCGCGGCGCCGGCAACCTCCTGGGCGGCGAGCAGTCGGGCCACATCGCGGGCGTCGGCTTCGACCTCTACGTGCGGATGGTGGGCGAGGCCGTCGCCGACTACCGCTCCGCCCTGGAGTCCGGCGGTGAGCCGGAGGAGACGCTGCTCGAGGTCAAGATCGAGCTGCCCGTCGACGCGCACGTCCCGCACGACTACGCGCCCGGCGAGCGGCTGCGGCTCCAGGCCTACCGCGCCATCGCGGCCGCCAACTCCGCGGAGGACGTCACCGCCGTCCGTGAGGAACTGGTCGACCGCTACGGCCCGATGCCGGAGCCGGTGGAGAACCTGCTGCTGGTGGCCGGGCTGCGGATGCTGGCCCGCAAGGTCGGCGTCACCGACATCACGCTCCAGGGCTCCAACATCCGCTTCGGCCCCGTCGAGCTGCGAGAGTCGCAGGAGCTGCGGCTGTCCAGGCTGCACCCGCGCGCCGTCCTCAAGCCCGCCGCCCACCAGGTGCTGGTGCCCCGGCCCGGCTCCGCCCGCATCGGCGGCAAGCCCGTGGTCGGCCGCGAACTCCTCCAGTGGACCGCCGACTTCCTGACCACCATCCTCGGCACCTGACCCCTTCCCCCTGCTCAGCCGTCGCCCCGCCCGGCGACCGCCATCCCGCCCGCGGTTACAGTGCGGGCGTGACGATCACCGGTGCGGGGACGAACGTAAGGCCGCTGGCCCCCGGGCAACGCGCCCGGCTGCTGGTCGGCGACATCGACGGCGGCGAGCCCCGGCTGGTGTACGAGACCGCGGACAGCGCCCTGGAAGCGCCCAACTGGTCGCCCGACGGCCGCTGGCTGGTCGTCAACCAGGACGGCCTGCTGCTGCGGATCCCCGCCGAGGCCGCCCACGGCGACGGGGACCACGGCGACGGTGTGCTGCCCGAGGTCATCGACACCGGCGGCATCACCGACGCCAACAACGACCACGTGCTCTCACCGGACGGAGCCACCGTCTACCTGTCGGCAGGCGACGGGCACATCCACGCGGTGCCCTTCGCCGGCGGCCCGGCCCGCCGGGTCACCAACGACCGCGCCCCCGGCCCCTTCCGGCACTTCCTGCACGGCGTCTCACCGGACGGCCTCACCCTGTCCTACGTCGGCGTCGAGCCCTACGGCGGCGACGAGTGGGGCTACCGCAACATCTTCACCCTGCCGTCGGCAGGCGGCCCCGACACCCGGCTGACCGACGGCCCGGCTCCCGCGGACGGCCCGGAATTCACCCCGGACGGCGGCTGGATCCTCTTCAACTCCGAGCACGGCGCCGACGTCCCGGGCCACGCCCAGCTCTTCCGCATGCGCCCGGACGGCTCGGAGCTGACCCGGCTGACCTCGGACGAGCGCGTCAACTGGTTCCCCCACGCCTCGCCCGACGGACGGCACATCCTCTACATCAGCTTCCCGCCCGGCACCGAGGGCCATCCCGCCGACCGCGATGTCGTCCTGCGCCTCCTGGACTCCGCCGGCGGCCCTCCCCGCGACCTGCTCGCCTTCTTCGGCGGCCAGGGCAGCCTCAACGTCAACAGCTGGTCCCCCGACAGCCGCCGCTTCGCCTACGTCGACTACCCGGTCGACGGCCCCCAGCACAGGGGATAGCCCGCGCAGGGGATAGCCGGCGCAGGGGATAGCCGGCGCAGGGAATGGCCCGCGCAGGGAATGGCCGGCGCAGGGTTGACCAGGCGGGGACGGACGGGGCGCAGGATCCGGCAGACCCTAGTTGCGGCGCAGGATCACGTAGCCGTCCTGGTTGGCGATCTGCGTGTACGTCGAGCCCGGGTGCAGTTGTGAGCCGTAGGTCGTCGGGTCCGGCACCCACCCGCTGGAATTGTCGATCGCGATGTACTGCGGCACCACTCCGGCCGTGCCGCCGACCCAGTAGACGGTGGTGCGGTGGACCAGCCGGCTGATCGGCCCGACGTTGGCCTCGACGGTGGCGCCGTCGGGTATCAGGTCGAGCACCTTCTCGACCGCCTTGGTGCGCGCATCGACCTTGTAGGTGTCGGTGTGGCTGAGGGACGCCAGCGGCAGGGACAGGGTCAGCGCCATCGCCGCCCCGACCGCCGCGGCCGGCACCCCGGACGCGTACGACCGCAGCCACGGCTGAGGGCTCTGCCTGGCCCGGGCCGCCGCGTCCACAAGCGCCAGGAAGATGATCGGCATCAGCACCGCGCTGTAGTGCCAGGCCGTGCCCCAGTTCTCCGGGTAGTGCGAGAGGAACCGCCAGCCGACCGTCGGCAGCGCCGCCACGATCAGCGGCGACCGCAGCGCCAGCAGCCCGCTGGTCGGCAGCAGCAACCACAGCAGGGTGCGCACCGCGGTGCCGAACGGGATCCGCCCGGTCATGGTGCCGTCGCCGTTGATGTGGTTGAACGCGTCGTATCCGGGGCCGTGGAAGGCGGGGATCAGCACTCCGAGGGCCAGCGCGGCGGCCGCCACCCCGAAGCCCATCAGCCCGATCGCCCATGGTCCGTAACGCTGCGCGTCGCTCAGCGGCGCCTCCACCTGCTCACCCCCTTCCGGTGTGCTGCCATGCTCCGCGCCGTCGGGGTCCGCCGCGTCCGCCGCGGCGCCGCCGGCCGGCTTCTGCCCGCCGGGCGCGGTCGCCTGCGCCGGGACGGACGCCCCGGGCTCCCCGGACTCCCGGGTGCGCCACCAGACGATCGCGCCGATCGCCGAGGCCGTGACGCCCATGTCCTCCTTGACCAGCACCAGCGGCAGCGCCCACCACATCGCCGCACCCCAGCGCTTGCGGATCACCGCTTCCAGCGAGAAGGCCAGCAGCGGCATCGCGAAGGCGACCTCGTGGAAGTCGAAGTCGACCGCCCGCTGCACTCCCCACGACAGCCCGTACGCCGCGCCCACGGCCAGCCCGCGCCCCCGGCCCAGCAGCAGCCCGGCGCACCGGGTCACCGGGACCACCGACAGCGCGAACAGCAGCGCCTGGGCCACCAGCAGCGTGGCCGGAGTCGGGAAGACCCGGTAGAAGGGGGCGATGAGTGCGGTGATCGGGCTGAAGTGGTCGCCGAGCGCGTTGAACCCGGGGCCCTTCAGCGGGGTCGTCGGCGCCTGCAGATGCGCGTAACCGCGCACGGCCTGCTCGAAGATGCCCAGGTCCCACGACATCGTCAGCATCCGGCGATACCGGGTCAGCGACAGCAGGACGTAGGCGACGAAGAACACGGCGCCCAGCAGGTACGGATCGGGCCGCACCCCCGCCGCCCGCAGTCTCAGCGCCGCGAGGCCGCTGGAGCCCGGCAGGGCGGCGCGCGGCGCGGCCTCGCCGCTGTGCTGCGGTATGACGGCCTCGGCCCTGTCCATCGTCGTCCTCCCGAGGAAGCGGGGTCGGGGTCTGCCGGAAAAGATACGGGACGGGACTGTCCTTGCGGGACCCATGGTGACCACCCGGCCTCCGCCTCCCCGGCCCGGCGGCCCCCGTAGCCCCTCCCGGTCCGGCCCCGACCGCCCCGCCCGCCCCTCCGCGGGCGGGCCGGGCAGCTGCGGTCCTGGCAGGTCGCGGCGGTCAGGCGGTCTTGGCCCAGGTGCCGCAGCCGGAGGTCTTGAAGTAGGCGTCACCGCTGGTGATGGTGACCACGGCCGCCCCGGTGACGTTGTCGTTCGCGGCTATGGAGTCCACGTCGTGCAGGGCGTCCTTGTCGCGCTCCCAGTAGCAGGTGTCGCCGCCCTTGGCCTTGTAGGTGCCGGCGACTATGTCGGTGCCGACCTTGTACATGCCGTCGCCCATCGACGTCTTGGGCGCACCGGCCTTGTCCGCGCCGGCCACGAACCAGTCCTTGCAGTCCGTCGAGGTGAAGATCTTGTCGGTCTTCTTGATCGTCACGTAGCTGCTGCCGGCGACCGTGTCGTTGGAAATGATCGAGTCGGTGGAGCCCTTGGCGTCCTTGTCCCGCTCCCAATAGCACATGCCGTCGTCGTTCCCACTGGACTTGTAGGTGCCGGGCTGGATGTCGGTGCCGACCTGGAAGGTGCCGTCGCCCTTGAAGGCCGCCTTCGCCCCGGGCTTGTCCTCCTTCTTCTTCGCGGGCGCCGACGCGGGAGCCGAGGAGGCGCCGGCGGTCGCCTTGCCCGCGGCCGGAGCCGAGGAGCCGGTCGACGAGGCGGAGTCGTCCGCGGGGCCGCAGGCCGCCGTGCCGATCGCGAGGACGGCGGCGACGGTGCCCGCGGCGGCGAGGCGGACGAGAGACAGCTTGGACATGGGATTCCCCCCTGTGCTCGGCGGGCCTCGATGGCCCTGTGAACCGTTGCCACCATGACAGCATCTTCTTGTGAACCGAGTCAACACCGATTCTCGAACGAGTGATGTTCACGTCGTGAAGGGGTCCGACCACGATCGCTGGGTATGCTCGCAACCACGCAGACAGGCGTCGCGGACGAACCGGGGGAAGGAGAAGACCGTGCCCGAGCACGCGAGCGAGGTGACAGCGGCGGGAATCGCCAGGCTGGCCGGTGTCGGAAGGGCCGCCGTCAGCAACTGGCGCCGGCGGCACGACGACTTCCCCAGGCCCGTCGGCGGGTCCGACACCAGCCCCACCTATGAGCTGTCAGCCGTCGAGCGCTGGCTCCACGAGCAGGGCAAGCTTCCTTCCGTACCGCTGCACGAGCGGCTGTGGCAGCGCGCCGACAGCCACCCCGACGGCGTGCCGGCCGCGCTGCGCATCGCGGGATCCCTGCTGATGCTCTTCCAGGAGGACCCCCGCCTCCAGATCAGTTACAGCGCCGCGACCGACGACGAGCTCGCCGCACGCCTGCCGGCGGACATGGAAGCGGTACTGGCCGCGAGGTTCGGAGCCGAGCACCCGGTGCGGCTGCCGGACAGCCTCGACGAAGCGGTCCCCCTGCTGCGCACGACCGCGAAGTTCGCCCAGGACACCGGCCCCGCCCAGACCTACGAGTTCCTGTTCGGCCGCTATCTGGACGCCAACCCCCGGCAGTTCACCCTCACCCCGCAGGGGCCGGCCGAGCTGATGGCCGCGCTCGCGGGCGAGCGGCCCGGCAGCGTGCTCGACCCCGCGTGCGGGAGCGGAGCCCTGCTGCGTGCCTGCGCACCCACCGCGTCGGTGCACGCGCAGGAGATCGACCCCGAGCTCGCCTCCCTCACCGCGCTGCGGATCGCGATGGCCACCGATCCGGCCGTCCGAGTCCGGGTCGCCTCGGGGGACAGCCTGCGGGAGGACGCCTTCCCCGAGGACTCCGTCGACACCGTGCTGTGCCACCCGCCGTTCAACGAGCGCAATTGGGGCCACGACGAGCTGGGTTACGACGCGCGCTGGGAGTACGGATTCCCGGCCCGTACCGAGTCGGAGCTCGCCTGGCTGCAGCACTCCCTGGCCCATGTGCGCGACGGCGGCACCGTCGTGATGCTCATGCCGCCGGCCGCCGCGTCGCGCCGCTCCGGCCGCCGGGTGCGCGCCGACCTGCTGCGGCGCGGCGCGCTGCGCGCCGTCGTGGCGCTGCCCGCGGGCGCCGCCCCGCCGCACGGACTGCCGCTGCACCTGTGGGTGCTGCGCAAGCCGGAGCCCGACCGGCGTCCGCCGGCGGAGCTGCTGCTGTTCGACGCCGCCGGGATACCGGGACACGGAGCGGAGAAGGCGCCCTGGTACGCCGTCAGCGCCGCCGCGATCGAGGCATGGACCGCCTTCGACGGGCACGGGGCGGTGCCGGACCGCCCCGGGGTCAATCGCACCCTGCCCGTGATCGAACTTCTCGACGACGACGTGGACGTGACCCCCGCGCGGCACCTGCCGCCGCCGGCCGCGGAAGGCGGCGCCGCCGCGCTGGAGTCCGTCCGGGACCGGCTGGCGATGACCCTGCGCCGCACCGCGGAGATAGCGCCCGCACCCCCGGCGGCAGGCGAGCCCGCCCGCTGGCCGACCACGACGGTCGGCGAACTCGCCAGGGCCGGCGCGCTGCTGATGCGCGCGGGCGGCGGGGGCACCGCTCCCGCGGACGGCTCGGCCGCCGCCCGCGCGGTGCTGACCGAGCACGACGTGGTCGCAGGCGGCGACCCGACCGGCCTGCTCCCGCCGGGCCGCCCGGACGGCTCCGTCGAGGAGCCGGTGGTGGTCGAGGAGGGCGACGTGGTGGTGCCGGTCCTCGGCGGCGGCGCGGTGGCCCGGGTCGTGGACGCCGCCTCGGCCGGCGCGGCCCTCGGGCGCAACGTGTATCTGCTCCGCCCCGACACCTCGGCCCTCGACCCGTGGTTCCTCGCCGGATTCCTGCGCGGCACCGCCAACAACCGCCAGGCCAGCAGCTTTGCCTCGACGTCCACCCGGCTCGACGTGCGCAGGCTGCAGGTGCCGAGGCTGCCGCTGGCCGACCAGCGGCGGTACGGCGAGCGCTTCCGCACGCTCGCCGCCTTCGAGGAGACGCTGCGCCAGGCGACCCAGCTCGGCGACCTGCTGGTGCAGGGCCTCTACGACGGGCTGACCGACGGCACGGTGCGTCCCGGGTAGTTGTCCACAGGCCCTGGCGGAAGGGGCGCCGCCTGTCCTTTGCGGCCGATACGCTCTCGACTAGTCATCCGCTTCGACGACCAGGAGCACCAGATGTACGGCCCCGGCATCGCCCCGCCGCAGCCCCGTCCCGCCGGTCGCGGGGTGGTGATCTGGCTGCGCGTGATCTTCACCGCCCTGCCGGTGCTGTCGCTCGGCTTCCTCGCGTGGGGCTCGCTGCTGCGGCTGGCAGTGGTGCGCCGACACCCGCTGGACTGGGCGCTGATGGTGCTCGACATCGTGGCGATCATCATCGGCTACACCCTGGTCGGCCTGGCGCACGACAACACCGACAGCTGGCAGTCCAACGCGGGCACGCTGACCGTGCTGGTGTGCATGTTCGGCACCCCCGCCTACTTCCTCGTGATGGACATCAGGCGCAAGGACACCCGCCCGGCCGGCTACGCGATGCCCACCGGCTACGCGCCGCAGAACCCGTACGCAAGCTCGTACGGCCCGACACCCGGGCCGATGCACGGGGGCCCGGTGCACGGCGGCATAGCGCGGCCCGCGCCGATGCAGACCCAGTCGCCCATGCCGGCGCAGACCTCGATGCCGACGCCGACCCCCGTGCCCGAGCAGACCCCGCCGCCGGCACAGCCGCAGCCGCGGATCAACCAGGTGCGGGCGGAACTCGACGAGTTGAGCGACTACCTCCGCAAGGAGGAGGGCCGATGATCGGTCGGCTCATCGCCGGCCGGTACGAACTGGCCACCGTCATCGGCCAGGGCGGAATGGGCCAGGTGTGGACCGCCTACGACCGCCGCCTCGACCGTCGGGTCGCAGTGAAGCTGCTGCGGCCCGACAAGGTCGCCGACGGCGCCGACGTCGACGAACTGCGCCGGCGGTTCGACCGGGAGTGCCGGGTCACCGCCCAGGTCGACCACCCGGGCCTGGTGACCGTCCATGACGCGGGGGCGGACGGCGACGAGCTGTATCTGGTGATGCAGTACGTGGAGGGGGCCGACCTCGGCGACCACCTCGCCGAGCACGAGCCCTATCCCTGGCCGTGGGCGGTGGCGGTCGCGGCCCAGCTGTGCGCCGTGCTGTCCGCTGTCCACGCGGTGCCGATAGTCCACCGCGACCTCAAGCCGCGCAATGTGATGGTCCGGCCGGACGGCACGCTCACCGTGCTGGACCTGGGAGTCGCGTCGGTGATGGACACCGACACCACCCGGCTGACCCACACCGGTTCGCCGATCGGCAGCCCGGCGTACATGGCGCCCGAGCAGGCGATGGGCGGCGCGGTAGGCCCGCGTACCGACCTGTACGCGCTCGGCGTGCTGCTGCACGAACTGCTCAGCGGGAATGTCCCGTTCGCCGGCACCACGGCGCTCGGGGTGCTGCACCGGCACCTGTACGAGGCGCCGGTTCCGTTGCGCCTGCTGCGCCCTGAGGTGCCGGAGCCGCTGGAGTCCCTGGTGCTGCGGCTGCTCGCCAAGGACCCGCAGCACCGGCCGGCGGGAGCCCAGGACGTCTACCGCGAACTGGCCGCCCTGCTGCCGCCGCCGGGGTCCGGGCACCGTGCGCCCGGCCCGCTCGACCCGACGCGGCCCTTCCTGCGCCCGCAGGCGCCCTGGCCCGACCAGGCCACCGCGGCGCCGCCCACCGTGCCTCCGCCGACGCCCCCCCGCCCCGCGCACGCGCCGAAGGGCGCCGACCTGGCGACGGCGGTCGACGAGGTCAAGCGGCTGCTCGACGCGGGCCGGATCACCCAGGCCGTCGACCTGCTCGGCGGCATCATCCCGGCCGCAGCGGAGAAGCACGGCGAGCACTCGCCGGTCCTGCGCGCCCTGCGCAAGCAGTTCGCGGCGACGCTGATGGAGGACGGGCAGTACCGCAGGGCGCTGCCGGAGTTGCGCCGCCTGTCGGACGAATTCGCCTCGCAGTACGGCGGTGCCGACCGCCAGGCTCTGCAGTTCCGCTACGAGGCGGCGCAGTGCCTGGAACACCTCGGTGACCCGCGGGCCGCGCTGTCCGAATACCGGGTGCTGCTCCCGTACTTCGAGCGGTATTCCGGCACCAGCCCCGGCACACCGCTGGACATCCGCCGCAGGACCGCCCATCTGCTGCTGTCCGTCGGCGACCGGGCCGCCGCCCACGACGTCCTCACCCGGCTGCTCTACGACGCGGGCCGGGTGCACGGCCTGCACCACCCCTTCGTCGCCGAGATCCAGCGGACGCTGGCCTGGCTCGGCCAGGTGCAGGGATAGCGGCAGGGCCCGCGACACGGGTGGGGGGACGGCCGGAAGGCCGGGACCGGTTCACTCGCGGCGCAGCACCACGTAGCCGCCGGCGTCCGCGACGGTGGAGTAGCGGGTCCCCGGGTGTAGTTGCACGGCGTAGCCGACCGGGTCCTGGAGCCAGTGGGAGCGGTTCTCGAAGGCCAGGTAGTCCGGTGCGAGGCCGCCCGTCTGCCCGACCCAGTAGACGGTGGTGCGCCGCACCAGACGGCTCAGCGGCCCGACGTTGGCCTCCACCGTCGCGCCGTCCGGGATACGGGTGAGGGCCTTCTTCGCCGCCCTGGTGGGGCCGTCGACCTGGTAGGCGGCCCGGTGGGTCAGGTCGGCCAGCGGCAGCTGGGTGCTCAGCGCGAGGGCGGCGCCGAGCATCACGGCAGGCAGCGCGCGGGCACAGGAGCGCAACCACTGCGGTGTCCGGCGCCGGCCGGGTGCGGCGGCCCCGATCGCCGCGGCGCGGTCCACCGCGGCGAGGAAGACCACGGGCATGAGGACGGCGTTGTAGTGCCAGGCGGTGCCCCAGTTCTCCGGGTAGTGGGACGCGAAACGCCAGCCGAGCGTCGGCAGCACGACCAGCAGCAGCGGCGAGCGCAGCGCGAGCAGCGCGCCGGCAGGCAGCAGGATCCACAGCAGCGTGCGCAGCGCGGTGACCGGCGGGACATGGCCGGAGAGCGCGCCGTCGCCGTTGATGTGGTTGAGCGCGTCGTAGCCGGGGCCGTGGAAGGCGGGGATGAGCCAGCCGACCTCCCAGGCCGACGCGACGGCCCCGAAGACGGCGAGGCCGAGCGCCCAGGCGCGCACCCGGCCGCCGCCCTTGGGGCCGCGCACCGTGGCGTGGCCGGCCCGCAGCCAGACCACGGCACCGATCATCACGACCGCGGCGCCCATGTCCTCCTTGACCAGCACCAGCGGTACCGCCCAGGCCAGCGCCGTCCGCCAGCGCCGCCGCAGGACCGCCGCCAGCGAGAAGGCGACCAGCGGCACCGCGAAGGCGATTTCGTGGAAGTCGAAGTCGACCGCCCGCTGCACCCCCCAGGACAGCCCGTAGGCGGCGCCGACCGCCAGTCCCCGGCCGCGGTCGAGCAGTTGCGCGGCGGTGCGCGCCACCGGCACCACCGAGAGCGCGAACAGCAGCGCCTGGGCCACCAGCAGGGTCACCGGGGTCGGGAAGAAGCGGTAGAAGGGAGCGATGAGCGCGGTGATCGGGCTGAAGTGGTCGCCGAGCACGTTGAAGCCCGGTCCCTTGAGGTCGGCGACGGGCGCGCGCAGGTGGGCGTAGCCGCGTACGGCCTGCTCGAAGATGCCCAGGTCCCACGACATCGTGTCGAGGCGGCGGTAGCGGGAGAGCGAGAGCGCGCAGTAGAGGGCGAGGAAGGCCGCGGAGAGCAGCCACGGGTCGAGGCGGGCCGGCAGCCGCCACCGCCACCGCCGGGCCGCGGTCGCCGAGGCCGGTGCGCCCTTCCCCTCCTCTGCGATCGCCGCGACCGCCATGTCCGTCGCGCCACCCGCGTCCGCCGCCCCACCCGCGTCCACCGCGGTCGCCGGGGCCCCGGCGACGGACGCGGCGGTCCACCGCGGGGTCGCGGCGCCGTCCCGCGGGCCCGGCTCCTGGGCCGGCAGTACGGCCTCCGCCCTGTCCCTGTCGCCGTCCATGCGCGGGTCTCCCTTCGCGTCGGCCGCCCGGCCATGCTTCGCAGCTCGCCCGTTTCGCCCCGGTTCGGGGTGTTCCCAGCTTGACGATGACCGGGGCCGGTCCGACCGCGGCACGCCGACGTTGATCCGGTCGCCGCAGCCGGCGGCAGGAGGCGCCTTCCGGGAGCCGTAGTCTCCGCCGGTGGGGGAAGGCAGTTGACGAACTGTTTTTCCGCTCGTCATCCCGGCCGCCGCACCCGGTCCGGGTCGACCTGTCCCCCACCCGGTCCCGGAACCTCCGGCCGACCCTTGAGAGGCGAAGATGGCGCAGACGTCGCACACCCACCCCGGGGCCACCCGCACCCTGGTCTGCACGGCGGTCCTCGCCGTCGCGCTGGGCGGCACCCTGGCGGGCTGCAAGGACCCGACGGAAGGCGCCGCCACGGGCAGCGCCTCGCCGCCAGGAGCCGGTGCCCCGGGCGGCCACGCCGGCAAGGGCAGCGCGCTGGCGGCGGTCGGCGGGCTGACGGTCAAGGGCCGGGCGCCGAAGACCGGTTACTCGCGCGAGCGCTTCGGCCCCGCGTGGTCGGACACCGACCACAACCACTGCGACACGCGCGACGACATACTCAAGCGCGACCTGCGCCAGACGACTTTCCGCGACGGCGCCAAGAAGTGCATCGTCACCTCGGGCACCCTCTCCGACCCCTACACCGGCACGCACATCACCTACAAGCGCGGGGCGAGCAAGGTGGACATCGACCACGCGGTCGCCCTGTCCGACGCCTGGCAGAAGGGCGCCCAGCAGTGGTCCGACGACAAGCGGACGGATTTCGCCAACGACCCGCTCAACCTGCTGGCAGTCGACTCGTCCACCAACCGCCGCAAGAGCGACGGTGACACCGCCACCTGGCTGCCGCCCAACACCGGCTTCCGCTGCGCCTACGTGGCGCGGCAGGTGGCGGTGAAGAAGAAGTACGGCGTGTGGGTGACCTCGGCGGAGCGCGACGCGATGAACAAGGTGCTCAAGGGCTGCCCCGACGAGCCGCTGCCGACCGGCTGACCCGGCTTCCGGCGGGCCGTGGCGCGACTCCTGACGCGTGTCCGGGCGGCGGCTGTGCGGATCCTGTTGGCCGTAGTGCTGGATATCGGCGCCCCGGGATCAATATCCTCGTGCTCGATCATCACATCAGCATCGTGAGGCTTGTTCCCTGCCGGGAGGCACCCATGGTCCGCCGCCGCACCGCCGTCTCGATCGCCGCAGCCGCGCTGCTGCTGGCATCGCCCGCTCTCACCGCGTGCGGGTCGGGACCGGCGCAACCGGGCGCCGCGGCCGTGGTCGGCGATCAGAAGATCACCGTGTCGACGCTGCAGAGCAAGGTCAACGAGGTGCGGGCGGCGCAGGCCGCCTCCCCGCAGGCCGCCCAGATGGTCTCCGCGGGCGGCAAGCTGTCGACCCAGACGCTGAGCATGCTGGTGCAGAACACCGTCATCGAACGGGCCGCCGCCGACGCCGGGGTGACGGTCAGCGACGGCGAGGTGCAGCAGCAGTACGACGCGGCGCTCCAGCAGTTCGGCGGGAGCAAGGAGGCGCTCGACGCCACGCTGCTCCAGCAGTACGACATCGTGCCGGCCGGGGCGGAGGGCTTCTTCCGCACGAACGCTCTGGTCGGCAAGCTGATCGTGAGCCTGGGCTTCCAGCCGGGCAGCGACGGCGGGCAGACCGCGGTCGTGAGCGCCATCTCCAAGACGGCGCGCGACCTGGGCGTGAAGATCAACCCGCGGTACGGCGCCTGGGACTCGAAGAAGGCGATCATCGGCGACGCCACCGACCCGTGGGTGGTCGACAGGACGTCGAGCGCGGTGGCGCCGGCGGCGTGACGCGGTTGTCCGAGGCCCGCGGTACGTTCGAGGTGTGAACGACGTCGACGATTCCGCGGGCGGCCCCGGCCGGCTGATCCTGCTCACCACCAGCCACCGCGTCGCGCCGGGCCAGCTGTCCTGGCCGGCGTGGCAGACGCTGCGCGCCGCCGACCGGGTCCTGTGCGCGGACCCCGACCACCCGCAGCTGCCCTTCCTGCGCGAGGCGGGCGTGGCGGTCGAAACGGCCGCGCCCACCGGCCGGGAGCTGGCCGAGGCGGCGGCCGGCGGCCGCACCGTGGTGTATCTGCCCGCGGGCGGTGAGGGCGACCGGGCCGTCACCGACGAGCTGGCCAGGCTCGGCGGCTCGGGGCGGGTCGCGATGCCCGACCTGGAGCTGCTGCCCGGGTCGTACGACCTGCCGGGCGCCCGGCTGCTCGACCTGGTCCAGGTGATGGAGCGGATCAGGGCCGAGTGCCCCTGGAGCAGCCTGCGCACCCACGAGGACCTGGCGAAGTACGGCATCGAGGAGATGTACGAGCTGGTCGAGGCGATCGAGGAGGGCGACCGGGAGGCGGTGCGCGAGGAGCTGGGCGACGTCCTGCTCCAGGTGGTCTTCCACGCCGTGATCGCCGAGGACGACCCGGAGGCGCCGTTCGGCATCGACGACGTGGCCGCGGGCCTAGTCGCCAAGCTGGTCCACCGGCACCCGCACATCTTCGGTGACGAGGTCGCCGAGACGCCCGAGCAGGTGCGGGCCAACTGGATACGGCTCAAGGGCGTGGAGAAGGCCCGCGACTCGGTCACCGACGGCATCCCGCTCGCGTCGCCCGCGCTGGCGCTGGCGGCCAAGCTCGCAGGACGGGCGAGGGAGGCGGGGCTGCCGCTGCCGGCCGGCCCGCGGGCCCCGGCCTACGACGACGAGACCGCCCTGGGCGACCACCTGCTGGCCGAGGCCGCCGCCGCGCAGGCGGCGGGCGTCGACCCGGAGGCGGCGCTGCGGCACGCGGCCCGCCGCTACCGGGCGGCCGTACGCGCAGCGGAGACCGGAGCGCGGACCGGGGCGGAGACCGGCGCCGACGGTGGGGCAGGGCCGGCGGGGCAGGACGAGTCGGAGCGGTAGGCCGCTTCACGTACGGTCGGGGGATGACCGAGCCCGCCGCCATGCCCGAGCTGTTCACCTGGGAGTTCGCGACCGACCCCTACCCGGCCTACGCCTGGCTGCGCGAGCACTCCCCGGTGCACCGCACGACGCTGCCGAGCGGCGTGGAGGCCTGGCTGGTCACCCGGTACGCGGACGCGCGCGAGGCGCTGGCGGACCCGCGGCTGAGCAAGAATCCGGTGCACCACGCGGGGTCGCCCGGCGCGCGGGGCAAGACCGGCATCCCGGGGGAGCGGAGCGCGGACCTGATGACGCATCTGCTGAACATCGATCCGCCCGACCACACCCGGCTGCGCCGCCTGGTGTCGAAGGCGTTCACCCCCCGCCGGGTGGCCGGCTTCGGCCCGCGGGTCCAGCAGTTGACGGACCGTTTCGTGGACGGTTTCGCGGAGCGCGGCGAGGCGGACCTGATCCATGAGTTCGCCTTCCCGCTGCCCATTTACGCGATCTGCGACCTGCTGGGGGTGCCGCCGGAGGACCAGGACGACTTCAGGGACTGGGCCGGGATGATGATCCGGCACGGCGGCGGTCCGCGCGGCGGTGTGGCGCGTTCGGTCAAGCGGATGCGCGCGTATCTGGTGGAGTTGATCCACCGCAAGCGCGCGGAGCTCGGCACGGGCACGGGCGCGAGTGCGGACCCGGCCGCGGACGGCGGAGCGCAGGACGACCTGATCTCCGGTCTGATCAGGGCCAGCGACCACGGGGAGCATCTGACGGAGAACGAGGCCGCCGCGATGGCCTTCATCCTGCTCTTCGCCGGCTTCGAGACGACGGTCAACCTGATCGGCAACGGGATGCACACCCTGCTGACGCACCCGGGTCCGCGGGCCGAGCTCCAGTCGTCGCTGGCCCGCGGCGAGACCGCGCTGCTGGAGACCGCGGTCGAGGAACTGCTCCGCCACGACGGGCCGGTGGAGCTGGCCACCTGGCGCTACGCGACGACCGCGCTGACCGTCGGCGGGCAGCGTGTCGCGGCCGGCGACCCGGTCCTGGTGGTACTCGCGGCCGCGGACCGCGATCCCGCGCGTTTCTCCGCGCCCGACACCGTAAACCTCGCGCGGGCCGACAATCCGCATCTCGGGTACGGGCACGGCATCCACTACTGCCTCGGTGCGCCGCTGGCCCGTCTGGAGGCCAGGACCGCGCTCACGACGCTGCTCACCCGGCTGCCGGACCTGCGGCTCGCCGCGGATCCCGCCGACCTGCGCCGGCGCGGCGGCCTGATCATGCGTGGACTGCGGACACTGCCCGTGGCCTTCACTCCTTCGGCCGCACAGGGAAACTGATTGACCGTCAGGTCCGTGACCGCGACGTGATGAGCGCTACATCGACTTGTGATCGCCTGGTCAACACCGCTACGTTCTGCGGTCAACGCGAGGCACGCACGGCTCGCGGGACGCGCCGGTCCCCACGGTGCGCGGCAATTGCCGTTCGACGGCGGGCCGCGCGGGCGCGTAAGGCTGTGAAGAAAGGCGACCTCATGCTCTCGTCAGGGAACGGCAGGCACCGACGCCCCCGCCAGGCCCCCGCGGCCATGGTGACGGTCGCGGCGACCGGCGCGGGACTCGCGCTGCCCTTGCTGGGAGCGGGCGCGGGAGCCGCGCACGCCGCGGACGCCGGCACCTGGGACAAGGTCGCCGTGTGCGAGACCGGCGGCCTGTGGAGCGCCGACACCCACAACGGCTTCTACGGCGGCCTCGCCATCACCCAGGACACCTGGAGCCAGTACGGCGGCACGGTGTACGCCCCGCGGCCCGACCTGGCCTCCCGGTCGCAGCAGATAGCCGTGGCCGAGAAGATCCTCGCGGACCTCGGCCCCGACGCCTGGCCCGGCTGCGAGCAGGGCACGGGACTGCTGAAGGACACCGGGAAGCCGGATGTGGACCCGGGCGGCACCGCCACACCGGAGCCCACCGCGGCCGACCCCGGCACATCGGCGGACACCGGGACGCCATCGGCCACCCCGACCGACCCCGCGGCGCCGTCCACGCCCGCCGACACCGGCGGCACGACCACCGCGCCGCCCGCCGCCGGCACGCCGACCACCCCCGCCACGGGCACCGGCACCACCGCGGGCACCGGGACGGGTTCCGGCACGAGCACGGCGACCCCGGCCCCCACCGACCCCGGCACCCCCGTCCAGAGCGCCCCTCCCGCCGCCCCGGCCGACCCCACGGCCCCGGGTACCCCCACCGAGGGCAGCGGCCGCCACGCGCGGCCGTACAGCCCCTCCGACGAGGCGCTGGCCGCGGCGGACCGGGCGACACGTACCGAAACCACCGGGCTCACCGCGAACACCCCGGATGCCAACGACACTGGCAACACCGGCAATACGGACACGAGCGCCGATACGGCATCGGGTGCCTACAAGGTCGGCGCGGGTGACTCGCTGTCCGGGATCGCGGCCGACCATGACGTCGCGGGTGGCTGGCACCGGCTCTACGACGTCAACCACCAGCTGATCGGCGACAATCCAAACCTCATCAAACCCGGACAGATCCTCAGTCTCGGCTGAGCCGCGACCGCCGGAAGGCCGAACAGCCGTACCGCGCAAGCCCGGTGACAAAACGGACGTAGGGTATTTCCGGGTCACACGATGATGTGACAAGCCTCTCTCCAAACCTGTGACCGGCTGCTCGCTCGCTGCTCAAATCCGGCCTTCCGACCTGCGGCTTCGTCCAGTCGGCGAATGACGCGCGGCAGTTGGCGCCCGAAACGCGAGTGTTTGTTCAACGGGGTCCGGTGTGCTTAACGTCTAACCGCTCGCCACAGCGGGCCCCGTCGGAGCGGAACGCCGAGTCCTGCCGCCGCGCCCACGGGAACAGTCGACGCGAAAGCGCCGCAGGCAGGAGCGGGGGACCCACGGTCTTCCGCCGGACCAGAGGCAGCAAGCCGCGCAGCACGGACAGCACTGCGCTGCGACGCCTGCCGCCACCGGTCCGGCTCGGGGTGAAGCCGCGCATCCGCGTTCGAAGGTCGAACGGGGGTGCAGGCCGGGCAACTCACGCCCGAACCCGACAGCTGACCTCGTAGGCGTCGGTGAGGGACACAAACATGGGTAAGCACCGTCGTGCCTCGAAGATGGTCCGATTCGCCACATTCGCCGGTGTCGCCGGCACCGCCATCGCCGTGCCGCTGATCGGCGCCACGTCATCCTCGGCCGCTTCCGTGGCCACCTGGGACGCCGTCGCGCAGTGCGAGTCCGGTGGCAACTGGTCGATCAACACCGGCAACGGCTACTACGGCGGCCTGCAGTTCTCGCAGTCCAGCTGGGAAGCGGCCGGCGGCCTGCAGTACGCCCCCCGCGCCGACCTGGCCACCAAGGACCAGCAGATCGCGGCCGCAGAGAAGCTGCTCGCCATCCAGGGCCCCGGCGCCTGGTCCTGCGCGTCGGCCGGCGGCCTGACCGCGGGCGGCCCGTCGCCCGACATCAACCCCGGCGGCTCGTCGTCCTCCACGCCGGCCAAGGCCGCCACCCCGGCGAAGAGCACCCCGGCGAAGAGCACCCCCGCCAAGAGCACCGCCAAGCCCGCCAAGCACACCGCTTCGGACTGGCGGCGGCACTCCGGCCACAAGGGTGACTACACCGTCGTGTCCGGCGACAGCCTGTCCGGCATCGCCAAGAGCCACCACGTGGCCGGCGGCTGGCACAAGCTCTTCGAGCTCAACAAGGACAGCGTCAAGGACGCCGACCTGATCTACCCGGGCCAGCAGCTGCACCTCGGCTGACCGTCCGGCTGAACCTCACCGACCGGCCGGGTACGCGGCTCGCCTCCGGGGCGCCGCGTGCCCGGCCGGTTTTCCGTCTCAGGGGCCGGGCCGGGGACCGGCGCGGGCGCCCGAGGCGGTTAGGCTCGTCCCGGAAAAGACGAGAAGACATCATCTGAAGGAGACAACGTGCCGTCCATCGACGTCGTCGTAGCCCGGGAAATCCTCGACTCGCGAGGCAACCCCACCGTCGAGGTCGAGGTCGGCCTCGATGACGGCAGCACGGGCCGGGCCGCAGTACCGTCCGGCGCATCCACCGGTGCCTTCGAGGCCCTCGAACTCCGCGACGGCGACAAGAACCGCTATCAGGGCAAGGGCGTCGAGAAGGCCGTCCTCGCCGTGATCGAGCAGATCGGCCCCGAGCTCGTCGGCTACGACGCCACCGAGCAGCGGCTGATCGACCAGGCGATGTTCGACCTGGACGCCACCCCCGACAAGTCCTCGCTCGGCGCCAACGCCATCCTCGGCGTGTCGCTGGCCGTCGCGCACGCCGCCTCCGAGGCGTCCGACCTGCCGCTCTTCCGCTACCTCGGCGGCCCGAACGCCCATGTGCTGCCGGTCCCGATGATGAACATCCTCAACGGCGGGTCGCACGCGGACTCCAACGTCGACATCCAGGAGTTCATGATCGCGCCGATCGGCGCGGAGTCCTTCTCCGAGGCGCTGCGCTGGGGCGCCGAGGTCTACCACACCCTCAAGGGCGTGCTGAAGACCCGCGGCCTGTCCACGGGTCTGGGCGACGAGGGCGGTTTCGCGCCGAATCTCGGCTCCAACCGTGACGCGCTCGACCTGATCATCGAGGCGATCAAGCAGGCCGGCTACACCCCCGGCCAGGACATCGCGCTCGCCCTGGACGTCGCCGCCTCCGAGTTCTACAAGGACGGCAAGTACGAGTTCGAGGGCAAGCAGCGCTCGGCCGCGGAGATGACCGAGTACTACGAGGAGCTGGTCTCGGCCTACCCGCTGGTCTCGATCGAGGACCCGCTGTTCGAGGACGACTGGTCCGGCTGGAAGGTCCTCACCGACAAGCTCGGCAGCAAGGTGCAGATCGTCGGCGACGACCTGTTCGTCACCAACCCCGAGCGCCTGCAGAAGGGCATCGACAACGCCACGGCCAACGCGCTGCTGGTGAAGGTCAACCAGATCGGCTCGCTGACCGAGACCCTGGACGCCGTCGAGCTGGCGCAGCGCAGCGGCTACAAGTGCATGATGTCGCACCGCTCGGGCGAGACCGAGGACGTCACCATCGCCGACCTGGCCGTCGCCACCAACTGCGGCCAGATCAAGACCGGCGCCCCGGCCCGCTCCGAGCGCGTCGCGAAGTACAACCAGCTGCTGCGTATCGAGGAGATCCTCGACGACGCCGCGGTCTACGCCGGCCGCAGTGCCTTCCCGCGCTTCAAGGGCTGACACGGTACGGCCCCGCGCGGCGCGGCTGACGCCGCGGGGGAGGCACCTGGCGTCCGTACGTCCCCGTACCCGGTCCCGTACCGTGGGCGGGGACGTACCGGCGTACGGGCAGGCCTGGCAGTATGTTCGGTCCCGCAGGACGGGCGTCCTGCGGGACGTACGAGGGGAGCTACGGCGTGGGATCCGACCGGTTCTCCACCGCGGCCAGGCTCAAGGCCATCGGGCAGGAGGCGCACGCGCGGGTCTACCGCGCCGCCGCCGCCCGGCGTCCGGCCCGCCGCAACAGGCTCACCGGGCGGGCCGCGCTGCTCGCGCTGGTGCTGTGCGCCCTGGTGATCGCCCTCGCCTACCCGATGCGGCAGTACATCGCGCAGCGCTCCGACATCGCCGACCAGCGCCGGGAGGCGCAGCAGGCACGGCAGAAGGTCGAGCAGCTGCGCGAGCAGAAGGCCCGCTGGCAGGACCCGGAGTACGTGCGGACCCAGGCACGCGAGCAGCTGCACTACGTGATGCCGGGTGAGGACGGCTACTCCGTGGCGAATCCGGCGCCCACCGCCACCTCCGACCCCCGGCACAAGAGCTCGGGCAGTCCCGGTGACGGCGGCGGGCAGGCGGCGGCCGCCCACCGCCCCTGGTACACGAACCTGTGGGACGGCGTGGACCACGCCGACGCCGCGGGTCCGCCGCAGCACTGACGCCCGGCCCGCGGCAGCCCAGGCGGGCCGCCGCGGATCCGGCAGCCGCGCCGACCCCGGCGGATGCCGCCACCACCCCAGCGACCCCGGAGCCCGCCGGCGACGGCCCGAGAGACACAGAACGGCAGATGAATCCCTCCCAGCACAGTCCCGCCCCCGCCCCCGCCACCGCGGCGGACGCCGCCGCCGTCAGGGCGCAGCTCGGCCGCCCGCCGCGCGGCCTGCGCGCGGTCGCGCACCGCTGCCCGTGCGGCAATCCCGACGTGGTCGAGACCCAGCCGCGGCTGGAGGACGGCACCCCCTTCCCGACGGTCTACTACCTGACCTGTCCGCGGGCTGCCTCCGCGATCGGCACGCTGGAGGCCGAAGGGGTGATGAAGGAGATGACCGCGCGGCTTGCCGAGGACACCGACCTCGCCACCGCCTACCGCGCCGCCCACGAGGACTACATCGCCCGCCGCGACGCCATCGAGGTGCTCGAGGGCTTCCCCAGCGCGGGCGGCATGCCGGACCGGGTGAAGTGCCTCCATGTGCTGGTCGGCCACGCGCTCGCCGCGGGCCCCGGCGTCAACCCGCTCGGCGACGAGGCGCTGGCGATGCTGCCTGACTGGTGGGCCAAGGGCCCGTGCGTCCCGCTCCGGCAGGCCGCGGGGGAGCCGGCCGGAGCCGGCGGGCACCCGGACGGCCCCGGGCCGGCTGTGAGCACCGAGCAAGCGGGGGACACCGGGGACCCCCGTCCGACCGGTACGAGCGAGGAGACCTCATGACGACCACCCGCGTCGCCGCCGTCGACTGCGGCACCAACTCGATCAGGCTGCTGGTCGCCGACGTCGACCCGGCGACCGGGGCGATGAAGGACCTCGACCGGCGGATGCGGATCGTCCGGCTCGGCCAGGGCGTCGACCGCACCGGGCGGCTGGCGCCCGAGGCGCTCGAGCGCACCTTCGCCGCCTGCCGTGAATACGCCGAGGTGATCCGGCAGTTCGGGGTGCCCGCCGAGCGGATCCGCTTCGTCGCCACCTCGGCCTCGCGCGACGCGGAGAACAGGGACGACTTCGTCCGGGGCGTCGTGGACCTGCTGGGCGTCGAGCCGGTGGTGATCACCGGCGACCAGGAGGCGGCGCTGTCCTTCGCCGGGGCCACCGGTGAACTGACCGGTGGGCACGGTCTGCTGACGCCCTATCTGGTGGTCGACATCGGCGGCGGGTCGACCGAGTTCGTGCTCGGCTCCGACGCGGTGACGGCCGCGAGGTCGGTCGACATCGGCTGCGTGAGGATGACGGAGCGTCACATCGTGCGCGACGGGCGGCCGGTGGACCCGCCGACGCCGGAGATCGTCGCCGCGATGACCGCCGACATCGACGCGGCCCTCGCCCAGGCGTCGGAAACCGTGCCGATGGACCGCGCCCGTACGCTCGTCGGCCTGGCCGGCTCGGTCACCACCGTCGCCGCCGTGGCGCTGGACCTGCCCGCGTACGACCCCGTGGCGATCCACCACGCCAGGATCGGCCTGCCCCAGGTCAGGGCGGTCACCGAGCGGCTGCTCGCGGCCACCCACGCCGAGCGCGCGGCCATCGCGGTCATGCACGAGGGGCGGGTCGACGTGATCGGCGCTGGCGCCCTGATCCTGCTCCGGATCATGGAGCGCACCGGGGCGCAGGAGGTCGTGGTGAGCGAGCACGACATCCTCGACGGCATCGCGCTCGCCGCGGCCGGCGGGCCCGGGCGAAAAGCTTTGTGAAACTCTTCACATGAAGTTCCCGCTCTGCGGCCCAATTTTCCAAGGCGTGAGCCCCAGGAACCCCGGGAATCCCTGGCCGCGGTGTGTTTCGGCGGTGTGACGGCCGCCCGGCAGTCGGTTGAACACCGCACGATCCGTGCTGATCAGCGCCCGGTGCCATGGCACCGGGTGCCTCCCGGTTGACGCGGACCACGTCATGCCTGGTCGCGAAACCGCGCAGGGTAGCACAGGGTGTCCACACCCTTGTGAAGGGGCTCACGAGGTACCCCCCTGAGGGTGCTGGATACTCGAAGCATGAGCACCACGGAGCGTCCACGGATCCTCGTAGTAGGCGGCGGTTACGTCGGCCTGTACGCGGCGCGTCGCATCATGAAGAAGATGCGGTACGGCGAGGCGACCGTCACGGTCGTCGACCCGCGCTCGTACATGACGTACCAGCCCTTCCTTCCCGAGACGGCAGCAGGCAGCATCTCCCCGCGTCACGTCGTCGTCCCGCTGCGGCGCGTGCTGCCCGGGGCCGAGGTGCTGACCGGGCGGGTCGTCGACATCGACCAGGACCGCAAGGTCGCCACGGTCGAGCCGCTGGTCGGCGAGTCCTACCAGCTTCCCTTCGACTACCTGGTGATGGCGCTCGGCGCGGTCTCCCGGACCTTCCCGATCCCCGGCCTGGCCGAGAACGGCATCGGCATGAAGGGTGTCGAGGAGGCGATCGGCCTGCGCAACCACGTGCTCGAGCAGCTGGACAAGGCCGACTCCACGACCGACGAGGACATCCGCCGCAAGGCGCTGACCTTCGTCTTCGTCGGCGGTGGCTTCGCGGGTGCGGAGACCATCGGCGAGGTCGAGGACATGGCGCGCGACGCGTCGAAGTACTACCCGAACGTGAAGCGCGAGGACATGCGCTTCATCCTGGTCGACGCCGCCGACAAGATCCTCCCCGAGGTCGGTCCGCAGCTCGGCAAGTGGGGCCTTGAGCACCTGCAGGAGCGCGGTATCGAGGTCTACCTCAGCACCTCGATGAAGTCCTGCGTCGACAAGCACGTCGTGCTCGCCAACGGCCTGGAGGTCGACGCCTCCACCATCGTGTGGACGGCCGGCGTCAAGCCCAACCCGGCACTGGCGAAGTTCGGCCTTCCGCTCGGCCCGCGCGGCCACGTGGACACCGCCCCCTCGCTCCAGGTGCGCGGCACCGACTACATCTGGGCCGCGGGCGACAACGCCCAGATCCCCGACCTCGCCGCCGGCGAGGGCGCCTGGTGCCCGCCGAACGCCCAGCACGCGCTGCGCCAGGCCAAGGTCCTCGGCGACAACGTGATCTCCGGGCTGCGCGGCTTCCCGCAGCAGGAGTACAAGCACGCCAACAAGGGTGCGGTCGCCGGGCTCGGGCTGCACAAGGGCGTCGCGATGATCGTGGTCGGCAAGGCCAGGATCAAGGTCAAGGGCCGGCTCGCCTGGTACATGCACCGCGGCTACCACGGCATGGCGGTGCCGACCTGGAACCGCAAGATCCGGGTCTTCGCCGACTGGACCCTCGGGATGTTCCTCAAGCGCGAGGTCGTCTCGCTCGGCGCCATCGAGAACCCCCGCGAGGAGTTCTACGAGGCGGCCCGCCCGGCGATTCCGGCTCCCGCCGCGGCACAGCAGCCGAAGGTCGCCGAGACCGAGAAGGCCGGCGCGGCCTGACCCGACGGGCGGCACCGCCGCCCCGTGCACGACGCCGTGAGGGCGCCCGCCATCCGTGGTGCGGGCGCCCTTACGGCGTTCAGGGACCGGCGTGCAACCGCCGTCCGGGCGAAGTGCGTGTATCCGCAACGTAGATTTGCGGGTCAACGGCGATTTTCAGTCGTACGCTCGGAAGCATGGCTGACGCGGCTCATCGCATCTTCGAACTCGCCGAACACGCCCTCTCCAGACCGTTCCCGCTACGCGTGCGCGCCTGGGACGGCAGTGAGGCCGGGCCGCCCGGCGGGCCCGTCCTGGTCTTCCGGCGGCGCCGCGCCCTGCGCAGGCTGCTGTGGCGCCCCGGTGAACTGGGCCTGGTCCGCAGCTGGGTGGCCGGTGACCTGGCGGTGGACGGCGACCTCTACCTGGCGCTCGACCGCCTGTCGGGGCTGCTCTGGGAGCGGGGCGAGCCGGATCCGGTCGCCGGGGGCGCCGCGGTACGGAACGCCCGACGGCTCGCGGGCCTGGTGCGCGACCCCGGCAGCTACCGCCTCGCACGGGAGGCCCTGGCGCTGGCGGGTCCTGGACTGCCGCCCGCGCCGCCGCCTGAGGAAGTGCGCCGGCGCACCGGCATCGCCCACACCAAGCGCCGCGACCAGGCGGCCATCGCCCACCACTACGACGTGGGCAACGACTTCTACGCGCTACTGCTCGGCCCGAGCATGGTGTACTCGTGCGCCGTGTGGCCCGAGCAGGACACCACCCTGGAAGAAGCGCAGTACGCCAAGCTCGACCTGGTCTGCCGCAAGCTGAGCCTGCGTGAGGGGCAGCGGCTGCTGGACGTCGGCTGCGGCTGGGGCTCGATGGTGCTGCACGCAGCCGAGCACTACGGTGTCCGCGCCACCGGGATCACCCTGTCCGTCGAGCAGGCCGCCTTCGCCCGCAAGCGGGTGGCGGAGGCCGGCCTGACCAGCCGGATCGACATCAGGGTGCAGGACTACCGCGACGTCGCCGACGGCCCTTACGACGCGATCTCCTCCATCGGCATGGCCGAGCACGTCGGCACCGACCGCTATCTGGAGTACGCCCGCACGCTGTACGCCCTGCTGCGGCCCGGCGGCCGGCTGCTCAACCACCAGATCGCGCGCCGGCCGTGGCGCGACGAGGAGGCCTACCGCGTCGACGAGTTCATCGACCGCTACGTCTTCCCCGACGGCGAACTCGCCCCGGTCGGCCTGACCGTCGCCCGGCTGGAGGACGCCGGCTTCGAGGTGCGGGACGTCGAGGCGCTGCGCGAGCACTACGCGCGCACCCTGCGGGCCTGGGTGAACAACCTGGAGGCGCACTGGGACGAGGCCGCCCGCGCGACCTCGGTCGGCAGGGCCAGGGTCTGGCAGCTCTACATGGCGGCCTCCGCGCTGTCCTTCGAACGCAACCGGATCGGCGTCAACCAGGTGCTCGCGGTACGCACGGACGCGGGCGGCGCGTCGGACATGCCGCCGACCCGCGGCGGCTGGCTGTCCTGATCCCGGGAGCCGCTGTATCGCCGCCGGGCCGCGGGCGCGGCCCCGGTCCGGCGGCCGGGTGTCCGACGCGCTGCCGATCCCGGGGTGCCAGGTCCCGTGCCGCCGGCGGTGCCGGCGGCAGCCAGGTCCCGCGCATGTATCCCGGACGGGTGGCGGACGCGCCATACCCGGGGGGTGTTGGCGTGTTTGTGCCGGTTGCGGGAGCGATTTCGCGTCACTTGTGTGGAGCAACTGTGCCTGTGGGGTCGACGGTCTGGGCAGCCCGGTCGTGCGCGGAGGGCACTGACATGGCGTCAGCGCCCCCTAAAATAAGACAACATGACAACTGAGGCGCCCTGTTCGGATCCGCCGTCCCCGATACGCTTTTCTCTGCGCCCCGCCGGCCCGGATGGTGGAACGCAGACACGGCGAGCTTAAACCTCGCTGCCCCGTCGTGGGCGTGCCGGTTCAAGTCCGGCTCCGGGCACTTACCCCCAGGGTGGTTTGTCAGCGAGAAGGGCGGAAAGGGCGCGAAAGCGCCCGTGGACGCCGGGTGACGCGGGCACACCGTGGAGCTCCGGTCTTCCCGCACCGCGCCCCCCGCGGCGCCGCATGACGAAGCGTCACGCGGCAGGTAGCGGGCGCCGGGCGGAGGTTGCCCTTACATCCGCGTCACGCGCCGAACGATCACGCGTAACGCCGCGCTGCGAAAGTCCCCTGCGCCAGCAGCGAAAGGGGACATGACAGATGACCCAGTTCAATCGACGTGCCTTTCTGCGTGCCGTCGGCGCGACGGGCGGGGCAGGCGCGATGCTCGCCACCATGGGAGCGCTCGGCCTCACCCCCACCGCCGAGGCGGCGTCCCGCGAGGCGGCCTTCCGCGCCCCGCGCCGGGGCGACTTCACCCTCACCGGGAGGGCCGCCGCCAAGGTGGTCGTGCTCGGCGGCGGCATAGCGGGCCTGACCACCGCCTACGAACTCGGCAAAGCGGGCTACGACTGCACGATCCTGGAGGCACGCGACCGGCCGGGCGGCCGCAACTTCACCGTCAGGGGCGGCGACACCACCACCGACCTCTACGGCAACCGCCAGACCGCGCGCTTCTCCGACGGCCAGTACATGAACGCCGGACCCGCCCGTATCGCCCAGTGGATGATCACCCTCGACTACTGCCGGGAACTCGGCGTGCCCATCGAGGTCTTCACCAATGTCAACGCCGACACCTACCTCTACAACGAGTCGGCCGGCATGACCGCGCCGATGCGCTACCGGGCCGCAAAGGCCGACGTCTTCGGTTATGTCACCGAACTGCTCGCGAAGGCCTCCGACCAGGGCGCCCTCGACCAGGCGCTGACCTCGGCCGACCGGGAACGCCTGATGGAATTCCTCAAGGACTACGGAGACCTCGGCAATACGCTCGACTACACCGGCAGTTCCCGGCGCGGCTATTCCGTCTGGCCGGCCGCCGCGGGCACGCCCGGGGTCGTCGAGTCCGCTGTGCCCAGCGCCTCGGAGATCTTCGCCTCGGGAGTCGGCCGCTACTTCGCCTTCGAGTTCGAATTCGACCAGGCCATGCTGATGTTCCAGCCGGTCGGCGGCATGGACCGCATCCCGCACGCGCTGGCCAGGGCGGTCGGGACCCACAAGGTCCGCACCGGCTGCGCCGTCACCCAGGTCACCGACAAGGCGCACGGCGTCAGCGTGACCTACACCCAGGGCGGCCGCACGAAGGTCGTCGACGCGGACTACTGCGTGGCCGCCATGCCGCCGAACATCCTGGCCAAGGTCCCGCACAACCTGGGCCCCGACGTGCAGGCCGCCCTCCAGGCCATCACCCCCTCCTCGGCAGGCAAGATCGGCCTGGAATACCGCTCGCGCTGGTGGGAGACCGACCACCGGATCTACGGCGGCATCACCGAGACCGACCTCGACGTCACCCACATCTGGCACCCGTCCTACGGCTTCCACGGCGAGCGCGGTGTGATGATCGGCTACTACAACACCGGCTCCCGCGCCGACTCCTACGCGCTGCTCAGCCCCAAGGACCGCGAGGCGCGCGCCGTGGCGGCGGGTGTGAAGATCTACGGGGAGAAATACCGCAGCGAACTCGCCTCGTCCTTCTCCCACCACTGGCGGCAGTTCCCCTACCAGGAGGCCGCCTGGCACAGCACTCCCGGCGGCCCCGACGCCGCCCGCTACAAGCCGCTCAACGAACCCACGGGGCACGTCTACTTCGCGGGCGACTGGCTCAGCTACATGGACGCCTGGCAGCACGGCGCCTTCAGCTCGGCCCGCAAGACCGTCACCGCGCTGCACCAGCGCGTGCTCGCCTGACGGCAGGCGCCTCCCGGCCGCCCCGCACGCGTCAGCGCTGCGGGGCGGCCCGCAGCCGGCCGGCCGACGCCACGGTGGCGGCGGCCTCGCGCTCGGTCAGGCCGGTGTGCACCGCCGCCGTCACCAGGGCCGGTGCCAGCACATCGCCGAGCCCCGCGTCGTAGGCGCGGCAGGCGGCCCAGAACAGCCGCCCGTTGCGCTCTCCTTCGTGTGAATCCAGGACGAACCGCACCAGGGCCGCGGCCCGCTTCTCGGCGGGATGGCGCGGCCCTGCCGCGTGCCTGGGCTGCCGCTCGTGGGGCGAGGGCGGCGGAGCCGCGAGCCGCAGCAGCGCGTCGGGTGCCGCGGCCAGCGGGGAGTCGGCGGTGCCCGGGGCGAGCAGGTAATGGCCGGCCACGGTGCGGGAGCCGGGGCCGACCACGTAACCGCCCTCGCCGCGTATGTCGATGCCGGGGGCCAGCCGGCCTGCCGAGTTGGGCACCGGACCCGGCGCGGACAGCCACAGGTGGCGGCCGCCGCTCGGGGTGAGCACGGTGACGGTGCTCGGCAGGGTGAAGCCGTGGGCGTCGGCGAGCGCGCGCAGCGCCCCGATCCCGTCGGCGCCGTTCTTGACGTCCAGGTCGAGGCCGATCAGATGGTGCGGCCCGCGCCCGCAGGCGACGCCGTAACCGGTGGCCCAGGGCGCGACGGCGAAGAGGGCGCGCACCCGGGCCGGGTCGGTGGTCGCGTCGTGGACGCCGTGGCCGGGCCTGCCGCACTGACCGCGGCACATGGCGGCCGACCGCGGCTCGTCGCGGTGCGGGGAGCGGACGGCGGGCAGCTTGGTACGGGACAGCGGGATGACGGGCAGACCGCGGGCGGCGGTCAGCAGGGCCGCGTGCAGGGCGCGGGTGTGGTCGGGGCGTGGCATGGCCTGCTCCCTGAGTTTCGAACGCGTGTTCGTCTGCACTCTTCAGTGATACCGCGCCGAGGCGCCGGCGTCCACCGTCTATCGCGCGGGATCGGTGGCGGCCGGGCCGGCACCCGGGGGACACGCCGGCGCGGGGTGAGTGCGGGCGGGCTTCCGGGGAAGATCACCGACCGACGGCGGGCCGGTTTTTTGCCAAGCCATTACCCTTGACGCAAAGCCGCAGTACGTGGCCATGGAGGAGTGAGATGAGGAGCAGCAATCCGGTCTTCTCCCGGCGGGGCTTCACCCGCGGGAGCGACTACGCGGGCTTCGGGAGCCAGGGCGCCCAGGGCGTCCCCGGTGGCGCCCCGCAGGGCGGCAACCCCTACGCGCAGGCGCCGCGCAACCCCTACGACCAGCCGCAGCCCCTCACTGCCGACCGCATGGAGGAGATGTACGCGGCGCCCGCCGCGGGCCCCGCGCAGACCGGCCGCATGACGATCGACGACGTCGTGGCGCGCACCGGCCTGACACTCGGCACCGTGGTGGTCGGCGCGGTCCTGGGCTGGGTCGTGCTGCCCGACAACTACGGCCTCGCGGTCGGCTCGGCGCTCATCGCGTTCGTGCTGGCCATGGTGCAGGCCTTCAAGAGCAGGCCCGTACCCGCGCTGATCATCGGATACGCGGCCTTCGAGGGCGTCTTCCTCGGGGTGCTCAGCCGGATCTACAACGAGGCATGGCAGGGCGCCCCTGTCCAGGCGGTGCTGGGCACCATGGCGGTCTTCGCCGGCATGCTCATCGCCTACCGGGCACGGATCATCCGGGTGACCGCCCGCTACCAGCGGATCGGCCTGGCCGTCGCGATCGGCTTCGTCCTGGCGATGGTGGTCAACCTGATCTTCGCGGCCTTCGGCAGTGCCGACGGCCTGGGACTGCGCACCGGCACCCTCGGCATCGTCTTCTGCCTGCTCGGCATCGCGCTGGGCGCCTTCTTCCTGTCCCTGGACTTCAAGCAGATCGAGGACGGCATCCGCGGGGGCGCCCCGCGGCAGGAGTCATGGCTTGCCGCCTTCGGGCTGACGCTGTCGCTGGTGTGGATCTACCTGGAGCTGCTGCGGCTGGTCGCGATCCTGCGCGACTGACGGTCCGCCGGGAGCGGACGAGCGAACGGGCCGCCCGTCGGAAGCAGTGCTTCCGGGCGGCCCGTTCTGCGTCGGATGGGGGGTCAGAGCAGGTTGCGCGCGGCCCGCCGCAAGTCGTACTCGTGGACGAGGGCCTTGGCGTGGCCGTAGGAGAGCTCGTGCTCTGAACGGAGCCAGCTGACCTTCTCGTCGAAGCGGAAGAACGATGGGCCGTCGGCGAGGGCGGACAGCCAGTCGCTGACCTCGCGGCCGGTGCAGTGCGGGATGCGGTCGAGCAGATTCCGGTGGGTTTCCTCGGAGAAGTGCGTTTGGGACATCGGCGCCTCCGGTATGTGGTCCGGTCACCCCACCGTGCCCGAGAGGTCGGTTGTTGGCAACCACCCTGGACGTGCGGATATGGGTGCGAGGCTGACTCCCGTACCCCGGTAGGGTCGCGTCATGCCGGAGCGCACCGATCTGATCGCCGCCGTGGAACGCCTCGCCGGACGCCTGCGGTCGCTTCCGCAGCGCAGGCTCCAGGCGGGTGCCGCGGCCACCGGGCTCGAACTCGCGCGCTGGCTGGACCGCGAGGCGCAGCTGCTGGAATTCCCGGGCCGGGAGCCGTACGTGATGCCGGACGACGGCGTCCATGTGGTGGGCGACCAACTGGCCCTCGCCGGGCGGGAGCTCGTCGCCGTGGCGGTGCTGCCCGAGCACGGGGGCCTGCTGGCCGAGGCGCGCGAGCGGGTGGCCCGGGCGGCTCGGGCGGTCGACTGAGATACCGCAGGACGGGCCCGGTGCCGGACAGGCTTGGCGCCGGATGGCCTGGCGCCGGACGTTGCCTGGTGCCGGACGGGTCTCAGAGCGAGGCGACGACCCGGTCGGCGAGCACGTAGACACTCTCCTCGCCGAAGGCGAAGGTGAGCGCGTAGGCGCCGGCTATCGCGGAGCCGCCGCGCAGCACCGGGACGTCGCCCCGGTCCAGGGCGTCGCACAGCCGCAGCGCGGTCTCCCGGTGGCCCGGCGTCATGCACAGCGTGGTGCCGTCGGCGAAGACGTAGACGTCGAGGGTGCCGAGCGGGCCGGGGCGGACGTCCGACAGCGGTATGCGGGCGTCGGCGAGATCGGCGAGCCGGTCGGCGGTCTGGTCCTGCGAGGCGACGACGGGGGACGGCGCGAAATCGGGGCCGGACGGGTGCGGGATCGAGCCCGGCGCGGGCAGCGTCGCCTCGGGTGCCTCCGCGGCGTCGCCCTCGACGCCCGCCTCGTAGCCGGCGTCGAGCCCGGCGAAGTCGGCCTGCCGGGGCAGGTAGGGCAGCACGGGCGGCACCTCGTAGTCGCCGCCGGACAGGCCGCCCTCGGCGCCGGTGCCGTAGAGACCCCCGCGGAAGAACTGCGTGTCGCCCGCGGTCTCGCGGGCCTCCTGCTCGGCCCAGAAGGCACGGGCCTCGGAGAGCTCGCGCTCGCGCTCGTCGGCCAGTGCCTCGGCGACCGCGGTCCTGATGTCGCCCGCAGAGGCGCGCTGCCCCGGCAGGCACAGGCCGGCCAGGTCCTGGCGCAGTGCCGACAGCTCGCGGCGCACGCCACGGGCGGAGAGCAGAGCGGCGGAACCCGTCGCAGCGGCGATACCCGCGGCGACCAGCAGGACGGTGAAGTTGGCACTCACTGACGTTCTCCCGACTGACGCGACCCGAGCAATGCCCACCTGGACAGTGGGCGAAACTTCCCCCTCACCTCACTGTGCCGGTAAACCCCTGGCCTTTGCAGTGCGGAAAGTCATGAGTTGGGTGGTTCTGGGATGCTGTCCTGTTTTTGTATGCGCTGTCTGACCAGCAGTAATGCGCCGCCCCCGGGATAAATTACATCCCGGGGGCGGTTTGGTTGCGACTTACGTCACAATTCGTCGTTACGGAGTCGGCCGGCGGCGGAGCGTCACGAGAGCCGTTCGATCACCATGGCCATGCCCTGGCCGCCGCCGACGCACATGGTCTCGAGGCCCCACTGCTTGTCGTGGAACTGCAGGCTGTTGATCAGGGTCCCGGTGATGCGCGCGCCGGTCATCCCGAACGGGTGGCCGACCGCGATGGCCCCGCCGTTGACGTTCAGCCGGTCGAGGTCGATGCCCAGGTCGCGGTAGGAGGGGATGACCTGCGCGGCGAAGGCCTCGTTGATCTCGACCAGGTCGATGTCGCCGATCGACATCCCGGCCCGCCGCAGTGCCTGCCGCGAGGCCTCGACCGGGCCGTATCCCATGATCTCGGGGGACAGCCCCGAGACGCCGGTGGAGACCACCCGGGCCAGCGGGGTGATGCCCAGCTCCCGCGCCTTGGTGTCGGACATGATCACGAGCGCGGCCGCGCCGTCGTTGAGCGGGCAGCAGTTGCCCGCCGTCACCGTGCCGTCGGGCCTGAAGACCGGCTTGAGGCCCTGGACGCCCTCCATGGTCACTCCCGCCCGCGGGCCGTCGTCCGCGGCGACCACGGTGCCGTCAGGCAGCGTCACGGGGGTGATCTCACGCTCCCAGAAGCCGTTGCCCAGGGCCTTCTCGGCCAGGTTCTGCGACCGCACGCCGAACTCGTCCTGGTCCTGCCGGGTGATGCCCTTGAGCGCCGCCAGGTTCTCCGCCGTCTGCCCCATCGCGATGTAGGCGTCCGGCACCAGGCCGTCCTCGCGCGGGTCGTGCCAGTCGGCGCCGCTCTGCTCCGCGCGTGCGGCCGTGCGCGCGATGGCGTCGCCGAACAGCGGGTTCATCGTGTCGGGCAGGCTGTCGGAATTGCCCTTGGTGAAGCGCGACACCATCTCGACGCCCGCCGAGACGAAGACGTCGCCCTCGCCTGCCTTGATGGCGTGCAGCGCCATCCGGGTGGTCTGGAGCGAGGAGGAGCAGTAGCGGGTGACGGTGCAGCCCGGCAGGTGGTCCATGCCCATCTCCACCGCGACGATCCGGGCCAGGTTGAAGCCCTGCTCGCCGCCGGGCAGGCCGCAGCCCAGCATCAGGTCGTCGATGTCGTGCGGGTCGAGCTGCGGCACCTTGTCGAGCGCCGTTCGGATGATCGTGGCGGCCAGGTCGTCCGGGCGCAGATCCTTGAGCGACCCCTTGAAGGCGCGACCGATGGGCGAACGGGCGGCAGAGACGATGACGGCTTCGGGCATCGCGACACTCCTCGGCGAGCTGCGGACGGGGGTGGTGCTTGGCGCGGCGGCTGTGCTGTGCCGCGGCCTGGCTGCGCCGCCGGTGTCCTGACGGCCCGGACGCCGGCGCACTGCCGCGGACTCTCTGGAAAGTTACCCGCACGTATCGCAGCGAGTCACCACCGCGCCATTGTGATGCGGACTACTTTCTGAGCGCTCGCTTACCCGATGATGCCACGCCCGTACCCGGAGGCGGCACCCGTGTCAGGGCCCGGCCGCACTCACGCCGAGCGGTGCGCCGCACTCTCCTCTCCGGCCGCCTTCCCCGCCGCCCGCGCCTCCGCCGCGTCCCGCTCGGGGTGCTCCTCGGCCAGCAGCCGCCGCCTGCGCCGCTTGATGAGCGCCCATCGCCCCCGCGGGCCGGAGACCGCGTTCCGCGCCGCGGTGACCTCGGTGCCGCCCTCGGCTGCCGCCTCCGCCGCCGCCTGGGCGACCGGCAGGAAGCCCTCGCCGCGCCGAGCGTCCGGCTGCTCGTCGGTCAGCGGCCACACCCCGAGCGCGGCGCACAGCGTCGGCAGCACGGCCATGGCCGCGGTCGCGTAGCCCTCGGTCGAGGGGTGGAAGTTGTCGGGGCCGAACAGCTCGCGCGGCCTGGCCTCGAACTCGGGCCCCAGCAGGTCGCCGAGCGAGACCGTGCGGCCGCCCACGCCCACCACCGCGATGGTCTGCGCCGCGGCCAGCTGACGGCTCATCCGGCGGGCAAGCCAGCGCAGCGGCTGGTAGACCGGTTCGACCGAGCCCAGGTCGGGGCAGGTGCCGACGACCACCTCCACGCCGGCCGCGCGCAGCCTGCGTACCGCCTCCGACAGCAGCCGCACCGAGGTGGCGGGCGGCATCCGGTGGGTGACGTCGTTGGCGCCGATCATGATCACGGCGACGTCGGGCGGCGGCGCCGACGGGTCGAGGACCAGTGCCACCTGGCGGGGCAGGTCGTCGGACTGGGCGCCCGGCTGCGCGACGTTGACCAGTTTCACCGGCCGTTCCGCGACCGCCGCGAGCCCCGACGCGAGCAGCGCGCCGGGGGTCTCCCTCGCCCGGTGCACCCCCTGCCCTGCCGCCGTGGAGTCACCGAGGAAGACGAGCCGCAGCGGCGGCTCGCCCGAACGCGCGTACGCGGACCCGTATCTGCCGTCGGCCCGCGGCGGCACGTCCCCCGAGCCGCCGACCACCCGCTTGGCCAGCCGCACCTCCGCCAGTACGAGGCCCACCGCCGCCCCGCTCAACAGGCTGATCCCGCCGCCGCCGAACGCCGCCGCGGTCGCGATCCGCCGTGCCACCCTCGCCCTCGACATCGAGCCGGCTCACCTCCTGTGTACTAGCAGGTACAAGAACTTGTTGCCCCGAAGGACATCCCCGGCAACGTCAACGGTGTCCGCAACGTCCCCGTTTCGCTCCGGTTCGCGTGCAGCACCTAGGCTGAGCCCACCATCACGGAGAACCCGGAGACACTACGGTGCAGTTTCACGACTCGATGATCAGCCTCGTCGGCAACACCCCGCTGGTGAAGCTCAACAGTGTGACCGAGGGCATCCAGGCGACCGTCCTGGCCAAGGTCGAATACTTCAACCCCGGCGGTTCTGTGAAGGACCGCATCGCACTGCGCATGATCGAGGCCGCGGAACGCAGCGGCGAGCTGAAGCCCGGCGGCACCATCGTGGAGCCCACCTCGGGCAACACCGGGGTGGGCCTGGCGATGGTCGCCCAGCGCAAGGGCTACCACTGCATCTTCGTCTGCCCCGACAAGGTCTCCACCGACAAGATCAACGTCCTGCGGGCGTACGGCGCCGAGGTCGTCGTCTGCCCGACGGCCGTCGACCCCGAGCACCCGGACTCGTACTACAACGTGTCCGACCGGCTGGTGGCGGAGACCCCGAACGCCTGGAAGCCCGACCAGTACAGCAACCCCAACAACCCGCTGTCGCACTACGAGTCCACCGGCCCCGAGCTGTGGCAGCAGACCGACGGGCGGATCACCCACTTCGTCGCGGGCGTCGGCACCGGCGGCACCATCTCGGGGACCGGCCGCTACCTCAAGGACGCCAGCGACGGGCGGGTGCAGGTCATCGGCGCCGACCCGGAGGGCTCGGTCTACAGCGGCGGCTCGGGGCGGCCCTACCTGGTCGAGGGCGTCGGCGAGGACTTCTGGCCGACCGCCTACGACCGGGACGTCGCCGACGAGATCGTGGCGGTCTCCGACAAGGACTCCTTCCAGATGACCCGGCGGCTGGCCCGCGAGGAGGGCCTGCTGGTCGGCGGCTCCTGCGGCATGGCGGTCGTGGCGGCGCTCGAGGTCGCGCAACGGCTCGGCCCCGACGACGTGGTCGTCGTGCTGCTGCCCGACAGCGGCCGCGGCTACCTGTCGAAGATCTTCAGCGACGTGTGGATGAGCTCGCACGGCTTCCTCGACGAGGGCGAGGGCGAGGCCCGCGTCGCCGACGTCCTCGCGCACAAGGACGGCGACCTGCCGCAGCTGGTCCACATGCACCCGGACGAGACGGTCGGTCAGGCGATCGAGGTGCTGCGCGAGTACGGCGTGTCCCAGATGCCGGTGGTCAAGCCGGGGGCGGGGCACCCGGACGTGATGGCCGCCGAGGTGATCGGGTCCGTGGTGGAGCGGGACCTGCTGCACGCGCTGTTCACCAAGCGCGCGAACCTGGAGGACCCGCTGGACAAGCACCTGTGCCCGCCGCTGCCGCAGGTCGGCTCCGGCGAGCCGGTCGCGGGTCTGATGACCGTACTGGAGGGCGCGGACGCGGCGATCGTGCTGGTCGAGGGCAAGCCGACCGGCGTCGTCAGCCGGCAGGACCTGCTGGCCTTCCTGGCCGGGAACGGCGGGGCCTGAACCGGGAACGGCGCGGCCTGAACCGGAGCCGGGGGTCGGGCCTGCACCGGGGCCCCGACCGGGGCCGGGGCCGGACCCGGCAGGCGCCGGCCCGCGCCCGATCGGTGGGGATTCGCGGAACTGGTACACCCGCGACACGTACGCGCAGCACGCGCTTAACAAGCGTCAGGCAGATTGGGTGATGTCGAAAGGGCGGGCGATCCGCCGGCCCGGACGGCACGCCAACGGCGCCAAGGACCTCCGGAGCGGCTCCCGGACTCCATGGTGACCAGGACGCGCAAGCCCGGTCCTGACCCGGCCCGCGTCCCTCGCGGGGACCGCCGTCGTCCCGCCCTTCGGACTCGCTCCGAGGGTGCGGCGGTCCCCGCGACCGACTTCCCGAGCGACCTCGGCCGGTGCGGGGCCGCCGCCCCGCCGGGCGGCGGCCCCGCCGGCCCTCCGCCCGGGGCTCGTCCCCGGTCTCAGTCGGCGTCCTGACGGGACTTCGACCAGACGCTGCTCAGCCCCTGGGCGAGATTCACCCCGACGATGCCCGCCCAGCTGATGAACAGCCCGGCGGTGCCGGCCTGCGATGCGCCGATGGCCGACAGCGGGATCGCCAGGATCATGCTGAAGCCGGCGAATCCGTAGCGGGCGAAACGCGCGCTGGGCTGCGGCGGCCCGATCGGGCGCCGGTCGGCGCGTGCGAACGACGTCTGCTGCTGTGCGAGTTCGCGGCGCACCCGCTGCTCGACATGGCTGTCGACGCGGTCTGTCACCTTCTCCATGAACGAGTCGATGAGTTCAGACTCGTACTCCGCTCCGAGGTCCTTGCGGGCCTGCAAGGTGGCGGAGAGTTCTCTGTTGAGTTCCGGGTCGCGGGCGTCCATACGCCCACCGTAGAGAGCGCGGACCGTGGGCGACACTGGGGTTAGCCCCCGATTTCCTCGGGGGTCAGCCGTCCCCGAGGAGGATTCCGACATGGCCGACGTACCGCTGCTGACCGCCCTTCACGGGGCTGCCGACCGGGCGGACGCGGTGACCGTCGACGGGCGCAGCTGCTCCTACGCCGATCTGCTGGGCGCGGCGGGCGCGGTCGCCCGGCGGGTGGCGGGGACGGAGGCCTTCGCGGTCAGGGCCACGGCGTCCCTCGAGACGGTGGCCGCGGTGGTCGGCGGGCTGCTGGCCGGGGTGCCCGTGGTGCCGCTCGCACCCGACGCGGGTCCCGCGGAGCGCGAGCACATCCTGCGGGACTCCGGGGCCGCCACGGTGCCGGTGGACTTCGCGGAGCGGGCGGACTTCACGCCGGCGGCGGCCACGGCGCCGGGCGGGACGCGGTACGGGGGCGCGGCCCTGGTGCTCTACACCTCGGGTACGACCGGGCCGCCCAAAGGCGTGCTGCTGTCGCGCGCGGCCATCGCCGCCGACCTCGACGCGCTGGCGCAGGCCTGGCAGTGGACCGCGGACGACACCCTGGTGCACGGGCTGCCGCTCTTCCATGTGCACGGCCTGGTGCTCGGGGTGCTGGGCGCCCTGCGCACCGGCAGCCGGCTGGTGCACACCGGCAGGCCCACCCCTGCGGCGTACGCGGCCGCCGGCGGCAGCCTCTACTTCGGGGTGCCCACCGTGTGGCACCGGGTGGTGCGCGACGAGGCCGCGGCCAGGGCGCTGGCCGGCGCCAGGCTGCTGGTGTCCGGCAGCGCCCCGCTGCCCGCCCCCGTCTTCCGCGACCTGCGGGCGCTGACCGGCCATGCGCCGGTGGAGCGCTACGGCATGACGGAGACGCTGATCACGGTCAGCGCGCGGGCCGCGGGGGAGCGCGCTCCCGGCGCGGTCGGCGCCGTGCTGCCCGGGATCGCCACCCGGATCGCCGACGCTGCCGACGGGGTCGGCGAACTGCAGGTGAAGGGCCCCACCCTCTTCGACGGCTACCTGGGGCGGCCGGAGGCGACGGCAGCCTCGTACACCGAGGACGGCTGGTTCCGTACCGGCGACGTGGCCGCGGTCGACGCGGACGGCACGCACCGGATCGTCGGGCGCGCCTCCACCGACCTGATCAAGTCGGGCGGCTACCGGATCGGCGCGGGCGAGGTGGAGAACGCGCTGCTCGACCATCCGGCGGTCCGTGAGGCGGCCGTCGTCGGGGCGCCGCACCCCGATCTGGGGCAGCAGGTCGTCGCCTACGTGGTGGCCGAGGGGGTGAGCGCCGCGGAGCTGACGGACTTCGTGGCCGCTCGGCTGTCGGTGCACAAGCGGCCGCGCACCGTCCGATTCCTCGCTGAGCTGCCGCGCAACGCGATGGGCAAGCCGCAAAAACGGTTGCTCCCTCCCGTCTGACCGGGATAGGGGTAGGGCGACAGGCGTGTCCGAACGGGCCGCTCCGCATCGCCGGCGTCGCCCCACCCCGGGGTTGCTGCTAGCCGGGCGGCAAGTAAGCTCATGCCTCAGTCAACGAATGCCCGCACCACCGGGCGGCCCGCCCCGGCCGCCCGGGTCGCCGATACCCCGGTCCCGCTCCGAAGGGTGGCGGTGATTCGTCCTGCCATGGAGGCAGCACCGCATGTTCCACCGCATCGGACGCACAGTCGTCCGCCATCCCGTATGGACCATCGTGGCCTGGGTGATCGCGGCCGTCGCGATCATCGCGACCGCGCCGAGCCTGCCGTCCAACAGCGACGAGAGCAGCTTCCTGCCGAGCAGCTACGAGTCCATCAAGGCCATGGACCTCCAGGAGAAGGCCTTCCCCTCGGCCTTCACCCCGGCCGCGATCGTGCTCTACGAGCGCGCCGACCACGGCAAGCTGACGGCCGCCGACAAGGCCGACGTCGCCAAGATCACCAAGGAACTCGGCCAGAAGAAGATCGGCGAGGTCCAGAAGGTCGTCGACGGCAGCCCGTCCAAGGACGGCAAATACCAGACCGCGCTGGTCCAGATGGACAAGAAGTCCGCGGGCCAGCCGAAACAGGCCGACGCCGCCAAGGCGCTGCGCAAGGACTCCACCGCGCTGGCCAAGGGCACCGCGCTGAAGGTGCAGGTCGGCGGTCAGGCCGCACAGGGCCTGGACTCGCAGGAGGCGAGCAAGACCTCGGACGCGCTGGCGCTGGTCGGCTCACTGCTGATCATCATCATCACGCTGTCGATCATCTTCCGGTCCCCGCTGATCGCCGTCATGCCGCTGATCCTGCTGCTCGGCGTGGTCTTCACCGTGTCCAACGCGCTGATCGCCGACGCGACGAAGATCTTCGGACTCCAGGCCAACAGCTCGGTCTCCGCGCTGCTGATCGTGGTGGTCCTGGGCGTCGGCACCGACTACTTCCTCTTCCTGATGTTCCGCTACCGAGAACGGCTGCGGGCGGGTGACGAGCCCAAGGAAGCGATGATCAACAGCGTCACCCGGGTCGGCGAGGCCATCGCCTCGGCGGCGGGCGCGGTCATCATCGCCTTCTGCGCGCTCGCGCTCTCCACCCTGGGCTTCCTCGCCCAGCTCGGCCCGGCGCTGGCCATCCTGGTCGCGGTCACGCTGGTGGCCGGACTGACGCTCTTCCCCGCGATCTGCTCGCTGATCCCGCCGCGCGCCCTCTTCTGGCCCGGCAAGAAGTGGAACCAGGAGCCGAGCGGCACCCGCTTCGCCTCCATCGGCAAGCTGGTCGGCCGCAGGTCCGGGATGGTGGCGATCGTCTCCGGTCTGGTGATGGTGCTGCTCGCCCTGGGCACCCTGGGCTACAAGGCGTCCTACGACCTGGCGTCCGGCTCGATCCCGAAGACCAAGGAGTCGATGGTCGTCCAGGACACGCTGACCAAGGCGTTCTCCGCGGGAGCCGCCGAGCCGGCCAACGTCTACCTCACCAGCACCGGCAACAAGCCGCTGACCGCGGACTTCACCGCCTACGCCGACAAGCTGCGCGGGGCCGACGGTGTCGCGGACGTCAAGTTCGACCCGAAGACCGGCCTGAACAAGGCCGGGACCACCGCCAACTTCACGGTCACGCTCAAGTACGAGGCCGCGAGCGACAAGGCCATCAAGGCGATCGGCGACGTCAGGACGGTCGCCCACGACAGCGCACCGCCCGGGACCGAGGCCTTCGTCGGCGGATCCTCGTCGGTCTTCAAGGACATCAACGCGGCCGTCAACCACGACTACCGCACGGTCTTCCCGGTCGCCGCGGTGCTGATCATGCTGATCCTGGGCCTGCTGCTGCGCAGCGTGGTCGCGCCCTGGTACCTGATCGCCTCGGTCGGCCTCGGCTTCGGCGCGACGCTCGGCACCACGGTGCTGATCTTCGGCAGGGGCGACGGGCTGATCTTCCTGCTGCCGATCATCATGTACCTGTTCGTGGTCGCCATCGGCACCGACTACAACATCCTGATGATCGCCAGGCTCAGGGAAGAGGCCAAGGAGGGCCGCAACCCGCGGGAGGCGGCCAGCATGGCGCTGCGGCACGCGGGCCCGACGATCGGTGCGGCCGGTCTGATCCTGGCCGCGACCTTCGCCACCCTGATGCTGTCGGGCAACGCCTTCCTGACCCAGATGGGCTTCGCGGTCGCCTTCGGCATCGTGATGGCGGCCTTCGTGATGGCGATGTTCTTCACGCCGAGTCTCACCGCGCTCATCGGTCACGCCGCGTGGTGGCCGGGACATGCCGACCGGGCCACGCCGGCCGACGCCGGCCACGGGATCCCGGGTGGTCCCGGCGAGGTACGCGATGGGGAACCGGTCGACTCCCGGGGGCACTGAGCTGGGGATTTCTCGGCAGTAGCTGAGTTATCCACAGGGCCGGACAGGTGTTGATCACCTGTCCGGCCCTTTCGGTTACGCTGAGAAAGCAGTGAGTGACCGGGCGGCGGGCGGGCGAACGGCCGCGGCGGGCGGGGCGGATGGGGGGCCGGACATGAGTGACGCGACAGGTCTCGCGGCGGGCGGGGCGGCCGCGGACGGCGCGGCGGGCGCGGTGAAGGCGCGGGTGCGGCGGCCGCCGCCCGCGGCCGGCTGGCGGCGGCGCGTGCTGTCGGTGCCGGCTCTCGTGCTGCTGGGCGTGCTGCTGCTGGTGGGCGGCGCGCTGCTGCAGAACCGGCGCAGCAAGCGGGCCGACGCGCTGTGCCATCAGCTGCAGGTGCCGTGGACGGAGTTCGCGCTGGTGTACGCGGCGCTGGTGTGCGGCGTGGCGGCGCTCGCGGTGTGCGGGCTGCTGTTCTGGAAGGCCCGGCGGGAGGGCAGGCGCGGGGTGGATTCCTGGCAGGGCAGCCTGGCGTTTGTCATATCCGTGCCGGGCGGGCTCGCCGCGCTGTTCGAGGCGACGGCGGTGTACGCGCTGCACGCCGAGGCCGGTGAGGGGTATTGGCGGTGCACGGGCGCCGGGGCGCTGCCCGCGGCGCAGGTCCTGGCCTCGGTGCTGCTCGGCTGAGGCGGATGGGCGGGGTCGCGGCTCTTGCCGGAAATGCATAGCGTCATGCAGAGTCTTGGGCGAGTGAATAAGTGCCGGTGGACGAGGTCAGGGATGGACGGCGATGGGTAACGCAGCGGGGGGCGAGAACGGGGCCTCGGCCGGCGGCGCCGCGGGTCGGCTGCTGAAGCTCTTCGAGGCGCACCGGCTGACCCCCACCCAGCGCAGGATCGCGCACTGCCTGGTGCGCAAGGCCTCGGACGCGCCCTTCCTGTCCAGCGTGGAGGTGGCCGAACTCGCGGGCGTCAGCCAGCCGTCCGTGACCCGGTTCGCGGTGGCACTCGGCTTCGACGGCTATCCGGCGCTGCGCAGATACCTGCGCGAGGTGTCGCCGGTGGCGTCCGCGCCCGACGTCGCGGGTTGCAACGAGTACCAGCAGGCGGTGCACGCCGAGATCGAGAACCTGCGGCACCTCGCGGCGCTGCTCGCCGACCCTGGACCCGTCGCCAGGGCCGGTGCGCTGCTGGCCGGATCGGTCCCGCTGCCGGTGCTCGGGCTGCGGGCGGCCGGGGCGCAGGCCCGCGGCTTCGCGTACTTCGCCGCCAAGGTCCACCCCGATGTGCGGCTGCTGGACGAGGGCGGCACCATGCTGGCCGACCGGATCGACGCGGCGGTGCGGGCGGGGGCCAGCGCGCTGCTGTGCTTCGCGCTGCCCCGGCACCCGCGGGAGGTGATCGACGCCCTGGCCCACGCTCGGCAGGCGGGGCTGACCGTGGTCACCGTGTCCGACAGTGCGTTCGCGCCGGTCGCCGCGCACAGCGACCTGCTGCTGCCGGCCGCCGTCGGGACCGGGCTGGCGTTCGACACCGCGTGCGCCCCGATGCTGCTCGGCCGGGTGCTGCTGGAGTCGATGTGCGACGAGCTGCCCGAGGCGCAGGCACGCCTGGAGGAGTTCGACGCGCAGGCCGCGGCGCGCGGGGTCTTCGTGGAGTGAGGGACGGCCGTTCCAATTCCTTTCGTCTTAACGAAAATCTGAGAATTCCGAAGTAACCTCCCGAGCACTTGTCGGACGTCCGCCGTGCGGCGGACAGGCGCGGGAGGAGGCGCGACGTGGTGCGCGGGGCCTACACATTGGCGCGAGTGGCGGTGACGGTACGGACGGCGGGGACCTGGCTGTGGTGGCTGGGCGTCGTCGCGGCGGTGCCGGGGACGGCGGTGACCTTCAGCCCCACCGGGCGGAGGATCGGCGTCATGGCCGGTGCGGCGCTCTTCATCATCGCGGCGGTGGCCGCCTTCCTGATACGCGGCGGCCGGCACACCTCGCGTGCCGCGGCGGCGACCAAGGCCGCGAAGTCGGTCTTCCTCCAGGACCGCAAGGTGACCGCCCGCACCTGGGCGCGGCGGCGCCGCTGGTGGCTCGCCGCCGCCTTCGTCGTCGCGGCGGCCTCCTCGCTGGTGCTGCCCTGCGCGGGCGGCATGCTCCTCGGCGGTGTCGGTGCCGGGCTCTTCGCCAGGTCGCTGCGGCTGGCCAGGATCGAACGGGGCAAGGACGCGCTGCTGTGGGTCCGCCCGGACGGCGACCCCGCCGCCTACCAGCTCACCGGCATAGCGGCAGGTGACGCCGGACCCGGCGGCGCCCGCCGCCGGCGCTGAACCGCGTTGGCGGCCGCCGCACCCGGGCGACGCGGGGCCTGCGCTAGGGCACCAGCGGGGGCAGGCCCGCGCCGCTCTCGGTGAGCAGGTCGGCGAGGGACTGCGGCGGGCGGACCGGGGCGAAGGCGGGATCGCCGCCGGAGACCGCGGAGTAGGCCCAGACGGCGGGGCGGGGCAGCGAGTTGTAGGCGAAGTGCGTCGAGAAGTAGTAGGCGCCGGTGTCCAGCAGCGCGACATGGTCGCCTGGACCGAGCGGGGGCAGCGCGCGCCCGCGCGCGACGAGGTCGCCGGCGAAGCAGCAGGGCCCGGCCACGTCCTGGACCACCGGTTCGCCGCTCTTGGGCCGGCCCGTCCGGTCGAGGGCGAGGACCCGCAGCGGCCAGGCGTCGGGGGCGAAGACGGTGCGGGTGGCGACCTGGGCACCGGCGTGCGTGACGGCGATCGGCCGCCCGCCCGCGGACTTGGCGTACTCGACCCGGGCCAGGACCGTGCCGTGCTTGGCGAGCAGCGCGCGGCCGAATTCGGTGACGATGCCGTAGCGCCCGTCGAAGAGGCCGGGCACCTCGGCGCGCAGCAGGTCGGCGTAGTCGCCGAAGGTGGGGGTGACGGCGTCCGAGCCGAAGTTGACGGGCAGGCCGCCGCCGATGTCCAGAACGGTGACCTGCTGCCGTCCCGCGGCGGCGTTGATCCGCTCCGCCAGCTCGTAGGCGGCCCTGACACCTGCGGCCATCAGCGGCAGCGGCACGCCCTGCGAGCCGGTGTGGGTGTGGAGGCGGTTCAGCCAGGGCCGCTCCGCGTAGGTGCGCAGCACCCAGTCCTCGGCGCCGGGGTCGCGCAGCGCCACGCCGAATTTCGAGGTGGTGGTGGCCGTGCTCATCGCGTCGATGCTGCCGCCGCCGATCTGGGGGTTGACCCGCAGCCCGATCGGCGAGGCGGACGGTGCGGCGGCCAGCAGGCCGTCGATCCTGGCGACCTCCTGCGGGTTGTCCGCGTTGACCGCGATGCCCAGGGCCAGGGCCTCGCGCAGCTCCGCGGTGGTCTTGGCGGGGGAGTCGAGTACGGTCCTGGCCGGCGGGATCCCGGCGGCGCGGGCCAGGGCCAGTTCCCCCGGACTCGCCACCTCGGCGCCGAGCCCGTACTGCCCGAGCAGCGCCAGGACCGGCACCAGCGAAGCGGCTTTCACGGCGAAGGTGTGCTCGACGGCCACCCCGGGGGTGGCGAAGGCCGCGTGCAGGGAGGTTGCCGCCTGCCGGATGCCGGCGATGTCCAGCAGCCCGACGACGGGTTCCGCCTCGCTGACCAGGCCGGTGGCCACCGCTGAGCGCAAAGCGTCACCCCGGCGTACCGCCGCCTCGTCCGTCATGCAGGCCATCCCACCACTCCCGCCGGTCACAACGCCACCGCACCCCCGCCGCATGCGCGCCGGCACACCATGCCTGCGGCGGTACGGCGCCGCCCCCGCGCCGGCAGCGCACCCTCTCCGCCGTGCCCGCGCATCGCGCCCGCGGCAGGACCGCGCCGTCTCCGCACGGTTCGGGCGCGCCCTTCGCGTGCGTTGTGCACGCGCAGGATCGCGCCGTCTCCGCGTGCCTGTGGCGGGCAGGTGCCGGCCCCGCGCCAGGAGCGCACCGTCTCCGCCGTGCCGGCCCATCGCGCCCGGCAGGGACGGCGCCGTCCCTGCCGCGCCGCCAGCACCGTGCCCCCGCCGGGAGACCGCGCCGTCCCCGGCGGGAGGGCACCCCGGGTCCGTACCGCGCCCCGGGGCACCCGGGGCGCGGGCCTTGTTGACTAGAGCTATTCAGCTAGCCAGGATGTGAATATTCAACGCCATGACGAGGAGGCCGCACCGATGACGGGACCGAGGCCGGTACGCGCACCGCGCGATACGGAACTGAGCGCCCTGGGCTGGCAGCAGGAAGCCGCGCTGCGCATGCTCCAGAACAACCTCGACCCGGAGGTGGCCGAGCACCCCGACAAGCTCGTCGTCTACGGCGGCACCGGCAAGGCCGCCCGGGACTGGAATTCCTTCGACGCGATGGTCCGCACCCTGCGCGGCCTGAAGCAGGACGAGACGATGCTGGTCCAGTCCGGCCGCCCGGTCGGCGTCATGCAGACCCACGAGTGGGCGCCCCGCGTGCTGATCGCCAACTCCAACCTGGTCGGCGACTGGGCCACCTGGGAGGAATTCCGCCGCCTCGAAGCGCTCGGCCTGACCATGTACGGCCAGATGACCGCGGGTTCGTGGATCTACATCGGCACCCAGGGCATCCTCCAGGGCACCTACGAGACCTTCGCGGCGGTCGCCGCCAAACGCTTCGACGGTTCGCTGGCCGGCACGATCACCCTCACCGCGGGACTCGGCGGCATGGGCGGTGCCCAGCCGCTGGCCGTCACCATGAACGGCGGCGTGGCCCTGTGCATCGACGTCGACCCGCGGGCCATCGAGCGCCGTATCGAGCACCGCTACCTCGACGTGCGCGCCGACAGCCTCGAGCACGCGCTGCGGCTGGCCACCGAGGCCCGTGACGCGCGCCGCCCGCTGTCCGTCGGGGTCCTGGGCAATGCCGCGGAGGTCGTGCCGCAGCTGCTGGCCATGCAGGCTCCCGTCGACATCGTCACCGACCAGACCTCTGCCCACGACCCGCTGGCGTACCTCCCGATCGGCGTCGAACTCGCCGACATGGCCGATTACGCCGCCGCGGAGCCCGCCGAATTCACCCGGCGCGCCCGCGAGTCGATGGCCCGGCACGTCGAGGCCATGGTCGGCTTCCAGGACGCGGGGGCCGAGGTCTTCGACTACGGGAATTCCATCCGCGGTGAGGCGCAGCTCGCCGGCTACGAGCGGGCCTTCGCCTTCCCCGGTTTCGTCCCCGCCTACATCCGCCCGCTGTTCTGCGAGGGCAAGGGCCCCTTCCGCTGGGCGGCGCTGTCCGGCGACCCCGCCGACATCCACCGCACCGACCGCGCCATCCTCGACCTCTTCCCGGAGAACGAGTCGCTGGCACGCTGGATCAAACTGGCCGGTGAGCGTGTCCACTTCCAGGGCCTGCCCGCCCGCATCTGCTGGCTCGGGTACGGCGAGCGCGACCGGGCGGGCGAGCGCTTCAACGAGATGGTCGCCGACGGCACCCTCAAGGCCCCTATCGTGATCGGCCGCGACCACCTGGACTGCGGTTCCGTCGCCTCGCCCTACCGCGAGACAGAGGCCATGCTCGACGGCTCCGACGCCATCGCCGACTGGCCGCTGCTCAACGCGATGGTCAACGTCGCCTCCGGCGCGTCCTGGGTGTCGATCCACCACGGCGGCGGTGTCGGCATCGGCCGCAGCATCCACGCCGGCCAGGTCACCGTCGCCGACGGCACCGCGCTCGCGGCGGAGAAGATCCGACGGGTGCTCACCAACGACCCCGGCATGGGCGTCATCCGCCATGTAGACGCCGGCTACGACCGGGCCGCGGAGGTTGCCGCCGAGCGCGACGTACGGGTCCCGATGCGGGAGTCCTCGTGACCCCCGCCGCTGCGGGCGCCGGCTTCCAGACCATGTGGCGGGAGCTGGCGGCCATCGGCAGGCACGCCGGGTCCGGCGGTTACCGCCGCTACGCCTGGACGCCCGCCGACGCGGACTGCCGGGAGTGGTTCCGCGCCCAGGCCGAGGACCGCGGACTGGCCTGTGAGACGGACCGCAACGGCAACCAGTGGGCCTGGCTCGGCGACCCCGCGGCGGGCGACGCGGTCGTCACCGGCTCCCATCTGGACTCCGTCCCCGACGGCGGCGCCTTCGACGGGCCGCTCGGCGTCGTCTCGTCCTTCGCCGCGCTCGATGAGTTGCGGGCCAGGGGAGCCCGGCCGCGCAGGCCGCTGGCCGTCGTCAACTTCACCGACGAGGAGGGCGCCCGCTTCGGCCTGGCCTGCGTGGGGTCCCGGCTGACCGCGGGCGTGCTGAGCCCGCAGGACGCCAGGGAACTGGTCGACGCCGACGGTGTGAGCCTCGCGCGCGCCATGGAAGGCGCGGGCCAGGACCCGGCCGCGATCGGCCCCGACCCGGAACGGCTGGCCCGCGTCGGCGCCTTCGTGGAGCTGCACGTCGAGCAGGGCCGCGCCCTCGACCTGCTGGACCGGCCGGTCGGCGTCGCCTCGGCGATCTGGCCGCACGGCCGCTGGCGCTTCGACTTCCGCGGCGAGGCCAACCACGCGGGCACCACCCGGCTGGAGGACCGCCACGACCCGATGCTGACGTACGCCAACACGGTGCTGGCCGCCAGGAAGAAGGCCCGGCTGGCGGGCGCGCTCGCGACCTTCGGCAAGGTCGCGGTGGAACCCAACGGCGTCAACGCCATCGCCTCGCTGGTCCGCGGCTGGCTGGATTCACGAGCCCCCGACGAGGAGATCCTCGCCGAGGTCGTGGCCTCGATCGAGCAGGCGGCCGTCGAGCGCGGCGCCCGCGACGGCGTCCAGGTGGGCGTCACCCGCGAGTCGTTCACCCCGGTGGTCGAGTTCGCCCAGGACCTGCGTGACCGGCTTTCCGCCCTGCTCGGAGCGGGTGCGCCGGTGCCCGTCCTGCCGACCGGCGCGGGACACGACGCCGGAATCCTCTCCGCGGCCGTCCCGACCGCCATGCTGTTCGTACGCAACCCCACCGGCGTCTCGCACTCCCCGGCAGAAAGCGCGGCCGAGGACGACTGTGCCGCCGGAGTGTCCGCGCTCGCCGACGTATTGGAAGGTCTCGCGTGCAGGTGACCTACTGGCTGGAACACGCCTGGCTCGGCACACACGCCGAACCCGGCATCGCCCTGACCGTGGCCGACGACAGGATCGCCGAGGTCCGCACCGGAGTCGAACGGCCCCCCGCCGGCGCCACCGTGCTGCGCGGCCTGACGCTGCCGGGCCTGGCCAACGCCCACAGCCACGCCTTCCACCGGGCGTTGCGCGGCACCGCGCAGATCGGCGCGGGAGCGTCCCCCGCGGCCGAGCGCGGCCGACCGGGAGCCGCGCGGTCGGCGCCGACGTCCTTCTGGAGCTGGCGCGACGTCATGTACGACGTCGCGCGGGCCCTCGACCCCGACAGCTACTTCACCCTCGCCCGTGCCGTCTACGCCGAGATGGCGCTGGCCGGCATCACCTGCGTCGGCGAATTCCACTACCTGCACCACCAGGGCGACGGCACCCCTTACGACAACCCCAACGCCATGGGCGAGGCGCTGATCGCCGCGGCGGGCGAGGCGGGCATCCGCATCACGCTGCTGGACACCGCCTACCTGCACGGCGGCTTCACCCGCACCGGCTACCGCCCGCTCGAAGGGCCGCAGCTGCGCTTCGGCGACGGCACCGCCGACCGCTGGTACGACCGCTGGTCGCAGCTCAAGGGCGAGGGCCACGCCAAGATCGGCGCCGCCGTGCACTCGGTGCGGGCGTTCTCCGACCGGGACGGCTACCGGGTGTTCGCCGAGCGCACCGCCGAGGTGCCCACCCACATCCACCTGTCGGAGCAGACCGCGGAGAACGACGCCTGCCTCGTCCTGCACGGCCGCACCCCCACCCGGCTGCTGGCCGACTCCGGCTTCTGGCGGCCCAACACGACCGCGGTGCACGCCACCCACCTCACCGCGGGCGACGTCGCGCTGCTCGGTGCCGCCGGCAGCGCGGTGTGCATGTGCCCCACCACGGAGAGGGACCTGGCCGACGGCATCGGCCCGGCACCGCAACTGCGCCGCGCCGGCTGCCCGGTGAGCCTGGGCAGCGACAGCCACGCGGTGATCGACCTGTTCGAGGAGGCGCGGGCCGTGGAGCTGAACGAGCGGCTTCGGGCCATGACCCGCGGTCACTGGACCGCGGCCCAACTGCTGCGCGCCGCCACCGAGGACGGGCACGCCGGTCTCGGCTGGCCCGACGCGGGCCGGCTGGAGGCGGGCGCGCTGGCCGACTTCACGACGGTCGCGCTGGACTCGGTACGCACCGCGGGGCCGCCGCCACGGCTGGCCGGCGAGACCGCGGTGTTCGCGGCGACGGCGGCCGACGTGCGGCACACCGTGGTGGGGGGCCGGCAGATCGTCCGCGACGGGCAGCACCAGCTGGTCCAGGACGTGCCGGCCGCGCTGGCGGAGGCGATCGGAGCACTCCGCGGCTGACCCGCCCCCACCCGGGGTCCGCGTCCGGCCCGGGCTCACGGCCCGGGCCACGGCCCCGGCTCACGGCCCCGGTCCTGACGCACGCGGCCGGGCATCCGGCCGCGCCCCCAACCTCCCCGACCCGGCGAGCGAAAGCACGAGCGATGACGACGACCGGCAAGGCGACCAGCACGGTCATCACCGACATCGGCAGCCTGGTCACCAACGACCCCTCCCGCTCCGCGCCCGGCACCCGCGACCCCCTGGGCCTGGTTCCCGGCGCGGCGGCCGTCGTGATCGAAGGCGACCGCGTCGCCTGGGTCGGTGAGTCCGGGAAAGCACCCGCCACCGACAAGCGCATCGACGCCGGCGGCCGCGCGTTGCTGCCCGGCTTCGTGGACTCGCACTCGCATCTGCTCTTCGCCGGCGACCGGAGCGCGGAGTTCGCCGCGAGGATGTCGGGCCGCCCGTACACCGCGGGCGGCATCCGCACCACGGTCGCCGCCACCCGCGCCGCCACGGACGCGGAACTCGCCGCCAACCTCACCCGCTTCCTGACCGAGGCACTCCGGCAGGGCACCACCACCCAGGAGACCAAGTCGGGCTACGGCCTGACCACCCGCGACGAGGCCCGCGCACTGGAGATCGCCGCCCGGCACACCGCCGAGGTCACCTACCTCGGCGCCCATGTCGTCGCGCCGGAGTTCGAGGGCGACCCGGCCGGCTACGTCGCCCTGGTCACCGGCGGGATGCTGGAGGCCTGCGCGCCGCACGCCCGCTGGGTGGACGCCTTCTGCGAGCGCGGCGCCTTCGACGGCGACCAGGCCCGCGCCGTCCTCACCGCCGGCATGGCCCGCGGCCTGATCCCGCGGGTGCACGCCAACCAGCTGGGCCACGGTCCCGGCGTCCGGCTGGCCGTCGAGCTGGGCGCGGCCTCCGCCGACCACTGCACCCACCTCACCGACGCCGACGTCGACGCGCTCGCGAGCGCGTCGGACACCACCGTGGCGACGCTGCTGCCCGGAGCGGAGTTCTCCACCCGCGCGCGCTACCCCGATGCCCGCAGGCTGCTCGACGCGGGCGCCACCGTGGCGCTGTCCACCGACTGCAACCCGGGCTCGTCCTTCACCACGTCGATGCCGTTCTGTGTCGCCGTCGCGGTCCGCGACATGGGAATGACCCCCGACGAGGCGGTGCACGCCGCCACCCGGGGCGGCGCGCGCGCCCTGCGCCGCGACGACATCGGCCGCATCGCGCCGGGTGCCCGCGCGGATCTGCTGCTGCTGGACGCGCCCAGCCACGTCCACCTCGCGTACCGCCCCGGTGTGCCGCTGGCGGCGGCGGTGTGGAAGGACGGCGTGCTGCGCGAGGCGCGCGGGGACCTCGGCCTACTCCTCGACGAGCAGCCCGCGGCGCAGCCGTGACAGCGTCCGGGTGAGCAGCCGCGAGACGTGCATCTGCGAGATGCCCAGCTCGTCGCCGATCTCGGCCTGCGTGAGGTTGCCGACGAAGCGCAGCGAAAGGATCGCCCGGTCGCGCTGCGGCAGCCCGGCGATCAGCGGCTTGAGCGATTCGACGAACTCGACGCCTTCGAGGTCGTGGTCCTCGTAGCCGATCCGGTCGGCGAGCGCGCCCTCCGGGTCGTCCTCCGCCGGCTGGGCGTCGAGCGAGCTGGCCGTGTACGCGTTGCTCGCCGCCATGCCCTCGATGACCTCGTCCTCCGGCAGCCCGAGCCGGGCGGCCAGTTCGCGGACGGTCGGCGTGCGGTCCAGCTGCTGCGCCAGCTCGTCGCCGGCCTTCGCCAGATCCAGGCGCAGCTCCTGGAGCCGCCGCGGTACCCGGACCGACCAGCTGGTGTCGCGGAAGAAGCGCTTGATCTCACCGACGATCGTCGGCATCGCGAAGGTCGGGAATTCGACGCCGCGGCTCAGCTCGAAGCGGTCGATCGCCTTGATCAGGCCGATCGTGCCGACCTGGATGATGTCCTCCATCGGCTCGCTGCGGGTGCGGAACCGGGAGGCGGCGAACTTCACCAGGGCGAGGTTCAGCTCCACCAGCGTGTTGCGGACGTACGCGTGCTCCTCCGTACCCTCCTCCAGGCCGTGGAGGCGGGCGAAGAGCGTCTTGGACAGGGCGCGCGCGTCGACCGGTCCGATCTCGTCGTAGGGGGGAATTTCCGGGAGCCCCTCAAGCCCCGCGAACTGCTCCAGCGCATGGTTCTGGTGATCCAGGCCGAGCGGGGGTGCCATGTGGTCCTGCCTCTCTTGCGGCGGTCGGCAGTGCCTATGCCGTACCTCCACCCCTACGCCTGTTGCCGGGGGCGTCGCAAGTTATGGCGCTGTCATGGGCGTTTTGCCCGGTTCTTTGTTCACGTGCCGCGCATGAACCGTCATGATGCGTGAAGGTGCCCCACCAGGTCACGGCTACGTCAGAGTGACGACTACCGTCTCACCCGAGGAACGCGTAGGGTCGGGGATCGCGTCGTCACGAAGGGCAGAGGAGCGTAAATGGACCGCGAAGCGGTCGACACAGCCGGTCTTGGCCGGTTGCGTGTCGAGGTCAAGCAGCATGGCCACTCCGCGGTCTTCACCCCGGCGGGTGAGCTCGACCACCACACCGCGGACCTGCTGAGCGAACCGCTCGGTGCGGCCATGGACGCCGGTGCGACCCGGCTGGTGGTGGACTGCTCGCAGTTGGAGTTCTGCGACTCGACGGGACTCAACGTCCTGTTGAGCGCACGCCTGCGGGCCGAGGCCGAGGGTGGCGCCGTACATCTGGCCGCCATGCGGCCGACCGTCGCCCGGGTGCTGGAGATCACCGGGGCAGAGGCGGTCTTCACCGTGCATGCCACCGTCGACCAGGCACTCCAGGAGTAGCCGGATGCGCTCGGGGGCAGGACGCGCGATGGGTGCCGCAGGGTGCCCCAGCTTTGATGGCCTCACGGACGTGTTCCGGGAGATCCATCGGGAAGAAGAAGGTCGGACCCAGTCGTACATCCGTGAGGTGAGGCCTAGATGAGCACCACCCGGCCCTTCGCCGCGGATGACCGTGACCCGGACCCGGGTGCAGGCGGGGGCGTTCAGAGCGACGAGACGCAGTCCCGTGAGCCGGAGGCCACCCGCAGGCTCCAGCTCACCGGTGAGAGCGGCATCGTGCCCCGTGCCAGGGACTTCACCCGGCAGGCTCTGCGTGACTGGGGCTGGCTGCCGGCCGCGACCGCGGACCGCATGGCCGCTGCCGAGGACGTCCTGCTCGTGGTCTCGGAGTTGGTGACCAATGCGTGCCTGCACGCCGGCGGTCCCGAGGAACTGCTGCTGCGCCGCAGCCCCAAGTCGCTGCGCCTGGAAGTGGTCGACGGCGGCGGCGGCGAGCCCGCGCCCCGAACCCCGCACCGGGCCGGACGCCCGGGCGGCCACGGCATGTTCATAGTCCAGCGGCTCTGCCTCGACTGGGGAGTCGTTCGCAATACCGACCGCCCCGGCAAGACGGTGTGGGCGGAGCTCGCGGCGCCGTCCTGACGCCACGCACACCCGGAACGGCCCGCGGCGCCCGCTGCGGGCCGTTCGCGTACCCCGGCGGGGCGCCGGATGCCCCCGCTCGGCGGTTTCGGGATCGGGCGAGAAGACCGGTGTAGCCGAAAATGGGCTGACGTCACTCGTGCTGACGAGTGACGTCAGCCCAATGTTGCGCCATGGGTACGCGGCGAGCGGCATGCCAGAGATCCCGCGCCCGGGGTGCACTGACGTCAGGCCGCCGCCGCTGTCGGCGACGCCGACGAGCCGCATGCCCGCGCACCCTTGCGGTCAGGGCCCCAGTACCCGGGTCAGTATGTCGAGTGCCGCCGGGTAGCCGCCCTCGCCGGGGGTGCCGTAACCGACGATGAGGCCCTGCGGGCGTCCGGGGCCGGGACCGACGGCGTCGTCCGCTGCATGCCAGTGCTCGCCCAGGGCCCCGACGGCGAGCCCCAGGGCCGCGGCCCTGCGCAGCACCTCGGCCTCGTCCGGGCCGTCCTGCGGCAACCCGAGCAGTGCGTGCAGTCCGGCCGCGACGCCCCGCACCTCGACCCCGGGGTACGGCGCTTCGCCGGTCAGCCGGGCGACCAGCAGGTCGCGGCGCCGCCGGTAGCGCAGCCGCGCGGCGCGCACATGCCGGTCGTAGGCGTGGTCGGCGATCAGCTCGGCAAGCGCCAACTGGCCCACCGACCCGGTGTGGTAGTCGCTGTAGAGCTTGGCCTCGGCGACCGGCGCCACCAGGTGCGGCGGCAGCACCATCCAGCCGAGCCGCAGCGCGGGCCCCAGCGTCTTGGAGGCGGTGCCGAGATAGACGACCTGGTCGGGAGCCGTGCCCTGGAGAGCGCCCACCGGCTGCCTGTCGTAACGGAATTCGCCGTCGTAGTCGTCCTCGACCACGAGGCCGCCGCCCTCCCGAGCCCAGGCGGTGAGCGCGTGGCGGCGGGCCGGGTGCAGGGTGACGCCGGTGGGGTACTGGTGGGCGGGGGTGACGACCACCGCGTCCGCCTCCCGCGGGCAGGCACCCGCGCCCCACTCGTCGACGGGCAACGGCACCACCCGGCCGCCCGCCCGCCGCACCACCTCGCGGTGGAAGGGCAGCCCGGGGTCCTCCATGGCGACCACGGGTCCGCCCCGCTCCCGCCCGCCCCGACCGCCCAGTACACCGGTCAGCAGCGAGAGGCCCTGCACGTACCCGGAGACCACCACGATCCGGTCCGGCTCCGCGACCACCCCTCGGGTCCTGCCGAGGTATCCGGCAAGTGCGGTGCGCAGTTCCGCGGTGCCGCGCGGGTCGCCGTAGTCGTATGCCGCGGACGGTGCGGCGGACAGCACCCGACGGGTGGCCCGCAGCCAGGCGGAGGTCGGGAAGGAGGTGACGTCGGGGCTGCCGGGGCGCAGGTCGTGGCGCGGCGCCCGAGGGACGGCGGACCGGCCGGGCGCCGGGGCGGACGGCCCCTGCGGACGGTCGGCCACCACCGTGCCGGAGCCTTGGCGGGCGGTCAGGTAGCCCTCGGCGGTGAGCTGGTCGTAGGCCGACTTGACCGTGCCGCGGGACAGCCCGGTCTCCGCGGCCAGCCTGCGACTGGACGGCAGTCGGCTGCCGGGGGCGAGCCGGCCGCCGCGCACGGCGTCGCGCAGTGCGCGTTCGAGGGCCGCCCGGCGGCCGTGGGGGGTGCCGTGCGGCAGGTCGAGATGCAGGTCCACACCCGTCCCGCCGAGCGCTTCCGCCGCCGAAGTGGGCCATGAATCGTCCATGAAAGTGGACCTTACCCACGATCCACTGCCGCCGTAGATTTCTTGCCATGAGCACTGACACCACCACCGCAGACACCACCTCTCCCGTGGAGGCCGCTGCGAACCAGACCACCGTCGCCCCGCCCGTACGCCTCGCCGTGGACAAGCTCGTCCCCCACGTCAACCGCGCCATGAACGCACTGGACGCAGCCGCCCGCGACATCGGCCTCGAGGATCCGCTGCTCGAACTGGTCCGGGCCCGGGCCTCCCAGCTGAACGGCTGCGCGTACTGCGTCGACACCCACGCGCGGGACGCCCGCAAGGGCGGCGAGAGCGAGCAGCGCCTCTACGCGCTCCCGGTGTGGCGCGAGACCCCGTTCTTCACCCCGCGCGAGCGCGCGGCCCTCGAACTGACCGAGGCCGCCACCCGGCTCACCGACGGACCGGTCGGCGACGACGTCTTCGCCCGCGCCGCGGCGCAGTTCGACGAGCGGGAGCTGGCCGAACTCATCTGGGCGATCACCGTCATCAACGCCTGGAACAGGCTGGGCGCGACCGCCCGCCCGTGGCCGCTGTCCTGACCGCCGCGGGCCGCAGGAGCGCAGGTGCGAGGCGGTCGCGGGGGGCGTGAACGGACAGCGGCGTACCACCACCTCACGCCCGGGGGGTGCGGACTACCATCAAGCCCATGACCCGCGTACTTCTGGCCGAGGACGACGCATCCATCTCGGAACCGCTCGCGCGCGCACTGCGCCGCGAGGGCTACGAGGTCGAGGTGCGCGAGGACGGACCCACCGCGCTGGAGGCGGCGCTGCTGGGATCCGTCGACCTGGTGGTGCTCGACCTGGGCCTGCCCGGGATGGACGGCCTCGACGTGTGCCGGCGGATCCGCACGGAGGGCCACACCTTCCCCGTGCTGGTGCTGACCGCCCGTGCGGACGAGGTCGACACGGTCGTCGGCCTCGACGCAGGCGCGGACGACTACGTGACCAAGCCCTTCCGGCTGGCCGAGCTGCTGGCCCGGGTGCGGGCCCTGCTGCGGCGCGGCACCACCGAGCCCGCGCAGCCGTCCACCCACGGGGTGCGGATCGACGTCGAGTCGCACCGCGCCTGGATGGGTGATGACGAACTCCAGCTCACCGCAAAGGAGTTCGACCTGCTGCGGGTGCTGGTGCGGGACGCCGGCCGGGTCGTCACCCGCGAGCAGCTGATGCGCGAGGTCTGGGACACCACCTGGTGGTCGTCCACCAAGACGCTGGACATGCACATCTCCTGGCTGCGCAAGAAGCTCGGGGACGACGCGGCCAACCCCCGGTACATCTCCACGGTGCGCGGAGTCGGTTTCCGGTTCGAGAAGAACTGACCCGCCGCCGCCGTGCGCCGCCGTCTGATCTCCTCCACGCTGGCCGTGGTGCTCGTCGTCATCGCCGTCTTCGGGCTGTCCCTGATCTTCGTGGAGACCAGGACCATCGAGAGCAGCGCGCGCGACGGTGTCGACTCCGAGGCCGTGCGGCTGGTCGGCATCGTGGAGAACCGCATCCTGGCCGGGGAAAGCATCGACGCCAAGGGCCTCGACCGGCAGATCGCCGCCGACCGCTACGCGGTGGTGCGGGTGCCGGGACGCCCACAGGTCACTCTCGGCAACCGCCCCAAGGGCAAGGTCATCACCTCCACCCAGCGCGGCGACCACGGTGAGTCCGTGACCGTGGAGCAGCCGCGTTCCACCGTCAGCGAGGAGATCGGGCGCAATCTGCTGGTGATCCTGGCCGTCGCGCTGCTCGCCGTAGTGGCCGCGGTCGGCCTCGCCGTGCGCCAGGCCAAGCGGCTGGCCAGCCCGCTCAGCGACCTCGCCGCGACCGCCGAGCGCCTCGGCTCCGGCGACCCCCGCCCGCGGCACCGCCGCTACGGCGTGCCGGAGCTCGACCGGATCGCCGACGTGCTGGACGCCAGTGCCGAGCGGATCGGGCGGATGCTCACCGCGGAGCGCAGGCTCGCCTCCGACGCCTCCCACCAGCTGCGCACCCCGCTGACCGCGCTGTCGATGCGGCTCGAGGAGATCGTGGCCACCGACGACCAGGAGACGGTCAAGGAGGAGGCGACCATCGCGCTCGGCCAGGTCGAGCGGCTGACCGACGTGGTGCAGCGGCTGCTGACCAACGCGCGCGACCCGCGGACCGGCTCGGCGGTCTACTTCGACCTCGACGAGGTGATCAAGCAGCAGGTCGAGGAGTGGCGCCCGGCGTATCAGAACGAGGGCAGGGCCGTCGTCCGCTCCGGCACCCCGGCGCTGCGGGCGGTCGGCACCCCGGGCGCGGTCGCGCAGGTGCTGGCCACGCTGATCGAGAACTCGCTGATGCACGGGGCGGGCACGGTGGGCCTGCGTACCAGGGTGACCGGGAACCAGGCGGTGGTCGAGGTCACGGACGAGGGCCGTGGTGTGCCGTCCGACCTGGGCGCGCGGGTCTTCGAGCGTACGGTCAGCGGCCGCAATTCCACCGGCCTCGGCCTGGCGCTCGCCCGCGATCTCGCGGAGGCGGACGGCGGCCGCCTCGAACTCCTCCAGCAGCACCCGCCGGTCTTCGCGCTCTTCCTCGCCAGGGAGATGCAGCCGCCCCCGCCGCGCGAGGACATCGTCAGCTGATCAGCGCCGGGTCGCGTCGACCCGCGGGTCCCGCACGGTGAGGTCGGGCTCGACCGGCTCCGGTACCGCGACCGCCCGGAAGACCCAGGTGCGGTAGGACCAGAAGCGGAAGAGCGTCGCCACGCCGATGCCGACGAATTTGAACACGTTGCTCTGCAGCTGGCTGTCCCAGTCGAAGCCGTACGTGGCGACGAACAGCACGCCGTTCTCGATCACCAGGCCGATGCAGCTGAAGAACAGGAAGAGCCCGAGTTCCCTGGTACGGCCCGCCTTGTCGCGGTCGCGGTAGGTGAAGTAGCGGAAGCCGAAGTAGTTGAACGCGATCGACACCAGCGTCGCCAGCACGCTGGCCCGTACCGTCTGGAGCCCGGTGCTGTGCCGGACCAGGTTGAACACGCCGATGTTCACCAGTACGCCGGCGCCGCCGACCGCCCCGAACTTCGCGATCTCGCGGTACATCAGGCCGAGCTTGTCGCGCAGGGCGTGGAATCCGGTCATGGTGATCGCTCGGGCCCTGTCTGTGGGTGGGTAGGTCGATGGCGCGGGTCGCGGCGGGGGTTTTTGGTGTCCCTCATGCTAACCGCCCCCTGGAAGTCACCGAAGGGCCGTCCGGCGTTCGACCGGTCGCGCGGCCGATACCCTGGTAGGGCCATCAGCGGGGGACCGGCCCCCGTGCTCCACCGGCAGGAAAAAACGTGACATTCCCCGTAGTCGGCATGGTCGGCGGCGGCCAGCTCGCCCGTATGACCCACGAGGCGGGCATCCCGCTCGGCATCAGGTTCAGGATTCTCAGCGACACGGCCCAGGACTCGGCCGCGCAGGTCGTCTCCGACGTCACCGTCGGCGACTACCGCGACCTCGACACGCTGCGCGCCTTCGCGCAGGGCTGCGACGTCATCACCTTCGACCACGAGCATGTGCCGACCGAGCACCTGCGCGCCCTGGAGGCGGACGGCATCGTGGTACGCCCGGGGCCCGACGCCCTGGTGCACGCGCAGGACAAGGGCGTCATGCGGACCAGGCTCGCCGAGATCGGTGTGCCCTGCCCGCGCAACCGGATCGTCGCCGATCCGGCGGACGTCTCCCGGTTCGCCGCGGAGACCGCGGGATACCCGCTGGTCCTCAAGACCGTCCGCGGCGGCTACGACGGCAAGGGCGTCTGGTTCGTCCGCGCGGAGGCCGACGCCGCCGACGCCTTCAAGGCCGGTGTGCCGGTGCTCGCCGAGGAGAAGGTCGACTTCGTGCGCGAGCTGGCCGCTAACGTCGTGCGCTCGCCGCACGGCCAGGCGGTGGCCTATCCGGTCGTGGAGTCCGTGCAGGTCGACGGCGTGTGCGACACGGTGATCGCCCCGGCGCCAGGACTGCCCGACGTGCTCTCGGCGCAGGCGCAGCAGCTCGCGCTGACCGTGGCCCGCGAGCTGGGCGTGGTCGGCCACCTCGCGGTGGAGCTGTTCGAGACCGCCGACGGCCGCATCCTGGTCAACGAGCTGGCCATGCGCCCGCACAACAGCGGCCACTGGACCATGGACGGCGCCGCCACCTCCCAGTTCGCCAACCACCTGCGGGCCGTGCTCGACCTGCCGCTCGGCGACCCGCGGCCGCGGGCCCGCTGGACGGTGATGGCCAACGTGCTCGGCGGCGACTACCCCGACATGTACGCCGGCTACCTGCACTGCATGGCCCGCGACCCCGGGCTGAAGATCCACATGTACGGCAAGGACGTGAAGCCGGGCCGCAAGGTCGGCCATGTCACCACCTACGGCGACGACCTGCCCGACGTGCGCGGGCGCGCCCGGCACGCGGCCGACTACCTGCGAGGGACGATCGATGAGTGAAGCGCACGGCACCACCGCACCCTCGGTGGGCATCGTCATGGGCTCCGACTCCGACTGGCCGGTGATGGAGGCCGCGGCCCACGCGCTCCAGGAGTTCGACGTCACCTTCGAGGTCGACGTGGTCTCCGCGCACCGCATGCCGCACGAGATGATCGCCTACGGCGAGCAGGCAGCGGACCGCGGGCTCAAGGCACTCATCGCGGGCGCCGGCGGCGCCGCCCACCTGCCGGGGATGCTCGCCTCCGTCACCCCGCTGCCGGTCATCGGGGTGCCGGTGCCGCTGAAGTACCTCGACGGCATGGACTCGCTGCTGTCCATCGTGCAGATGCCTGCCGGTGTGCCGGTCGCCACGGTCTCGGTGGCGGGCGCGCGCAACGCGGGGCTGCTCGCAGTCCGCATCCTGGCCGCGCACGACCCGGAGATCCAGGCGCGGATGCGCGAGTTCCAGGCCTCGCTCAACGAGCAGGCCACCGAGAAGGGCCGGCGGCTGCGCGCCAAGGTCACCGGCGCCGCGGGCTTCGGTTTCGCCAAGTAGGCCGCCGCATAGGCTGGCCTGCATGGACTTCCTCGATCGCGCCCGTGACCTGCTCGCCGCCCACCCCGTCGTGGACGGGCACAACGACCTGCCGTGGGCGCTGCGCGAGCAGGTCTCCTACGACCTCGACCGGCTGGACATCGCGGCCGACCAGAGCGAGCGCCTGCACACCGACATCCCGCGCCTGCGGGCCGGCGGGGTCGGCGGGCAGTTCTGGTCGGTCTACGTGTCGGTCGAGCTGGCCGGCGCGGACGCGGTCACCGCGACCCTGGAGCAGATCGACGTCGTCCGCCGCCTGACCGAGCGCTATCCCGACGACCTCGCGCTCGCCCTGACCGCGGACGACCTCGAGGAAGCCCGCGGCAAGGGGCGTATCGCCTCCCTGATGGGCGCCGAGGGCGGCCACAGCATCGACGGCTCGCTGGCCGTCCTGCGGGCCTTCCACGACCTCGGGGTGCGCTACATGACGCTCACCCACAACAACAACACCCCCTGGGCGGACTCCGCGACGGACGAGCCCGCCGCGGGCGGCCTGACCGCCTTCGGCGAGGAGGTCGTCAGGGAGATGAACCGGCTCGGGATGCTGGTGGACCTCTCGCACGTCTCCGCCGACACCATGCGCGCCGCGCTGCGGGTGGCCGAGGCGCCGGTGCTCTTCTCGCACTCCTCGGCCCGCGCGGTCTGCGACCACGTGCGCAACATCCCCGACGACGTGCTCGCGCAGCTGCCGGCCAACGGGGGCGTGGCCATGGCCACCTTCGTGCCGAAGTTCATCCTGCCCGCGGCCATCGAGTGGACCGCGGCGGCCGACGCCAACATGCGCGCGCACGGCCTGCACCCGCTGGACACCACACCCGGCGGTATGGCCGTCCAGCGGGCATATGAGGCGGAGCACCCGCGCCCGGCGGCCACCGCGGCGACCGTCGCCGACCACCTCGACCACATGCGCGAGGTGGCCGGGGTCGACCACGTCGGGATCGGCGGCGACTTCGACGGCACCGCCTTCACTCCCGACGGCCTGCGCGATGTCGCCGGCTATCCGAACCTGGTCGCGGAGTTGCTGCGGCGCGGCTGGTCCGACGGCGACCTCGCCAAGCTGACCTGGCACAACGCGGTGCGGGTGCTGCGGGACGCGGAGTCGGCCGCGACCGCGATCCGGGCCACGCGCGGCCCGTCGACGATGGTGCTGCCGGCCGGCTGACCGGTCCGTGCCGCCCGCCCGGGCGCCCCTTCAGCAGGCGCAGAGGCAGAAGGGGTGCCCTGCGGGGTCGGCGTAGACCCGCCAGTTGCGGGTCCCGCCGAGGTCGCCCTCCAGCAGGGTCGCGCCCAGGGCGAGCACCTTCTTCTCCGCGTCGTCCATCTCGGCCCGGGGCACCGCGATGTCGAGGTGGTACTGCTGCGGGCGCTCGGGGTCGGGCCAGGCGGGCGCCCTGTACTGCGGGGCGAGCTGGAAGGAGAGCTGCCGGCCCCCCTCGTGGTCGAGGTCCACCCAGGTCTCGTCCTCGGCCTCGACGGTGCCGCCGAGCAGCTCGGCGTAGAACGCGGCGAGGGCGGCGGGGTCGGGACAGTCGAGGACGACGGCGCTCAGCCGGCCGATCATGGCGGGTCCTTTCGTCGGCGGTGTTACCGGTACGAGGTGGTTGGCGGTAACCGTTACTTCATGATGGGGGAGCAGAGGTAACGTGACAAGGGTGGAGCAGCCAGGAACCCGCGATCCCGCGCCCGAAGGGCTGGCACTCGTCCAGGACCTGGTCAACACCGTGGACCTGGAGGGCGGCAGCGACGAACTGACGTCCCCTGACGCGGCCGCCGGCTGGGCGCGGAGCCGCGGCCTGGCGGGGCGCGGCTACGACGCGGGCGCGCTCGCCGACGTCCTGGCGCTGCGTGAGGCGCTGCGGGACGTCTGTGCGGCCCACGCCGGCACCGACGTCCCGGCCGCCACCGGGGAGGCGCTGGAGCGGCTGCTGGCCGCCGCGCCGCTGCGGCTGTCCGTCGACACCGAGGGTCGCGCCGCCGTAGGTGCCGCCGAAGGACTCACCGGAGCGGCGGAGCTCACCGCGGCGGTCGCCGCGGCCATCGCGGGGGCGACTGCGGACGGGAGCTGGCAGCGCCTCAAGGCGTGCGCCGCCGACACCTGCCGCTGGGTCTACTACGACCGCAGTCCGGCGGGCCGCAGCCGCTGGTGCACCATGGCGATCTGCGGCAGCCGCTCGAAGATGCGGGCCTACCGGAAGAACGCCAGGGCCGGCTCGCCCGAGCCGGCCTGACAGGGACCGGCCTGACAGGACCTCGCGGCCATGCCTTACGCCTGCGGGCGGCCCATCGCGCGGTACGTCCAGCCCGCCTTGCGCCACAGGGCCGGGTCCAGCGCGTTTCGGCCGTCGAGCACCGACCGGCCGCGCGCCACGTCGGCCAGCGCGCCCGGGTCGAGCTCGCGGAATTCCCGCCACTCCGTCAGGTGCAGCACTATGTCGGCGCCGCGGACCGCGTCCAGGGCGGTCGGGGCGTAGCCGAGGGTGGGGAAGAGCGAGCGGGCGTTGTCCATGCCCTTGGGGTCGTAGACGGTGACCTGGCCGCCCTGGAGCTGGATCTGCCCGGCGACGTTGAGCGCCGGGGAGTCCCGTACGTCGTCGGAGTCCGGCTTGAAGGTCGCGCCGAGCACCGCGATCCGGCGGCCGAGGAAGCCGCCGCCCAGCGCCTCGCGGGCCATCTCCACCATGTGGGTGCGGCGGCGCATGTTGATCGAGTCGACCTCGCGCAGGAAGGTCAGCGCCTGGTCGGCGCCCAGCTCCCCGGCCCTGGCCATGAAGGCGCGGATGTCCTTGGGCAGGCAGCCGCCGCCGAAGCCGATGCCGGCCCGCAGGAATTTGTGGCCGATCCGGTCGTCGTAGCCGATCGCCTCCGCCAGCTTGGCGACGTCGCCGCCGGCCGCCTCGCTGACCTCGGCCATGGCGTTGACGAAGGAGATCTTGGTGGCGAGGAAGGCGTTCGCCGCGGTCTTGACCAGCTCGGCCGTCGGGTAGTCGGCCACGATGAAGGGCGTGCCCTCCCCGACGGGCGTGGCGTAGACCTCGCGCAGCACCGATTCGGCGCGCTCGCTCGTCACGCCCACCACGATCCGGTCCGGGTGCAGGGTGTCCTGCACCGCGTAGCCCTCGCGCAGGAACTCCGGATTCCACGCCAGCTCCGCGTCCGCGCCCACCGGGGCCAGCTCGGTCAGCAGCGCCGCCAGCCGTGCCGCGCTGCCCACGGGCACGGTGGACTTGCCGACCACCAGCGCGGGCCGCCGCAGGTGCGGGGCCAGCAGGGAGAAGGCGCGGTCCACGTAGCTCATGTCGCAGGCGTACTCGCCCTGCTTCTGGGGGGTGTTGACGCACACGAAGTGCACGTCGCCGAACTCGGCCACCTCTTCCCAGGACAGGGTGAAGCGCAGCCGCCCGCTGGACCCCTCGATCCCTGCCACGTGCTTGGCCAGCAGGTCCTCGAGGCCCGGCTCGAACATCGGCACCCGGCCCTGCGCCAGCATCTCGATCTTCCGCGGCTCGATGTCGAGCGCGAGCACGTCGAAGCCGAGTTCGGCCATGGCGGCGGCGTGGGTGGCGCCGAGGTAGCCGGTACCGATGACGGTGAGCTTGAGAGGCATGGGCCAGAGCATAGTCGGCAGCGGGTCAGCCAAAAGAGGGGTGTGCGCAGGTCGCCGGGTCCACGATGCGGTGACCTGGCCGACGGAGGCGGCGGTGCGGGACAGCCGGTCGTACGGCGGGGCGGCGCGGGGCCGCGGGCCGTGCGGGGCCGACCTTGTGCTGTCGTGAACGTCACGTAGGCCTGATCATGGGCACGGCCCTAGGATCGTAGGGTTACTTAACGGTAGTTAGCATTCGGGAGTGAGATTCTGTGGCCGGATCCTCCGACTTCGACCTTTTCCGGACCTCCGAAGAGCACGAGATGCTGCGGGACGCCGTGCGCTCCCTCGCGGAGGCGAAGATCGCCCCCTTCGCCGCCGAGGTGGACGAGCAGGGCCGCTTCCCGCAGGAGGCGCGTGACGCTCTGGAGGCCAACGACCTGCACGCGGTGCACGTCCCCGAGGCCTACGACGGCGCGGGGGCCGACGCGCTGTCCACCGTCATCGTGATCGAGGAGGTGGCCCGGGTCTGCGCGTCCTCCTCGCTCATCCCCGCGGTCAACAAGCTCGGCTCGCTCCCGGTGCAGCTGTCGGGCTCGGAGGAGCTCAAGACGAGGTACCTGGGCGCGCTCGCCCGCAAGAAGGGCATGTTCTCCTACGCCCTGTCGGAGCCCGAGGCGGGTTCCGACGCGGCGGGCATGAAGACCAGGGCGGTACGCGACGGCGACTTCTACGTGCTCAACGGCGTCAAGCGCTGGATCACCAACGCCGGGGTCTCCGACTTCTACACGGTCATGGCGGTCACCGACCCCGACAAGCGCTCCAAGGGCATCTCCGCCTTCGTGGTGGAGAAGAGCGACGAGGGCGTCTCCTTCGGGGCCCCGGAGCGCAAGCTCGGCATCAAGGGCTCGCCCACCCGCGAGGTCTACCTCGACAACGTCCGCATCCCCGCCGACCGCATGATCGGCGACGAGGGCACCGGTTTCGCCACCGCGATGAAGACCCTGGACCACACCCGCGTCACCATCGCCGCCCAGGCCCTCGGCATCGCCCAGGGCGCGCTGGACTACGCCAAGGGGTACGTGGCGGAGCGCAAGCAGTTCGGCAAGGCCATCGCGGAGTTCCAGGGCATCCAGTTCATGCTGGCCGACATGGCCATGAAGCTGGAGGCCGCCCGCCAGCTCACCTACGCCGCCGCGGCCAGGTCGGAGCGCTCCGACTCCGACCTGACCTTCTTCGGCGCCGCCGCCAAGTGCTACGCCTCCGACGTGGCCATGTCGGTCACCACCGACGCGGTCCAACTGCTGGGCGGATACGGCTACACGCGCGACTACCCGGTGGAGCGGATGATGCGCGACGCCAAGATCACGCAGATCTACGAAGGCACCAACCAGGTCCAGCGGATCGTCATGGCCCGCAACCTGCCCGCGTAGCAAGTCTGTAACACCGCCGCACGAAGAGCACCCGGACCGGGTGCTCTTTGTGTGTTTGACGTCGTGTACTGGTCGGTTTGCGATCAATTGACAAGCGCACACGGGGGCTTGTAGAGGTGTGAGGGCCATCAGTGGGGCGGGGGGCCAATGTGTCCACTGACCGGCCTTTTCCGCGCTTGTGATCCGATCCCGTGAAGGGAAGACGTGTCCATAAACCGCCGTACCGCAATTGCGGTGCGTTCCATAGGCGTTGCCTCCGCCGCAGCCGCGCTCGCGCTGGGCGTTGCAGGCACTGCGCTTGCTTGCAGCATCGGCGACTTCACCGCCGCAGCCACCTGTGACGACACCACCGGCAAGACCGGCTTCAGCGTCACGGACAAGGACGGTTCGGGTACGCCCGCGACCGTCACGATCCTCGACAGCACCGGGGCCACGGTCGTCACCGGCAGCATCGACCACCCGACCGCCGAGGGCGTCACGATCAACCTCGCGGCCGCCTGGAAGCCCAGCACCACCTACACCGTGCACATCACGGCGGGCAAGCCGGGCAAGAAGCCGCTGGTCGACCAGGACATCAAGGGTGGCGTGACCACGCGGGACACCGCGTGCGAGGCCCCCGCGCCGCCGGCCTCGCCGCCGGCTTCGTCCCCGGCGTCGCCGTCCGCGACGCCCACCACGCCCACCGCCGCGCCGACGACCTCGGCCCCGGCCACCACCAGCCCGGCCGCGGCCGTCGACGACACCAACGCGCCCTCGCCGGCGGGTGGGACGTCCAACCTGGCCGAGACCGGTGGCGGCAGCAACACGGGCATGATCGCCGGTGTCGCGGCCGTCCTGGTCGCCGCAGGCGGCGGCACGGTCTTCATGCTGCGCCGTCGCAACCCGGCCGGGCGTCACTGACGTTCGCACCCCGAGGGGCGTAACCACCGCCGGAAGGCGGTACGCTGCGACGCCGCTGTCGTGTTCACGACGGCGGCGTCGCATTTGTTTGTGCCGGCACCGCCCGGCGCAACGTGCGCAACCTGCACATCCGGCACATCCGGCACGTCAACTCAGTCGAAGCACGTCGAAAATGGGGGCACCACATGGCCATTCGCAAGTCCACCATGCAGGAGCAGGTGGCCGAGGCCATCGCGCAGATCAATCCGGGCGACCGGCCGATCGCCACGATCCACACCGTGACCGGCCCGAGCCCGTGGCTCACCAACGCGATCGGCATCATCGCCCAGGCGTTCGTGAAGTACTACTTCGTGACGGTCACCGAGCAGGCCGTGGTCTTCCACAAGGCGGGCCGGATGAGCGCCCGTCCCAAGGAGCTCGTCGTGGCGATACCGCGGCACGAGGCCGCGGCGCTGGTCAGCGACGTGAAGCGGAAGCCCCTGTGGAGCTCGCTGAAGTTCCAGCTGCCCGGCGAGGCCAAGCCGACCCGGCTGAACGTGGCCCGCTACTGGCGGCCCGAGCTGGACCAGTGGGTGGCCGCGGTGACCGGCACGCCGGTCGCCACCTCCTGAACCGTGTGCCGGGGGGCCCGTCGCCGGGCCCCGTACCGGCACCGGACGGCCCCGGCCCCCACCGCGTCGAGCGCGGGGGAGCCGGGGCCGTCCGGCGTACGGGCCAAGGCCCGCGCGGGCACCTACTTGGTGACGGTGACCTTGTCGTCGTTCTTGAGCTGGTCGAAGAGCGTCTTGGCCTTCGTCATGTCCCACTTCACGGCGTCGCCGTCGTTGGGCGTCCGGTAGTTGGCGCTGGATATCGGCACGGTGATGGAATTCCCGCTGCCGCCGGTGACACCCTTCATCGCCCAGAACATCGAGGCGAGGTTCCGCAGGCTCATCTTCTTGTCCACGATGAGCGTGTCGAGGCCGGAGCCGATCACCGGGTAGAGCTTGAACGGGTTGAGCACGGTGGAGGGCGACGCGGCCTGGTGGGCGAGGGTCGACAGGAACTTCTGCTGGTTGCGCATCCGGCCGAGGTCCTGGTCGGCCTCCTGGTGGCGCTGCCGGACGAAGGCGAGCGACTGCTGGCCGTTCATCTTCTGGCAGCCGGCGGCGAAGTCCGCGCCCGAGGCCTTGTCGTGCAGCGGCTTGTCCAGGCACATGTCCACGCCGCCGAGCGCGTTGACCAGGTTCACGAAGCCCGCGAAGCCGATCTCGGCGTAGTGGTCGATGTGGATGCCGGTGTTGTACTCGATCGTCCGGGTCAGCAGCTCGGGGCCGCCGTCGGCGTACGCGCGGTTCAGCTTGTGGGTGGAGGCCGCGTAGCGCTTGTGCGACTGCTGGCCGGTGAAGGCCGGGATGGTGACGTAGGAGTCGCGCGGCAGGCTCATCATCGTCGTGCCGTTGCTGCCGGTGTGCAGGATCATCATCGAGTCCGTGCGCTGGCCCGAGGCGGCACCGGTGTGCAGGTCCTTCTCGTCCTGCTTGGTCAGGCCCTCGCGGCTGTCGGAACCGACGATCAGGTAGTTGGTGCCCTTGCCGGTCGCCGGGCGGTCCTCGACCTTGCTCAGGTCGACCTCGCGCCGGACCTTGGAGTCCGCCCAGAAGTACGTCGACACGGAGACGACCAGCAGGACCACCACGAGGCCCAGCGCGCCGTAGCCGATCTTCCTGCGGGTGCTCCAGCGCGGGGTGCGCCGGGCGCCCCCGCCGGGGCCGCCGGTGGTCGGCGGGCCGTAGTCGTCACCCGACCCGCTGCCGGGTCGCGGGATCGCCCCGGGCGGCAGGCGGTCGCCCTCGGGCGCCGGGCGTCGAGTGGGCTGCGGCGGGACCCCGCCCGAGGCAGCGGCGGCCCTGCGCGGCGACAGTTCTGGGGGCAGCGGAGGCTCGGAGAGCCTGCGGCGCTCGGTGTCATCGCTCCAACCGTTCATGTCCGTCAGTGTGCCCGGCCACGGCGTGGGACCTTGAATCCAGGGCGGTTCTGTAGCAGACCCGATGCATTCGGCCACCGGCCGCAGCCGTTTCGTAACGGACATAAAGTAGCTGTCATGATCGATTCATCAGCGGGCTCCGGCACCCCGGAGCCGCCCGCCGCACCGCGGGTCCAGGAAGCACCGGACATCGCGCAGGTCCCGGTGATCCCGGGGAAGGCGACGTCCGCCGCCCGGATCACGCTCTCGCACATCATGAGCGCCCACGACACCAACCTGCTGGGCACGGTGCACGGCGGTGTGGTGATGAAGCTGGTGGACGACGCCGCGGGCGCCGTCGCGGGCCGGCACTCCGAGGGGCCGGCGGTGACCGGCGCGATGGACGAGATGGCCTTCCTCGAACCGGTCAGGGTCGGCGACCTGCTCCAGGTCAAGGCCCAGGTCAACTGGACGGGCAAGACGTCCATGGAGGTCGGCGTCCGGGTCGTCGCCGAGCGCTGGAACGAGGCGGGGCGGCCCGCCAAGCAGGTCGCGAGCGCCTACCTGGTCTTCGTGGCCGTGGACGCCGAGGGCCGCCCGCGCCGGGTGCCGCCCGTGCTCCCCGAGACCGCACAGGACCGGCGCCGCTGGCAGGAGGCCCAGATCCGCCGCACGCACCGGCTGGCCCGCCGCCGGGCGATCCTGGAGCTGCGCAGGGAGCGGGCGGCCGAGGGCCTGGACGACTGACCGGCACCACCGGCCCGGTCAGGGGCAGCCGACCTGGTCGCCGGTGAGGGTGCCGGTCTGCCGCCGCGTGCCGGGGTCGGGCAGCGGCGCCCTGACCGCCGTCACCTTGGCGGTGGCGAAGTCGGGGCCGAGCGTGACCCGCATCACGGGGCCCTGCTTGGCCGCCGGCACCAGTCGCGCCCCCGGCAGCGCGACGGCCAGCGCCTTCGCCGACTCGTCCCAGCGCGGGTCGTAGCTGATGACGGTGTGCGCCACATGCACGCGTGCCGTGGCCGGCATGCCGGTGGTGACGAAGCCGGTGGCGTGCAGCGCCTGCTGGGTGCTCGCCGCCAGCCCGCCGACGGAGGTGCCGTTCTCGACCCCCACCCTGATCCTGGCCGGGTCGACCCCGACCGGCACGCCTGTGGGCGCGGCCTTGGCGCCGGGAGCCGGGCGCGGCGCGGTGAGCGGCTTGTCGGCACGGATGGCCGCCCACAGCCGGCCGGCTTTGAGGGCGTCCCACTTCACGGTGGAGCCGACGCCGCGGATGTTCACGCTGGAGTCGCTCAGCGGCACCGAGGTGAATTCCGACGAGCCGGGTGACAGGTTCTTCATGGCGCGGGCCAGCCCGACCATGTCCTTGCTGTCGAGGCCCTGGTCGGCGCGGACCGACCCGAGCACGGTGGAGACGACCTTGCGCAGCCGCAGCGGGTCGCCGAGCGTGCCGCCGCTGGTGACCTTGTGGATGAGCTGGGCGAGGAAGCGCTGCTGGCGCTGCATCCGCCCCAGGTCGGCGGCCGGGTCCAGGTGCCGGGAGCGCACGTACTGGAGGGCCTGGCCGCCGTTCAGGTTCGTGGTGCCCACCGGCAGGTCGAGGCCGGTGAAGGAGTCCTTCAGCCGCCGGGAGGTGCAGACCGGGACGCCGCCGATCACGTCGACGGTCTTCATGAAGCTGGTGAAGTCCACCTCGACGTAGTGGTCGATGTGGACGCCGGTCAGCTGCTCCACGGTGCGCACGGTGAGTTTGGGGCCGCCCTGGGCGTAGGCCTGGTTGATCTTGGCGGGGCGGGTCGCGGCCGCGGGCTCCACGGGTTTCGCGCCCGCTTTCCCCGGCGCGCCGGCTTTCGCCTTCGCCGGCGCGGCGGCCTTCCCGCCGGCTTTCGCGCCCCTGGCTCCGGGCGGGGCGGGCAGCAGGACGTAGGTGTCGCGCGGGATGCCGACGACACTCGCCCGTGAGCGGTCCTGCGACAGGTGGACCAGCATGATCGTGTCCGTGCAGTGGCAGGGCGCGCCGCCCAGGTGGTAGAGCCGCTTCTCGTCCGGGGACAGATTGTCGCGTCCGTCGGTGCCGACGAGCAGGAAGTTCGTGCCCTTGCTGTCGCCGGGGCGCCCCTGCATGCCGCCGAAGGCGTCCACCCGGCCGATCGCCCCGCTCACCCCGGTCACCGCCGCGTGGCCGACGCCGCTCACGGTGATCACCAGCAGCGCGATCCCGCCGACGATCCTGGTGCTCAGCCGGATCGGGGGGAGCCGGCCGGGCTTCGCCCGCCGACTCGGCTGCGGCCGTCGGGGACTGGCCGGATGTCGTCTGGTCGGCGGCATGGGGTTCCCTCCGCGGTGGACAGGCTGGCAGGCCCGTTCAGGCTAGAGATAAATAGGACTGTCATCCTTGCCCCCACGCGCTGGGGTCCCCCATTGGCGGTAACGTTTCCCGCAATGAACGCCGCCACTGACTCCGCGCTCCCGGCCGTCTCCGTGATCATGCCGGTGCTCAACGAGGAGCGCCACCTGCGTAACTCCGTCCGGCACATCCTGGAACAGGACTATCCGGGCGAGCTGGAGGTCGTCATCGCGCTCGGCCCGTCGAAGGACGGAACCGACGCGATCGCCGCCGAACTGGTCGCCGAGGACCCCAGGGTCCATACGGTCCCCAACCCCACCGGGCGCACGCCCGCCGCGCTGAACGCCGCGATCAAGGCGTCCCGCCACCCGGTCGTGGTGCGGGTCGACGGGCACGGCATGCTCTCGCCCGACTACATCGCCACCGCCGTCCGCCTGCTCGACGAGACGGGTGCGGCGAACGTCGGCGGCATCATGCACGCCGAGGGCGAGAACCCCTGGGAGGAGGCGGTCGCCGCGGCCATGACGGCGAAGATCGGCGTCGGCAACGCCGCCTTCCACACCGGTGGCGCCGCGGCGCCCGCCGACACCGTCTACCTCGGCGTCTTCCGGCGGGAGGTGCTGGAACAGCAGGGCGGCTACAACGTGGAATTCATCCGCGCCCAGGACTGGGAGCTGAACTACCGGATCCGCGAGGCCGGCCATCTGATCTGGTTCTCGCCGGAGCTGAGGGTCTCCTACCGGCCGCGGCCGAGCGTGCGCACCCTGGCGAAGCAGTACAAGGACTACGGCCGGTGGCGCCGGGTGGTGACCCGCTACCACCGCGGCTCGGTCAACCTGCGGTATCTGGCGGCGCCCGCCGCCCTGGTCGCCAACGCGGCCGGCATCGTCGTCGGCGCCGCCCTGACGCCGTGGGCGCTGCTGGTGCCCGCCGCCTACCTCGCGGCCATCACCGCCGGCTCGCTCCCTGCGGGACGCGGCCTCGGCGCCGGCGCCCGGCTGCGCATCCCGCTCGCGCTGGCGACCATGCACATGTGCTGGGGCTACGGCTTCGTCACCAGCCCGCCGTCGCTTGCCCGCAGGGTGATCGCCAGCCGCCGGCCCGCCGTCACGGCCCCGGCCTCCGAGCGCGCCGACGCCTGACCGTATGCGGGAGGGTCCACCGGAGCTTCCGGTGGACCCCTCCCGCATACGCGCTGCCGCCGCCGGCTCAGCCCGCCCAGCGGTAGATCGGCTGGATGGGCATGCAGCCGGTGGTGTCGGCGCCGTTGATGGCGTCGGCCGACTTGGGGACGCCGCCCTCCTTGGGCAGCGTGGCGCTGTAGTCGGTGCCGTCCTTCCAGTCCGCGCCGACCGTCAGCGTGATGGCCTGGGCCGTGGTGGACGGCTTCACATTGCTCACCGGGATCTTGAGCGCCTTCGCCACCGAGGCCGCGTCCGACTTGCCCTGGTCACCCGCGGACGCCGGGTAGGTCACGCTGGTGCCGGGGCTGGGCACGGAGGTCTGGCTCGGCTCGGCCCCGGTGAAGCCCGCGGTCTTGAGCGCCGTCGCGATCGCCGTGGCGCGGTGTGGCACGGCCGCCTTGTCCGCGGTCCCAGCGGTGCCGTTGACCACCGTGACCGGGATCGTGGCGGGGGCGGCGGCGGGCGGCCCCGACGGGGTGCTCGGCTTCGGCGACGCGCTCGCCGTCCCCGGTGCCTTCGCCTTGCCGTCGGCGTCCATGGCCACGTCGTTGCGCATCAGCGACCACACCGTGCCGGCCGCGGCGGCGGGCACGTAGTGGGCGTTCACGGCCTGCGGGTCCGCGTCGTGCGGCATGGTCAGCATCGTCATCCGCGACGGCGAGATGCTCTTGAGCTCCATCCCGAGGTCGTAGAGCTTCTTCGGGGTGCCGATCTCCGAGGAGACCTCGAAGGCGCCCATCGCCGTGGTGGCGATCTTGTTCAGCCGCGCCGGGTTGGTGAAGAGGTTCTGGCCGCGCAGGGTGCGGATCAGCGAGCTCATGTACATGTGCTGGGCCTTGGCTCGGCCCGAGTCGTCACCGAAGGCGTCGCGGGTGCGCAGCCACTGGAGCGCCTGCTTGTCCTTGATGACGTGCTTGCCCTTGGTGAGCTTCAGCCCGGACCCGCCGTGCTTGATGTACTTGGTCGGGCGGTCCCAGACACTGTGCTCCACGCACACCTCGACCCCGCCGAGCACGTCCGCCATCTTCACCACACCGGAGAAGTCGATCATCAGCCAGTGGTCGATGTAGACGTTGGTGAGGTTCTGCACGGTCGCCAGGGTGCAGCCGGGGCCGCCGCGGCCGAGCGAGGCGTTGATGATCGTGTTGACCTTGGGATAGACGTGGTGGGTCTTGGGGTCCTCGCACTCGGGGATGTCGACCCGGGTGTCGCGCGGGATGCTGACGACCGACATGTTGCTGCGGTCCGCCGACAGGTGGGCGATCATGATCACGTCGGCCCGGGCGCCGGCGCTGTCCGCGGCCCCGCCGAGCTTCTGGTCGTCCGCGCTGAGCCGGCTGTCGGAGCCGAGGATCATGATGTTCATCGCCGAGGTGCCGTTGGCGTTGGCCTTCGGCTTGGCCACGGTCGTCTTGCCGCTGACCCGCTCCCCCTTGCGGATCTTGCCCGACAGGTACTCGTAGTAGCCGTACGCGGCCCCCGCCGTGCCCAGGACGCCGACCGCGGCCACGATCGCCACCCAGCGCAGCGCCTTGCGCCTGCGGCTGCGCTGCCGCCGCGGGCCGCCCCTGCGGTGCCCGCCGCCCGGCCCGCCGGCCCGCTGCCCCGTACTGCTGTCGGCGCCGCCCGCGCCAGGTCCGCCGGGTATCGGATCGGGGCCGTCCCCGCCGTGCGGGGGCCTCGGCCCGGGTATCCGCCCGCTCCCGCGGCCCCCGGCCGCCCCGGGGGAGTACGGGCGCGCGTCGTCCCGGTGGAGCCCGTCGTCCCAGCCGAGGTCGCCATGGTTCGACGCGGCACCGTGGCCGCCCCCCATTGCCCCGTCCCGCATGAAGAACCCTCCCCCTGCTCCGGCCGAATCTCGGTCGTCCTCCTGTCAGACGGCCGTCGGCGGCACGGAGTTGCATTCCGCGGCCTTGACTTAACACGACGCGGATCACCGGGAGGTTTCGTGAGTCAGCTCACGCAGGACGAGTTGTCCGCCCTGGTCCTGTCCAGGTCGTCGGGTTCCGCGTCGGGGTCGGGGACGGGCACGCCGGCCCGGGTGAAGTCCGCGCCGAGGGTCAGCGACATGCCCGCCGCCGTGCCGCCGTCCTGCGGCGACGGCCTGAGGGCCGAGCCCGGCAGGCCGAGCATCGCGGCGAGCGTGCGGGCCTGGTCGGCCTGGGCCGGGGTGTAGACCAGGGTGGTGCGCGGGGCCGGGGCCGGGGCGTTGCCGCCGTTGGCGGGGTCGCCGACACCCTCGGCGCCGCGCAGCCAGTCCACCGTGCCGCGGGCGGCGCCGAGGATGCCGCTGCCGTTGTAGACCCGCACCCGGACGTCGGAGGGCGCGGCCCTGGGGCCGATGAGGCGGGCGTCGACCTTGTGCCGCTTGCGGTGGCCGCTGAGCGAGACGTCGTCCTTGATCATCGTGTACAGCCGCTGCGCCCGCACCCGGTCCACCACGACGGTGGCATGGACCCGCTCGTTGGGATTGTCGACCACCGGCAGGGTGGTGAAGGTGATGTGCTTGGCGTCGACCTTGCTGAGGTCCTTGGCCAGGCTGGTCAGCCGCGAGACGCTGCCGATCGCGCTGTCCACGGTGAGCGCCCTGGTCGCGGTGTCCGCCAGGGTGAAGAGCTTCCTGGGGTTGGTCAGGGTGCCGCTGGACTTGATCTTGCGGATCATCGCGCCCAGGAAGTTCTGCTGGAGCCTGATCCGGTCGAGGTCGCTCTGGTTGCGCAGCGCGTGCCGGGTCCTGACGAACTCCAGCGCCTGCTCGCCCTCGATCCGGTGCGGGCCCGCCGACAGGTCGAGATGCGACTTGGGGTCCACCAGCGGCCGGGCCAGGCACACGTCCACGCCGCCGACCGCCGTCGACAGCTCCTTGACCGCGTCGAAGTCGACCATCATGAAGTGGTCCACCGGGATCCCGGTCAGTGCGGTGACGGCCCGCATCGTGCAGCCCGGGTCCCGCCCGCCCACGCCCAGGCTCTCGTTGAACTTCGGCGTGGTCAGACCGGCGGGAATCCCCGGGATCGTGGCCGTGGTGCCGTCCTTCTGCCTGGTCGGGCAGTCCGGGATGGCCGTGACGATGTCCCGCGGGATGCTCATCGCCGTGGCGTTGCTGCGGTCGGCCGACACGTGGAAGAGGATCGTGGTGTCGGCGTGGCCGACGTTGTCGGCGTCGCCGTACCTGCCCGCCAGGCCCTGTCGGCTGTCGGTGCCGATCACCAGCAGGTTCAGCGGGCCGTCGCCGATGACGTCCTTGCTGCCCGCGTCGCCGACGTCCACCGTGGTGAGGTTGCCGTTGAAGCGCTGGTAGAGCAGGTAGCCGCCGGCGCCGACCGCCACCAGGACCAGGACCATCGTGCCCGCGGTCCACAGCAGCGCCTTCCTGCGCCGGGTGATCCCCTTGTCCTGCTTGGCCCCCTGCCTGCGGCCCGGCCTGCCCTTGCGGCGCCCCGGTGGTCCTGCCGCGGCCGCCGTGCGGCGCCCTCGGGGGCTGGGCATGGCCGCCGGGGCGCCGGGGCGCCGCAGGGTCTGCCGGGGCAGTCCGCTCCTGCGCCCCGTGTCCCGTGCCCGCTCCTGCCGGGGCCGGTAGCGGCCGGTGGCCGGGTCGAGCACCCATTGGCCCGCCGGATCGATGTCGTCTCGGCCTTGCGTGTCCACGGTCGTTCGGGGCCTCCGTCTGGTAACCGCCGGATCGCTTACAGTAGTCGCCGGATGCGGCGACGGGGTGCGAACCTGATGGATCCGACCCTCGTACAAACGGACAAAGGTCGTGATTACCGCCGGAATCGGCGCGGATTTTCAGCAGCTTTTCACCATGCTTTGCCATGATGTCCCGCTCTGCGGCCGCCGGTCGGCGCCGTCGCGGCCCACCGTGCCCGCGCCGGAGCCGGTTTCAGCAGCGGACGGCGGAAGCGGACGTCAGCGGCACGCCCTTGGGCGGCGCGGTGGGCGGCCCCACCGGCGCACCTGGCGCGGTGAAGTCCGCTCCCAAAGTGAGCGTCATGTTCGCCCGGGGCGCCGCGTCCACGGTGCCGGGGATCAGCGCCGACGCGGGCAGGCCCATCATCGCGGCCAGCGAACGGGCCTGGTCCGCCTGGTTCGGCGCGTATCGCAGCGTGGTCTTCTGCACCTTGGTGTGGGCGTCGCCGCCGTTGGTGGTGCGGTCCGCGCCCTGGGAGTTCTGCAGCCAGGCCAGTACGTCCTGCGAGGCGCCGAAGACCCCGGTGCCGTTGTAGACCTCCACCCTGGTGTTGTGCGGTGTCGCCTTCGGACCGGTCAACTTCGGGTCGGGGGCGGGCGGGTGGTCGGGGGACAGCGACACGTCGTGCGCGATGAGGGCGTAGAGCTGCGACGCCTTGTCCTGGTCGACCACCGGCGGGGTGGCACCGCCGCGTACCGGCAGCGTGACGAAGGTGACGTGCTCCGGGTCCGCCGTGCCCATCGCGGCGGCCAGCGCGCCCAGCGCCCCCGTACTGCCCAGGGGGGTGTCGGTGGTGAGCGCGGCGGGAGCGGTACGCGCCAGCGCCGTCAGCGTCCCCGGGTCGGCCACGGTGCGGTCCACGCACAGGTCCGCCGCCGCGACCCCGGTCGAACGCGCCCTGGCCGCGGCGTAGTCGACCAGCACCACGTGGTCCACCGGCAGCCCGGTCAGCTGCTTGACCACCCGCAGCGCGCAACCGGGGCCGCGACCGGTCAGCGCGGCGGAGAAGGGCTGCTGTTTCGCCCCCTTGACCATGCCGCCGCCGACCGGGCAGTCCGGGATGTCGGTCACCAGCGCCGGCGGGATGACCAGCGCCGTCGCGTTGCCGCGGTCCGCCGCCAGATGCAGCAGCACCGCGGTGTCCGCCACCGCGGCGCCGGCCGAAGTACCGCTGAGCACCAGCACGTTCATCGCCCCGGCGGGGACGGGGTCCTTGCCGCCGGCGCTGCCGATGTCGACGGTACGGATGCCGGGGCCTTCGCCGTGCCGCAGCACCACGATCCCCGCCGTCACACCGGCGACCAGCACCGCACAGGTGGCCCCGACCGCCCACAGCAGAGCGGGCGGCGTGCGGGGTTTGGCCTTCCGGCGACGCGAACCCGAGGCAGCCGGGGCGGCCCTGCGCCCGCCGCGGCCCGACCGGCCGCCCGGCGTGCGTACCGCGGCCGCCCGCTGTGGTGCCGCCGCCACGGGCGCGGGCCGCGGCGGTTCCGGCTCCCGCGGCTCCGGCTCGGGCGGCGCGTCGAGGCGCAGCTCGTACATGCCGGTGGCCGGGTCGAGCACCCATTGGTCAGCCGGGTCGACGTACCCGGACTCCTCCGTGTCCACGGTCGATCGGGTCCTCCATCCACGGCCGGCCGAGGGCTCACTTTAGTTCATCCTGCCTTGCCGCAGATGTCGGCATCTGCGGTCGTACCGCGGTAAGTGGGCACCGGGGTGGCGGGAGTACCGCTGCCGGGGGTGGGCGTACCGGTCGCCGGGGTCCCCGACTTGCCGCTGTCCTTGTGCCCGTCCGGCGTCACCGTCACGGCGACGTCGTCACGCAGCGCGGCGAAGAGCTGGTCCGCCTCGGGCTGCACCAGCTGGTCGCGGTTGATGTCCTGCGTGTACTGCTCCCGCGGCACCGTCAGGAAGCGCAACTGGCCGCTGGGTATGCGCTGGAGGTCACGCGCCAGGCCGTACAGCTCGCTCAGCGAGTCCAGACCGGGGTCGGCGGTCAGCGAGGACGTCGCGGCCGACAGCACCGGGTAGACCTTCCCCGGGTTGAGCAGCACACCGTTGCTGCTGACCTTCGAGAACAGCGAGCCGAGGAAACCCTGCTGACGGTCCATCCGCTCGGTGTCGCTGCCGTCGCCGAAGCCGTGCCTGGCCCGCACGTAGCCGAGCGCCTGCTCGCCGTTCAGCGTCTGCCGCCCGGCGGGCAGGTCGAGGTGCGCCTTGCTGTCGTGCACCGGCTCCGACAGGCACACATCGACGCCGTGGATCGCGTCCACGATCTTCTTGAACCCCGAGAAGTCCACGATCAGGTGGTGGTCGATCCGGATCCCCGTCATGTCCTCGACGGTACGGATCGTGCAGGCGGCGCCGCCGAACTGGAAGGCCCAGTTGAACTGTTCGAACTTCGGTTCGGTCATGCCCCCCTTGGGTTTCGCGCAACTCGGCACATGCGCCATCAGGTCGCGCGGGATGCTCATCGCCGTCGCGGTGCGCCGGTCCGCGGCCAGGTGCAGCAGGATCGCCGTGTCCGAGCGCTGCGTGCCGCTGTCCTCGCCGTACTTGCCGTTGCCGTCGCCGCGGTTGTCCGATCCCAGCAGCAGGATGTTCTCCGCGGAGGTCGGCCCCTCGGTCGGCCGCTCCGAGGCGTGCACCTTCAACTCGGTCTCGGTCACCGTGTCCGTGGTGATGTTCCCGTCGAGGCGCTGATAGAGGTACCAGACGCCGCCGGCGACGGCCAGCACGAGCAGGGCGGTGGTCGCCGCCAGCACCTTGAGCCACCGGTAACTCCGTTGCGGCGGGGCCGGCACCACCAGAGGTTCCGCCGGGTCGTGCCCGGCCTGCTCGGCGACGTCCTCGGCCTGAGGCCCAGGCGGGTGCTCTGCGGTGTCCTCGGCAGGGGCTTCGGCGGCGGGCGCGGTGGCGTTGTCCGCCGGGTCGTGCTCGGGCTGCTCGGTGCTGTCGGCGGCGTGAGGTCCTGCGGTGTCCTCGGCAGCGGCTTCGGCGGCGGGCGCGGTGGCGTTGTCCGCCGGGTCCTGTTCCGCGGGCTCGGCGCCGGCCCCGGCCCCGGAGTCCGCCGGGTCGGGTTCGGCCTGCCCGGTGCCGTCCTCGGCCGGAGCGTCGGCCGCGCGCTCGTTCTCCGGCTCTGCCGGACCCTCGGCAGGGGCCTCACCCGAGGGCTCGGTGCCGTCCTTCGCCGCGGGGTCCGCCGGGCCCTGCTTCGCAGGCCCGGTGTGCTTCTCCGTCGGGGACCCGGCGCGGCCCTGGCCGGGACGCTCCGCACTGTCCCCCTCCGGCGGTTCCGTCGGGTCCTCCCCCGGAGGCTCTGCTGACGTGGTCACGTCTCCGCCCATCCCTCATCCGTCCGGCATCACCCCCGGGCTCGTGTGCCCGAACGCCACTCGTTCAGACAGTCGAATCCGCCGGTTGGTTGCCTCGGGTTCCCGGATGCTTGTACGAGCCCAACGGTTCTGCCCGCGCTGCCGGTGTGCTGCCCTCCGCTGCACGGGATGGGGCACGGGATGCGGCACGGGACGGGGCATGCAATGGGGCGCGGAATCGGGTCCGGGCGGAGGGTTCCCGGCTCGCGCGAGCAACCTCCCCTCGCTGTCGCATGGCGACGGCGACCGCACCGCCCCGGGGGCGCGGGGAACTGCGCGACAAGCCCCCACCGGGGCGCGGGCCGCCACCGTCCCGCAGGGGCCATTGCTGCCGCACCCGGACCACCGGCCGGTGACCGGGTGACCGTTGAACCGGTTGCTCACCCTTCCCCGAGGGGACGGGCCCGGGGGAGCTACACCCGCAGGGTGACCCGCTCGGTCGCCTCGCGCGCGGCGAGCTGTTCCGGGCTCAGTTCCGCGGAGTTCCGGCACAGGACCGCGGAGCCGCCGACCGCGAGCGGGGCGAGCAGCCCGGCGGCCAGGCCCGCCCAGTCGTCGAAGGGCAGCCGAGACAGCACCCGGCCTCCCGGCTTCAGCCCGTAGGCCTCGGCCGAGGCGAAGGCCCGCTGCACGACGGCCCCTGCGGTCGCGGTGCCCTCGCCCGGGAGTTCGAGCGCGGGCGAGCCGGCGCCGACGGGCGCGTACGGGGCGAAGCGGTCGCCCTGCCCTGGCACCTCGACGGCGTAGTCCATGAAGCCCACGGGCGCCTGCGGGAAGCGTCCGCCCAGCGGGCGCAGCGCCAGGGCCACCCGGTCACCGCCGCACGCGCGCGCCTGCTCCAGGGTGTCGGGGCCGCTGACGACGAGGTCGGCGCCTGCGGGATCGGCGCCGGGCGCGGCCACCACGCCGGTGGAGAAGCAGGCCAGCAGCCATACCGCCGTCTGCCAGTGCGCGGGCAGCAGCAGCGCCAGCCGGTCGCCCGGCTGCGCGCCCAGCTCGTCCTGGAGCAGGTTCGAGGTCTTCGCGACCCAGTTCGCGAAGGTGGCGACGGACAGCTCGACCCGCTCACCGGTGGCGTCGTCGTAGAAGGTGATCAGTGGCCGCCCCGGGTCCGCGCTCAGGGCGGAGGCGAGCAGTCCTGCGGGGGTGTCCTGGGCGGTTGGCGTCACGCCGGCCAGGCTACCGGCCGTGCCGCGGGGCTGCGGCGGCTACCCTCGGCAGGTGCCCTCACCACGACCGCGCCTCGACGGCGGAGTCCCCGCCCCGCGGCAGGAGCGTGGGCGGATCCGCACCTGGACCCCGGCAGGACCGCTCGACGTCCGCCGTACGCTCATGCCGCTGCGCCGCGGCCCTGGCGACCCGGCCTTCCGGGTCGACGCCGACGGCACGGTGTGGCGGGCCAGCCGTACGCTCGCGGGCGCCGGGACGCTGCGGCTGCGCGGCAGTGCGGCGGCGATCGAGGCCGAGGCGTGGGGGCCGGGAGCGGAGTGGCTGCTCGACGCGCTGCCCGCGCTGCTCGGCGGGGACGACGATCCTGCGGCGTTCACGCCCAGGCACCGGATCGTGCACGCGGCGCACCGGCGCAACCCGGGTCTTCGGCTGACGAAGACCGGGCTCGTCCTGGAAGCGCTGATCCCGTCGGTGCTGGAGCAGAAGGTGACCACCACGGAGGCGTACCGCGCGTGGCGGCTGCTGCTGCTCCAGCACGGCGAGCCGGCGCCGGGGCCCGCGGACCGTATGCGGGTGATGCCCGACGCGCGCGGATGGGCGCGGATCCCTTCGTGGGACTGGCACTGCGCCGGGGTCGACGACAAGCGCGCGTCCACGGTCATGCGGGCGGTACGCCTCGGCGGCAGGCTGGACACGCTGGTGTCGCTGCCCGCGCAGGAGGCCGGCGTCCGGCTCCAGAGCGTCACCGGCATCGGGCCGTGGACGGCGGCGGAGACGTTGCAGCGCAGCCATGGTGCGGCGGACGCGGTGACGGTCGGCGACCTGCACCTGCCGCACCACATCGGCTACGCGCTGACCGGTGCGCGGCGCTCCGACGACGCCACGATGCTGGAGCTGCTGGCGCCCTACGCGGGCCAGCGGCACCGGGCGGCCCGCCTGATCCTGCTGGGCGCCCCGTCGCCGCCCCGCCACAACCCGCGCCTCGCCCCGAACCCCCCGAACCGCCACTCCTGAGCCCCGCCGGCGATCCCTGGTCGATCCCGGGCAGGCGTGCGACGGCAGCCCCGGCGGTCGGCCGCCGTGCCGGGCCCGTCCGGCGTACGACCCGGTGCGAGGACGCCCCGGGTGGCCGCCGGTCCGCGGCGTCCGACGTCCCCCGCCGGTCCACCGCGCCGTACAGCCGTCGGCCCGCGGCGTCCTTTCGCCGGCGCGGGGGAATCGCGTGCCGCGCACGGCCATCGGCCGGGCCGATCCCCCCGCGTCACCCGGCCACCGGGCCGGGAGCGGCCGGGGCCGCCCCACGGCGGTCACCGCACGGCGACGAACGCCTCGGCGTCACGTGGCGGGCGGGCCGGGAACGGCCGGGGCCGCCCCACGGCGGTCACCGCACGGCGATGAACGCCTCGGCGTCACGTGGCGGGCGGGCCGCCGGCACCGTGGCCGGGCGGCCGATGGCCACCGCGCCCATCGGGTCCCAGCCCGCCGGGAGGTCGAGGACCGAGCGCACCACGTCGCGGCAGAACATCGTGGACGACACCCAGGCGGATCCGAGCTGCTCGCCGGCCAGGGCGACCAGGAAGTTCTGCACACCGGCACCGGTGGCGACCACGAACATCTCGCGCTCGGCCGCGGCCCGCCGTGCGTCGGGATAGGCGTGCGCCCCGTCGGCGACCAGGCAGGGCACCGCCAGGTACGGGGCCTTGCGCAGCACGTCGCCGCGCCGCAGCCGTTTGGCCACGCTCTCCTCGGAGAAGCCGTCGCGCCGCAGGTCGGCCGCCCAGGCGTCCCGCATGGCGTCGAGCAGCCGCTCGCGCACCTCGGGCGTCTCCAGCAGCACGAAACGCCACGGTGTGGTGTGGTGCGGCGCGGGCGCGGTCACCGCCAGTGCGACGGCCCGGCGTACGGCGGCGGGGTCCACCGCCTCGTCGGTGAAGTCGCGGACGGTGCGCCGCAGCGACACCGCCTCCCGCACCGCCTCGGAGGTGCCGAGTCGGAACATGTCGTCCGCGGCCCTGCGCACCAGCGGCCGGGCCCCGCGGTCGGCCGCCTCGCCGGTGTCCCGGGGGAGGACCACACCCGGCAGGCCGCGGACCACCGCGACCGGGCGGCCGGTCGCCTTGCCCTTGACCAGGTCACCGACGGCGGCCAGTTCGTCGGCGGTGGCGGTGACGGTCATGTGCAGCGGATTGCCGTGCGAGTCCTGACCGCCGCGCAGGTCGTCGAGCACGGCGACACCTGCGGCGCCGATCGCCACATCGGTGAGCCCTTCGCGCCAGGGGCGCCCGAAGGTGTCGGTGACGATGACGCCGACATTGACGTCGAGGTCGTCACGCAGCCCGGTCCTGATCCGGCGGGCGGAGCCGTCGGGGTCCTCGGGCAGCAGCAGGACGGTGCCCGGCGCGGTGTTGGAGGCGTCGACACCCGCCGCGGCCATGACGAAGCCGTGCCGGGTCTCGACGATCCGGGTGGGTCCGCGGCGCGCCACCAGCCGTACGGCCTCGGCGTCGATCGCGGCCTCCCGGTCGTCGGCGTGCACCAGGCGGCCCTCGGCCTTGCTGACGATCTTCGACGTGACCAGCAGGATGTCGCCGTCGGCCAGCTCGACCCCGGTGGCGGCGATGAGCTTGGCGATGTCCGCGCCCGGTTCGACCTCGCCGACACCCTCGGGGGCGAAGACCTCGAAGCGTGCCGTGCTCATGCCCGCACCTCTTCCGCGAGCGCCAGCGCCGCGCGCGCCATCGTGGTGGTGGCCTCCAGGTCGCTCATCAGCAGCGGGATCGCCCGGCAGCGGATGCCGGCCGCCTCCACCTCGTCGACGGAGCCGGCGTCGACGGTGTCCACCAGCCAGCCGTCGAGCAGCCCCGAGCCGTAGTGCGCGGCGACCGCGGCTGCGGTGGACTCCACGCCGACGGCGGCCAGCACCTTGTCGGCCATGCCGCGCACGGGTGCGTCGCCGATGATCGGCGACAGGCCGACGACCGGCACCCCGGCCTCGGCGATGGCCTCGCGCACTCCGGGCACCGCCAGGATCGTGCCGATGCTCACCACCGGGTTGGACGGCGGGAAGACGATGACGTCCGCCGCGCCGATCGCCTCGAGCACCCCGGGTGCGGGCTTGGCCGCCTCGGCACCGACGGGCACCACGGCGTGCGCGGGGACCGAGGCGCGCAGCCGCACCCAGTACTCCTGGAAGTGCACCGCCTTGCGCTCGCCGTCGGTCTCGACCAGTACGTGGGTCTCGATGCGGTCGTCCGACATCGGGATGAGCCGGACGCCGGGCTTCCAGCGGGCGCACAGCGCCTCGGTCACGGCGCTGAGCGGATAGCCGGCGGCGAGCATCTGGGTCCGCACGATGTGGGTGGCGAAGTCCCGGTCGCCGAGGCCGAACCACTCGGGTCCCACCCCGTAGGCGGCGAGCTCCTCCTTGACGGTGAAGGTCTCCTCGGCCCGTCCCCAGCCCTGCTCCTCGTGGATGCCGCCGCCCAGGGTGTACATCACGGTGTCGAGGTCGGGGCAGACCTTCAAGCCGAACAGATGGATGTCGTCTCCGGTGTTGCCGATGACGGTGATCTCCGCCTCCGGCGCCGCTGCCAGCAGTCCGCGCAGAAAGCGCGCCCCGCCGATTCCTCCGGCCAGAACCACGATTCGCATGGGCCCCAGTCTGTCAGCACCCGGCAGCGGCCCGAACGGCTACGTCCCCGCCTGCGCAGGGGCGGGGACCGTTGCGGCCGCGGGGGAGGTGCAGGCGTGCTGCGTCATCTCGGTGAGGCCGGGGAAGTAGACGTGCAGGCTGACCGCGGGCTCCAGGCTGTCGTTGACGACCTCGTGCACGTAGCCGGGCGCGAAGGCGCGCTGGCCGCCGCGGGCCAGCGTGCGGACGCTCTCGCCCTGCCGGCCGAGCGCGCGCTCGCGCAGCGCGCCGCGCAGCACGGTCAGCACGCCGGAGGAGGCGCCGTGGTCGTGCAGGCCGCTGCCCTGGCCCGGGAGCCAGCTGAGCAGCCAGACCTCGTAGCCGGGGCCGGTCCGCAGACGGGAGTACCAGCGGGTGGTGGCGTCGTAGCGGACCAGTGGCGCCCATTGCCGGTGGTCGGCGGCGATGGTGCGGGCGAGTCCCGCGAACTCCGCCACGGTGCCGGGGTGTTGCGGCACCGGGGGGAGGAGGTGGGGGAGGGCGAGCGGGTCACCGGCGATGGAGACGTCGGAGTACATGAAGGTGTGTCCCTGGGGGTGTGCGCGAGTGGCGGGCGGTGCCGGGACCGGAATCCGGTCCTGCGGCAGGAGCTCAGCGACAGCGGCAGGGACAACAGCAGTTCTGCGCGAGCACGACGCAGCAGGACTCGCGGTGGCGAGTCCGGAGGGGCGTGTGACGCTCGGCAGGCATGCACACAAGAAGACCGGTCCGGGCGACCCTCTGTCAACCGGGCGACCGGTATGTCGCTTTTCTTTCATCAGATCAGGCACCGTGAGTTGCTGAAAGGTTTGTGCGTGAACGCAGGGGATAGATGCAGCGACATCCGTGCACCACAGCATTCCGCTTACCGGACACGCCGAGCTGGGGAGTCGGTGCGCCGCGCCGTCGGGCGTCGCGCATCTGTCCGACTCTTCCCGCGAGCGTGTGCTTCTGTGATCGAAATGTGATCCACGACGCTTCACCCGGACGGGCGGAACGCGGCGCATCGCCGCAGCGTCTGACGAGGTGTGAGTCGTGGGCCGGCCGGACCACGGTTGACGGATCCAGTCTTTTCGCCTGATAACAACACTTTCCGTCACTCCTTGGTTCAGCGGAGTGAATAACGGACCCAATAGCAGATCCCGGCTTGACTGGTCCGGATCGGCGCACTTGTAATTTCACTCGTGTCGTTCAGCCGCTCACGGTGACGGCCCACATCACGGGGAAGCACGACAGACGAGGGGCGCGCATGACCGAGCAGTTCCAGTTGCTGCTGGCCGAAGAGGCCGACGAGGAACTCGGCTGGCAGGAGCGTGCGCTGTGTGCGCAGACCGACCCCGAGTCGTTCTTCCCCGAAAAGGGCGGTTCCACACGCGAGGCGAAGAAGGTCTGCCTTGCCTGTGAAGTCCGCTCCGACTGCCTCGAATACGCCCTCGCCAACGACGAACGCTTCGGCATCTGGGGCGGCCTGTCGGAAAGGGAGCGCCGCCGGCTGAAGAAGGGCGTCGTCTGACCCGCGCCCCCTGCCGCACGAGCCCCGTGCCCGCCCCTGAACAGCGGCAGGCAGGCCACCGGCCGCGCCCCGCACGCCCGCCCCGCAGCCCGCGGGACGCGTCCCCCGACGCGGCCCGCGGGCTGCTGTTGTTCTCACACTGTGCTCACGTCAGGGCAGTGGCGTCCGCGTAAGCCGTTAGTGTGGGGGGCCGTCCGAGATGCAACCCCGCCAGAGCGGGCGCCAGCGTCCACCGCAGTCCAGCGAACCGGGGCCAGAACCTCGATGTCCGTGAACACCCCAGCACCGGCCGCCCACCCGGCCGGCACCCCTGAGTTCCCGCGCCATGTCGTCACCGCCGTGCTGGTAGCGCACGACGGCGCGCGCTGGCTGCCCAAGTCGCTCGCAGGCCTGCTCGCCCAGGACCGCCCGGTCCAGGACGTGATCGCCGCCGACACCGGCAGCGCAGACGACTCCGCCCGGCTGCTCGCCGAATCACTCGGCGACCAGCGCGTCCTGCACCTGGCCAGGCGTACCAGCTTCGGCGCCGCCGTCGAGGAGGCCGCGCGCACCGCCGCCCCGCTCACCGCGGAGCAGCTGCCGTACCTCGCCCGCCGCAGCGGCTGGGATCCCGTCAACCGCAGCTGGAACGACGACGCCTACGAAGAGCCCGACCGGCCGCACGGCGAACCCGTCCAGTGGCTGTGGCTGCTGCACGACGACTGCGAACCCGACCCGGGTGCGCTGGCCGGTCTGCTGCGGGTCGCCGACACCTCGCCGTCCGCCGCGATCATCGGCCCCAAGCTGCGCAGCTGGTTCGACCGCAGGCAGCTGCTCGAAGTCGGCGTCAGCATCGCCCGCAGCGGCCGCCGCTGGACCGCGCTGGAACGCCGCGAGCAGGACCAGGGCCAGCACGACCAGGTGCGCCCTGTTCTCTCGGTGTCGTCCGCAGGCATGCTGGTCCGCCGCGACGTGTGGGAGGAACTCGGCGGCTTCGACCGCCGGCTGCCCCTCATGCGCGACGACGTCGACTTCTGCTGGCGCGCCCAGGCCGCCGGCCACACCGTCCTCGTCGCACCCGACGCCGTGCTCTGGCACGCCGAGGCCGCCTCCCGCGAGCGCCGCCCGGTGGACTGCGCGGGCCGCTCCGCCGTCAACCCGCACCGGGTCGACAAGGCCGGCGCCGTCTACACGCTGCTCGCCAACACCCGCGGCCCGCTGCTGCCGTACGTGGCGCTGCGCATAGTCCTCGGCACCCTGCTGCGCACCCTCGCCTACCTCGTCGGCAAGGTGCCGGGACAGGCCGTCGACGAGATCGTCGGCCTGCTCGGCGTGCTGCTCCGCCCCGGCCGGCTGCTCAGCGCCCGCCACCGGCGCGGCAAGGGCGTCGTACCCCCTTCGGAGCTGCGCCCGCTCTTCCCGCCGCCCGGCGCGACCGTACGCGCCACCGTCGACCAGGTCGTCAGCAACATCGCCGGCCGCGCCGACGCCGCCTCGGCCGCAGCCGGCCGCCACGGCGGCGCCGTCGAGTCGGGACCCGGCGAGGACGACGGCGGCGAGTTCCTGGAGATCGAGCAGTTCGCCAGGCTCAAGCGGATCGCCCGCAAACCCGGCCCCGTGCTCTTTGCGGTGCTGCTGGTCGTCTCGCTCGCCGCCTGCCGCTCGCTGCTCGGCGGCGGTGCGCTGGCCGGCGGCGCCCTGCTGCCCGCCGACCCCGGTGCCTCCGACCTGTGGCACAGCTACGCCGGCTCCTGGCACGCACTCGGCACCGGCGGCACCCAGTCAGCGCCGCCCTACCTCGCCGTGCTCGGCCTGTTCTCCACCGTGCTGTTCGGCTCCACCGGACTCACCCTGACGCTGCTGCTCGTCGCCTCGGTGCCGCTGGCCGGATTCACCGCCTACTTCGCGTCCCGGCCGCTGGTCGACTCCCGGCTGCTGCGCGCCTGGGCGTCCGTCGCCTACGCCTTCCTGCCCGCCGCGACCGGCGCGCTGGCCACCGGCAGGCTCGGCACCGCGGTACTCGCCATCCTGCTGCCGCTGATGGCGCGCGCCGCCGTCGCCAGTGCAGGACTCCAGCTCGGCGACGCCGCGCTCGACCGCGGCGCCCGCCCCGGCTGGCGCGCCACCTGGGCGCTGGCCCTGATGCTCACCTTCACCACCGCCTTCACCCCGATCACCTGGCCCATCACGCTGGTCCTCGCAGCGGCGACCATCGCCTGGCGGATGCTCACCGGCCGTGGCGCCCTGCTCGTACCGCACCTGCTGCGCTTCGCCGCGCTGATCGTCACCCCGGTCGTCCTGCTCGCCCCCTGGTCGCTGACGCTGCTGTCGCACCCGGGACGGCTGCTCCACGAGGTGGGCCTGCCGTACGGCACCAAGGGCGCGTCCGGTGTCGACCTGCTGCTGCTCAGCCCCGGCGGCCCCAAGGCCACCGGCGGAGTGCTGCTGGTCGGCCTGGTGCTCGCCGCGCTCGCCGCGCTGCTGCGCGACACCCGCCGCACGGCGACCACCGCCGCGTGGGTCGTCGCCGCGACCGGACTGCTCTTCGCCGTCATCGAGAACGGCAAGGCGTGGGCGGGACCGGCCACGCTCGTCTACGGCCTCGCACTCCTGGCGGCCGCCGCGGTCGGCGCGGAAGGCGCCAACGAGCGGATCGCCGCCAGCGGATTCGGCTGGCGGCAGCCCGTCGCCGGCCTGATCGCGCTGGCCGCCGCCGCCGCGCCGCTGCTCGCCGCCTTCACCTGGGTCGCGCACGGGGCCGACGGCCCCCTCGACCGCCGCGACCCGCAGCAGGTCCCGGCCTTCGTGGCCGAGGAGAGCACCAGCGGCGACCAGGCCCGCACCCTGGTGCTCAGCGGCACCGAAGGCCATGTCGCCTACGCCCTGGTCAGGGGCGCGGGCGTCCGCATCGGCGACGCGGAACTGGCCGCGCAGGCCCCGCACGACACCACCCTTGACGACCTCGTCGCCAACCTGGTGGCAGGCTCGGGCGCCGACCAGGGCAGCCGGCTCGCCGGATACGCCGTCCGCTACGTCCTCGCGCAGAAGGGCACGCCCCGCGCCCTCGGCCGCGTCCTGGACAGCACCCCCGGCGTGTCCCGCGTCAGCCAGGCCGACGGCAGCGAGCTGTGGCGGGTCGACACGACCGTCTCCCGGATGACGATCACCGCCAAGGGCGCCCAGCCTGTCGCCGTCCCCTCGGGCCGCGTCGAGGCGCACACCAAGGTCGCCGCCGGCCCGCAGGGCCGGGTGCTGCGGCTGGCGGACTCCACCTCCAGCGGCTGGCAGGCCACCCTCGACGGCAACCGGCTCACGCCGACCACCGTCGACGGATGGGCGCAGGGCTTCCAGCTGCCCGCCACCGGCGGGCGCCTCGACGTCACCTTCAAGGAACCCGTCACCCACATCGGGTGGCTCGGCTTCCAGGCCTTCCTGCTGCTCGTCACGATCGTCCTGGCGCTGCCCGGCCGCCGCAGGGAGGTCGACGACGACCTCCCGGAGGCCGAGGGAGCCGTGGCCGCCGACATCCCCGCCCAGGCGGGCGGCGAGGGCCGCAGGGCCCGCCGCCTCCAGGCCGCGGCGGAGGCCGGGGCCGCCGCGAACGGCGCCGAGGACGGCACCGAGCCGGACGCGCAGCCCGGCGGCCAGGGACCGCAGCCGCAGCACGACCCGTACGAGCCGGCGGGAGCCCCGTACGACCCCGCCGACGGCGGCTACGACCAGGCCGAGGGCGGCTACGACCAGCAGGAGGGCGGCTACGACCCGTACGCCGTCCCCGCCCCCGACGGCGCCCAGGGCGCGGAGCCGTACTACGCGCCCTACCCCGACCAGCAGTGGGAGCAGCAGCCCTACCCCGCGGAGCAGGGCGGCGGCTACGAGCAGCAGCAGGGCAACGGCGGCTACGGCGACCAGTACGGCTACGTCCCGCAGCAGCCCGGCTACGACCCCTACGCGCAGCAGGGCGGCCAGGCACCGCACGACGCGACCGTGACCGGCTACGGCGACCAGGCCCCCTACCCGGGGCAGCCGCCCTATCCCGACCAGGGCGGCTACCCCGACCCCGGGGCGTACCCCGACGGCGGGACGTACTACGCAGAAGGCGACCACCGCCGCGACGGGAGCGACCACCAGTGAACCGCAGCACCCTCTCCCTGGGCGGCGCCGTCGTCGTGCTCGCCGTCCTGACCGGTGCCGCCTCCCTGAACGGCGGCAGCGACTCGGCCGCCGCCCCCAAGGGCGCGGTGACCAGGCTCCCCGTGCAGCGCAGCACCGTGGTGTGCCCGGCGCCCTCGCCGTCGGAATTCGCCAACACCACCTACACGTCCTTCACCCCCTTGTCGGCGGGCGACGGCACCGACGGCACGGGCAGCGCGCAGCTGGTCCCCGCCGCCGACAAGGCCAAGCCGCTCGCGCCGCTCAAGCAGCCCGGCAAGGCCGTCACCTACGCCACGGACAAGCCAGAGGCGCCCGCCCTCGTCGGCACCGCCGACGGGCCGCTGGCACCCGGCTGGACGGTCGGGCAGACCACCGTGGTGGACTCGGGTCCGGGCCGCGGCCTGCTCGGCACCTCCTGCGTCACCCCGGACAGCGAATTCTGGTTCCCCGGCGCCAGCACCGCGACCGGCCGCCAGGACTACCTGCACCTGGTGGACCCCGACGAGGCGCCGGCGGTCGTGGACATCGAGCTGTACGGCAAGGACGGCGTGCTCAAGGCGTCGACGGGCGACGGCATCACGGTCCCCGGCAAGGGGTCCAAGCCGGTGCTGCTGTCCACGCTGGTCGCCGACAAGGTCGCCGACCTGACCGTGCACGTCGTGGTGCGCAGCGGCCGGGTCGGCGCCGCCGTGCAGGCCACCGACGCCAAGACCGGCACGGACTGGCTGCCGCCCGCAGCGGATCCGGCGACCTCGCTCGTCATGCCCGGCATCCCGGCCGACGCCACCTCGGTGCACCTGGTGGCCTACGCGACCGGCTCCGACGACGCCGACCTGACGCTCAAGCTCGCCACCTCGACCGGTCTCATCGCCCCGGCCGGCCACGAGTCGCTGCACGTCAAGGCGGGGATGACGGCCACCGCCGACCTCGGCGACATCACCAAGGGCGAGCCCGGCTCGCTGGTCATCGGATCGAGCACCGTGCATCCTGCCGTACCGGTCGTGGCGGGACTGCGCATCACCCGCGGCAAGGGCGCCAAGCAGGAGATGGCCTTCCTGCCCGCCACCCCGGCGATCGACACCAGGGCCACCGTCGCGGACAACCGCGACAAGGCCTCGACGCTGGCCCTGATGGCCGTCGGCAAGGAGACCAGGGTCAAGGTCACCTCGTCGCCCGGCCCGTCCGGCGGCTCCCCGGTGAGCAGGACCGTCATCGTCAAGGCGGGCTCGACCCTCTCCCTCCAGCCGCAGTCGCCCGCCCCGGGCAAGGGCGGCTACGCGGTGACGGTGGAACGCCTCTCCGGCGGCACCCTCTACGCCTCGCGGACGCTCGCGCTGCCGCTGGGCGGCATCCCGATGTTCACCATCCAGCCGCTGCCCGACGACCGGGGCATGGTCGAGGTGCCGCAGGCCGCCTCCGACCTCGCCATCCTCGACAAGTAGCGGCGGCGGACGGCGCCCCCCGGCCGGGGCGGGCGCCGTCGGGGCGCGGCCCTGGGGGCCTCAGTCCTCGCCGTACTTCGGGTCGACGTTCTCGGGAGACAGCCCCAGGAGCTCCGCGACCTGCTCGACCACCACCTCATGGACCAGCAGCGCCCGCTCGTCGCGGCTCTTGGCGCGGATCTCGACCGGCCGCCGGTAGACCACGATCCGGCTCGGCCGGCCCTTGTCCGCGCCCACCAGCCGCCCCAGCGGCACCGCGTCGCCGTCGGCCGCGGAATCCTGCGGCCAGGGCACCTCCTGCACCGCGAACTCCACGTCGGCCAGCTGCGGCCAGCGCCGCTCGAGGCGGTCCGCCGCGTCCCTGACCAGGTCGTCGAAGGCATCGGCGCGGCTGACCGCGAGCGGTACCTGCGGTGGCGCGATGGGGCCGCGCATGCCACGGCCGTGCCGGTCACGGTGCCGCGGACGCGGGTCGGAGGGAGGTGGCGCCGAACTGTCCATCAGCGTGAGCCTAGCCCCAGCCCCCCGCCGTGTCGCGATCCGAGTCGACGCCGCCCCCTTATCGTCATACGGCGCCGGGAATCAGACCGCATCAGGCCACAGAAGCGGCGCATTCGCGCCACCCGGCGATCGAACCCGTCACGTGCCGCCGTCATGACCGCCCGCCGCCGCTTTGGTACGTACCTCCGGCCTCGCCGATATCGCCGCAGGTCCGCGCCGTGGCGGCGGCGCGGGGCCCGGAAGCGGCGGCGCGACGACACGACCGGGTGAGCCTGGGGAGAGTCGTCGCGGCCCGCTCAAGAGTGCGGTACCGTCCAACCTCGTGAGCCCTGTACGTCGCTGTTCGCGCACCGCTTGCGGCCGCCCCGCCGTAGCGACGCTGACGTACGTCTACGCGGACTCCACGGCCGTCCTCGGCCCCCTCGCCACCTACGCGGAACCGCACTGCTACGACCTGTGCTCCGAGCACTCGGAGCGGCTGACCGCGCCCCGCGGCTGGGAGGTCGTCAGGCTCGCCGTCGACACCGGCCCCGTGCGGCCGAGCGGCGACGACCTGGAGGCGCTGGCCAACGCGGTACGCGAGGCCGCCCGCCCGCAGGAGCGCACCCGGCCCGGAGCCCGCGACATCGACCCGCTCGAAGTCGCCAGGCGCGGCCACCTGCGGGTACTCCGCTCGCCCGAGTAGGACACCCCGCCCCTCCCCTCCCGGCCCCCTCCGCCCCGTGCGGAACCGGCCCCTGCCCGCCGGGGTAGGTTGTGGCCACCGCGGCACACCGCCGCGCCGTACCGTCCGAATTCCGGGACCCCGCAGAGCACGGGACCCCGTACCGCAGAGGTGTGCAGTGGCCGATTTGTCGCAGCTGGTCAAGGCCTACGACGTGCGCGGAGTCGTACCCGACCAGTGGGACATCCCGCTCGCCGAGATCTTCGGCGCGGCCTTCGTCACCGTCACCGGCGCCGACGCGGTCGTCATCGGGCACGACATGCGCCCTTCCTCCCCCGCCCTGTCCGACGCCTTCGCGCGCGGCGCCGCCTCCCGCGGAGCCGACGTCACCCGCATCGGGCTGTGCTCCACCGACGAGCTGTACTTCGCCAGCGGGCGGCTCGGCCTGCCGGGCGCCATGTTCACCGCCAGTCACAACCCGGCCGAGTACAACGGCATCAAGATGTGCCGTGCCGGCGCCGCACCCGTCGGCCAGGACACCGGCCTCGCCGACATCCGCGCGCTCGCCGAGAAATGGCTCGAGACCGGTGTGCCCGCCGGCGCGGAGGTCCTCGGCGCCATCACCGACCGCGACGTGCTCGGCGACTACGCCGATTGCCTGCGCTCGCTCGTCGACCTGTCGGGCATGCGGCCGCTGAAGGTCGTGGTCGACGCGGGCAACGGCATGGGCGGCCACACCGTGCCGACCGTGCTGGCCGGCCTGCCGGTCGACCTGGTGCCGATGTACTTCGAACTCGACGGCACCTTCCCCAACCACGAGGCCAACCCGCTCGACCCGAAGAACCTGGTCGACCTCCAGGCCCGCGTCATCGAGACCGGCGCCGACCTCGGCCTGGCCTTCGACGGCGACGCCGACCGCTGCTTCGCCGTCGACGAGCGCGGCGAAGGGGTGTCCCCCTCCGCGGTCACCGCCCTGGTCGCCGCCCGCGAACTGGCCGCCCACCCCGGCGCCACGATCATCCACAACCTGATCACCTCCCGCTGCGTGCCCGAGGTCGTCAGGGAGCACGGCGGCGTCCCGGTACGCACCCGGGTCGGCCACTCCTTCATCAAGCAGGAGATGGCCGCCTCCGGCGCGGTCTTCGGCGGCGAGCACTCCGCGCACTACTACTTCCGCGACTTCTGGAACGCCGACACCGGCATGCTCGCCGCGCTGCACCTGCTCGCCGCCCTCGGCGGGCAGGACGCCCCGCTGTCGGAACTCGTCGCCGGCTACGACCGCTACGCCTCCTCCGGCGAGATCAACAGCACCGTCACCGACCAGGCAGGCCGCACCGCCGCCGTCCGCGCGGCCTTCGCCGCAGAGGAGGGCGTCGCCTTCGACGAACTCGACGGGCTCACCGTCAGCTCCGCGGACTGGTGGTTCAACCTGCGGGCCTCCAACACCGAACCGCTGCTGCGGCTCAACGTCGAGGCAGCGGACGCCGCCGCCGTCGCCCGCATCCGGGACCGGGTGCTCGCACTCGTCCGCGACTGACCGCCGCGACCACGGGATGCCCGGCCAGGGCATGTGCCAGGTCCATGCCCCCGGCCTCGCGCCCCGGCCCGTGCCCCGGCGCGGGGCGCGGAGATAGGCTGGCGGGCACAGGCCGGGGCCACCCGCCCGGCCGGCACCCGCCCGCCGCACACCGCCCGGAGGACACCGCACATGCCGCTCGTCGAAGCCAGCCTTCTGGAGATCCTCGCCTGCCCGGCCTGCCACGCCGCACTCCGCGAGGACGTGGACGCCGCCGAGCTCGTCTGCACCTCCGACAGCTGCGGCCTGGCCTACCCGGTCAGGGACGACATCCCCGTGCTCCTGGTGGACGAGGCCCGCCGCCCCGGCTGACCCGCCGCCGGCGCACCCGGAACCCCGCACCCGGACTCCGTCCGGCCGCGTCACGACATCTCGACCCGGAGGTCGCATTGTTCGACGAGTCGCTGCTGGAGGACCCAGAAGGGCTTGCCCGCGCCGACACCCGCGGCCTGCTCCGCGCGGTCGCCGCGTCCGGCGCCCGGGTACGCACCGCCCTGCGGCTCGCCGAGGAGGCGGGCGTGTCAGCCCTGCAACCCGACGGCAGGCCCCGCACCGTCCTGGTGGCCGGCAGCGGGCCCGACGCCGCCGCGGTGGCCGACCTGCTCACCGCGCTCGGCTCCGGCAGCTGCCCCGTCGAAGCGCTCACCTCGACCGGCCCCACCCCGCAGGAAGCCCGCTGGACACTGCCCGGCTGGGCGGGATCCCTCGACCTCCTGCTGCTGATCTCCCCGCTCGGCACCGAGCAGGGCCTCATCGACCTGGTCGAACAGGCCTACCGCCGCGGCTGCACCGCCGCCGCCGTCTCCCCGCCCAAGGCGCCGCTGGCCGAGTCGGTCGCACAGGTCCGCGGCCTCGCCCTGCCCTTCACCGGCGCGGAAGGCAACTGGCGGCCCGACACCGCGTCCGACCCGGCCGCCGACACCGGCGCCTTCTGGGCACTGCTCACCCCCCTGCTCGCCCTCACCGACCGGCTCGGCCTGATCAGCGCCCCGGCCGGCGAACTCCAGGAACTCGCCGACACCCTGGACGAGGTCGCCGCCCGCTGCGGCCCCGCCATCGCCACCTACACCAACCCCGCCAAGACCCTCGCCGCCGAACTCGACGACGCCCTCCCGCTGCTGTGGAGCCAGGGCCGGATCGCGGCCGCCGCCGCCCGCCGCTTCGTCACCGTCCTCGCCACCAGGGCCGGCCGCCCGGCACTGAGCGCGGAACTGCCCACCGCCCTCACCGTCCACGGCCCGCTCCAGGCAGGCGCGCACGCCCTCAGCGCGGACCCCGATGACTTCTTCCGCGACCGCGTCGAGGAGTCCGACGGGCTGCGGCTGCGCATAGTGCTGCTCCAGGAAGCCCCCGACCAGCCGGGCTCCGCGGCGCCCGCCGCCCGCGAGCAGGCCTACGCGCACGACACCCCGCTCAGCGAGATCGCCGCCCCCGGCGGCAGCGACCTGCACATCGCGGCCGCACTCCTCGCCCTCACCGACTTCGCCGCCGCCTACCTGGCCGTCGCTTCGACCGAGAGAACCTGACCGGCATGAACCGCCTCCTGAACACCGTCCGCCCGTACGCCTGGGGCTCCACCACCGCCATCCCCGGACTGCTGGGCACCGCGCCCACCGGCGAACCCCAGGCCGAACTGTGGATGGGCGCCCACCCCGGCGCACCCTCCCGCGTCGACCGCGGCCAAGGACCCGTCCCGCTCGACACCCTCATCGACGCCGACCCCACCGCGGAACTCGGCGACGCCACCGTCAAGCGCTTCGGGCCCCGGCTCCCCTTCCTGCTCAAAGTGCTCGCCTCCGGCGCCCCGCTGTCCGTGCAGGTCCACCCCGACCTCGCCCAGGCCAAGGCGGGATACGCCGACGAGGAAGCCCGCGGCGTCCCGCTCGACGCCCCGGACCGCAACTACAAGGACGCCAACCACAAGCCCGAGATGCTGGTGGCACTGTCCCCCTTCGACGGGCTGTGCGGATTCCGCCGGCCCGCGGAGGCGGCCGAACTCATCGACGCCCTCGGCGTCGGGGCACTCGCCCCCTACGCCGACATCCTGCGCGCCCACCCCGAGGACCGTGCGCTGCGCGAAGTCCTCGCCGCCGTCCTCGGCGCGGAACCCGAGGCGATGGCCGAGACCGTCCACGCCGCCACCGAGGCCGCCGACCGGCTGGCAGCCACCCCCGGCACCCCGCACGCCGCCGCCTACGCCGCCTACGCCAAGGCCGCCCGCAGCTTCCCCGGCGACCGCGGCGTCATCGCCGCCATGCTGCTCAACCACGTACGGCTCCAGCCCGGCGAAGCCCTCTACCTGGGCGCCGGCGTCCCGCACGCCTACCTCGACGGCCTCGGCGTCGAGATCATGGCCAACTCCGACAACGTGCTGCGCTGCGGCCTCACCCCCAAGCACATCGACGTGCCAGAACTCCTGCGCATCGTCCGGTTCGAAGCCGACGACCCCGGAGTGCTCCGCCCCGAGGCCGCACCCGACGGCGAGGAGCTCTACGCGGCCCCCATCGACGAATTCCGGCTCTCCCGGTACGTCCTCGCCCCCGGTTCCGACCCGCGCACCCTCGACGGCGGCACCCCGCAGATCCTGCTCTGCACCGCGGGACAGGCCCGGCTGCGCGCCCAGGACGGCTCCGAGCTGACCCTCGACCGCGGCGAATCCTGCTGGATCCCGGCCGCTGAACGCACCGAACTCACCGGCGAGGGCACCGTCTTCCGTGCCACCGTGGCGGCCTGACGCACCGACCGCGACACGGGCTGCAAGAATGTCCGTCCGCAACGCCCGTCACGGCGAGGCAGCCGCCAGGGCCGACGGAAGGGACACCCAGCACACATGAGCGCCTCAGGCGGAACCCGAGCGATCGTCGCGGCACTGAGCGCCAACCTCGCCATCGCCGCGGCGAAGTTCGTGGCGTTCGCGTTCAGCGGCTCCTCCTCGATGCTCGCGGAAGGCGTGCACTCCCTCGCCGACTCCGGCAACCAGGGACTCCTCCTCATCGGCGGCAAGAAGGCCAAGCGGGCCGCCAACGAGGAGCACCCCTTCGGCTACGGCAGGGAGCGCTATGTCTATGCCTTCCTCGTCTCGATCGTGCTCTTCTCGGTCGGCGGCATGTTCGCCCTCTACGAGGGCTACGAGAAGATCCGGCACCCGCACGCCATCGACCACTGGTACTGGCCGGTCGGCGTCCTGATCTTCGCCATCGTCGCCGAGGGCTTCTCCTTCCGCACCGCGATCAAGGAGTCCAACCACACCCGCGGCACCCTGTCCTGGACCGAGTTCATCCGCCGAGCCAAGGCGCCGGAACTCCCGGTCGTCCTGCTGGAGGACTTCGGCGCCCTGATCGGCCTCGTCCTGGCGCTGCTCGGCGTCGGTATCGCACTGGCCACCGACAGCGGGGTCTGGGACGGCATCGGCACCCTGTGCATCGGCACCCTCCTCATCTGCATCGCCCTGGTCCTCGCCGCCGAGACGAAGTCCCTGCTGCTGGGCGAGGGCGCCGGCGCGGACTCCCTCGCCCGGATCCGCGCCGCCGTGGTCGACGGGGACACCGTCACCGGCATCATCCACATGCGCACCCTCCACCTCGGCCCTGAAGAACTCCTGGTCGCCGCCAAGATCGCGGTCAGGCACGACGACACCGCCACCGAGGTCGCCCGCGCCATCGACGCCGCCGAGGAGCGCATCCGCGCCGCCGAACCCTTCGCCCGGGTCATCTACCTCGAACCCGACATCTACAGCGAGGCGGCGGCCGCGGCGGGCCCCGACCCCGACCAGACGCCCGGCGGCCGCTGACCGGAGGGACTGCGGCCGCTCGGCGGACCGGTGTAGATTCGTACCCAGCCAGACGTCGCTGCTGATGGCGGTCGGGCGGTCACCCAAGGGTGGCCGACCGAGGGAGAGAGGGCCTCCGACGGTTTGCGCTGCCGCAAGGGGACAGGTGCGCCCGCACACAGCCGCACCCGCTGCCGCCCTGTGGCCGCGCCCGATCCCCGTCCACCTCGATCGCACCGAGGAGCAGCCCGCATGACCACTACCGCCACCGACTTCAAGGTCGCGGACCTCTCCCTTGCCGCCTTCGGCCGCAAGGAGATCACCCTCGCCGAGCACGAGATGCCCGGCCTGATGTCGCTGCGTACCGAATACGCGCAGACCCAGCCGCTGGCCGGGGCCCGTATCACCGGCTCGCTGCACATGACCGTCCAGACCGCCGTCCTCATCGAGACTCTGGTCGCCCTCGGCGCCGAGGTCCGCTGGGCGTCCTGCAACATCTTCTCCACCCAGGACCACGCGGCGGCCGCCATCGCCGTCGGCCCCGACGGCACCCCCGATGACCCCAAGGGCGTCCCGGTCTTCGCCTGGAAGGGCGAAAGCCTCGAAGAGTACTGGTGGTGCACGGAACAGGCCCTCACCTGGCCCGACAGCGCCACCGGCGGCCCGAACATGATCCTGGACGACGGCGGCGACGCCACGATGCTCGTCCACAAGGGCGTCGAGTTCGAGAAGGCCGGCGCGGTGCCCGCCACCGCCGCGGAGGACAGCGAGGAGTACGGCGTCTTCCTGGAGCTGCTGCGCCGCACCGTTGCTGCGAGCCCGCAGAAGTGGACCCAGGTCGCCTCCGAGATCCGCGGGGTCACCGAGGAGACCACCACCGGCGTCCACCGCCTCTACGAGATGCAGCAGGAAGGCACGCTGCTCTTCCCGGCGATCAACGTCAACGACGCGGTGACCAAGTCGAAGTTCGACAACAAATACGGCTGCCGGCACTCCCTCATCGACGGCATCAACCGCGCCACCGATGTCCTCATCGGCGGCAAGGTCGCCGTCGTCTGCGGCTACGGCGACGTCGGCAAGGGCTGCGCCGAGTCCCTGCGCGGCCAGGGCGCCCGCGTGATCATCACCGAGATCGACCCGATCTGCGCGCTCCAGGCGGCGATGGACGGCTACCAGGTCGCCACCCTGGACGACGTGGTGGAGACGGCGGACATCTTCGTCACCACCACCGGCAACCGCGACATCATCATGGCGTCCGACATGGCCAGGATGAAGCACCAGGCGATCGTCGGGAACATCGGCCACTTCGACAACGAGATCGACATGGCCGGCCTCGCGAAGATCCCCGGCATCGTCAAGGACGAGGTCAAGCCCCAAGTCCACACCTGGACCTTCACCGACGGCAAGGTGCTGATCGTGCTGTCCGAGGGCCGGCTGCTCAACCTCGGCAACGCCACCGGTCACCCCTCCTTCGTCATGTCCAACTCCTTCACGGACCAGACGCTGGCGCAGGTCGAGCTCTTCACCAAGCCCGAGGAATACCCGATCGGCGTCTACGTGCTGCCCAAGCACCTCGACGAGAAGGTCGCCCGCCTCCACCTCGATGCGCTCGGCGTCAGGCTCACCACGCTGCGCCCCGAGCAGGCCTCGTACATCGGAGTCAAGGTCGAAGGCCCCTACAAGTCCGACCACTACCGCTACTGAGCCCCGGCTCCCCGCTGACCGGCCCGCAGGGGCCGGACCGAACCGCGCAGGCCCCCGTCTCCCCGTCGAGGCGGGGGCCTCGCCAGATCCTGAGAACCCACCATGCCCCGCGGCCGATACTCGCTCCACGACACCCATGACCACACCCCCCTGGGAGAAGAACACTTCCACTGCGCCACCGGCCCCTCCGGCTGGCGCTACACGGCCAGGACCACCGCGCCCGGTGGTGACCACGCCGGCTCCGTGGACCTGACCATCGATGAACGGGGCCGCCCCATCCGCCTCGAACTCCACGCCGGCGCCTGGCAGGTGCGGGGAGCGGCCCTCGAAGGCGTCACCTGGGTCCGCACCGACCCCACCGGCGAACTGGCCCAGGAGGGCAACGCCCCCGCACACGCCTTCACCGGGGCTTCGCCCGCCTTCCTCGTCGCCACAGCGAGACTCCTCCGCCTCGAACCCGGCGGCCCCGCCACCCGCGTACGCCTCGTCTCATTCCGGCCCCCCGTGCTCGCGCCCCTCACCGTGGACCAGTCGTGGTCCCTGGTCTCCAGGACAGCACATCCGGCCGACAGCGGTTTTCTGCCTGTGGATAACTTCGTGGTGAGCGACCTGGCCACCGGAGACCAGCACGAGGTCCATCTGGCCGGGGACGTGGTCCTCGCCGCCCCGGGCATCGAGCTCGAGGAGCTCGACACCCCTCCCTCGACCTTCCCCTGATTTGACCCCTGCGGGGCTGGGAGGTAGATTTGAACGGTTGTCGCGAACCGGACATCCGGACGTGATCGACGTGGTTCCTTACTACTTCGCCAGACGAAGACACCTCAGCCGAGCCGGGAGAAATCTCGTGCGGGGCATTCGTGTCCCCGAACGGCGGGTGGTAATTCCGACCGAATAGCTTCTGCTAGAGTCGGGAACACAACGAAGGGAAAGCCCGGAGGGGCCGGTGAAACGGTCTCGAAGGAAGCTTCCGTTCCTTGAGAACTCAACAGCGTGCCAAAAG
>NZ_JBICTO010000009.1:0-59440 GCF_043197715.1 Streptomyces sp. NPDC049040
CACCGACGAAACCGCCCTGCCCACCGAACTCACCGCATAGCCTCGCAACAAGATCACCGAGTGGCCGTCGATACACCACTCCAGCGGACGTGACCCGGGCCGCTGCCGGTAGCAGGCCGGTATCCTGAGCCGTCGCTTGGCGACGAGGGGGGCGTGATGGCGAACGAAGGGTTGATGTCGTTCGGGGCGCAATTGCGCGGGCACCGGCGGCGAGTCGGGCTCAGCCAGCGGGAGCTGGCCGAGCGGGCAGGACTCGGCGTGACCACCGTGCGTGACCTGGAGCAGGGCCGCACCCGGCAGCCCCAGCCGCCCTCGGTGCGGGCGTTGGCCACGGCGCTCGGGCTCGACGGGCCCGAAGCGGCCGCGCTGCGTCATGCCGCCGTCGCGGAGGAGGCGGTACGGGAGCACGCGGAGGCCGCCGAGCAGCAGGGCATGGTGCGGGTCGGACTGCTCGGGCCGCTGACGCTGCGTCGCGGAACGACTGAGGTCGCACCGGGGCGCGGCGGGCGTCGCCTGGTCCTGGCCCGGCTGGCGTTGAGCGCCAACGCCACGGTGCCGGTGCACGAACTCGTCGACCTGCTGTGGGGTGACCACCCGCCCCCCGATGCCCACCAACTCCTTCAGACCTACGTGTCACGCTTGCGCTCGGCCCTCGATCCGGCGAGGTCGGGTCGGGCTCCCGGCGCCGTACTGAACCTGGGCGCGGGCGGCTACCGGCTGGCGCTGTCCGAGCAGCAGTCGGATGTGGGCGAGTTCCGCGGGCTGGTCGGTGCGGCGCGCCGGGCTGAGACACCGGACGCACTGGTGCTGCTGGAGCGGGCGTTGGGGCTGTGGCGCGGCGCTCCGCTGGCCGATGTGCCCGAGATGTCTGCGCACCCACTGGCCACCGCGCTGGTGGATGAGCAGGTGGCGGTCGCGCTGCGGTACGCCGACCTCGCCGCGCTGTCGGGCGGGTACGGGCGGGCACTTCCCCTGCTGCGGGCGCTGGCCGCCGCGCATCCGCTGCATGAACCCCTGCATGCCCGGCTGATCACGGCGCTGGCCGGCGCAGGCCTGCAAGCCGACGCGCTGACGGCGTATGACAGCATCCGGCGGCGGCTGGCCGACGACCTGGGCATAGACCCCGGCGCGGAACTGGCCGCGGCTCAAGGCAGGGTGCTGCGGCAGGAGATCACCGCCGCCGGCGCCCACCCGGCCGATGGCCGGACCGCGCCCGACCCGCCCGGACCCGCGTACCCCGTGCCGAGGCAACTGCCGGCGCCGCCCCGGCTGTTGACCGGTCGGATGGAGGAGCTGGCCGACCTGGGCAGCCTGCACGACACGTCCACGGTGGTCATCACCGCGATCGACGGCATGGCAGGCGTGGGCAAGACCGCGCTGGCCGTGCAGGCGGCGCACCGGATGGCCCACCGGTATCCCGACGGGCAGTTGTTCATCGACCTGCACGGGTACACCGACGGGGTGGTGCCGGTCGAGCCGGGCGAGGCGCTGGGCTGGATGCTTCGCTCGCTCGGGGTTGCGGACGAGCGGATCCCGGCCGACGTCGACCAGCGTGCCGGGCTGTACCGCAGCCTGCTGGCCGACCAGCGCCTACTGATCGTGCTGGACAACGCCGTCACCGAGGCCCAGGTGACGCCGCTGCTGCCCGGGGCTTCCGGCTGCCTCGTACTGATCACCAGCCGGCGCCGGCTGTCCGGTCTCGACCACGCCCAGACCCTGTCGCTTGACGTCCTGCCGCCGTCCGACGCCGTCGCGCTGCTGCGCCAGGCCGCCGGTGAGCACCGGCTGACCGGCCAACGACCGGATCTGGCAGCCGAATTGGTCGAGCTGTGCGGCCGCCTGCCGCTGGCGATCTGGATCGCCGCCGCCCGGCTGCGGTCGCACCCCACCTGGGATCTGGAGCACCTGGTGGGGCGGCTCCGCGACCGGCAGCACCTGCTCGTCGAGCTGACGGCCGGGCAGCGAAGCGTCACCGCCACGCTCGACCTGTCCTACCAGGACCTCAGTACCGACCTGCGGCGCGCCTACCGGCGGCTGGGCCTGCACCTCGGTCCTGACGTCGACCGGTACGCGGCGGCCGCGCTGCTGGACGCCGGTGTACAGGAAACGGGCCGGACGCTGGAACAACTGCTGGAGGCCCATCTGCTGCAGGAGCCCGTCCCGGGCCGTTACCGTTTCCACGACCTGGCCCGTGCGCACGCGGTCCGCACCGCGACCGAGGACGAGGACGAGGCCGACGCGCGCAGGGCGCTGGACAGGCTGCTCGACTATTACCGGCACACCGCGGCGGTGGCCATGGACGCCGCTCATCCGTACGACCGTGGACAGCGTCCGCAGGTCCCCGCCGCGCACACCCCCTGCCCTCACCTGCCTGATCCGGCGGCGGCACTGAGCTGGTTGGACGACGAGTGGCACACCCTGCTGGCCGCCGCGAGGTACGCCGCAGAACACGACAGGCCGGAGTACCTGTTGCAGCTGGCCACCATCGTGTCCCGGCACCTTTACACCCGCGGTCGCTACCACGACGCCGAGGCGCTCCACGAGCGGGCGTTGGCCACCGCCCGTGCGACCGGCCATCGCGGAGCCGAACTGGGTGCCCTGGCGGGCCTCGGCAAGATCTACTGGCATCTGGGCCGCTACGACCAGGCCGGCGACCGCCACCAGCAGGCCCTGCGGCTGGCCCGCGCCACCGGCAACCGGATCAGTGAGCCGACCGCGCTGGTCGGCCTCGGCCTCCTCCACCTCGCGCAGGGCCGGTACGAGCAGGCCACGGACCACTACGAGCAGGCCCTGCGACTCGCCCGCGCCACCGGCAACCACGCGGCCGAACTGGACGCTTTGGCGGGACTCGGCCATATCCATCGCCTGTTGGGCCGGTACGACCGGGCCACCGACTGCTACGAGCGGGCTCTGCCGCTCGGCCGTAAGACCGGGCACATCAGCGGCGAGTTGAACGCGCTGGTCGGCCTCGGCCATATCCACGTCGCGCAGGGCCGGTACGAGAAGGCCACCGACTGCTACGAGAAGGCCCTGCGGCTCGGCCGTAAGACCGGGCATATCAGCGGCGAGTTGAACGCGTTGGTCGGCCTCGGCCACGTGAACCTCGCGCAGGGCCGGTACGAGCAGACCGCAGAGCTGTACCAGAGGTTGCACGACATCGCCCACGAAAGCGGCGCCCGCAACTGGCAGTTCGAAGCGTGGCAGGGCCTGGGTCGACTGGAGCAGGCCATCGGCCACCCGGACGTCGCCCTCACCCACCACGAGCGGGCTCTCGCACTCGCCATCGAACTCGACCACCCTGAGGACCAGGCACGCGCCCACGACGGCCTCGCTCATGCCCATGAGGCCCTGGGCCGGCACGACCAGGCCCGCACGCACTGGCAACACGCCCTGGAAATCCTCGGCCGCCTCGGCGTGGACCAGGCCGACGGGGAGACCACCCTCGCCTCCATCCGCGCCCGCCTGGCCGACGCGGCGACCGCGGGGAGTGCGTGAGGACCGGCTTCGCCGGTTGCCGTCGCCCCTGAGCGCGGCCGACGGCAGGGTGGCGGAAGAAGCGTCACCCTCCGACATGCGGACCCGCTCACCCCGGCCGGGAGATCGGCAGCGCGCCCGGCTCGGTCAGCGGCAGCAGCGGGACGCCCTCCGGGCGGTCCAGCGCGTGCCGCAGCGCGAGGGAAGCGGGGTCGTCGCCGGGGGCGGCCTCCTGGTAGCTCTCGTCGAGGAACGCGCGTACGACATCCGGTGCGACGGTCCCTGCGCCGGCCCCCGCGCACTCCGGCGCAAGGAAGAGGACGGTCAGCAGCATCCCGTACACGCGCGCCGAGCCGGGGCGCAGCGAGGGCTGGAAGTAGGGGATGTCCAGCGCCCTGGCACCGTGCCGCGCGTAGAAGCGCAGCCGGGCGGCGGGGTCGCCGTGGGCCGTGCTGGCCGAGTTGGCGAGGGGGTGCTCGATCTCGGCGAAGGTCGCGCGGGGCCGGAGGCGCTGCTGCCAGGTGCCGGTGACCTCGCCGAGCAGGAGCCCGCCCGTTCCCCCGCTCCGGCTGCCGGGCAGCACCGCGAGGTAGACCAGCAGGAGGGTACGCGCCCCGGGGGACCACTGGCCGATCGCCGCCCCGACGGCCGACCCGCCCTGGTCGACCGCGGCCGCGACGAGCAGGGTGCCGTCCGCCACGCCCGACCGCAACCACTCGGCGGTCTCCAGCTCGTCCGGTGGGAAGGACGGGGAGAGGACATCCGTGTAGAGCGACTCAAGGAGCGGACCGTTGTCCCGCACATGGACGACGCGGATCGTCATCGTCACCACGCCGCCTGACCAGCCATGCCCCGATGCTACGCCTGAGGCGGTGTCATCTGCGGGGAGGCGCGGGTGACCTGGATGCGAACAGCCGCCGACGGCAGGGCCTCAGCGCGTGCCGCCCGGGCGGCCCCCCTGGTGCCCGCCGGCCGACCACCAGAAGAAGCCGCCGATGATCACGGACAGGACCACGATGGCCGAGATGGTGACCAGCGAGCCCTGCTCTCCGAAGCCGTAGCCGCCCTGGAGGATCTGGCCGAGCCCGGACAGGCCGATGGCGGCGATCACGGCGAGGAGCGTGTCCAGTTTGGCCCGCTGGCGCTGCCCGTTGCGTGCCTCCACCGCGCTCTCCTGCTCCTGGAGTTGGCGGGCGAGTTTCTCGATGCTCAGCGCCAGCCGCTCGTCGAGAACCTCCTCGACGGTCACCTCCAGGTCCCTGATCCGCCGCGCGAAGTCGGACCACTCCAGGAGGAGTGCCAGCATCGAGGCCGCAACCGGCGAAGCGACCAGCGACGGTGAGCGGATCAGGCCGACCGCGGACCTGGTCTCGATCGCGAAGTCACGCAGCCGGATCTTCTCCCGCTCCAGGTCGTCGGCCAGCTCGCGCATGGCCTGGACGGTCGTCCTGCGGGCCTCCTCCGGGCCGGGCAGGCGTTCCTGGAGCCGCTTGACGCTCTGGTAGTGCCCGGCGAGTTCGCTCGACCAGCCGGCGAGGAGGCCTTCGAGGGAAGCGACGAACTCCGCCACCGTCTCCCGGGTGCCGGTGCCCCACAGGGGCAGCCCGAGCCCGGCTATCAGCGTGGTGTTGCTCGTGCACACCAGCCATTCCTCGGCGAGCACGCGCGCGTCCCTTGCCAGGCCGTGCTCGGGCGCGTACCGGATCCACTCCGCCATCGAGCCCACCAGGAAGGTGACCGGATTGGTCAGTATCGGGCCGCCGACGAGATTCGCGAGGTCGTGCGCGGCCCGGATCTCCCGCACCTCGGTACGCCCCCCGGAACGGCGCACCTGGGACGCGGCATTCACCGAGATCACCAGGCGGAACATCCCCGGGCGGGTGATCACGTGCACTCCCGCCTCGGCTCCCCCCAGCCGCTCGCCCAGGTCCTGCGTGAGCCGGACCGCCAGATCCGACAGCCGGGTCGGGCAGCGGTCCGCCCCCGCGGTGCCCGCCGCCACGCCGTCGAACGCGATCTCCGTGGTGCCGGATTCCGGCGCGGCGCGCAGGGTCATGGCGTAGATGTCGGCGGGTGAGGCTCCGGCGAGATCCGCCTCGAACCGCACGCAGTGGTTGCCCAGGACGGACAGCCGCAACTGCGCGCGGACCGACTGGATCCGCTCGCCGTCGAGCCGTATGACCGCGTCCGGCAGCCCGATGTGGGTGCCGTCGTAGCGGCGGCCCAGCGAGTCGGAGCCGTCCCAGACGTCGTCGAGGTTGAGGGACTGGTGCACCTCCACCGGCCGGGCGCCGCCCAGCAGCCAGTCCTTCGCCTGCTGCGCCGCGGTCAGCACCACGTCGGAGGCCGTCTTCCCCCGGATCGCGAACGGGTAGAGGTAGGCGATCCTCCCGCGGTCCACTCGCAGCCACCCCCGGGTCCCGGCGTCGGCCAGGGCGGTCAGGCTGAACCTGTGGGCCTGGAGGCAGCTGCGCGCACGCAGGTCGCCCCCGAGCAGCTCCTCGGCAGCGGACAGGGCGGCGATGGCCGGGGCCAGCGAAGTGCCCGAGTCGAGGAAGTCCGCCAGGGCGCCGGCGGCGGTGGCGAGCGCCCTGTTGTAGGTCTCGCGCGCCCTGGCCAGCCCGACGACGTACGCGGTGAACCACGGCATCGCCGGTTCGACCCGTGCCGCCAGGTCCGCCGCAAGGGCCGCCTTGTCCGCGGCCGCGGTGGCGGCCAGTGCCAGTGCGCCGGGCACCGAGCACGCCAGCGCGTTCTCCGCGCGGATCTCCGCGTCCAGGCTCTCGATCAGCGCCAGGGCCGACGCCACCGCGATCCCCTCGTCGTCATCCGCCGCCATCGGATGGGCGGCGAAGTGGTCGACCGCCGCGCCCAGCGTGTCCCACAGCAAGCCGAAGTGGTAGGAGACCTCCCAGGCCTCGGCGACCTCGTAGCGCAGGTAGAGCAGCAGGCAGGGGACGCCGCCGGGGGTGCCCGTGACCTTCGGCACCTGGACGGCCAGCTCGTCGGCGGCCTGTTCCCTCCGGCTGACCCGCCGCCGCATCGAGGGCGCCCCGGCCGACTCGTCCTCCGCATTCCACCGCGGCAGGCACCACAGCTTTTCCGGCTCCACACCGCGGGCCGCCAACCACTCACGCAGCAGCCGGGTGTCTCCCCTGGGCAACGCTTCGAGTAAGTCCCCCATCATCCGACAACCATATCCACTCCTACCCGGATATTCAGTCGCTTCGCGACACCTACCGCCCGCCCGCGCCGGGCCTCGGAGCGCCTGCTCCTCCGGGCTCACCCGCTCGGCGGGAACCCACTGCGGCGTGCGCGGCAGAATGGGGCTCATGGCCCCCCTGGAGACCACTCCGACGATCCGTGCCCGGATGAGCAGGCAGCGCAGCCGCGACACGGACATCGAGATGGCCCTCCGCAGGTCGCTGCATGCCGCAGGGCTCCGCTACCGGGTCCACCGCAGGCCGCTCAAGGGCGTGCGCCGCGAGGCGGACATCCTTTTCGGGCCCGCCCGTGTCGCGGTCTTCGTCGACGGCTGCTTCTGGCACGGCTGCCCCGAGCACTCGACATGGCCGAGGAACAACGCCGACTTCTGGCGCGAGAAGATCGAGAAGAACCGCGCGCGTGACCGTGACACCGACTCCCGTCTCGCAGAGGCGGGTTGGGCGTCCGTGCGGGTCTGGGAGCACGAGGCCGCCGCCGCTGCCGCCGAGCGGATATCCGTCCTGGTGCGGGATCGCCGCCGTCCGGCGTAGGGCGGGCGGGGCAATCGGCCCGCCGACCGACGGAGCGTATTTCTTTCGGGCCGGCGCCGGCCGCCGGCCGGCTCAGGTCGCGGCGAGTGGCCGCTCGCCGCTGGCCGCTCGCCGCGGGGGCCGGGGATCTGGTAGCGGCTCGGCGGTCCCGGTGGCCGGCGGGCAGCCGTCGCAGGGCCGCGCGAGTGTCGCCCCTGTCACGCTCGTTCGCTGCCTGCTGCCTGCTGCCTGCTGCCTGCTGCCTGCTGCCTGCTGCCGCTGCCTGCTGCCGCTGCCTGCTGCCGCTGCCTGCTGCCGCTGCCTGCTGCCGCTGCCTGCTGCCGCTGCCTGCTGCCGCTGCCCGCTGCCGCTGCCCGCTGCCGCTGCCTGCTGCCGCTGCCTGCTGCCGCTGCCTGCTGCCGCTGCCTGCTGCCGCTGCCCGCTGCCGCGGACCGCTGCCGCTGCCCGCTGCCGCTGCCCGCTGCCGCGGACCGTCGCAGGTCAGAGGAAGGCAGGCGATCCGCCTGCTGTCAGCGGCGGGGCTTCGGTCGCCGATCGGGCGGCGGCGAGGAACCCTGGAAGCATGAACGCTTCATCGGAGAACAACCCGGACGACACCTATGACGTGATCGTGCTCGGGGCGGGTCCCGTCGGGCAGAACGTCGCGGAGCAGGCGCGGGCGGCCGGGCTGACCGTCGCCGTGACCGAACGCGAGCTCGTGGGCGGTGAGTGCTCGTACTGGGCGTGCGTGCCGAGCAAGGCCCTGCTGCGGCCGGTGATCGCCGTCGCGGACGTCCGCCGGGTGGACGGTGCCCGGCAGGCCGTCACCGGGGAGATCGACACCGCCCGGGTCTTCGCCCGCCGTGACCATTACGTCACCGACTGGGACGACTCGGGCCAGGCCGCCTGGGTGAAGTCCATCGGCGCCGACCTCCACCGCGGGCACGCCAGGCTCGACGGGCCCCGCCGGGTGGCCGTCACCTCGGCCGACGGTGCGATCCGCGTCCTGACCGCACGGCACGCGGTCGCCGTCGCCACCGGCAGCGGGCCGGTCCTGCCCGACGTGCCGGGGCTGGCGGAGGCCCGCCCCTGGACCAACCGCAAGGGCACCGACTCCAGCCGGGTGCCCGACCGGCTCGCCATCGTCGGCGGCGGCGGAGTGGGCGTGGAGATGGCGACGCTGTGGCAGCGGCTCGGCGCCCAGGTCACCGTCCTGGCCCGCGGCCCGCTGCTGGCCCGCATGGAGCCCTTCGTCGGCGACATGGTCGCCCAGGGGCTCACGGAAGCCGGCGCCGACGTACGCATCGGCGTCTCGGTGACGGGACTGAGCCGGCCCGACCCGGCAGGCCCGGTGACGCTGAGCCTGGACGACGGGACCGAACTGGAGGCCGACGAGGTCATGTTCGCCACCGGGCGGACGCCGCACACCGGCGACATCGGCCTGGACACCGTGGGGCTGACCCCCGGGTCGTGGCTCGACGTCGACGCGACCTGCCTGGTCGAGGGCGTCGAGGGCGACTGGCTCTACGCCCTCGGCGACGTCAACCACCGCGCGCTGCTCACCCACCAGGGCAAGTACCAGGGCCGCACGGCGGGCGACGCCATCGGCGCCCGGGCCAAGGGGCGGCCGCTGGACGACGGGCCCTGGGGCGACCACGCCACCACCGCCGACCAGCACGCGGTGCCGCAGGTCTTCTTCACCGACCCCGAGGCCGCGGCGGTCGGCCTGTCCGCCGAGCAGGCGACCGCGGCCGGCCACAGGACCAAGGTGGTCGACGTCGACTTCGCCACGGTCCAGGGCGCCAACCTGTTCGCGGACGGCTACCAGGGCCGGGCCCGTATGGTCGTCGACCTCGACCGCGAGGTCATCCTCGGCGTGACCTTCGTCGGCCCCGGCGTCAGCGAACTGCTGCACTCCGCCACGGTCGCCGTCGCGGGCGAGGTCCCCCTCAAGCGCCTCCGGCACGCCGTCGCCTGCTTCCCCACCGTCAGCGAGATCTGGCTGTTCCTGCTGAAGGCCTACGCGGCCGGCTAGCGCGGCGACCGCGAAGCTGCGCGGCCGGGGTTCGGCAGAACGGCAGGATCGGCTCAGCGGCCGGGCATGCCGCCGTGCGGGCTGCTGACCACCAGCGATTCCGAGCCTTCGGCAAGGTAGTAGTGCCCGGGGAAGTAGTCGATGTGGAGGTGGAGTCCCTCCTCCGCGGACGCCACATCGCGCAGATTGCCGGCGAGCACCGCCCTGCCGGCGCTGTCGCCGCTGATCACCAGGATGCGCCGCTCGGGATCGAGGCGGACGAGCACCCCGGGGCCGGAGGACTTCCTCACCTCGAGCCCTGCCAGGACATCGCCCTCGGGATTGTCCGAGGCGCTGAGCAGCCCCTCGCCGTCGGCGACGGCACCTGCCAGGCGGGTCAGCTCGTCCGCCGAGGCCGTGATGTCCACTTCGCCGAAGACGGGGTCGCGGACGAGTCTCATGATGGGCGCTCCTTCACGGTCGGATCCCCATGATGCCGCCGGGCAGTGCGCGGCTGTCGGGTATGTCGCGTCGGACCCGGTCGCCCGGAGACGACGCCGATCGTCCGGCGGCGGCTTCAGGGGCGGAGGTCCGCGCTGTCGATCCACTCGGGCGAGACGAGGACGTCGCCGCCCGTGGGCGCGTCCAGGGCCTCCAGCAGGGACCAGGTGCGGGCTTCCTCGACCAGGTCGTTCCAGGGCGCCGTCCAGTCGGGCCACCGGTCGGAGTCCGGGCCCGGGACCCGGATCGTCCGCTCGCGCGTCTGCTGCCAGAACTGCGCGTAGAGGATCAACTGGCCGTGGTCGGCGAGGTCGTTGACGACCTCGGTGTACCGTGCCGCAGGCCAGCAGGGGCCGATCCTGCCGACGGCACCCGCTGGGATCCGCAGGCGGGCGGTGAGCGGGGGCACGACGGGGATACGGGCGCCGAGGCTGGTCAGGGCCCCGCGGATGGCGATCGGCTCGCCCAGATCCGGGGCGTCCCCCCGCGCCTGGCAGGCACGGTGGGCGCGGCGCAGCGGTTCGACGGCGCCGCCGATGCCCAGGACGCCCAGGGTGTGGGCCGACCACTCGCGGACGTCGGGATTGTCGCTGTCCAGCAGGCCGATCAGGGCGGGACCGCACCGCGGGTCCGCGACCTCGTCGAAGACCTCGATGGCGGTCAACTGACCGAAGACTCCGAGGGAGTCCAGCCCTTCGATGATCGCGGGGACGGCTTCCGCCCCGATCCCGACCAGCTCCGCACGGGCTTCGTAGGACACTTCGGCCTCGCAGTCCAGCCGCCTGACCAGTTCCTCGACGCGGGAGGTCGAGCCGGCCGGGGGGCATGCAGAAGGGCCGCTCGGCGGGACTCTTCGCGGATCGCTCACCTCCGCAGTCTCGGTCACCGACTCTGCTCGCGCCATGGAGATTCCGTCCGCGGGAGTCCGCGCGCCGCCCGCCCCTGCCGCATACCAGGCCGCCCGGATTTTCCGGCAAACACCCGGACTTGCGGCCGCTTCGCCGGGATCGGGCCCGCCGGCGGAGGGGGTCGGGAAGACTGGGCGGATGCCGACCGCGCGAGCTGATGTGGAACGGATGCTGGCGCGCTGCGAGGCGTCCTGGTCACCCGAGGTGGAGCGGTGGGTGGCCGCTGCGGAGGGCGGGGTGGACCGGCTGCTGCCCGCCGCGCAGGGCCTGTTGCGCGCGTCCTGGAACGACGGCGGCCGGGCGGCCGCCGTCGCGGCGGTCGCGCTGCTGGAGTCCGCGCTCGACACCGGCGCCCGAGACCACCCCCAACGGCCGCGCTGGGTACTGGACTTGTGGCTGGCCGAGCGCACCCTGTCGCTGCGCCACGACGATTTCCGGCTGTCCCGCGACATCCACCACCACCTGGGGGCGCAGACCCAGGGGCGTTCGGCCGACGACCCCGTCGCGGTCGCGGCGGTCTACCCGATGGAGCCGCTGCCGCGCTACGGCGAGCCGGTGCGGCCGGTCGAGCACGGGGCGGTCCGGCTCGCGAACGCGCTGCCGCCGGACGACGCGGCCCGCCGCAGCCTCCTGCTGCGGCTGGCGCAGGCCGCTCTCTTCCGCTTCGAATCAGGGGACGCGGCCGCCCTCCCCGACGCCTGGGACCGGGGCCGCGCCGCGTACGACGGTCTCACCGTCGACCACGTCGAGGCATGGACGGTGGCGAGTACGGCGGCGGCCGTGAGCGCCGTCTGGTTCCGCGCCCACCAGGACGACCGGAGCGCCGCAGAACTCGGGGTGCGGGCGGCGCAGTCGGCGCTCGACGCCATCGCGCACCGGCGGGACCACGGCGCGACGTCCGTCGGATACGAGTCCGGGCTGGCGCACTTCGCCATGGCGCAGGCGCTGCTGGGGGCCGCCTCGTGGGACCTGCGCGGCGAGACGATGGACGCGGTCGTCGGGCACTTGGACGCCTTCAGGGCCGACGGGCCGCCGGACGACGGCGGCACCTATGCCGTGAACATGGCGTCGGCGCTGGCCGCGCGGGCCTTCGTCACCGGCTCGCGCGACGACATCGCCCGCGCGGGCACGCTCCTGGCCGACCTGGAGCGGGATCTCGGTCCTGGCCATCCGATGCTTCCGCACATTGCCCAGAAGCGCGCCGCCTGCGCCGAGATGCCGCGGCTGATGAGGATGCTCCCGTTCAAGACCGTAGGGCTGATGCGGAAGTTGCGTCCGCACCTGGGCGCGCTGATGGTCCCCACGGCGCTTCCCCCGGTCCAGGTCTTCGCGCCGCTGCCCAGCCCCGGCTACACCTCCCCCGGCCCCGGTCCGGAGGACGTCCGCGCGCGCTTCGGAGGCGCGGGCGGGGGTGCGGGCGTCGGGGGAGCAGCCGTACCGGGACCGCGAAGCAACGGTGCCGCGCCCGCGCAGGGCGTGCGGTGGACCTGGCCGCCGGCGCCGGGGCCCGCGCCGGAAGCGGGCCTGCCGCAGCCGGCGGACCTGACCGGGCTGCCGCCGGAGGCGGCGGCCGTGCTCGGCGCGCTCACCGGCAAGAGCGGCACCCCGCTCGACCCTCGCCAACTGGAAGCCGCGGAGTCGCAGTTGCGGGCACGCCTGGCGGAGCCCGGCCTCGACGAGGGCCGGCGTGGCTGGACGGCGAACGTGCTGGTGCTGGTGCTGTCGGCAGGATTCGTCTCGGAACGCGACGTGGACAGCCTGGAAAAGGCGGTCCACGCGGGCGACGAGGCGCTGGCCACGCTGTCGCCCTCGGGTTCCCGCTACCTCGGCCTGCTCTGCACGGTGGAGGAGCAGCGGCTCGTCCTGGGCACCTTCGTCGAGGATGAGGCGACCGTCGTCAGGGCCGGCGACGCCCTGCGCTGGGCCCTGGACCGTGCTCCCGGCTCCTCGAACCTCTGGGTGCAGTGCGCATCCCTGCGCGGTATGGCGCTCGCCCAGATCGGGGTCCGGCGCCGCGACCCGGCGGCGTCACAGGAGGCGAACAGGCTGCTGGCCGAGGCGAGCCGGCTGACGGACGCCCTGGCGCGGGAGGCCGCGCCGTTTCCGGAGACGGCCGCCGAGGTGGCGCGGATGCGCGTGTACGTCGACCGCGCGGCGGCGATGGTCAAGGCGTCCGACGAGGAACTGCGCATGGACCGCTACGGGCTGGAGGAGACGGAACTTCCCTGGGACCGCGCGGCCGAGGCCGGTCTGCCGACGGCAGCGCGCTTCCACAACGCGCGGGCCGCGATGGGTACGGCGATGGAGCGCCGCGACTGGGCGGGCGCCACGGACGCGGCGGAGGCCGCGCTCGAAGTGCTGCCGCTGCTCACCTCGCGGGCGCTGGACCGCGGCGACCGCCAGAACGCCCTCAGGTCGGCCCTGCTCGGCGGGCGCTACCCCGCCCCTTCGGGACCGGGGGGCCGCCGCGAGCTGCCCGACCAGCTCGCCGGGACCAGCCTGGGCCGCACGGGGTGCGCGGCGGCGCTCGCCATGGGCGCCGTCGACCGGGCCGCGGTCCTGCTGGAGCAGGGCCGGGCCGTCCTGATGAACCAGGACCTCGAAGCGCGCGCCGACCTCACCGACCTGGCCGCCGCAGATCCGGACCTGGCGGCGCGGTTCGCGGCGGCGGCCGAGCGGCTGAGCCGCGCGGAGGAGGCCGCCGCCGACCCGGGCGGCCACCGGGGCCCTTCGCGGCCCGTGTACGGCTCGGGCGCCGGGCACGGGCAGGAATCGGGCGCCGGGCACGAGCAGCGGATCCGCGAGCAGCACGAGGCGGCCGGGCGCTGGCGGCGGCTGCTCGACGAGATCAGGGCCCGCCCCGACTGCACCGGATTCCTGCTGCCGCCGACGGCCGAGGCGATCCGCGCCGAGGCGGACGAGGGGCCGATCGTGCTGATCAACGTGGACCGGCTGCGCTGCGACGCGCTCGTCGTCACCACGGGAGCCATCACCCTGGTGCCGCTCGAAGGGATCAGCGAGGGCCTGGTGGCCCGCAAGGCGCAGGACTTCCTGGCCGCCGTCGCGGTCGACGACCTCTTCGGCGACGAGGCGGCGGCGGCACGCGAGACGGTCTTCGGCACGCTGGAGTGGCTCTGGGACGAGGTGGCAGAGCCGGTGCTGCGGGCCGCGGGCCTCGCGGAACCCGTCCCGCGGGAGACGCCCTGGCAGCAGTACCCCCGGCTGTGGTGGTCGGCATCGGGGCCGCTGGCCCACCTGCCGCTGCACGCCGCCGGATACCAGCGCAAGGGCCGCCTCGGCGAGCGGCGTTCGGTGCTCGACCGGGTGGCGTCGTCGTACACGCCCAGCATCCGGGCGCTGCGCCACGCCCGCCAGGCTTCCGCGCCGCGCCCGGACGGGGGTCCCTACCTCGCCGTCGGGCAGCCGACTGGCGAGGGGGGTGCCGAGGGCGCGTCCACGGAGGAGATCGCCCTGGTGGCCCGCAAGCTGGGCGGGGCGACGGTCCTGGACGGCGACAGGGCCGCGGTGGCCGCCGTGCTGTCCGCGCTGCCGCCGGCGGCGACCGTGCACTTCGCCTGCCACGGCGTCAGCGACCCCGCCGATCCGTCGCGCAGCCGGCTCGACCTCGCCGACGGACCGCTCGCGGTGACCGCCGTCTCCCGGCTGCGGCTGCGGCACGCCCAGCTGGCGGTGCTCCTGGCCTGCCACACCGCGCGCACGGACCGGCTCCCGGACGAGGCGATCCACCTCACGTCGGCCTTCCAGACCGCCGGGTATCCGCAGGTCGTCGGGGCGCTGTGGGAGGCCGCCGACCTCGTCTCGCGCCGCTTCGCCGACGACCTCTACCGAGCGCTGCGACGCTACGGGGGCGGCCTCGACCTGAGCCTGGCCGCCCGTGCGGTCAACGCCAACGTCAGGGAGCTGCGGGCCGTGTACTCTTCCGCCCCCGCCGCCTGGGCCGCGTACATCCACACCGGCCGATGACCCGGAAGGCGGCCGGGACACGGCCGGGAGAGGGCCGGGAAAGGGCCAGGACACGCAATCGCACTCACCGCACTCACCGCACCCACCGCACGAGAGAACCGGAGTACGACATGACCCCCTCGCATGGCGCCGCGCCACGTATCGGCAGGAGGCGGACCGAGCGACTGCTGCCCGTCCTGCGGACCGTGCGGCGATGGCGGTTGGCACCCGAGCGGTGGATCGTGGCGGACGGGCTGCTCGCGGAACTCGCCGTGGCGGTCGAGGCGGGGGACGTCGGGACGGTCGACGAGAAGACCGCGGAGTTGGAGCTGATCGGCAGACGGGTCGGCCGGATCGCCCCCGACGAGCCCCCGCCTGCCGACGACGGGAAGATGCCGGCGCCCGACACCGTACGGGACCGGGTGGTCGCGCTGGTGCACGTACTCGACCCCGAGGGGGCGCCGCCCGCCGCGAGTGCGGAACAGCGCTGAACGGGCCCGATGCTGGCGGCTGTTCCACGGGTGTCCGCAGGCCGTAGGGTGTGCGCGGACCAGGGGAGACGCGTGAACCATTCCGCCGCGCGGGCTTCGCGGGGGATGCGGGGGCGGTCCGCGAGGACCGCCGCGGGGGAGGGGGGCGACCATCGTCTCGGTACTGGCTAACATCGCGATCGGCCTGCTCACCAGTCTCGTCGGCGGTGCGCTGGTGTGGCTGTGGGAGCGGGGCAAGCGCACCCGGGTGGTGAACAAGAAGGCGGACTTCTTCGGCGTCCGGCCGGGCGAGACCTGCCTGATCGTGCTTGCCGAGAAGCACAACGCGCCTGGCAGCTCGCAGCGCGGGGACGTCCGGGCCACCGTCGAACTCGCCATGCTCGCGGGCGAACTCGGCTGCGACGTGCTGCTGGAGTCCGGCGCCTTCCGCGGCAGCAACGGCGCCAGAACCGAGTTCTGCGTGGGCGGCCCGCTCGGCGGTGCCAACGTCCGCACCGGCGGCCACCTCGCCGCCCACCTGCCCGGCGTGACCATCCACCCCTTCGGCAGCGGCCCCGACTCGGTCGCCATCGCCGTCGGCGGCGAGCGCTATCGCTACGACCACGACCACCAGGAGTACGCGCTGGTGGCAAAGTTCACCCCGGCCGAGTCCAGCCGTCCCGTGGTGCTGGTCTGCGGGCAGAGCTCGCTGGCGAACCAGGCCGCGATCCACTTCCTGCGGCGGGAGTACGCCTCGGTCGCCGAGGGGCTGGAGTCCGTCGACCGGTTCTGCCTGCTGATCAGGATCTCCGACATCGGGACGTACGCCTTCCACCGGACCACGCTCGAACGGGACGTCACGCAGGCGGCGTTCGCGCCCGCGTGACGTCCCGGGGGCACGGTCAGATGCCCGTGTACCGGACCGAGCTGTCCACCGTCGCGAGCGCGTCGACGTACCGCCGGATCTTGCGGTTCGCCTTGAGGCCCAGGGCCCCGATGTTCTTCCCGACGCCGAGCAGGATCTCCCGGTGCGAGCCGCGGTCCCACATGTTCATGTGGACGGCGGACTTCTGGATGTCGGTGCCGCCTCCACCGAGCACCGCCATCACCGCGAAGTCGGGCTGGTCGCCGTCGAGCCGGTCGAAGACCGAGCTCCTCGGCTCCTCGAACGCGGTTCCGGCGCCGCGGAACTCGCTCCACCAGCTCACGCGCATGGCGCGCTGGAAAAGGGCGGCTGCCTCCTCCATGGAGGCGGCGGTGCTTATCTCCACCGGTTGCCTTGCCATTGGTTCACTCCTGATCTGAAACGTGTCGGCGTGCATGGTGCGACGATGCCGACCGCGGTGGGACATCCCCCCGGGCCGTGCGTGATCACTTGGGCTCGAATACCTTTTCGTTGAAGCGGTACCGCTTGCCGCTGTCGATGTAGTTCTTGCAGGCGGGATTTCCGCATTCGTAGACGACCCATGTGCCCATGGGCTCGGGCCGCTGGCTTTTGACGCTCATGCGCTGCCTGCACACCTGGCAGCTGAGTCCTTTCGGCATGGTGGTGTTCTCCTTTCGCGAGTCCCGTGCCCGGTTCAGACAGTGGGCGCGGGGAGCGGGATGAAGGGGGCCAGTTCTTCGGACACCCAGTGGGCGGGCACCTGGAGCGCCTCGCCGACGCGGACGTAGAGGTCGTAGAGGGCCGGCGCCCCGAACCACTCGAAGACCGAGCGGGTGGGGTCGGTGTCGCTCGCCGCCGCCTCCACGATCACCTGGAAGCCCGCGCCCGCGGCCCGTACGAAGAGCACGTTGGAGTCCGGCGCGCTGGTGATCACCGCGATCGGCCGTGTCTCGCCCGGGGCGAGCGGGGCGATCCCTGCGGCCTCAGGCGCGGGCCTGGGCCGGCCGACGAGCCACGGCTCGTCCCCCCGGTGGCGCTGCCAGAAGGACCAGTCGTTGGCGGTCAGCCGGTTCTTGGGCACCCCGTTGGCGCGGAAGAACTCCAAGGCGGCCATCCGCACCGTGTCGTAGGCGGGGTGCGAGAAGTCGGAGCCCAGCAGATTCCACACGGTGCGCGCGGCACCGTAGAGCGCGAACCCGCCGGCCGGCAGCACCTCGGCGACCAGCGCCGAGGTGAACCTGTCCGGTTCCGCCTGCGCGAAGTCGAGGAAAGGCGCCTGGAGTTCACTCCACACCACGGTCGCGTCCAGGTCCGAGTCCAGTGGAGCGAACTCGAAACGGCCGAACCGCTCCATCCTCGGCACGACGTTGCCAGGAAGCCGGCCCGTACTCGGACCCCTTCGGAATACGGTCATGATCTCCCCTGTGCTGCACCGGTTCCCCGCGGCGGTTGCGCTTCTTCCGCTTCCGCCGCCGAAACCCGGTCTAGCAACGGGCGGGGAACGGGCACAACGATTTCCCGGCGGCACCGGACGATCTCCGGAAAACCCGCGGAAAACGCGACGGCGCCCGTGCGGGCCTGTGGAACACTTGGCCTGAAGCCGTTGCGGCGGAACGGAGTTCGCGATCATGGGTCGTCCCGAGAAACCCCTCAGCCCCGACGGACCACCGGCCCTGCTTTTCGCCTACTGGCTGCGCGAACTGCGTGACGACAGCGGAATGAGCTACAAGGCGCTGGTGAACCGCACCGGTTACGGCAAGACCACGCTCAACGACGCGATGGGCGGCCGGAAACAGCCCAGCCGCGCGGTGACCATGGCGATCGTCGCCGCGTGCGGCGGGGACAGCCGGCGGTGGGCGGCCTTCTGGAGCGAGGTGCGCAGGGCGCTCGACCCGCAGGCGGTCGGCCCGGTGGAGATCCACCCGCCGCCGTGGGACGCCAGGCCGCCCGCGCGCGGCGGTGTCCACAGCGAGCAGTGCCCGCCCGGTTGCGCGTCGACAGAACCGCACGGCTGGTACACCGCCTCCGTCCTCACCCAGCTGACGCTGGACACCCCGACCCCCGAGGCGGTCGAGCGCCGCGTCGTCGTCGCCACCTGCGACGGCCTCGCCCGCATCCCGCTGGCCTTCAGCGTCCCGCGCCACTCCGCCGACGCCGCCCCCCGGCACGGCCTCGACGTCAGCGTCCGCCGCGGCGGGCGCCTGGCCCCGGGGGAGCAGCCGTACGAGAGCTTCTTCCGGCACGAACTGGTGCTGCCCGCGCCGCTGCGGGCGGGGGAGCGCCACGAGTACGTGCTGCGGCTGCGGATTCCGCCGAAGCAGCCGATGGCGCCGCACTTCGTCCATGTGCCGCTCACCCGCAGCGAGCGGTTCGGCCTGCGCGTCCGGTTCGACCCCGCCCGGCCGCCGCGCGCGGTCTGGCGGCTCACCGGTGTGCCCACCGCCGTGATCTACCAGCGCACCCCCGGCACCGCCCTGCTCCGCCCCGACCAGGACTCCTGCGTCACCGTCGACTTCGACGGCATGCGGGTCGGCTACGGCTACGGCCTGTGCTGGCGGGACGCCTGACCCGGCCCTACGGCAGGGTCGGGGCGTCAGCCGCCTGGGCGGTCTCCAGTTTCGCGCGGACCGGCCGCGCGTCCGGGTGGTAGAGGCCGTCCAGCACGTCGAGCGCCCGCGTCCGCAGGGCACGGGACTCGTCGTGGCGGCCGGCAGCGGCATGGGTGTCGGCGAGGTGGTCGAGGGCATGGGCCTCGCGGTAGCGGTCGCCGAGCGCCCGGTCCAGGGCAAGGGACCGCTCGTAGGTGCCGACCGCCTCGGAGTACCGCCCCAGCGCGTGCTCGCAGCGGCCGATGCCGAGCAGGATGCCCGCCTCGCCCTCCAGATGCCCGAGCCGCTCGTACAACTCCAGCGCGCCGCGGGCGTTCTCCAGCGCCTCGGCGGGGCGGCCGAGGCGCTCCTGCTGCTGCGCCACCGCCGTGAGGCCGTCGGCGAGGGCGCAAGGGTCGCCGCTCCGCCCGCCCATGGCCAGCGCCAGCCGCGCCTGCGCCAGCGCCCGCCGGTGGTCGCCGGCCGACGCGTACGCCCGCACCAGCGACAGCCGCACCTCCCGTACGCCCTCCGAGTCGCCGAGATCGTGGCAGGCGCGCAGCGCCGAGTACAGCAACTCCCGTGCCTCGGCCGGCCGGTCCAGCCGGGACACCGCGTCCCCCAGCTGGCGGGTGGCGGTGCACCACGCGGCCCGGTCGCCTGCCCGCTCCGCGGCCTCGCGCGCCAGGCCGTGCACGAGCCCCCGCTGGAACCGCCGTCCTGACCTGCGCAGATGGAGCGCGCACGCGCGGGCCAGCCGCCAGGCGTACGACTCGAGTCCTTCGGTGGCCGCCGCCTGCGCGATCACCGCTTGCAGGGTGGCGAGTTCGGTCTCGAACCAGGCCACGGCGGCCGCGTGGCCGTCGATCCGCGGCAGCTTGGCCTCCGGCGCGCGTCCCGCGGTGGCCGCGGTGCCGGCGTCGCCGCCGGGGCCCGGGTCGGGAGCGGGCGGCCGCCAGGGCTCCAGGTGCCGGTCGGCGAGACGTGCGGCGGCCAGGGTGTGCCGCAGCAGGCGTTCCGTGCCCGCCAGCCGCTCGGCGGGCGGCCCGCTGCCGGCCAGCTCGCCCGCGTAGACCCGCAGCAGGTCGTGCAGCGCGTAGCGGCCGGGTGCCCGCTGCCGCAGCAGGTGCGCGCCGGTGAGCGCGTCGAGCAGCGGGCGCGGCGGATCCGCGGTCCCGGCCAGGGCGGCGCACGCCGACTCGTCGATCTCGGGACCCGGGTGGCACCCCAGCAGCCGGAAGAGCCGGCCGGCAGGCGGCGGCAGGAGGGCGTAGGACCCCTGGAAGACGGTACGCAGGTCGACGTCCGCGTCCGGCTGGCCGAGCACGTCCAACCTGGCCTGGGCCTGCCGGAGCTCGGTCACCAGGAGGTTCACCGAGCCGGTCGGGGCGGCCGCGGCCCGCGCCGCCGCGACGCTCAGCGCGAGCGGCAACCGCGCGCACAGCTCGACCAGTTCGTCGGCCGCGCGCGGCTCGCGGGCCAGCCGGTCCGTGCCGATCAGCCGCTCCAGCAGGGTCCTGGCCGCGTAGCGCGGCAGCACGTCGAGGGTGACCCGCAGCGCCCCCTCGCGCACCACCAGGCCGTCGAGCCGGTTGCGGCTGGTGACGATCGCCAGGCAGCCGGGTCCGCTGGGCAGCAGCGGCCGCACCTGGTCGGCGGAGCGGGCGTTGTCGAGCACGAGCAGCAGCCGGCGCCCGGTGAGCAGGGTGCGCAGCAGCGCGGACGCGACCGGCTCCCTGGCCGGGACCGCGCCGGGGGCCACTCCGAGCGCCAGCAGGAAGCCGTGCAGCGCCTCCGCGGCCTCCACCGGCGCGGCCGAACCGAACCCCCTCAGGTCGACGTGGAGTTGGCCGTCCGGGAAGTGCTCGCCCACCCGGTGCGCCCACTGGAGGGCCAGCGTGGTCTTGCCGACGCCCGCCGTGCCCTCGATGGTGGTCACCACGGCAGGAGGCGGCGCCAAGTCGTCCGCTGCATCGGCCAGCAGCGCGTCCAGGCGGCGCATCTCGGCCTCGCGGCCGACGAACTGCGGGTACGAGGCGGGGAGTTGCCGCGGTACGACGGGCGGCCTCGGGCCGGGCGCGGCATCCGTCGCGGAGGGTTCGGAAGGCCGCCCCCTGCCGTGTGCGGCTCGCAGCCTGCGGGCCGTCTCCGCCGCGTCCCGCAGGGTGCCGAGCCGGCCCGCCTCCCGGCCCGTCACGCCGAGCGCGTCCAGCAGCTCGCCGAAGATCACGGTGCCCGCGAGCGTGGTCCCGTTGAGATACGCGTACAGGCTGCTCGGCGAGACGTTCAGCCGGCGTGCCATTTCCGTACGGTCGACCGCCCGCCCGAGGCGCTTCTCCGCTCGCACCACGGCCGCGGTCAGTTCCGCGGCCAGCCGCTCGCGGAGTGCCCGGGCCTCGTCCGCACCGCCCGGGACAGCTCTGTCGCCCACCACGTGCCCCTCCGTACACCGCCCATGAGCCGCCCCCCCCGCAGACGCCGCTGGCCCGGCACCGCGGGGTCCGGGCCGCCGCCTTTCCGGACTTTTCCAGTCTGTTCCAGAACGGCCGGGAGCGTGGCCCGTCCTGCTGGTCCCGTGGACACCGCCGGCGGACATTCGGCGCCGGTGATGCCCTCGCGAGAGGAGAGAGCCGTGCAGACCCACTGATCCGGACCCCACGGTCGCCGCCGCCGACGCACCCGCCGGCCGCCCCGCTCCCCGCACGGGCCTTCCCCGCATGGCCCTCATACCGCGCGGGCCGGGGCGGCCCGGAGCATGCCCCGTGGAAGGCGGCGTCAGCCGTCCGCGCAGCCGAGCACGCGGGCGGCCGCGTCCGCCCACGTCACCTTCTCCGCCATCATCCGCTGGAGCGCTCCCGCCCTGACGAAGGCGTGCGGCAGGTCGTACATGATGTTGCTGATCTTCGCGGTCCAGCGGGCCACGTCCTCCTCCAGGCGCTCCTTCTGGCCTGCGACGTCCACCACCACCTGCTCGGCCCAGTCGGCGGGAAGCACCGAGCGCAGCAGCATGCCGAGACCGCTGCGCCCGCTGATCAGGGCGGGCACCGCGTTGCTCACCGCGTCGACCCCCACGAGGCCGAAGGAGTCAGCGCGGGAGGGCATCAGCACCAGGCTCGAACGCGCCAGGTCGCCTTCGACCAGCGCCAGTTCGGGGGTGTAGGGGTGCACGGTCACATCGATCGCCGGATTGTCGACGAGCTTCTCGACGGCGGAGTGCACCTGGTCCGAGGTGTCCTCCAGAGCGCCGCGGACCAGCAGCTCCCACTGCCCGAATTCCGACCTCTCCGGCGCCGCGCGGCCGAGCGCCCGGCTCGCGATGTTCAGCCCCTTGCCGTCGTCGTCCTGCATCCGCCCCATCAGCAGGAACTGCGGCACCCCGGCCGGGGTGGGGTGCGGCCCCGGGCGGCCGTCGTCGAACCCCGGGTCGATCCGCACCGAGGTCAGATCCCGGTACTTCGGGATCTGGCGCTCACGCGCGACCATGGCCTCGAGGCGCGGCCCCACCGGCAGCACCCGCCAGGCGCCGAGGGCGTGTTCGAACTCCAGCCAGGTGCGCTGAGCGGCGCGGGCACCCGGGTCGCCGCTCCTGCCGCCCTTGAACCACTCGTTCCTGTTGGGCTCGACATGCACGAAGTGCAGCCGCCGTGCGGTGACGAAATGGTCCTCGGTCTGGGCCTTGGCCGCGAGGCCGGTCAGCCTGCCGTGGCCGATGACGAGGTCGGGGACCACCCCCGGTGGCAGCGGCGCCCGGCGCATCAGCGACTCCCTGCCGGGCAGGTCCGGCCGTTCCGCGTCCACCAGGACGACGTGCTTGTCCAGCGCGTCGTCCCGCTCCGCCCGGGTGGCCCTGGGCAGCAGGACGTAGACCTCGGCGCCGGCGGCCACCAGCGCGATGCACAGCTTCCGGTTCAGGGCGCTGACGCCGCCGTTCGCCGGCAGCCACTCGTCGATCACCGAGAGCACCCTTACCGGCCGCCGCGTCCCCGCGCCATGGGCCATCGGCTGCGCCTTCCGGGCCAACTGCTCCCCCGCCACTTTGCGTTCGTCCTGGCTGCCGCCCCCGTCGGCCAGCCGCAGCAGTGCCGCGTGGTCGGAGAGGTCCCGCGTGAACCAGTGGACGAAGTCCCGGTCGTCGTCGAGCACCCGCCGGTCGGCGAGTCCGGCCATGCCGTGCGCTTCGCAGTGCCGCAGGGCCTGTTCCGCGTTCTCCCACGCGGCGCCGACCGCAGCGCGCAGCGCACTCAACCGGTCCTCGGGAGTGTCCAGCGTCCGGAAATCCGTGTCGCCGTACGGCACGCCGATGACGGCTCGCGGGCGCTCGCCTCCCTGCGGCACCCGCCGGGCGAACCGGCCGTGCGCGCGCAACTGGTGGCGCACGGCGGCCATGTGCATCAGATACCGCACGAAGACCGGCATGGCGTCGCTCCGGGAGGCCGACCAGGCCAGCGCCGACAGGTCGCCGTCCCGCCCGGTCCTTCCCACCAGCCGCAGCCGGCGCAGGCTGCGGGTGTCGTCGCCCCGGTCCTGTTCCGCCAGGTCCAGCGTGCTGGGCCCGGTGTCGGCGGTCTTGCCGAGCGACAGCACCGCGGCGCCGAGGACATCCGGGCCCGGCGCCCCGAGGATCCCGTCCATCCGCCGCTCCAGCGCCGCCCAGGTCCGCCCCGGTGCCGTGCCCAGCAGCATCGAGAGGTTCAGCACCTCGCGGTCGCGGCGCACGATCATCTGGTCGAGCCCCGCGGTGTCCTGTACGCCGGCGACCGTCACCGGGCCGTGCACCGGTGCCTCCGGCAGCTCGGCGGGACGTTCGGCCGGTGTCGTCGCCCCCAACGGCCGGTCCGCGCGCTGCGCCTGCCGGAACCGGTCCCACATCGCCCACAGCGCCGCCTGCGCCGCCTCAGCGGCCGGGCTGTCCAGCCGTACGAAGACGTGGGCGGTGACCTCCTGCTCCACCACGGGCAGTTCGGGCATTCGGAGTTCACCCTCCGCAGTCCGTGAAGCGGCCGCTACCTTGAGTGCGTGAATTCTACGGGCGGTTCGCCGGATTCGGGTATCAAGGCCGCAACTCGCGCCCGGGCGCACGTGCTGCTCGCCGACGTCCTCGAATGGCGGCGCCGCCCCGACCGGTGGGAGCGCCCCGCCGCCGCGGTCGCCGCCGTGGCCGCCGCGCTCGCGGCAGACGACGACCAGGCCCTCGACGCCGCCAACGCCAGGCTGGAGCGCGCGGCGGACCCGCGCGTCGAGCGGATCGACCCCGACGCCGTACCGCCGCCCGAGCCGCTGCGCGAACGCACCGTCGTCCTCGTCCACGACACCGCACCCGAGGACGAGCGGAGCTCCCGCCCGCCGGCCGCGGACTCCTGAGCGGCCGATGGCCTCGCGACGGCCCCGGTGGTTCCTGTGGGTGCTGCGGCAGCCCGCGCTACGGCGGGCGACGCGGGTGACCGTGCGGGAAAGATACCCGCGCCGGATCGACCGGCTGGTCGCGCGCTGGGAGGCGCTGGCCGCGACGGCAGGGCGGGAGCAGCGGGTGCGGCTGCTCGAAGCGGTGGCCGCGCTGCACGGCGAGTCGGCACGGCGGGGCGACCCGGCGGCATGGGCACGGGCCGTGGACACGCTGGAGCGCGCTGCCGTGGTGGCGCTGCCGGACGCCTCCGGTGGAGCCGCGCTGCCCGCCGCTGCCGCGGTACTCGTCGAACTCGCCGAGGCCCGGATGGAGTCGGCCGAGGCGACCGGTGACACCGGGATGGTGCGGGAGGCCGTCGCGTCGGTACGGCGGGGCGTGGACGCCGTCGGTGACGACCGGGCCACCCGGATCATGGTGCTCTCCGCCGCGGGAGTCGTCCTGCTGCGCGCGGGAAGTGCCCTGGCGGAACCCGGGCTGCTCGCCGAGGCGGCCGGTGCGGTGACCGACGCCCTTGCCGCGGGCGGCGGTTCACGGCTGAACCTGGCATACGCGTGGCGGCTGCGCTACGAATTCACCGGCGACGCCGATGATCTCGGCAGAGCCGAGCAGGCCGCCTCCGAGGCGGTGGCCGAGTGCCTGGAGCACGGGCTCGACGTGGCCGAGGAGTACGCGGAACTCGCCCAGGTGCTGCGCTACCGCTTCGCCGAGGACGGTGACCGGGAGACGGCCGAGAGGGCCACGCAAGCGGCCCGCGGCGCCCTCGCCGCCACCGGCCCCGCGGACGGCGTGGAAGGACTCCGCCGCGCCTGCCTGCTGGCGGGCTTGCTCACCGAACGCCACGCGGCCGGCCACCCCGACGCCCTCACCGAGGCCGTCACCCTGGTCCGCGCCGCACTGTCCGCCGGCGGCTCCGCCGGGGCGGCCGGGGAGCCCGGCTGCGGGGCCGGGGAGGCCGTCGCGGGCGCCGGTTCACGGGTGGCGGAGGGGGCCGCGGGTGCCCCGGGGGAGCCCGGCGGCTTCGGGGCCGCGGGTGCGGGCGCGGGTTCACGGGAGGGTGCCGCGGGTGCCGTGGGGGAGCCCGGCTTCGGGGTCGCGGGTACGGGCGCGGGTTCGCGGGAGGGGGCCGGGGGTGCCGTGGGGGAGTCCGGCGGCTTCGGGGCCGGGGGTGCGGGCGCGGGTTCGCGGGAGGGGGCCGCGGGTGCCGCGGGGGAGTGCGGCGCGGGTGCGGGCGCCGGTTCGCGGGTGGCGGAGGGGGCCGGGGAGGGGCCCGACTTCCAGGTGGCGCAGGTCGCCGCGGCCGTGCTCACCGCCTGGGCCGCCGAGCGGCAGGACACCGGTGTCTCGCGGGAGGCGGAGGCAGCGGCACGTGCCGCCGTGTCCGCCGCGGGGGAGGACGAGGAGCGGCGGGCGGTCGCTCTCGACACCCTGGCCGATGTGCTGCACGCCCGCTTCCGCCTCACCGACGAGGTCGGCCTGCTGGACGAGGCGATCACGCTGGGCGAGGCCGCGGCTGCCCTCGCCGTCGGCATACCCGCCGACCGGGCCGGCTACCTCGGCAACCTCGGCATCGCCCACTTCGACCGCTACGGCGCCACCGGCACCGCGGCCGACCTCGCTGCCGCGATCCGGCGGCACCGCCAGGCGCTCGAACTGACCGGCCCCGGCCACCCCGGCTCCGGCATGCACCTGAACAACCTCGGTCTCGCCCTCACCGCACGCGCCCGCGCCGGCGACCGGGCCGCGGCGGACGACGCGATCGGGGCCGCACGCGCCGCGGTGGAGCGCGCCGCCCCCGGCACCGACCTGGCGCACCGCCTCAGCAACCTCGGCGGCGCCCTCTACGAGCGCTACACGCGGTTCGGCGATCTTGCCGATCTCGACGAGGACATCGACTCCCAGCGGGCCGCGGTGGCGGCGGCCGAGAGCGCCGCGGGCCACCCCGACCTGCCCGGCCTGCGCAGCAACCTCGCGACCGCCCTCACCGAGCGCTACGACTGCCTGGGCACCAGGGACGACCTCGCGGAGGCCGTCGCGGAGCTGCGTACGGCGCTGGCAGGACCCGCCCGGCCACCGGACTTCGCGACGATCAGCGACGCCTACGGCATGGCACTGCACTCCTGGTACGAGGCGACCGGCGAGGAAGCCGCACTCGGCGAGGCGGTATTGCGTCTGCGTGCGGCGGTCGCCGGCAGCCTGGCCGGCGACCCTGACCTGCCGCTGCGCATCAACAACCTCGTCGTCTCGCTGCGCGCCTCGTCCGCTCGGCTGGGCGGTGCGGCGGGCGAGGCGGGGGGCGATGCCGCGGAGGAGGCGGTCGGGACGGCCAGAGCGGCGCTCGCGGCACTCGCCGAGCGCCATACCGCGACGCCGGGCGCGTCCGAGGCCGGCGGGCCGGGCCGCGCGCTGCGGTCCGCACTGGCGCTTGCCCTGCACGCGCGGGGGCGGGACGGGGACCTGGACGAGGCGGTGGACCTGTCGACCTCCCTGGTGGCGGACATTCCCGCGGACGAGCCGCTGCGGGCGCAGGAACTGGCCAACCTCGCCTTCCTCCTGGACGCCCGCCACACGCGGTCGGCCGACCGCGACGACGTCTTCCGCGCCATGACCGCGCTGCGTGCCGCGGCACTCGCCGAGGCGGGCAACCCCGGTGTGCGGATGAGGGCCGCGCGGTCGTGGGGGCGGCTGGCGGCGGAGCGCGGGCTCCCCGCACAAGCGGCGCGGGCCTTCGCACTGGCCGTCGAACTCCTGCCCGCCGCGGCCCCCCGCCGCCTCGAACGCCCCGACGCGCAGCGGTGGCTGACCGAGTTCGCCGGGCTGGCGAGCGACGCCGCCGCGATGGCGCTCGCGTGCGACGACCCCGAACGGGCCCTGGCGCTGCTGGAGTCGGGCCGCGGCGTCCTCCTCAACCGGACCCTCGGTATCCGCACCGACACCGCGGAGGTCAGAGCAGCGGCTCCCGCGCTCGCCGACCGCTTCGACGCCCTGCGCGACGAACTCGACGCGCTCGACGCCCACCGGGCCACCGGCGCGCAGCCCCACGGCGGGGCGCACCGGGAGCGACGGCGTGACCTGGAGCGCGAACTCGCCCTCGTCGTCGAGGCCGTGCGGTCCCTTCCGGTCCAGGGGGCGGCCCGCTTCCAGCGGCTGCCGGACGTCGCGGAGCTGCTGGAGGAGGCCGCGGAGGGGCCGGTGGCGGTGGTGAACATCAGCTCCTACCGCTGCGACGCGCTGCTGCTCACCGGCGGCGGGCTGCGGACCGTACCGCTGCCTGGCCTGGACGCCGACGGGTTGGAGGAGACGGTGGCCCGTTTCCACCGGGACGCCAGGACCGCCGGCGACGGCGAACTCCCCGAGGACGACCCCGCTGCCGAGGCGGCCAGGGAAAGGGTGACGACCACGCTGGACCTGCTGTGGCACGCGGTGGCCGCACCGGTCCTGGACGCGCTGCTCCCGCATCCCGCCGAACCGGCCGCGACAGCCGCGGGTGCGGGCGCGGACCCGGCCCCGAGCGCCGGTGCGGAGCGCCGACTGTGGTGGGTGCCGACCCAGGCGCTGTGCCAACTGCCCCTGCACGCCGCCACCGACCGGGACACCGGAGCGTGCGTGCTCGACGTGACCGTGCCCTCGTACACCCCGACGGTGACGGCGCTGCACCACGCGCGGCGGCGCGCCGGCGCGGAGCCCGAGGCGTACGAGGCCGCGGTGATCCACGTCGGCGGCGCCACAGCGGACGGGGTGGCGCTGCCCGCCGCCGCACGCGAAGTACGGCATGTGGCGGGCCTGTTCGGGGTCGAGCCGATGGACGCGGCGCGGGCGCCGCGTGAGGCTCTGACCGCCGCGGTGGCCACCTGCACGCACCTGCATCTGGCCTTGCACGCGAAGGCCGACCCCGACGACCCGGGCGACAGCCGCTTCCTGCTGCCCCGGCTCCATCTGACCGTCGGGGAGATCGCCGCCCTGCGCAACACGGCAGGCCGGCTCGCGTACCTGTCCGCGTGCGAGACCACCCACACCGTGGCGCACCTCGTGGATGAGGCGGTGCACCTCACCTCCGCGCTGCAACTCGTGGGGTTCGCCGAGGTGATCGGCACGCAGTGGCGGATCCCCGACCCGGTGGCGGAGTGGGCGGCCCGGCACTTCTACGCCGAGCTCGCCGGCTGCCCGGGCGACGCCTCCGTGGCGCTGGCCCGCACCGCCCGCAGGCTCCGCGACCGCTTCGCGCCCTACCCCGAGGTGTGGGCGCCCCTGCACCATGCGGGCCGGTGACATGCCGTGACACGAAGCGCCACGACCGCCGCCACGGGCACAGGCACAGAGGTGGGCACAGGCTCGGGCACGGAGGCCACGCGGGCACGGAGGCGGGCACAGGCACAGAAGCGGGCACAGGCTCGGGCACGGAGGCGCACGCGGGCACGGAGGCGGGCGGGGACACCACCGTCGGCCACAGGCCCGAGCCCGCCTGTCAGTGGTGACTGCCAGAATCCCCCCCATGTCCCACGTGATGGAACGAGGCGCCTGATGGACCTCGCACCCCGGCTGATGCGTGCACTGACCGACCCGGAGTTCGACCTCGACTTCCGGTATTCCGAGCTGTCGGAGCTGTCCGACGTGGAGCTCGGCGGTCTGCTCCCTGCGGCCTACCGGGTGGGCCGTTCCGCCCCGTATCCGATGACGCGGGTCCGCATGGCGGTCGAGGACGAGGGCAAGGGGCGGCAGCCGCGCTACACGCCCGAGGCCTGCCGCGCGATGTTCGAGGCGCTGGTCGCCCAGCAGGAGGAGCGCGACTGGTCGGACCTCGCCCGCGCGGCGGGCGCGCTGCTGCGCTGCACCGGGCCGTGGCCCGATGTCGCCGATCACGCCAGCGAGTTGATCGCCTTCCGGCTGGAGAAGGACGACACGCGCCAGCCGTACGCGCTGCTCGCGGTGGCGGGGCTCGCGGGCGACGGGGCGCTGCGTGCGGTGGTGGAGCGCGTCGACCGCGGCGGCGGCCGGCTCGCGAGCGACGAGACCGCGGTCCTCGCCGGCCTCACCCCGGCCGAGCAGGCGCTGCTGTCCGAGACCGACCTGCGCGAGTCCTACACGTCGCCGCCGCCCCTCGACGACGTGTGGCGGCGGATCGCGGACATCCCGGCCTACGCCGCCTTCGCCCGCCGCGCCCTCGAGGCGGCGGCCGACCGCGCCGACGCTGTTCAGGCCGGCACGATTCCGTACGTGGCGGACAAGGCCTTCGGCCCGCGGGAGGTCGTCGCGCTCGGGCACGCCGCGCGGGTCGCACTGCTGCGGGACGAGCCCTGGCTGCCGGGGCTGCTCGACCGGCTGCTGCCCGCCATCACGGTCGCCCCGACACCGGCGAAGACCCTCCCGTCGCAGGCGCTGCTGTACGAGTTGGTCCGTGCCGGGCAGGACTTCCCGACGCCGGAATTGGCCACCGCGATACGCACCGCCCGCGCGGCCGTCAGGCACGCGGGAGTGCCCAAGCAGCTCGACAGGATGCTCAAGCACGTCGACGCGGCGCTGGCCGGGCGGACCGATGTCGCGCTGCGGCTCCCGACGCTCGGCTTCGACGCCGACGGGGTGCTGCGCCGGGCGGCCGCGGGGTACGAGGCCGTCGTCACCGTCACCGACACCGCCGTGCTGACCTGGGCGAAGGACGGCCGGCCGCTGCGCGGCGCACCGGCGCCCGTCCGCCGCGAGCACGGCGACCTCGTCAAGGAGCTGCGCGACCTGGTCAAGCGGGTGGGGGTCCAGCTCGGCACGCTCGCACGGGCGCTGGAGGGCGGCTTCCCCGTCGGTGCCGTCCAGCCGTACGGCCGCTGGCGCACCGAGCTGGCCGGGCATCCGCTCGCCCGGGCCGTGGTGGGCCGGCTGATATGGGAGGTCGAGGCCGCTCCCGGCGAGTGGCGGGCCTTCCTGCCCGAGGCGGGCGCTCTGCCCGACGCACCAGGCGACCGCCCGGTCCGCCTGTGGCACCCGATCCGCTCGGACCCCGGCGCGACAAGGGCCTGGCGGGACCTGCTCACCGAACGCCGTATCCGGCAGCCCTTCAAGCAGGCCTTCCGCGAGATCTACTTCCTGACCCCCGCGGAGGAGGAGGCCGGGGTCCACTCCGACCGCTTCGCCGGGCAGATCGTGCACTACCGCCGGATGTTCGCCCTGTTCAGGTCACGCGGCTGGTCGAGCGGCCTGCTCGGCCCGTGGGACGGCGGCGACGAGGACGAGGCGGTACGCACCCTGGCGGCGGGGGAGTGGCGGGTGCGCTTCCGCCACGCACTGGCGCAATGGCCGTGGGAGGAGGAGTCGGCCGCGACCGGCCGGGTCTGCTTCGCGCGGCGGGAGGAGGGCGGCTGGCGGGAGGCGCGGCTCGCGGAGGTGCCGCCGCTGGTGTTCAGCGAGGCGATGCGCGATGTGGACCTCTTCGTCGGTGTGACGTCGATCGCCGCCGACTCCGACTGGAATGACCGCGGTCCCGAGCGCGCGTTCCTGGAGCGGGCCGGGTTCGGCGAGCTGACGGCGAACGCGGAGGTCCGCCGGGAGGCGCTGGAGCGGATCGTGCCGCGCCTGAAGATCGCGGACCGCTGCTCGCTCGACGGCCGGTGGCTCTCGGTAAGGGGCGACCTGCGCACCTACCGCATCCATCTGGGGTCGGCCAACATCCTGATGGAGCCCGACGACGCCTACCTGTGCATCGTCCCGGCGCGCGGCAAGGGCGGCGCGGGGGAGGGGGGCGACGGCGCGGTCTTCCTGCCCTTCGAGGACGAGCGGCTCTCGCTGATCCTCAGCAAGGCCTTCCTGCTCGCCGCCGACAGCGGCATCACCGACCCGACCATCCGCTCGCAGATCGAGCGGGGCGCCTGACGGCCGCGAGGGGGGTGCGGGTCAGCGGGCCCGGTCGGCGCGCTCGGCCTGCTTCTCCTTGATGCGCACGGCTTCCTTGCGGACCTCGGCCTGGGTGGCGCGCTCACGCTCCAGCCACTGCGGGTTCTCCTGCTTCAGCGCCTCGATCTGCGTCGTGGTGAGCGCTTCCGTGACGCCGCCGCGGGCCAGGCCCGCGATGGACACGCCCAGCTTCGCCGCGACGACCGGGCGGGGGTGCGGGCCCTCACTGCGGAGGTCCTGGAGCCACTGGGGCGGGTCGGCCTGCAGGGCGTTCAGCTCGCTGCGGGAGACGACACCCTCCTGGAACTCGGCGGGGGTGGCCTGGAGGTACACACCCAGCTTCTTCGCCGCGGTGGCGGGCTTCATCGTCTGGGCGGTCTTCTGCGACGTCATGCGGTCAAGGGTAACGAGCGCGTGTGGTGCCCCTGACCATCACGGATAGCCTTGCGGGGTGACTGGCTCGGATGTACCTCCCGCGTTCCGGCTCGCCTACGTGCCCGGCGTGACACCCGCCAAGTGGGTGCGGACCTGGCACGAGCGGCTGCCCGACGTGCCGCTCGACCTGGTACCGGTGCCCGCGGCGGAAGCGGCAGGCCTGCTGCTCGCCCGCGGGGCGGACGCGGGCTTCGTCCGGCTGCCCGTCGACAGGACCGACCTGAGCGCGATCCCGCTGTACACGGAGACGACGGTGGTGGTGGTCCCCAAGGACCACCTGGTGGCGGCGGTGGACGAGGTGACCTCGGCGGACCTGGCCGACGAGATCGTGCTGCACCCGCTCGACGACACCCTCGGCCCGCAGGCGCCCCCCGGCCGCCCGGCGCTGGAACGCCCCGCCACCACCGAGGACGCCATCGAGCTGGTGGCGGCGGGCATCGGCCTGCTGGTCGTCCCGCAGTCGCTGGCCCGGCTGCACCACCGCAGGGACCTGGTGTACCGGCCGGTCACCGACGCCCCGCAGTCCCGGATCGCCCTGTCCTGGCGGGAGGACGCGACCACCGACCTGGTGGACGACTTCATCGGCATCGTCCGCGGCCGCACCGTCAACAGCACCCGCGGCCGATCGGCGCAGAACCAGGCTCAGGCGCCGAAGGAGCCCAAGCAGAAGCCGAAGGGGAAGCCGGCCGCGAAGGGCGCAAGGTCCGGTTCCGCGGCGCCCAGGGGCGGCAAGCGCGGCAAGCCCCGCCGCCGCCCGTAGCTCCCTGCGGGCTCAGCGCAGGTGGACCAGGATCCGCCCCGAGTTGTGCGGGTCGACCTCCACCCGGGCGTAGAGCTTCCTGAGGTGCGCCTGCCCCAGGCAGGCCAGCACCCGGTCCCTGAGCTTGCCCGTCCCCTTGCCGGGGATGACCTCGAGCACGTCGACCCCCGTGGCGGCGGCCCTGAAGAGGGCCTGCCGCAGCGCGACGTCGAGGTCGCGGTTGTTGCGGAAGATCGGGTGCAGATCGAGGGTGAGCAGGGTGATCGCCTCCGCCGTGTCGCCGTGAGACCGCAGCGTACGGGAGCGGCGCGCCGCCGGGGAGGGGCCGGGGTGGCCGGGTCACGCCCCGGCGGCGAGCTCGGGGAAGAGCACCTCGGCCACGTGGTGGGTGTCGGCGTACTCCCTGACCGAGGCGATCCGGCCGTCGCGGACGACGAAGACACCCAGGCAGCGGTTGCGGTAGGCGGCACCCGTCGCGGTGGTGCCGTCCGAGGTCCACTCGGCGACGACCCGGTCGCCGTCCGCGAGGATGCCGGTGAGCGCGATGACCAGCGGGGCGCCCGGCAGCAGGCGGCCGCCCATGCCGCCGAGGAAGTCGTCGATGATGCTGTCGCGGCCCTGCCACACCTTCGATATGGGCAGGCTGCCGGGGTAGTCCCAGGTGGCGTCGGCGGCGAAGCTGTCGCGGATGACGTCGAGGTCGCCGTCGCGCACCGCCTCGACGTAGCGGGTGACGACGGCCTTCGGGTCGAGCGGTGCTGCGGTGCTCACGGCGGTTCTCCTCGTGGTCCTCGGCGGCCTGGCGGTACGGGCACTCCTGCGGTGCCGCCGGGGCCCGCGGTGGCCGGTGGGACCAGCCAACACCGCCGGCCGCGAGGGGGTCCAACAGCTTCCGGACGGGGTTGACAACCGATGGTTGTCACCGCCCGCGGGACAGCGGGCGCCGCCCTCCGCGGGCGCCGCTGAGAGCGGGGAACCGTACCCGCGCGCCGCTTCGTCCTCCCGGGAAAGCGGCACCGGGGGGCGCCATGCAGATCGTGGAAGTGACGGGGTACGCCGTACGGTCGGCGGTGTACACGATGCGCCGCAAGGACACTCCGCTGCAGTTCGTGCTCTTCCCGATGCTGCACGTGGCCTCGCCGACCTTCTACGCGCAGGTCAGGAGGCGGCTGCGCACCTGCGACCTGATCGTCATGGAGGGCATCAAGGGCCGCTCCGCGGGGGTGGGCACCCTCACCCTCGCCTACCGCTTCGCGCCCCGACGCCGGCGCAACGGCCTGGTCGAGCAGCACGACGCCGACCTGCTCCCCGCCGGTGTGCCGGTGCTCTACCCGGACGTGACCGCGGCCGAGGCGATGGCGGACCTGCGGGCGCTGCCCCGCATGACGTACGCCACGCTGATGGTCGCCGCGCCCGTGATGGGCCTGGTCTTCGCGATCCGCGGGCCGCGCGCCTTCCTGGACGAGGACCTGGCGGTCGAGGACCTGCCCTCGACGCACGAGGCGGAGGCTCTCGCCGACCACGAGGTGCTGCACGCCATGACCGACCGGCGTGACCGCCGGCTGCTCGAAGCGCTCGGCGCGATCCACGCGGAGCGCCGCGACGAGCCGATACGGGTCGCGGTGGTCTACGGCGCCGGGCATGTTCCGGCGATCGTGACGGGCCTCGTGGAGGGCTTCGGCTACCAGCCGCGCGACGCCGAGTGGCTGACCGTACTCGTGCCCCGCTGAGGCAGCGGGCGCCGTGCGAGGATGGCCGCGGAGGGACGGCGTCGTGCGCGATACGGGTGGGCGGAAGGCCAGGGACGTCCTGGCGGACGGCAGGCGGCTGCTCGGTGCCGCCCGGTCGCTGCTCGCCGACCACGAGAGCGCGACCGCAGCCGTACGGGCGGCACTTGCCCCGATCGTGGACGAACTGGCCGCACATGAGCTGGAGTCGATCCCGGCCGCACGCCTCAAGGACGTCACCCAGGGCCGGTTGCGGCTCGCCGCCATCGAGGCCGCCGGCTTCTCCTCGGTGGCCCGGGTGCTGGACGCCGGGCGGTACGGGCTGCGGCAGATCGCCGGGGTCGGGCCGCAGACGGCCGACCAGGCCTACGCGGCGGCCCGGCAGATCGCCGACGCGGTCGTCGAGACGGTCGCGGTGCGCATCGACGTGGACCGGAGGGAACCCCGCACGACGGCGCTCGTCATCGCGCTGCACCGGCTCGTGGCGGCGGGGCCCGAGTCGACCACAGCCGTCGAGGCGGCGCGGCAGGTCGAGGCGGGGCTCGGCCCGCCGCTGGCCCGGGCCGCGGAGGCGGGCGGTGCGCTGCGGCAGCTCTTCGCCGGTGCGGAACGCAGGGCCGGGACACGGGCCGCGGTCGACGCGGTGGCCGGTCTTCACGCGCAGGCAGCGAAGCGCGGGACCCCGCTGCTGCTCGGGCAGGCGTCCGTCGACCTGCTGCGGGCCCCGGCGTCCGAGGTGGAGGCGTGGGTCGACTTCGAGACCCGGCCCGCCGACTACTACAGCCTGCTGGCCGAGCTGTCAGGCGGCGGCCCCGACGTGGCGGCGGCCGAGGGCTTCCTGCCCGCCGACGTGGTCGAGCGGGTACGCGCCCAGCCGCTCGACGGCACCCACCGCCGGGTGTCGCTGCGCGGCTACCAGGCCTTCGGGGCGCGCTTCGCGCTGGCGCAGCGCCGGGTGCTGCTCGGCGACGAGATGGGGCTCGGCAAGACGATCCAGGCCCTCGCGGCGCTGGCGCACCTGGCCGCGCAGGGGCGCACCCACTTCCTCGTGGTGTGCCCTGCGGGGGTGCTGGTCAACTGGACCCGGGAGACGCGCGCCCGCAGCGCGCTGCGGGCGGTGCCGCTGCACGGGCCCGGCAGGCACGAGGCGTTCGCCGAGTGGCGGGCCGGCGGCGGTGTGGGCGTGACCACCTACGACGCGCTGCGCGGCTTCCCCGCCCCCGGCGCCGACGGCGGGTGCCGGGTCGCGATGCTCGTCGTCGACGAGGCGCACTACGTGAAGAACCCCGAGGCCAGAAGGACGCGGGCGGTCGCGGAATGGGCCGCGGACTGCGAGCGGGTGCTGTTCATGACCGGTACCCCCATGGAGAACCGGGTCGCCGAATTCCGCAGCCTCGTACGGCACTTGCAACCCGGCCTGCTCGACAGGCCGGGCGCGGCCGAAGGGGCGGGCGCCGCCGGGTCGCAGGCCTTCAGGAGGGCGGTCGCACCGGCCTACCTGCGGCGCAACCAGGTCGATGTGCTGGCCGAACTCCCCGCGCTCCTCCACACCGACGAGTGGGCCGAATTCAGCGCCGCCGACCAGGACGCCTACCGTACGGCGGTGCTCGCGGGGAACTTCATGGCCATGCGCAGGGCCGCCTACGCCGACCCGGAGAAGTCCGCGAAGCTCGGGCGGCTGCGTGAACTCGTCGCCGAGGCGGCGGACAACGGGCTCAAGGTCGTCGTCTTCTCCTACTTCCGCGATGTGCTCGGCACGGTCGCGGACGCGCTCGGTCCCGCGGTCTTCGGGCCGCTCACCGGATCGGTCGCACCGGTGCGGAGGCAGCAACTGGTCGACGCCTTCAGCGCGGTGGAAGGGCACGCGGTGCTGCTCGCGCAGATCGAGGCGGGCGGGGTCGGGCTCAACCTCCAGGCGGCGTCCGTGGTGATCCTGTGCGAGCCGCAGGTCAAACCGACCATCGAGCACCAGGCGGTGGCCCGCGCCCACCGGATGGGCCAGCTGCGCCCGGTGCGGGTGCACCGGCTGCTCGGCACCACGGGCGTGGACGAACGCCTGCTGGCGATCCTGCGGGACAAGGCGCGGCTTTTCGACGCCTACGCGCGGCGCAGCGACGTGGCGGAGGCCGCGCCCGACGCCGTCGACGTCTCCGACGTCTCGCTGGCCCGGCAGATCGTCGAGGAAGAGCAGAACAGGCTTGCCGGCAAGACCGGTTGACGACAGGGGAGGGCACATGACGGCCGTGCGATGGGGATTGATCGCGACGGAGCGGCGGGGCGTCTACCACAACAACTACGAGCCGCGGGTCCTCGAGGAGGTGACCGGAACGCGGGAGGAGGCACTGGCCCGCCTCGAACAGGTCCTCGCCGAATACATCGGCGACTCCTCCGGCATCGCCAGGCGGCGGCTGTACCGGACCGACGACGGTTTCCTCTACGTCCACGGCGACGGCATGCAGACCGACGGCACCCGCTTCTCGATCGCCGAGCTGATCAGCGACAGCAACGACGCCAAGCTGGCCGCCGCCGCGGAGAAGGAAGCGGCCAAGCAGCGCAAGGCCGCCGAACGCCGGGCCAGGCGCGAGCAGCGCCGGATGCCGATCGAGGACGACCCCGAGGACCGCTGACGCCGCCCCGCCCTGCGCGCGGGCGACGGACCTGGCCTGTGCCGGGCGGGCGTGCGGGCGGGTCGGGCTCGCGCCGGTCGGCTCGGCGGGGGTCAGGCGCGGGCTGTGCGGGCGTGGTGGCAGGCTTCTGCGTAGGCGCGGGCCAGGGGGGTCGCACCGGTGCGTGGCCACGCCAGGGCGAAGCGGCTTGGGGTGATGCCGTGTACCGGGCGGGTCGTGACGCCGCCCAGCGTGATCAGCGGGGCGTTGCCCGCCGCGACCAGGACCACACCGAGGCCCGCGACCAGTGCCTCGTACGTCTCCTCGGTGCTCGCCACCTCGGCGCCGATCCGCGCGGGTCGTCCTGCCCTGGCGTCGGTGGCCAGCCAGTAGTCACGCAGCGGCCCGGCCGCGGCAGGTATGGCGAGGAAGGGCTCGTCGAGCAGCTCGGCGAAGTCCACCGTGTCGCGGGCGGCGAGCGGGTGGCCGTCCGGCATCGCGACGAGGCGCGGCTCCTCCGCGACCACCAGCACGTCGTAGCGCTGCTGGTCGGGCAGCGGCAGCCATACGTACGCCACCTCGCTGCTGCCGTCCGCGAGGCCCGCCGTCGGGTCCTCCCAGCTGACCTGCCGCAGCCGCAGGATCGCCTCGGGGTGGTCGGCGGTGAAGCGGGAGCGGACCGCGGGCAGCAGGCCGCCGCGGCCGGGGCTGGTGCTCATCCCCACCACCAGAGTGCTGACCTGAGCGGCCTTGGCGCCGCCGACCGCCGTCCAGGCCAGGTCCCATTCGGCCAGCACCCGCTGGGCATGCGGCAGCAGGGCGGTGCCGACAGCGGTCAGTGCGACGCCCTGCCGGTCCCTGTCGAAGAGCGTCGCGCCCAACTGCCGCTCCAGCGCCCTGATCTGCTTGCTCAGCGCGGGCTGCGACACGAAGAGCCGCTCGGCGGCCCGGGTGAAGTGCAACTCCTCGGCGACCGCGACGAAATAGCGCAGGTCCCGACCGTGAACGTCCATAGCCATCGGTTATCACGGCCGGTCTTGGACGGGCAACCCGGGTGCGCCGCAGGCTTGACCCATCGGAAGACCGAGAAGGCCGACACAGAGAAACCAGGGGCAGACAATGAACAAGGTGTGGCTGGTCACGGGCGCGAACAGCGGTTTCGGGCGGGCGATCACCGAGGCGGCGGTGGCCGCGGGCGACGTCGTGGTCGGCGCCGCACGCCGGGTCGCCGCCCTGGACGACCTGGTCGCCGCGCACCCCGACCAGGTGGAGGCGCTCGCCCTCGACGTCACCGACCTCGCAGCCATCGACGCGGCGGTCGCCGACGTGCTCGCCCGGCACGGCCGGATCGACGTCCTGGTCAACAACGCGGGACGCGGCCACGTGGGCGCGTTCGAGGAGACCTCGGACACCGACCTGCGCGAGCTGTTCGAGGTCCACGTCTTCGGCCCGGCCGCCCTGGTACGCGCGGTCCTGCCGTCGATGCGGGCCCGCAGGTCGGGGGCGATCGTCCAGATGAGCAGCATGGGCGGCCAGATGTCCTTCGCCGGCTTCTCCGCCTACAGCGGCACGAAGTTCGCCCTGGAGGGCATGACGGAGGCGCTGGCGCAGGAGGTCGGCCCGCTCGGCATCAGGACGCTGATCGTGGAGCCCGGCGCCTTCCGCACCTCCCTGATGGGCAACACCTCGGCGAGTGCGGAACTCCCGGACTACGAGGCCACGGTGGGCGCCACCCGGGCGATGGTGGCCCTCGGCGACGGTGCCCAGCCGGGGGACCCGGCCAAGGCCGCGGCCCTGATCATCACCGCCCTCGAAGCGGACGCCACCCCGCTGCACCTCCCGCTCGGCGACGACGGCATCGACGCGGTGCTCGGCCACCTGGACCAGGTGCGCGAGGACATCGACCGGTGGGAGAAGCAGGGCCGCGCGACCCGCTTCGACGCGTGAAAGCCCCCTCGCCCCGTCCCGGGGCAGGCCGTCCCGGGGCAGGCCGTCCCGGGTCAGGCCGTCCCGGGTCAGGCCGCCGCGTTGCGGCGCGCCCGGACGGTGCCGGGGTGGGCGGGCCCGAAATGCCCCTCCCAGAGGGCGGCGAGGGCCGTGCGCTCCGCCGGGGTGCCGCTGACGGCGGCCAGCAGGGTGCGTGCGGTCAGGGTGGCGTAGTGGGTGGGGGCGCAGCGGGCCGAGCAGCGCTCGACGGCCTCCCGGGCGGCGGCCGGTGCGTCCGGGTGCCCGGCCGCGTGCAGGGCCTCGGCCCGCACCAGCGCCCAGGCCGGGCGGATCTCCGGGACCACGACCGGCATGGACGAGACGACCGCCAGCGCGTCGTCATGCCGGCCGAGCTCGCTGAGGGCGTGCGTCAGATGCACAGCGAAGGTCTGGAGGGCGGGGTGGTCGGCGCCGAGCAGGCTCTCGCGGGAGGCGATCTCCGCCCGTACGGCAGCCTCGGCGTCGGCGGGGCGGCCCGCGCCGATCAGCGCCAGCACCTGCGAGGCCGCCGCGGCAGCCCGCCACTCGTCGTCCATCCGGGCCGTGGCGGCGACCAGGGAGCCCGCTGCCGCCAGGGCCTCCTCCGACCTGCCGAGCATGTACAGCTGTCCGAGGGCGCTGAAGCGGGCGCCCAGCGCCGAGACGTGCTCCTCGCCGAGATCGCGGGCCGCTGCGGGGGCCATCGCCTCGAACCAGGCCAGTGACTCCGCGTGCCGCCCGGCCGCCTCGATGGCCTGGCCGATGACCTGCCGGCCGACGTAGCGCAGCCGGACGTGGACGCCGTCGGAGTACTCGCGGCCGGTGAAGTCGGCGACGGTGCCGCGGGCGAGGGCCTCCGCCTCGGCGTGGCGGCCACCGACCAGCTGCGCCTCGCTCAGCCGCAGGGCGGCGGCGCCGACCTGGAAGGCGTTGTCGCCGTGGGCCTGCCGGCACTCGGCCACGAGGAGGGTGAACACGGCGGCGGCGTCGTCGGGGCGGTCCAGGGCGAGCAGCGCTTGGCCGTGCGCCTTGCGGGCCTCGATCGTGCGGGGGTCGACCCTGCGGTGTCTCGCCGCCCGGTCCCGCGCGAGGGCGCCGAGCAGTTGCTCGGCCTCCTCCGTGCGGCCCTGTTTCAGCAGGTCCATGCCCTGCGCCAGCTCGGCGTCATGGCGCCTGCCGCGGCGGCGGGCCGAGGTGAGAAGTCCCATGGGGCCACGTTGCCATACGTGGCAGGCGGCGGGTCAGCCCGGTTGCCGCGCCCGTTGCCGGGCGGCCCCGTTGCTGGGGCCGCCCGGCAGGGGCGCGGGCCGCGGGTCAGGAAAGGCCGCGGTGCAGCGCCGAGATGAGCTCGCCGTCAGGCGTGTCACCGTCGAGGGACCAGGCCATCGCACCGCCGAGGTGCGCACCCCTGATGTAGGCCGCCTTCGCGGCGAGCACCTGCGGGTCGTCGTAGGTCCAGAAGTTCGTGCCGTCGTACAGCCACGCGAAGCCGTTCCTGGTGTCGCGGTGCACCGCGTACGTACCGGACGCCGCGAGTGCCTTCAGCGCGTGGTAGTCCTCGTTGCCGGCCTGCCAGGTGGCGGGGGCCGGTCCTGTGGAGGGCTGGAAGAGGCCTGCCGTGCCGCCGTCGGGGACGCCGGTCCAGCCCTGGCCGTAGAAGGGCACGCCGAGGACGAGTTGGCGGGCGGGGGCACCGCGGTGCAGCCAGTCACCGACCGCCTGCGTGTCGCTGAAGTCGTTCGGCACCGGGGAGTTGCGCGGTGCGCGCAGCGCGGACTGCTGGTTGGTGCCGGTCTCGTAGGGCCCGTGGAAGTCGTAGCCCTGGACGGTGCCGAAGTCCAGGTACTTGAAGATCTTCTTCACCTCGAACCCGGCGTCGATCTTCGCCGGTGCGGCCGGCAGGAAGGCGCTGAGGTCGTAGTGCTTGTGGGTGCCGCGCCCGTAGGCGTCGAGCTGGCGGCGGAATTCGGCGGCCAGCGCGGTGAAGTTCTTCTTGTCCTCGGGCCGGTAGACGGTGTCGACGTCACCGGAGGAGCCGGGCCACTCCCAGTCGATGTCGACGCCGTCGAACAGCCCTGCCGCCGAGCCGGGGCCGCCCTTGCCGTCGAGCAGCGGGAGGTTGCCCTTGATGAAGATGTCGAGGCAGGAGGCGACGAGTGCGCTGCGGGAGGCGGAGGTCCGTGCCGCGTCGGAGAAGTGCGTGGACCAGCCCCAGCCGCCGATCGAGATCAGCACCTTCAACTTGGGGTTCTTCTTCTTGAGTTCGCGCAGCTGGTTGAAGTTGCCCGCGAGCGCCTGGTCGGCGGTGTCGGCGGTTCCGTCGACGGAGGTCGCGGCGTCGACCGGGTGCTGGTAGTCGGCCCAGGCGTCGCCCTCGCCCGCGACGTTCGCCTCGAAGCACTTGCCGTCGGCGCCGATGTTGGCGAACGCGTAGTTGAGATGGGTGAGTTTGGCTGCGGTGCCGGAGGTCTGGACGTTCTTCACCTGGTAGTTGCGGGCGTAGATGCCCCACTGGGTGAAGTAGCCGACGCTCTTGTAGGAGGGTGTGGCGGGGGAGTGCCCGCCGTGGGCCTGCGCGGTGCTGCCGCCGGTGAGGGCGGGCAGGACGGCGACCAGCGAGAGTGTGGCGGCCGTGGCGGCCATACGGCCGAGAATTCGTCGACGCATGGCGGAGAAAGTATTGGTCTGGACCAATAACGGTCAAGGGGGCCGACGGAACGCGTTCCGCCGTTTCCCGGTCGCCGCCCGCCGCCGCGAGCGCCGGGGCGGACCGTAAACTCCCCGCGTGGACATACCCCCGCCGCCTCCGCCGCCGCCGCCGTCGCCCGACGACGCGCCGCCGCCCGGCCAGTCGCCCTACCAGAGCCAGCCGCAGTACCCGCCGCCGCCGAATCCGTACGCCCAGCAGCAGCCCCCGCTGCCTCCGCAGCCGGCCGAAGGGCAGCAGCCGCAGCAGCACAATCCCTACGCCACGGCCGGCCCGTACGGGACCCCCTACCCCGGGACCGCGCAGCAGCAGCCGTTCGGCTACGCGGCGCCGGGCGGCCAACTGCCGTACCCGGGGCAGCCGCAGGGCTGGTACGCACAGGAGCGCACCACCAACGGCATGTCGATCGCCGCGCTGGTGGTCGGCCTCGTGCCGTGCACGGTCGTGCTGGGGCTGATCTTCGGACTGGTGGGGCTCAAGCAGGTCAAGCGGCGCGGCGAGCGCGGCAAGGGCCTCGCGGTCGCCGGGATCACGCTCTCCAGCGTGTGGACGCTGGGCCTCGCGGCACTCATCACGCTCGCCGCGCTCGGCGTCTTCGAGGCGGGCAACACCGCGATCGCCGACCTGAAGGCCGGACAGTGCTTCAACCCGGTCGACGGCCCGCTGCCCTCCGACTCGGACGACGACTCCCACTCCTCCACGGTGGACGTCGTGGACTGCGCCGACCAGCACGACGCCGAGGTCTTCGCGGTCTGGGAGATCCAGTCGGGCTCCGGCGACCCGTACCCCGGCACCGAGAAGGTCGACGCCGACGCGCAGGCCGGCTGCCAGAAGTACGCCGGCACCTACCTGGACGGCAAGCACCCGGCGGGGATCGACAACTTCTCCATCTACCTGCCGTCGGCGGCCAACTGGGCGCATCACCAGCGCTCGGTGATCTGCTTCTTCGACCCGCCCGGCAAGGTGACCGGCTCGGTGAAGTCGGGCGGCGGCTCGACCGACGACTCGGGTGACTCCGGCGGCTCGGGGGACTCCGGCGTCGGCGTGTGACCACGGCCCGGCCGCGCGGGCGGGCGCGCGGCCGGTGCACGGCCGGGGAGTGAGCGGAGTGTGACGCTTGGGGCAGGGCTTGCGGTCGAGTACCCAGGGTTGCGAAGCTGTCGCGGACAGTCAACCCCTTGGGAAGGGCAGCCCGTGGCATTCGGTGAGCAGCCTGCGTACTTGCGCGTCGCGGACGACCTGCGCCGCAAGATCCTCGACGGCACGCTCCCCCCGCACGCCCGGCTCCCGTCGCAGGCGAGAATCCGCACCGAGTACGGCGTCTCCGACACCGTCGCCCTCGAAGCGCGCAAGGTGCTGATGGCCGAGGGCTTCGTCGAGGGCCGCTCCGGTTCCGGCACCTACGTCCGCGAGCGCCCGCGCCCGCGCAGGATCGTCCGCAGCGGATACCGCCCGGCCGGCGCTGCCTCGCCCTACCGGCAGGAGCAGGCCGACGAGGGCTGCAAGGGCACCTGGGAGTCGCGCAGCGTGCAGGACACGGCGACGCTCGACGTCGCCGAGCGGCTGCGGATCGAACCGGGGGAGCGGGTCATGCGCACCCACTACCTCTTCCGCACCGAGGGTGAGCCGACGCTGCTGTCGACCTCGTGGGAGCCCGTCGCGCTCACCGGGCGTACGCCGGTGCTGCTGCCGGAGGAGGGACCGGTCGGCGGGCAGGGCGTGGTGGCCAGGATGGCGGCCATCGACGTGGTCGTGGACCACATGGCGGAGGAGGTCGGCGCCCGGCCCGGCCTGGCCGCGGAGACCGCGGCGCTCGGCGGGGTGCCCGGCCACCTGGTGATCGAGATCCGGCGCACGTACTACGCCTCGGGTCGGCCGGTGGAGACCGCGGACGTCGTCATCCCCGCGGAGAAGTACCGAGCGGTGTACCACCTGCCCGTTCGGTGAACTGACGGCCCGTCGACTTCTGGTCGAACGGGTGGCCGGATCGATTTCTCTTCGTGTCATTGCGTACCCGCGCTGTGAACCTCGGGCGTAGGCTCGGGCATATGCGCATCGCCGTTTCCTCGGACATGGATGAGCCGCCGGCCCGGCAGGTCGTCGATGACCTGCGCCGACGCGGGCACACGGTGGAGGTGTACGGCGCGCTGCGCGACGGCGACCGGGCCGACTGGGCCTGGAGTGCGGAGGCGGCGGCGCGCGCCGTCGCACGCGGCGAGGCGGAGCAGGCCGTCGTCTGCTGCTGGACGGGCGCCGGCGCGTCCATCGCGGCGAACAAGGTTCCCGGCGTGCGTGCCGCGCTGTGCGCCGACGCGTACGCCGCGCGCGGGGCGCGGGTCTGGAGCGACGCGAACGCGCTGGCACTGAGCCTGCGCACGCTCTCCGGCGGCCTGCTCACCGAGATCCTGGACGCCTGGTTCGCGGCGGGCGCCGACCAGGAGCGCGACGACCAGGACCGCGCCAACGTCGCGCACCTCGGCGCGATCGAGTCCGCGACCCCCACCCCCACCGAGAACGCTGCTTCCGGCATCCACGCCGGCAGTGCAAGTGAAAGGGCATGACCTGATGACGTCCGACCTCGTATGGGTCCTCATACGCCAGGACGACGGTGCCAACCGCTACCGCGTGGGCCGGTACGCCACCAGGGCGGAGGCGGAACGCATCGCCGACCAGCTCGACGGCCGCAGCCGCGCCCAGGAAGGCGGCGGCGGGCAGGAGCGCCGCTACGTCATCGAGCGCATCGCCCCGCGGATGGTCCAGGCGTGACGCCTGCCCCGCTGGTGGTGGGCGGCGCCGTCGTGTCCGCGGGCCGGCTGCTTGCCGCCCGCCGCACGGCACCCGCCGCCCTGGCGGGGCGCTGGGAGCTGCCGGGCGGCAAGCTGGAGCCTGGCGAGACGGCGCCCGGCGCGCTGGTGCGCGAGCTGCGCGAGGAACTGGGCGTCGAGGTCGAGCCGCTGGAGCGGGTGCCGGGGCGGTGGCCGGTGGCGGGCGGCGCGCTGCTGCTCGAAGTGTGGACGGCCCGGCTGCTGTCCGGCAGCCCGCGGCCGCTCCAGGACCACGACGAGCTGCGCTGGCTCGGCCAGGGCGACATCGACAGCGTCGACTGGCTGCCGCAGGACCGCCCCGCGGTGCGGTGGGTGGCCTCCAGGCTCGGTACGGCCTGAGCCCTGAGGCCTGAGGCCTGAAGTCCGAGGCCCGAGGCCCGGGCCCGAGGCGTGACCCGCCCGCCGGCGGTGTCGGCGCGCCCCTTGGCGGGGCCGGTGCCGAGGCCGGTCGTGCGGCCGTCAGATACCCGCCCCGGCCCGTTCCCGACGTCCCGTGCGGCGGGTCGCGGGCGGGCGGCGGGGCCCTCCTCCCGGCGGCGGCGGTAAGGGCGCGGGGAACGGGTCTATGGGGGAATATCGGGTAAGAGAGGATAAATCCCTGTTGGTGGCCGGGCGGATCCGGCCCGACCCGGTCGGGGAGGCGAGGCATGACCGCCAGCGGCGACACCCCGGCGGCGGACGAGCCGCCCCCGGAGCGCGCGCAGCCCCCGCCGCCCGGCGGCGAGGACGCGGGTGGCGCAAGGACCGGCGCGGGGACCGTACTCGACACGCTGCGGGTCGCCGTCGTCATGCTCGACACGACCGGCCGCGTCCTGCTGTGGAGCCCGCTCGCGGAGGAGATGCTCGGGTGGGCGGGGGAGCACATCGTCGGGCGCCGGGTCGGCGGGCTGTTCGGACCGGGGGAGCGCACCCCCGGCGGGGAGTCGCCCCCGCGCCCCGTGCCGTCGCCGGGGCAGGGCGAGCAGATCCTCGGTGAGCTGCTGCGCAGCGGCCGCTGGGACGGGATCCTCTCGCTGCGGCACCGCGACGGGCACTCCGTCCAGGTCGAGGCCAGGGCGTCGCTGCTGGTGGACGGGGACGGGCGGCCTTTCGTGCTGGCGTCGATGGTGGAGACCAGGCGCCTGCAGACCCTCGAGCACGACCTCGCGGCACTCGACTCGCTCTTCGACGCCTCCCCGCTCGGCGTGGCGATCTTCGACAACGAGCTGCGCTACGTCCGCGTCAACGACGCCCTGGCCAGGATGAACGGCATCTCCGCCGCCGACCACATCGGCCACACGGTCCACGACGTGCTGGGCGTGAAGGCCGCCGAGTCGCTGACCGCGCTCCAGCGGGACGTGCTGAACACCGGCCGGCCGGTGATCGACCTGGTGGCGCCCTCGCCCGACGGCCACGGGCACAGGTCGCTCTCCTACCACCGCCTGGTGGACCGGGCGGGCCGGGTGCTCGGGATCAGCGCGACCGTGATCGACGTGACCGAGCGGATCCAGGCCGCGGCCAGGACGGAGCGGGCCAGGCGGCGGCTGACGCTGCTCAACGACGTCGGCTCGCGGATCGCCGGCCAGCTCGACGTGCGGCGCAACGCGGAGGAGCTGGCCTCCGCCCTGGTGCCGACCTTCTGCGACTACTCGGGCGTGGTGCTGCACTCCCAGCTCACCGACGGCGGTGAGCTGCCCACGGCCCCGTACGGCGACAGCACGCCGATGCGGCAGACCGGGGTGGGGGCGATCACCTGGAGCCCCGACGTGGTGCGGATGATCAGGCCGGGCCAGGCCGTGTCCTTCGACCGCAAGTCGCCCTTCGGCCAGGTGCTGGTCACCGGGCAGCCCAGGCTGCTCGCGTCGCGCGCGGAACTGGCGAACCTGACCTTCCCCGACGACCCCAAGGTGCGCGCCACCCTCGCCGTCGGCATCGAGTCGATGCTGGTGCTCCCGCTGCGGGCCCACGGCGTGGTGCTGGGGATGGTGGTGGCCAGCAGGGCGGGGGGCCGCGAACCCTTCGACCAGGAGGACCTGGCGCTCGGCATGGAGCTGGCCGACCGGGCGGGCGCCGCACTGGACAACGCACGGCTCTACGTGCGCGAGCGCGAGGGCGCCCTGATGCTGCAGCGCGCCCTGCTGCCGCGCTCCACGCCCGCCGCGCCCGGCGTCGACGTGGCCTACCGCTACGTGCCGGGCAGCAGCGTCGCCGAGGTGGGCGGCGACTGGTTCGACGTGCTCCCGCTGGCCGGCGGACGGGTCGGCTTCGTCGTCGGCGACGTCATGGGGCACGGCCTGCCCGCGGCGGCCACCATGGGGCGGCTGCGGACCGCGGTGCGCACTCTGGCCGGTCTCGACATGCCGCCCGACGAGCTGCTGCGCCGGGTCAGCGAGCTGGGCGACGACCTCGCGCAGAGCCGGTCCGAGGGCTGGATGGCCACCGCCGTCTACGCCGTCTACGACCCCTCGACCCGGCGCTGCGCCATCGCCCAGGCCGGGCACCCGCCGCCGGTGCTGATCGAGCCCGATCCCGGCCCTGCCGGCAGCCGGGCCCGGCTGCTGGACCTGCCGCCCGGTGTGCCGCTTGGCATCGGCGGCGTCCGCTTCGAGACGACCGAGCTCGACGTGCCCGACGGCACCGTCCTGGTGCTCTACACCGACGGCCTGGTCGAATCCCGGCGCCATGACATCGGCACCGGCCTCGAACGGCTGCGCTCCACCCTGAGCCGCCCGCTGGACTCCCTGGAGGACGCCTGTGACGACCTGCTCGCCACCATGGAACCCGGGCGCGAGCCCGACGACGTGGCCCTGCTGATGGCCCGCCTCGGCACGCTGCCGAGCGGATCCACCACCGCGTGGACCTTCCCGGCCGAGGCCAGCGCGGTGCGGCTGGCCCGCCGCCGGGTCCGCGACGCGCTCGCCGAATGGGACCTGCACGAGCTGACCGATGTGACGGTGCTGCTGGTCAGCGAGCTGGTGACCAATTCGCTGCGGTATGCGCACGGGCCCATCGGGGTGCGGATGGTGCGCGGCTCCTCGCTGCTGGTCGAGGTGTCCGACCCGTTGCCCGACCCGCCACAGGAGCGGGTCGCGACCGAGGAGGACGAGGGCGGCCGCGGGCTGCAACTGGTGGCGGGCGCCTCACGGCGCTGGGGCACCAGGCACGGGCCGCTGGGCAAGACCGTGTGGTTCGAACTGGCACTCCCGTGACAGCTGTGGCGACCGCTCCCGTGTCCGCCGCCCCCGCAGCCCCGTTGTGATCACCGAAATGGTTCACGGGGCGTCTGCCGGGTATTCCGAAGAGACGAGAGCGAAAGGTGCGACCGAGGTGTTCAGGGGACCTCCCCCATGCCCCACGAGCTGAGATGATGCTGTGATCGACAAGACCGTGTGCTGGACGGTCCGCATGCTGAATACTCAGCTCCAACCGGTCCATGTGTGCTGAGCTGGAGGGGTCGGGCGAGTGAGCGACATGCCAGCAGGGGCGGTTCCGCCAGGAGACGGCACGGACGCGGCGGCGCAGACCGCGGTCTGGCAGTCAAGTCCGCCCGGCTCCATCTACGACTACATACGAGTCGCCTCCTTCTCGCTCGGCCCCGACGGACGCATCGAGCAGTGGAGCGAGCGCGCCGCCGAGTTCTTCGGCGTCTCCGCGGACGACGCGGTGGGCCGCGACCCCATCGCCGCCTTCGCTCCCGCCCATGTGCAGGACCGCGGCCACGAGCGGCTCGCCGACATCCTCAACGGCCGCGAGTGGACGGGACTCGTGCCGTACAACGACGCGTCGGGCGCCGAGGGCCTGGCCGAGGTGTACGTCATGCCCGCCGACCGCGGCGCCCTGTGCATCGCCGTCGACGTGGCCACGCTGCGCCAGATCGAGACCGACCTGGCGGCCTCGCAGGCGGTCTTCGGGCAGTCCCCGATGGGCTTCGTGCTGTTCGACAACCAGCTGCGGCTGATCCGGGTCAACGACCGCTTCGCGACCGTCTTCGGCCGCCCGGCCGAGGAGCACCGCGGGCGCGGCCCGCACGACTTCCTGTCCCGGGTCGAGGCCGACCGGCTGACCGCCGCGCTGCGCCAGGTGCTGGAGACCGGCGACGCGGTCCTGGACATGCCGCTGGTCGGGACCGTGCCCGGCGACCCCGGCCGCCGCCGGTGGTCGATCTCCCTCTACCGGCTGCACAGCTCCTCCGGACGGCCGATCGGCGTCGCGGGCCTGGCGATGGACGTCACGGGGCGGCAGCGCGCCGAGCGGGAGGCCGCGCACGCCCGGCGCAACCTGGCGCTGCTCAACGAGGCGGGCGCCCGCATCGGCACCTCACTTGACCTGGAGACCACCGCACGCGAACTGCTCGATGTGGCGGTGCCGCACTTCTGCGACCTGGCCTCCGTCGACCTCTACCAGGCGCTGCTGTCCGGCGCGGAGGAGCTGTCCGGCACCACGGACGGCAGCGGCGAGCTGCGCAGGGTCGCCTTCGCCAGCTCCGTGTCCGACGCGCCCGTCGCGATGGCGGGCGACGACGACGACGTCTCCGCGGACGACGGCCCGGTGTCCGTCGGCTCCGTGCACCGCTACCGCTTCAGCTCCGCCAGCGCCCGCGCGCTGCGCACCGCGCAGCCGCAGGTCCTCGACGGCGACGGCGGCCAGGACCTGGGCGGCGCCCTGGTGCAGTCCACCCTCGTGGTGCCGATGGTCGCCCGCGACACGGTGCTCGGCCTGGTGCAGTTCTCCCGGGCCAAGGGCAGCGAGCCCTTCACCGAGCGGGACCGGATGCTGGCGGAGGAGCTGGCCGCGCGCGCCGCCATCTTCATCGACAACGCGCGCCTCTACCGCCGCGAGCACGAACGCGCCCTGATCCTCCAGCGCAGCCTGCTGCCCCCCGACGACCCGGAGGCCGCGGGCCTCGACATCGCCTGCCGCTACCTGCCGGGCAGCATGGAGACCGAGGTCGGCGGCGACTGGTTCGACGTCATCGAACTTCCCGGCCACCGCACCGCCCTGGTCGTCGGCGACGTCATGGGCCGCGGCCTGCGCGCCGCCGTCGCGATGGGCGAGCTGCGGACGGCCGTGCGCACCCTGGCGATGCTCGACCTGGAGCCGGGCGAGGTGCTGAGCGCCCTCGACGAGGTCGTACGCGGCCTCGGCGCGCCCACCCCCGGCCGCACCCGCAGGACGAAGGAGCACGGCGAGTCCGACCTCACCGAGGTCTACCTCGCCACCTGCGTCTACGTCGTCTACGACGCCGTCACCCGCCGCTGCGCCATCGCCAACGCGGGCCATCTGCCGCCCGTCGTCGTCGAACCCGGCGAGCAGCCGCTGCTGCTCGAACTGCCCAGGGGGGTACCCCTGGGCGTCGGCGGCGAGCCGTTCGAGGAGAGCGAGGTCGAGCTCCCCGAGGGCGCGCTGCTCGCCCTCTACACCGACGGCCTGGTGGAATCGCGCAGTCTGCCGCTGGACGAGGGCCTCGACGCCTTCCGGCGGTCCCTCGACGGGCCGGACCGGCCGCTGGAGGACATCTGCGACCACGTGCTCGCGACCCTGGACACCGCGCACGGCGAGGACGACATCGCGCTGCTGATGGCCCGTATCCAGGGCCTGCCCGCGGAGCAGGTCGGCGACTGGACGCTCAAGCCGCAGCCCACCTCGGTGGCCAGGGCCCGCGAACTGTCCCGCGAGCAGCTGCTCGCCTGGGACCTCGGCGACCTGGTCGACACCACGGAATTGCTGGTCAGCGAGCTGGTCACCAACGCGCTGCGGCACGGCTACGGCGACATCAGGCTGCGGCTGCTGCTGGACCGCACCCTGGTCTGCGAGGTGTGGGACAGCGCCTTGGTCCAGCCGCGGCGCAGGCGGGCCCGCGACACCGACGAGGGCGGCCGCGGTCTCCAGCTGGTCACCATGCTCAGCGAGAGCTGGGGCAGCAGGCGCACCCACCGGGGCAAGACCGTGTGGTTCGAACTCGCCCTGCCAGGACGCCAGTCCCATGCGGCGACCCCGACCGTGGACGAGCTGCTGAGCATGTTCTGACCGGTCGCGGCGGGCGGGCGGCTCAGGCCGCGCCCGCCTTGAGCCGGGCCAGCCGGGCGTCGATCTCGGCGCCGTCCCCGAGCGCGTCGAGCGACTCGAACTGGGCGTCGAGCGACGAAGCCGCCAGCTCCTCCTTGCCCTTGGCCCGTGCCTCCTCGCGGCGCACCTTGTCCTCGAAGCGGCCGAGCTCGCTGGTGGGGTCGAGCACGTCGACGCTCCCGACGGCGTCCATCATCCGGTTCTGCGCCCGGGCGGACTCGGCGCGGGCGACCAGCTCGTCGCGCTTGGAGCGCAGCTGCGACAGTTTGGCCTTCATCCGGTCGAGGCCGGTCTTGAGCTTCGCCACCACCTCGGTCTGCGAGGCGATGGCCGGGGCGGCCGCGGCCGCCTCCTGCTCCGCCTGGAGCTGCCGGCCCAGCGCGATCCTGGCCAGGTTGTCGAAGCGGTCGGCCTCGGCTCCGCCACCGCCGGTCCGCAGCTCGTCGGCCTTGCGGCTGGCGGCGAGCGCCTTGTCGCCCCACTCCTTGGCGGCGGCCACGTCCTCCGCGTGGTCCTGCTCCATCAACCGCAGGTTGCCGATGGTCGCGGCGACCGCCTCCTCGGCCTCGGCGATGTTGCCGGCGTAGTCCCTGATCAGCTGGTCGATCATCTTCTGCGGGTCCTCCGCCTGGTCGAGCAGCGCGTTGATGTTCGCCTTCGCGAGCTGCGTCACCCGGCCGAGCACGGTCTGCTTGCTGGTCATCGGTCTCTCCCTGGTGGGTGGGTCTGCCGGAGGTACGAGGGGGCGCGGCGGACGCGGGAAGGCCCCGCACCCGCGAGGCCGGGGGCCGGGGCCGGGCACATTCCGGGGCGGGGCCGCGGGGTCCTGCGCCGGGCAGGCCTAGAAGCGGCCGCCGCCGCCCATCCGGCCGCGGGTCTCGCCACCGCCGAAGCTGCCGGGCCCCGCACCGCCGAAACCGCCCCCGCCGCCGTCGCCGATCCGGCGCATCCCGCCCAGGCTGCCGTAGCCGCCGCGCCCGCCCCCGCCGCCGCCGAACAGCTCGCCGAGGATGATCCCGCCGAGCATCGCCCCGCCCATGCCGCCCATCCCCGCACCGCCCCCGCGACCGCCGTACGCACCGGCGCCGAAGCCGCCGACGTCCTCTTGGGCCAGCCGCTGGGCCTCGCGGGCCAGCCGGTCGGCGTCCTGGGCGTGCGCGAGGGCGGCGGAGGCGTCGGTGGCGGCCGCCGCCTCGGCCTGCGCCAGCCGGCGCTCGGCCTCCGCGAGCCGGGTACGCGCCCGGCTGCCGATCGCGCCCCGGTGGGTGGTGATCACGTCGTGGGCCGCCGCGACCTCGCTGCGGGCCGCGAGCAGCGCCTGGTCGAGCAGCCCGCGCGCCCGCCGCTCGCCGACCTCCTGCTCCCGCGCCCCGGCCAGCGTCTCGTCCAGCCCCGCGTCCGCCTCCTCCACCCGCCGCAGCCCGGCTATCGGGTCGTGGCGTCCGGCCGCCAGCTCGCCGCGTACGTCGGCGACCACCGCTTCGGCCCGCGCGATCCTCCCGCGCAGGTCGGCCTTGCCGGGGGCACCGGCGCCGGGCGGTGTGCCCTCCGCGCCCGCGCCCAGCAGGCCGCGGGCCTCCGCGAGGTCGGCGTCGGTCTCGGCGAGGGCCGCCCGCAGGCTGCCGTCCGCGGCCCGCAGCTCGTCGGCTCGCCGGGTGACCGAGTCGGCGAGCACGGTGGCCTGGTCGAGCGCGCCCTCGGCCGCCCGGACGAAGACGGCTGCGCGGCCGTGGTCGGTGCCGATCGCGGCACGGGCCTGGTCCAGGCTGGCCTGGGCGAACTCCAGCCGGTCGCGGGCCTCCGCGGGGTGCCCGGCGACCGGCTCGATGGCCGAGTCGGCGTAGGCGGCGGCCAGCGGTGCGAGCGCGGACTCCGCCGCCGCGATCCGGCCCGGCAGCGCCGCCGCCTTCGCCTCGGCCCGCTCCAGCACCTGCGGGGCGTTCGCCTCCATCGCCCGCAGCCGGTCGAAGGCCTCTGACTCCGCGTCCAGCCGCCGGTTGGCCTGCGTGCAGCGGGACAGGATCTCGTCCAGCATCTGCCGCCTGGCCGCGTCGTCCTCGGGGAAGGCGTCGTCCAGCTTCTGCCGCAGCCTGAAGGCGGCGGTCAGCTCGTCCCTGGCGTAGCCCACCGCCTCGGTGAACGGCTGCGCCGCCGCGTCGCCGAACTGCGCCGCCGCGAAGCCGACGTCCTCCTGGCTGGTGCGCACCGCGTCGTCGGTGGCCACCAGCAGCTGCCTGGCCTGCGCGTCCAGCTCCGGCAGCGGGGTCGGCTTCGGGGCGTAGCGGCGGGCGCGGCCGCCGGGGCCGGGACCTGCGCCCGCGACGGGCTCGGGCCCGGGGCCGCGGGCGGCCGCCGTACGCCGTCGGCGGATGGCGTAGACCGTCACCATGCCGACGGCGGCCACCGCGACCACCGGGATCCACAGGTCGGCGGCGCCGTTGCGGGCCGCGGTCCCGCCGCCCGGGTCGGCGGCGCCGGGGGTGATGGTGGGGGCGCTGACCGGGCGGCCCGCCAGCACCGCGTCGTAGCCGTTGGCCGCGCCCACCGCCGCGCCCGCCCAGTCGTTCTCCCGCAGCGCGGGTTCCACCGCGGTGGAGCTGACCTCGTCGACCTGGGCCTGGGTGAGCCCGGAGTCCTGGTCGGCGGAGACCGCGTACTGCCGGTCGTGGGTGGCGACGGCCAGCAGGATGTCCTGCCGGCCGAGCCCGTTCCTGGTCGCGGTGGCATTGGCCCAGTCCTGCGGGCTGCGGCCGGAGAAACCGTTGACGTAGGCGACGAACAGCTGGAGGTGTCGGGTGTCGAGGAGGTGGTCGAGCGCGGCGTTGACCTGGTCGGTGCGGCCTTCGAGGGCGTCGACCCGGTCGGTGATCTGGCCGTTCCTCGACAGCGTGATCGGGTCGTCGGCCCGGGCCTGGCCCGGGTGCGGGAGCAGCACCGCGAGCCCGAGCGCACCCAGCGCCGCGCACCACCGTGGGACTCGCCGCCTCATGAGCACCGCGCCCTTCGCCGAGCCACGTCTCCACCGCGTGGCTGTTATCGGAGGCTATGTGCGTGATGTGCGGTACGCGACTTATGTGCGGCGCCCGGTCGTACCGCGGCAGCGGCGCGGCGGGCCGTACCGGCCCGGGGCGCACCCGGGCCGGTAGGGCAGCCGACGGACTCTAGTCCTGGCGGCGCCTGATCTTGCTGCCCAGCCAGACCAGCGGGTCGTACTTGCGGTCGATGGCCCGCTCCTTGAGCGGGATCAGCGCGTTGTCGGTGATCTGGATGTGCTCGGGGCACACCTCGGTGCAGCACTTGGTGATGTTGCAGTAGCCCAGCCCGTGGTCCTCCTGCGCCGACGCGGCCCGTACCAGGCCCTGGTCGGCGGCGGCGTCCAGCGGGTGCATGTCCAGCTCGGCGATCCGCATCAGGAAGCGCGGCCCGGCGAAGGCCTCCTTGTTCTCCTCGTGGTCGCGGACCACATGGCAGGTGTCCTGGCACAGGAAGCACTCGATGCACTTGCGGAACTCCTGCGAGCGCTCCACATCGACCTGCTGCATCCGGTACTCGCCGGCCGGCACGCCCTTCGGCGGGACGAAGGCGGGGACCTGCCTGGCCTTGTCGTAGTTGAAGGACACGTCGGTGACCAGGTCGCGGACCACGGGGAAGGCCCGCAGCGGGGTCACGGTGACCGTCTCGTCCGGCTCGAAGACCGACATCCGCGTCATGCACATCAGCCGCGGCCGCCCGTTGACCTCCGCGCTGCACGACCCGCACTTGCCGGCCTTGCAGTTCCAGCGGACCGCCAGGTCGGCGGCCTGGGTGGCCTGCAGCCTGTGGATGATGTCGAGGACGACCTCGCCTTCGTTGACCTCGACCTCGTAGTCCTCGAGGCCGCCGCCGTCGGTGTCGCCCCGCCAGACCTTGAAGTGCGCTGTGTGGGTCACCGGTCAAGCTCCTCGTCCGTCAGGTATTTCAGCAGCTCTTCCCGTTCGAAGAGGGCCAGCAGATCGGCCCGTATGGGGTCCGTCGGCCGCTGCCGCAGCCCGATCCGCGCCTGCTCCGCCCCGGCTGCCTCGCCACCCGCGGCCAGCTCGCACACCAGGTTGAGCTTGCGCCAGCCGCGGTCCATGTCCGGATGGTCGTCGCGGGTGTGGCCGCCGCGGCTCTCGGTGCGCTCCAGCGCGGCCCGCGCCACGCACTCGCTGACCAGCAGCATGTTCCGCAGGTCGATCGCCAGGTGCCAGCCGGGGTTGAACTGCCGGTGCCCCTCCACCCCCGCCCGCCGCGACCTGGCCCGCAGCGCGGCCAGCCGTTCGAGCGCCTGCTCCATCTCGGGGCCGCGCCTGATGATGCCGACCAGGTCGTTCATCACCTGCTGCAGCTCCTGGTGCAGGGTGTACGGGTTCTCCGCGGGGCCTTCGCCGCCCTCGGCACCCTCACCGCCCGCGCCGTCCGCGCCGTCCGCGGAGTCCGCGCCGTCCGCCGCTGCACCGCCGCCCGTACCCGAGCCGGCCGCGAACGGCCGCAGCGCCTCCGCCGCCGCCGCGTCGATCTGCTCCTGCGGCGCCACAGGGCGCTCGTCGCCGAGCCCGGCGGCGTACTCGGCCGCGTACAGCCCGGCCCTGCGGCCGAAGACCAGCAGGTCGGACAGCGAATTGCCGCCCAGCCGGTTGGAGCCGTGCATACCGCCGGCCACCTCGCCCGCCGCGAAGAGCCCCGGCACCCCGCGGGCCGCCGCGGTGTCCGGCTCCACGTCGACCCCGCCCATCATGTAGTGGCAGGTCGGACCGACCTCCATCGCCTCAGCGGTGATGTCGACGTCGGCCAGCTCCTTGAACTGGTGGTGCATCGACGGCAGCCGGCGCCTGATCTCCTCGGCGGGCAGCCGGGTCGACACATCCAGGTAGACCCCGCCGTGCTCGGTGCCGCGGCCCGCCTTGACCTCGGAGTTGATCGCGCGGGCCACCTCGTCGCGGGGCAGCAGCTCGGGCGGGCGGCGGTGGTTGTCAGGGTCGCTGTACCAGCCGTCGGCCTCCTCCTCGCTCTGCGCGTACTTCTCCTTGAAGACGTCGGGGACGTAGCCGAACATGAACCGCTCGCCGTCGCTGTTGCGCAGCACCCCGCCGTCGCCGCGCACCGACTCGGTGACCAGGATGCCCTTGACGGACGGCGGCCAGACCATCCCGGTGGGGTGGAACTGGATGAACTCCATGTTGATCAGCGGCGCCCCGGCGAGCAGCGCGAGCGCGTGCCCGTCGCCGGTGTACTCCCACGAGTTCGACGTCACCTTGAACGACTTGCCGATGCCGCCGGTGGCCAGCACGACCGAGGGCGCGTCGATCACGAACAGCCGGCCCGACTCGCGGACGTAGCCGAAGACCCCGGCGACCCTCCCGCCGGAGGCCCCGTCGGCGGGTGCCCCCGCCTCGTCGGGCCCGGCGTCCTTGAGCACCCGGGTGACCGTGCACTCCTGGAAGACCTTCAGCTTCGCCTCGTAGTCGCCGGTCTCGGCGAAGTCCTCCTGCTGGAGCGAGACGATCTTCTGCTGGAGGGTGCGGATCAGTTCGAGGCCCGTACGGTCGCCGACGTGCGCGAGGCGCGGGTACTCGTGGCCGCCGAAGTTGCGCTGCGATATCCGGCCGTCGGCGGTGCGGTCGAAGAGCGCGCCCCAGGTCTCCAGCTCCCACACCCGGTCGGGGGCCTCCTTGGCGTGCAGCTCGGCCATCCGCCACTGGTTGAGGAACTTCCCGCCCCGCATGGTGTCGCGGAAGTGCACCTGCCAGCTGTCGTGCGAATTGACGTTGCCCATGCTGGCCGCGATGCCGCCCTCGGCCATCACGGTGTGGGCCTTGCCGAAGAGGGACTTGCAGATCACCGCGGTGCGCATGCCCCGCTCGCGTGCCTCGATCGCGGCCCGCAGCCCCGCGCCGCCCGCGCCGACCACGACCACGTCGTACGCGTGCCGTTCGACTTGTGTCATCTCAGAAGAACCTCGGATCGTCGAATACGCCGCTGGCCACCAGGTACACATAGAGGTCGGCGAGCCCGACGCTGATCAGCGAGGACCACGCGAACAGCATGTGGCGGGCGTTGAGCACGCCCACCCAGCCCCACAGCCGGTAGCGCACCGGGTGGGCGGAGAAGTGCCGGAGCTTGCCGCCGATGATGTGCCGGCAGGAGTGGCAGGACAGGGTGTACGCCCAGATCAGCGCGATGTTCAGCAGCAGGACCAGGGTGCCGAGCCCCGCGTGGCCCCAGGCGCCGTTCTCGTCGCGGAAGGCGAGCACCACGTCGTAGGTCAGGATGGCCGCCACCGGGAGTGCCAGGTAGAAGAAGTACCGGTGGATGTTCTGCATGATCAGCGGCAGCCGGGTCTCGCCGGTGTACTTCGCGTGCGGCTCGGCGACCGCACAGGCCGGCGGGGACGCCCAGAAGCCGCGGTAGTAGGCCTTGCGGTAGTAGTAGCAGGTCAGCCGGAAGCCCAGCGGGAAGACCAGCACCAGCAGGGCGGGGGACAGGCCCCACCAGTCGCCGAACAGGTGCCAGTCGGCGCCGCCCTTCATGTCCACGCAGTTCGACGCGAGACAGGGCGAGTACAGCGGCGACACGTAGGGCGTCGAGTAGTAGTCGCCGTTCGCGAAGGCGCGCCAGGTCGCGTAGACGATGAAGACCGACAGGACGACAGCGGTGACCAGCGGTGAGAGCCACCACCGGTCGGTCCGCAGGTGCCGGGCGGATATCGCGGCCCGCCCGGGTGCGAACACACCGCGGGCGGCGGGGGTGGTGGGTGTTGTTCCGGTGGCCAAGGAGGACTCCGTACGGGAAAGGACCGGGGGCGTGACGCTGCCGGCGCGCGCCCGGGGCGCACGGCGGTAGGACGCGCGATTACGGCGCGTGCCGGTGCGGCGAGCCGAGCCCCTCGTCCTCGGCGTCCGCCCACAGCCCGCGGTCGTACGGCGCGTCCGGGATGGTGACCATCTCGACGCTGCGCTGCCCCGCCGCGGCCGGCGCCGAATCCTGGAGCAGCGCGAGGCTGTCCCGCAGATGGGCGGCGGCGCTGCGCACCCTGCGCATGTCGAGGGTGTCGCCGCTGTGCTCGTCGAGGCGGGCGACGCAGCGCATCAGGTCGTCGAGCCGGCGCTGAACCGACGTCAGGTCATCGTGCAGGGACATGGGAAGTCCTCACCATCTGCCGCCGTGATGAACGCAGTACGGGGCGGTGCTGCGGATGCGAGTGTTGCGCGTCACACCGCGCCTTGTGAAGACGGCTGCACGGAATACCGCGGCGCGGCAGGGCCTGTGGGCCGGACGGGTGGAGTGCGCCCCGCCCGTCGGCGGGTCGGTGCCGCGCCGTCTGCGGCGTCGTCTGGAGTGGGGGTGCGATTAACCGGACCACCGGTAAAACGGCCCATCCGACCAGATGAGTATGTCCCCGGCGTATGCCGCGCCTCCGGCCGGCCGCCTGGGCCGCGGAGGAGCGACCTCATGAACCGCAGTGCGGACCCGACCGCTGTCACCCCGGCGCCGCGGGCGCGCGCGGTGCGTATCGCCGTGGCGCTCACCGCCGGCGCCACCCTCACCCTCACTGCCTGCTCCTCCGGCGGTGGCGGCAACCACGCCGCCGGCACCGCGGGCACCGACGTGGCGGCCGTGGCCAGGGCCGGCGTACGCGACGGCGGCACCCTGCACTGGGCCACCGACGGGGTGCCGCGCACACTCAACGCCTTCCAGGCCGACGCGGACGCCGACACCGGGACCGTCGCCGGTGCCACGCTGCCGGTGATGTTCCGGCTCGACAGCCACGGCAAGCCGCACGCCGACACCGACTTCCTCACCAAGGCCGAGGTCACCGACAGCGAGCCGCGCCAGGTCGTCACCTACCAGCTGAACCCGAAGGCCAAGTGGAGCGACGGCCGCGCGATCGGAGCCGCCGACTTCACCGCCCAGTGGAACGCGCTCAGCGGCAGGAACGCGGCCTTCTGGACCTCACGCAACGCCGGCTACGACCGGATCGCCTCGATCAAGCAGGGCGCCGACCCGCACCAGGTCAAGGTCACCTTCAGCACCCCGTACGCCGACTGGCGCTCGCTCTTCAGCCCGCTCTACCCCAAGTCCGTGACCGGCACCGCCGACGCCTTCAACGACGGGGCCCGCACCGCGCTCCCCGTCGTGGCAGGACCCTTCGCCGTGAAGGGCGTCGACGCCAAGGCCGGTACGGTCACGCTGGTCCGCAACCCCTCCTGGTGGGGCCGGCCCGCCAAGCTCGACCAGCTGGTCCTGACCTCGGTGCCGCGCGCCAAGCGCCCCTTCGCGCTGGCCGCCGGCACCCTCGACCTGGCCGACATCGACCCGGGCTCGCTGGCCGCGGTGAAGAGGACCAGGGGCCTCGCGGTGCGCAAGGCCCCCGACGCCGCGTACGCGCAGCTGGCGCTCAACGGCAGCACGGGCCCGCTCGCCGACGAGCGGGTACGGCACGCGGTGGCCCGCGCGATCGACCGCAAGGCCATCGCCACCGCCGTGCTCAAGCCGCTCGGCCTGCCCGCCGTGGCCCTCGGCAACCACCTGGTGCTGCCGTCCCAGGACGGATACGCCGACCACAGCTCGGCGCTCGGCGCCACCGACCTCCAGCAGGCGCAGGCGCTGCTCGCCGACGCCGGCTGGAAGCAGTCCACCGCCAAGGCGGGCGACCAGGCCGCGGGCCCCGGCCGCAGCGCGGCATCCGGCGCGCTCACCGTCGTCGAGCCCAGCCGGGCGGTGACCAAGAGCGGCAAGCAGCTCAGCCTGCGGTTCGTGCTTCCCACGGATTCGCCGACGCTGGACGACGTCGGCGGGCGCATCGCGAAGATGCTGTCCTCGATCGGCATCCGCACGGAGATCACGAAGGTCGACGGCGCGAGCTACTTCCAGGACCACATCGCCGCGGGCGACTTCGACCTGGCCCTCTACTCCTGGCCGGGCACCGCCTACCCGGCGACGGACGACACGCCGATCTACGCCAAGCCCGTGCCGGCGCCGGACGGCTCGCTGACCGTGGCGCAGAACTACACGAGGGTCGGCACCGACCAGATCGACCAGCTGCTCGACCGCGCCGGCAGCGAGCTGGACGAGTCCACCGCCCGCGATCTCGCGGACCAGGCCGACTCGCGGATCTGGGCCGCGGCCGGCTCGATCCCGCTCTACCAGCGGCCCGCGGTGGTCGCCCTGCGCACGACCGTCGCCAACGCGGGCGCCTTCGGCTTCCAGACCCCGCACTACGAGGACATGGGCTTCCGTAAATAGTCCCGCCGGGGGAGGCGCTGCCGGGGCGTCCCCGGTTGCCCCCTTCCGCGGGCACGCGGCGTCCGGGGCTCCCGGGGGGCGCCTCGGGGTGCCTCTTGCGGTGGTGACGCGGCCGTCCCCGTGGTCGTGGCTGGTCGCGCAGTTCCTTGCGCCCCTGGGGGGTGCCCTCTGCGGTCGGTGGCCTGTGGGCGTGGGGCGCCCCGGGGTGCGTCTTGCGGTGGTTGCGCGGTGTCTGCGTGGTCGTGGCTGGTCGCGCAGTTCCTCGCGCCCCTGGGGGGTGCCCTCTGG
>NZ_JBICTO010000009.1:59538-312136 GCF_043197715.1 Streptomyces sp. NPDC049040
GGGGTCGGTGACCCGTGGGCGAGGGGCGGCTCCGGGGTGCCCCTTGCGGTGGTTGCGCGGCCGTCCCCGTGGTCGTGGCTGGTCGCGCAGTTCCTTGCGCCCCTGGGGGGTGCCCTCTGGGGTCGGTGACCCGTGGGCGAGGGGCGGCTCCGGGGTGCCCCTTGCGGTGGTTGCGCGGCCGTCCCCGTGGTCGTGGCTGGTCGCGCAGTTCCTCGCGCCCCTGGGGGGTGCCCTCTGCGGTCGGTGACCCGTGGGCGAGGGGGCGCCTCGGGGTGCCCCTTGCCGTGGCTACGCGGCGTCCCCGTCGTCGGGTGATGACCGCCCCCGAGGGGGTGCGGGTCAGCCGGGGATGCGCGAGCCCGGCAGTGGCGGCACGGATTCGCCCTGGGGGACGACGGATGGCGTGGACACGACGAGATCTTGTCGCCACCTGCGGGAATCCCCGCCGCCGGGGCCCGCCGAGGGCACCCCGAGTACCGGTCGCGGTACCCCGGGTGGTCTGCCGGGCGCAGCCCGGGGTGCTGGCACGTACCATGGGAAACGGCCGCGGCGTGACTTCTGCCCGGCACGGGCGAGCGCGTCGAAGAGGAACGCGACGCCATCCACGATTCCGGGAGAAGCGCCGCCGCATGTCCACGCGCCACGATATCCGTAACGTCGCCATCGTCGCCCATGTCGACCACGGCAAGACGACCCTCGTCGACGCCATGCTCAAGCAGGCCGGGGCCTTCGCAGCTCACCAGCATCTGGACGACCGGATGATGGACTCCAACGACCTGGAGCGCGAGAAGGGCATCACCATTCTCGCGAAGAACACCGCCGTGAAGTACCACCCGAAGGACGGCGGGGACCCGGTCACCATCAACATCATCGACACCCCGGGACACGCCGACTTCGGCGGTGAGGTCGAGCGCGGCCTGTCCATGGTGGACGCTGTGGTGCTGCTGGTGGACGCGTCCGAGGGGCCGCTGCCGCAGACCCGCTTCGTGCTGCGCAAGGCGCTCACGGCCAGGCTGCCGGTGATCCTGTGCATCAACAAGACCGACCGCCCCGACTCCAGGATCGACGAGGTCGTCAACGAGACCTACGACCTCTTCCTCGACCTGGACGCGGACGAGGACCAGATCGAGTTCCCGATCGTCTACGCGTGCGCCCGTGACGGCGTCGCGTCGCTGACCAAGCCGGAGAACGGCACGGTCCCGGCCGACAGCGACAGCCTGGAGCCGTTCTTCTCCACCATCCTGTCCACCGTCCCGGCCCCGACGTACGACGAGGCGGCCCCGCTCCAGGCGCACGTCACCAACCTGGACGCGGACAACTTCCTCGGCCGTATCGCGCTGCTGCGGGTCGAGCAGGGCCACCTGAAGAAGGGGCAGACCGTCGCCTGGATCAAGCGCGACGGCACCATCTCCAGCGTCCGCATCACCGAGCTGATGATGACCGAGGCGCTGACCCGCAAGCCCGCGGAGAGCGCGGGCCCCGGTGACATCTGCGCGGTGGCCGGCATCCCGGACATCATGATCGGCGAGACGCTGGCCGACCCGGAGAATCCGATCGCGCTGCCGCTGATCACCGTCGACGAGCCGGCCATCTCGATGACCATCGGCACGAACACCTCGCCGCTGGTCGGCAAGGGCGGCAAGGGCCACAAGGTCACGGCCCGCCAGGTCAAGGACCGGCTGGACCGCGAGCTGATCGGCAACGTCAGCCTCCGGGTGCTGCCCACCGAGCGTCCCGACACCTGGGAGGTGCAGGGCCGCGGTGAACTGGCGCTGGCCATCCTGGTGGAGACCATGCGCCGGGAGGGCTTCGAGCTGACCGTGGGCAAGCCCGAGGTGGTCACCAAGGAGGTCAACGGCAAGGTCCACGAGCCGATCGAGCGGCTGACCATCGACTCCCCCGAGGAGCACCTGGGCGCCATCACGCAGCTCATGGCGGCCCGCAAGGCCCGCATGGAGACGATGACCAACCACGGCTCCGGCTGGATCCGGATGGAGTGGATCGTGCCGTCCCGCGGCCTGATCGGCTTCCGTACCGAGTTCCTGACCCAGACCCGCGGCACGGGCATCGCGCACTCCCTCTTCGAGGGCCACGAGCCCTGGTTCGGCGAGCTGCGCACCCGCAACAACGGCTCGCTGGTGGCCGACCGCTCCGGCGTGGTCACGCCGTTCGCGATGATCAACCTGCAGGAGCGCGGTGTGATCTTCGTCGAGCCGACCACGGAGGTCTACGAGGGCATGATCATCGGTGAGAACTCGCGGTCCGACGACATGGACGTGAACATCACCAAGGAGAAGAAGCTCACCAACATGCGCGCCGCGTCCGCGGACAACACCGAGAACGTGGTGCCCCCGCGCAAGCTGTCTCTTGAACAGTCCTTGGAGTTCTGCAGGGACGATGAATGCATCGAAGTCACTCCGGAGACGGTCAGGATCCGTAAGGTGGTCCTCGACCAGAAGGAGCGGGGTCGTGCCGCGTCCCGCGCCAAGCGCTGACGCTCACTGACCGCCAATGAAACGGTGAGGGGTCCAGGGCTATCCTGGGCCCCTCTTTCGTGGCCCGTCGCGTCCGGTTTCCGGACGGCAATCACCGTTAGATAGGTCACACTGCCCATTTCGCCGGTGTCTGTCTACGTTCCATAATGTCCGGATTCTGGAACACGCTCACCGTTGATGTGACCAAAGCGAGACCAACCCTGTGTCGATCCGACTTCAAACGTGCCCGATAGTGGGACGAAGTTGAGCTCGGGTCAATGGGTCACGCGCTGATGGGGAGCGCCGACTCACGAGCACAGGAAGGCCGTAGTCGCTGTCAGGGGTGTCAGTGAGCGTCCGGCCTTCCTTTCACGTATCGACAGTGACTCTTGAGGAGGCAAACCCATGCGCGGTGCCAAGAGCGCCAAGTGGGTCGTAGGTGCGGCCGTGATCGCCCTCGCAGCGACCGCCTGCAGTTCGAGCGATGACTCGGACGGCAAGGACAAGGCCAAGTCCAGTGGATCGTCCAGCGACGGGATCGTCCGAGCGTGGTGGGGCGACCCCCAGAACCCGCTCGAGCCTGCCAACACCAACGAGGTGCAGGGCGGCAAGGTCCTCGACATGATCTTCATGAACCTCAAGGAGTACGACGCCACCGGCAAGCCCAACCTTGAGGCCGCTGACTCGATCACCTCGACCGACCAGCAGAACTTCACCATCAAGATCAAGCCGGACCTGAAGTTCTCGGACGGCACGCCGGTCACCGCCAGCTCCTTCGTGGACGCCTGGAACTACGGTGCCCTGCTCACCAACAAGCAGCTGAACGCCTACTTCTTCGCGGACATCGACGGCTACGCGGCCGTCCACCCGGCCGACGAGAAGTCCGCGCCGACCGCGAAGACCATGTCCGGTCTGAAGGTCGTGGACGACCACACCTTCACGGTGAAGCTGTCCCAGAAGTTCTCCACGTGGCCGGACCGCCTGGGCTACAAGGCCTTCGCGCCGCTGCCCAAGGAGTTCTTCGACAACCACGCCGAGTACCTGAAGAAGCCGATCGGCGACGGCCCGTACATGATCGAGTCCTACACCAAGGGCGCGAGCATGAAGCTGGTCCCGAACCCGAACTACACGGGTCCGAGCAAGCCGAAGAACAAGGGCGTCCTGCTGAAGGTCTACACCAGCAGCGACACCGCCTACGCGGACCTGCAGTCCGGCCAGCTGGACGTCCTGGACGACATCCCGGCCGCCGACCTGCCGCACGTGAAGAACGACCTGGACGGCCGCTACCTCAACTCGCCGGCCGGCATCATCCAGACGTTCTCCTTCCCGATGTACAAGGCGGAGTGGAACAAGCCGGGCATGGAGAAGGTCCGCCTGGGCATCTCCATGGCGATCGACCGCAAGACGATCACCGACAAGATCTTCGGTGGCACCCGTACCCCGGCCCTCGACCTCACCTCCCCGGTGCTGGGCGCGACCGGCGGTTACAGCGACAGCCTCGCCGGCGACTCGGTCAAGTACGACCCGGTCAAGGCCAAGCAGCTGATCACCGAAGGCGGCGGCATCCCCGGCGGCCAGATGAAGCTCGGCTACAACGCCGACTCCGGCTCGCACAAGGAATGGGTCGACGCGGTCTGCAACAGCATCAACCACGTGCTGGGCAACAACAAGGCCTGCGTCGGCGCCCCCACGGGCACCTTCGCGGACTTCCGCGACCAGATCACCAAGGGCCAGATGACCCAGCCGTTCCGTTCCGGCTGGCAGATGGACTACCCGCTGATCGACGACTTCATCACGCCGCTGTACGCCACCGGCGGTAGCTCGAACGACTCGAAGTACACGAACAAGACGGTCGACAACCTGATCAAGCAGGCCAACGCCGAGCCTGACAAGGCCAAGTCGATCTCGCTGTACCAGCAGGCCGAGAAGCAGGTCCTCACGGACATGCCGGTCGTCCCGCTGTGGTACCAGAACGGTCAGGCGGGTTGGTCGTCCAAGGTCTCCAACGTCAAGGAGAACGCGTTCAGCTACCCCATCTTCACCGACATCACGGTCAACTGACCCTGATCAAGCACCACCAGCAGTAGGCGAGTCCGAACAGGGGAGACGTCCGGGCACGCTTGCGGGGGAACTGACAAACAACCGCTCGCGGTGTGGATGTCGGCCGGGGCCACAAGCCCCGGCCGCCGTCTGCCCCGATCCCTGGAGGGCAGATGGGGCGCTACGTCATCAGGCGACTGCTCCAGATGGTTCCGGTCTTCATCGGAACCACTTTGTTGATTTTCGTCATGGTCTACGGGCTCGGTGATCCCGTTGCCGCCATGTTCGGAGACCGCACGCCGGATCCCGCAACGGCAGCTCAGATCAGGCACGACCTGCATCTGAACGACCCGCTGATCCAGCAGTACGGCATCTACATGTGGGGCATCCTCACCGGTGACTTCGGCAAGGCCGCCAACGGCCAGCCGGTCACCGAGCTGCTCGGCACGGCCTACCCGGTCACGCTGCGGCTCACCGTCGTGGCCTTCGTGATCGAGGCGGTCGTCGGTGTGGCGCTCGGCCTTTTCGCCGGCCTGCGCCGCGGACGGTTCTTCGACACCGGCGTGCTGGCCATGACGCTGATCGTGGTCTCCATCCCCACCTTCGTCACCGGCTTCGTGCTGCAGTACTTCTTCGGCGTGAAGTGGGGGATCGTGCATCCCTCGGTCGGTGAAGGGGCGCCCTTCAAGGATCTGATCATGCCGGGCCTGGTACTGGCCGGCGTCTCCCTCGCGTATGTGGCCCGGCTGACCCGCACCTCGGTCGCGGAGAACACCAGGGCCGACTACCTGCGCACCGCGGTGGCCAAGGGCCTGCCGCGGCGCCGGGTGATCACCAACCACATGCTGCGCAACTCGCTGATACCCGTGGTGACCTTCCTGGGAACGGACATCGGCAACCTGATGGCCGGCGCCCTGGTCACCGAGCGGATCTTCAACATCCACGGCGTCGGGTATCAGATCTACCAGGGCATCGTGCACAACAACCCGCCGACCGTGGTCGGCTTCGTGACCGTCCTGGTCATCGTCTTCCTGCTCGCGAATCTGCTCGTCGACCTGCTCTACGCGGTCCTGGACCCGAGGATCCGGTATGCCTGAGAACACCGACGCCGTGATCCTCGACGGTGCCGCACCCGTGACGGCCGGTCCCGCGGCACTCGCCGACGTGGACAAGCGCGACAAGCCGCGCAGCCTGTGGAACGACGCGTGGTACGACCTGAGCCGCAAGCCGATCTTCTACATATCGGCCCTGGTCATCCTGTTCCTGGTCCTCATCGCGATCTGGCCCAGCCTGATCGCGACCCGCGACCCGTTGCAGTGCGACCTGATCAACTCGCAGAACGGCCCCAGCGCCGGCCACTGGTTCGGCTTCGACCAGCAGGGCTGCGACGTCTACACCCGTACCGTCTACGGTGCCCGCGCCTCGGTCGAGGTCGGCATCTTCTCGACGCTCGGAGTCGGCGTGCTGGGCGCGCTGCTCGGCGGTCTCGCCGGCTACTTCGGCGGCTGGCTGGACGCGATCCTCTCCCGGATCAGCGACATCTTCTTCGGCATCCCGATCCTGCTCGGCGGCGTCGTCTTCCTTTCCGCGGTCAAGGGCGGCTCGGTCCTCACCGTGTCCACCTTCATCATCCTGCTGGGCTGGCCGCAGCTGGCCCGCATCGCCCGCGGTGCCGTGATCACCGCGAAGGAGCAGGACTACGTACTGGCCGCCAAGGCGCTCGGCGCGGGGCATTCCAGAGTCCTGCTCCGGCACATCGCCCCGAACGCGCTGGCTCCCGTCATCGTATGGTCCACCATCGCGCTCGGCACCTTCATTTCGCTGGAAGCGACACTGTCCTTCCTCGGCGTCGGCCTCAAGCCGCCGGCCGTGTCGTGGGGTATCGACATCTCCTCGGCGGCGGAGCAGATCCGCAACGCCCCGCACATGCTGCTGTGGCCCGCGGGCGCGCTCAGCGTGACGGTGCTGGCCTTCATCCTGCTCGGCGACGCGGTCCGCGACGCCCTTGACCCCAAGCTGCGCTAGGAGGGCGTACGTTGACTGTCATCGACGATATATCGGACGCTTCAGCGCCTGACGCGAAGCTTGCGCCGCTGCTGGAAGTACGCGACCTGCACGTGGAGTTCCACACCCGCGACGGCGTCGCCAAGGCCGTGAACGGTGTCAACTACTCGGTCAACGCCGGCGAGACGCTGGCGGTGCTCGGCGAGTCCGGCTCCGGCAAGTCGGTCTCGGCGCAGGCCGTCATGGGCATCCTCGACATGCCGCCGGCCCGGATCCCCAAGGGCGAGATCCTCTTCCAGGGCCGGGACATGCTCAAGATGTCCGGCGAGGAGCGGCGGAAGATCCGCGGCCGGAAGATCGCCATGATCTTCCAGGACGCGCTGTCCTCGCTGAACCCGGTGCTGAGCGTGGGCTACCAGCTCGGCGAGATGTACCGGGTGCACCAGGGCCTGTCCCGCAAGGACGCCAAGGCCAAGGCCATCGAGCTGATGGACCGGGTGCGCATCCCGGCCGCCAGGGAGCGGGTCGGCGACTACCCGCACCAGTTCTCCGGCGGTATGCGCCAGCGCATCATGATCGCCATGGCGCTGGCCCTCGAACCCGACCTGATCATCGCCGACGAGCCGACCACGGCCCTCGACGTGACGGTCCAGGCCCAGGTCATGGAGCTGCTCGCGGAGCTCCAGCGCGAGTACAACATGGGCCTGATCCTGATCACCCACGACCTCGGCGTGGTCGCCGACGTCGCCGACAAGATCGCGGTCATGTACGCGGGGCGCATCGTCGAGGACGCCCCCGTCCACGACATCTACGCCAACCCGGCGCACCCGTACACCAAGGGCCTGCTCCAGTCGATCCCGCGGCTGGACCAGAAGGGCCAGGAGCTGTACGCGATCAAGGGCCTGCCGCCGAACCTGACCCGAATCCCCTCGGGCTGCGCCTTCAACCCGCGCTGCCCGATGGCGCAGGACATCTGCCGTACCGACGTGCCCGCGCTGCACCCGGTCGGCCCGGCGCGCGGCAGCGCCTGCCACTTCTGGAAGGAGACCCTCGGTGAGTGATTCCACCCTCCCCAAGGACTCCGAGTCCGCGGCGGTGGACGCCGCGACCTCCGAGCCCACCAGGACCGAGCCCACCACGGCCGACGAGGTGGTGGCCGAGGCGGCCGCCGCCGTGCTCGCCGACCGCGAGCCGATCCTGCAGGTGCGCAACCTGGTCAAGCACTTCCCGCTGACCCAGGGCATCGTCGTGAAGCGGCAGATCGGCGCGGTCAAGGCGGTCGACGGCATCTCCTTCGAGCTCTACGCGGGCGAGACGCTGGGCATCGTGGGCGAGTCCGGCTGCGGCAAGTCCACCGTGGCCAAGCTGCTGATGAACCTGGAGCAGGCCACCGCGGGCGAGGTCTTCTACAAGGGCCAGGACATCACCAAGCTGTCCGGGCGCGCCCTCAAGGCGGTCCGGCGCAACATCCAGATGGTGTTCCAGGACCCGTACACCTCGCTCAACCCGCGTATGACGGTCGGCGACATCATCGGTGAGCCCTTCGACATCCACCCGGAGGTGGCGCCCAAGGGCGACCGCCGCAAGCGGGTCGAGGAGCTGCTCGACGTCGTCGGTCTGAACCCGGAGTACATCAACCGGTACCCGCACCAGTTCTCCGGCGGCCAGCGGCAGCGCATCGGCATCGCCCGCGGCCTGGCGCTCAACCCGGAGATCATCATCTGCGACGAGCCGGTCTCCGCGCTCGACGTGTCGGTGCAGGCACAGGTCATCAACCTGATGGAGAACCTGCAGGACGAGTTCAACCTGTCCTACATCTTCATCGCGCACGACCTGTCGATCGTCCGGCACATCTCGGACCGGGTGGGCGTGATGTACCTGGGCAAGATGGCCGAGATCGGTACGGACACCGAGATCTACGAGCACCCCACGCACCCGTACACCCAGGCGCTGCTGTCCGCGGTGCCGGTGCCCGACCCCGAGGCGCGCGAGCACCGGGAGCGGATCATCCTGTCGGGCGATGTGCCCTCGCCGGCGAACCCGCCGTCCGGGTGCCGGTTCAGGACCCGCTGCTGGAAGGCGGAGGACCGCTGCGCGACGGAGGAGCCGCTGCTGGCGATCCCGACCCGGTTCGCGGAGGTGGACTCCCCGGCCAAGCACGAGTCGGCCTGCCACTTCGCCGAGGAGAAGGACGTGGTGGGCGCGGCCTGACCGCTCCCTCCGCAGCAACCGTCAGAAGGGGCGCCCCCGCCGGGGGCGCCCCTTCTGACGTCGTGTCGCGCTCTGGCCAACGCATTGGCTACGCGACACGCAGGAGTAGAAGTGCGGCTTTGCCCCGATTGCTGTGTCATGGGTTACGAAGTGTCATTTGTGACCCATGAGGAGGCACGCGATGCGCGGAGCCACGCGCGTGAAGTGGGCCGTCGGTGTGACAGTCGTCGCCCTGACGGCCGCCGCCTGCGGCAGCAGCAGTGACAGCGGTGGTAGCGGCAGCTCGACGGGCAGCGGCGGCGGCATCGTACGGGCCTCCTGGGGCGACCCGCAGAACCCACTGGAGCCGGCCAACACCAACGAGGTGCAGGGCGGCAAGGTGCTGGACATGGTGTTCCGCGGGCTGAAGATCTACAACCCGAAGACCGCCAAGGCGGAGAACATGATCGCGCAGTCGATCACCTCCTCCGACTCGCAGAACTTCGACATCAAGCTCAAGACCGGGTGGACCTTCAGCAACGGCGAGCCGGTCAACGCCGACTCCTTCATCAACGCCTGGAATTTCGACACGCAGCTGAAGAACGCCCAGCTGAATGCCTCCTTCTTCAGTTACATCGACGGTTACGACAAGGTGCACCCCGACACCCCGGGGGCCAAGGCCAGCGCCACCACGCTGTCCGGCCTGACGAAGGTCTCCGACACCGAGTTCAAGGTGAGGCTGAACCAGAAGTTCGCCCTCTTCCCCGACACCCTGGGCTACGCGGCCTTCTACCCGCTGCCGCAGGCGTTCTTCAGCAACCGCCAGGCGTGGCTCGCCAAGCCGATCGGCAACGGGCCCTACCTGATCTCCCAGTACACCAAGGGCTCCAAGATGGAGCTGAAGAAGTGGGACGGCTACAAGGGCCCCGACCCGGCGCAGAACGGCGGGGTGGAGCTGCGGGTCTACACCGACAACAACACCGCGTACACCGACCTGCAGGCCGGCAACATCGACCTCGTCGACGACGTCCCGGTCACCCAGCTGCGCAACGTCAAGAGCGACCTGGGCAACCGCTACATCAACGTGCCGGCCGGCATCATCCAGACCATCTCCTTCCCGCTCTACAGCTCGCGCTGGTCCTCGGCGAACTCCGCGAAGGTCCGGCAGGGCCTGTCGATGGCGATCGACCGCAAGCAGATCACCGACCAGATCTTCCAGCAGACCCGCACCCCGGCCACCGACTGGACCTCACCGGTGCTGGGCGACGCGGGCGGCTTCAAGGCAGGGCTCTGCGGTGACGAGTGCACCTTCAACGCCGACAAGGCCAAGCAGCTGATCGCCGAGGGCGGCGGCCTGCCCGGCGGCAAGATCACCATCTCGTACAACGCGGACACCGGCTCGCACAAGGAATGGGTCGACGCGGTCTGCAACAGCATCAACAACGCGCTGGGCAACAACAAGGCCTGCGTCGGCGCCCCCATCGGCACCTTCGCCGACTTCCGCAACCGGATCACCAGCAAGCAGATGAACGACCCCTTCCGGGCCGGCTGGCAGATGGACTACCCGCTGATCCAGGACTTCCTCCAGCCGCAGTACTTCACCGACGCCTCGTCGAACGACTCGCACTACAGCAACGCCAACTTCGACAAGCTGGTCAACGAGGCGAACGCCGCCACCTCCACCGCCGACTCGGTGAGCAAGTTCCAGGAGGCGGAGAAGCAGCTGGTCATCGACATGCCCGCGATCCCGCTGTGGTACCAGAACGGCAGCGCCGGCTACTCGTCCAACCTCTCGAACGTCTCGCTGAACCCGTTCAGCGTGCCTGTCTACAACCAGATCAAGGTCAAGTGACACCGCGGCCGGGGGCCGCCGCACCGGCCGGCAGGCCGGCAGCGGCGGCCCCCGGCCCCCAGACTCCCCGGAACTCCCCGGAAGGCTCCGCATGGGACGCTATGTGATCCGGCGGCTGCTCCAGATGATCCCGGTGTTCATCGGCAGCACGTTCCTGATCTTCTTCATGGTCTACGCGCTCGGCGACCCGGTCGCCGCGCTCTTCGGCGACCGCGCGCCCGACCCGGCCACCGCGGCCCAGATCCGGGAGGACCTGCACCTCAACGACCCGTTGTGGCAGCAGTACCTGATCTACATGAGGAACATCTTCACCGGCGACTTCGGCACCGCCTTCAACGGCGAGCCCGTCCTCACCCTGATGGGCAGCGCCTTCCCGGTCACCATCCGGCTGACCATCGTGGCGATCATCTTCGAGATCATCATCGGCATCACCCTCGGCGTGCTCACCGGCATGAAGCGCGGCAAGCCGGTCGACACCGGGGTGCTGCTGCTCACCCTGATCGTCATCTCGGTGCCCACCTTCGTCACCGGCTACGTGCTCCAGTACCTGTTCGGCGTCCAGCTCGGATGGACCAGCCCCTCGGTGTCCCCGGAGGCGCCCTTCAACGAGCTGATCCTGCCCGGCCTGGTGCTCGCGCTGGTCTCGCTGGCCTACGTCACCCGGCTGACCCGTACCTCGATCGCGGAGAACACCCGCGCCGACTACCTGCGCACCGCGGTCGCCAAGGGCCTGCCGCGGCACCGGATCATCATCAGGCACCTGCTGCGCAACTCGCTGATCCCGGTGGTCACCTTCATCGGCACCGACATCGGCTTCCTCATGGGCGGGGCCATCGTCACCGAGCGCATCTTCAACATCCACGGTGTCGGCTTCCAGCTCTACCAGGGCATCCTGCGCAACAACGCGCCGACCGTGGTCGGCTTCGTCACCATCCTGGTGCTGGTCTTCCTGATCGCGAACCTGCTGGTCGACCTGCTCTACGCGGTCCTGGACCCGAGGATCCGTTATGCCTGAACGCAATCCGCTGGATCCCGAGCAGGGCCCCATCGCCCCCGGCGGCGGCTACGGCGCCGGGATGGACCTGGCGGCCTCCGACGCCGACACCCTGGAGCACGCGCCGGGCCACGGGCAGGAGCCCGGCGGCCCTGCCGGCAAGCCGCGCAGCCTGTGGTCGGACGCCTGGCGCGACCTGCGGCGCAACCCGATCTTCATCATCTCGGTGCTGATCATCCTGTTCCTGGTCTTCATCTCGCTGTGGCCCGGCACCATCGCCACCCAGGACCCGCTGGCGGCGAATCTGCAGAAGGCGCAGGCAGGACCGGAGTCGGGTCACCCGTTCGGCTTCGACACCCAGGGCCGCGACGTCTACACCCGGGTGGTCTACGGAGCCCGCGCCTCGGTGACCGTCGGCGTCTGCGCGACCGCGGGGGTGGTGCTGCTCGGCAGCGTGCTCGGCGGCCTGGCCGGCTTCTTCGGCGGCTGGTGGGACGCGATCCTGTCCCGGATCAGCGATGTCTTCTTCGGCATCCCCGTGGTGCTCGGCGGCCTGGTCTTCCTCTCGGTGGTCACCAACAGCACGGTGTGGCCGGTGGTCGGCTTCATGGTGCTGCTCGGCTGGCCGCAGATCGCCCGTATCGCGCGCGGGTCGGTCATCACCGCCCGGCAGAACGACTACGTCCAGGCCGCCCGCGCCCTGGGCGCGGGCAACTCCCGGATGCTGCTGCGGCACATCGCGCCCAACGCGGTCGCCCCGGTGATCGTCGTCGGCACCATCGCGCTGGGTACCTACATCGCCCTCGAGGCCACGCTGTCCTACCTGGGCGTCGGCCTCAAACCGCCCACCGTCTCCTGGGGGATCGACATCTCCGACGCGTCCAACCAGATCCGCAACGCCCCGCACATGCTGCTGTGGCCTGCCGGTGCGCTGAGCCTGACGGTCTTGGCGTTCATCATGCTCGGCGACGCGGTGCGCGACGCCCTCGACCCCAAGCTGCGCTGAGGAGCCCGCCGATATGGCCACAAGTGTCGAGCTGAGCAAGGAAGAAGGCGGCACGTACGGTGGTCCGCTGCTCGACGTGCGCAACCTGCACGTCGAATTCCGCACCAGGGAGGGCGTCGCGCGGGCCGTCAACGGGGTCGAGTACTCGGTCGACGCGGGGGAGACCCTGGCGGTGCTCGGAGAGTCAGGGTCGGGCAAGTCGGTCACCGCCCAGGCGATCATGGGCATCCTGGACTCCCCGCCCGGCTTCGTCACCCAGGGGAAGATCATCTTCCAGGGCCGCGACCTGCTCACTCTGAGCGGCGAGGAGCGCCGCAAGGTGCGCGGCGCCAGGATGGCGATGATCTTCCAGGACGCGCTGTCCTCGCTCAACCCGGTGCTGAACGTGGGGGAGCAGCTCGGCGAGATGTTCACCGTGCACCGCGGCATGTCCCGCAAGCAGGCCCGCGCCAAGGCGATCGAGCTGATGGAGCGGGTCCGCATCCCGGCGGCCAAGGAGCGGATCAGGTCCTACCCGCACCAGTTCTCCGGCGGCATGCGGCAGCGGGTGATGATCGCCATGGCGATGGCGCTCGAACCCGAGCTGATCATCGCCGACGAGCCCACCACCGCGCTCGACGTGACCGTCCAGGCCCAGGTGATGGATTTGCTCGCCGACCTCCAGCGCGAGTTCAACATGGGCCTGATCCTGATCACCCACGACCTCGGCGTGGTCGCCGACGTCGCCGACAAGATCGCGGTGATGTACGCGGGCAAGATCGTGGAGACCTCGCCGGTCCACGACATCTACCGGGCGCCCGCCCACCCGTACACCAAGGGCCTGCTCGACTCGATCCCCCGGCTGGACCAGAAGGGCCAGGAGCTGTACGCGATCAAGGGCCTGCCGCCGAACCTGCTGCACATCCCGCCGGGTTGCTCCTTCCACCCGCGCTGCCCGATCGCCCGGGACGTCTGCCGCACCGACGTACCGCCGCTCTACCGGGTCAGCCAGGACCGGGCCAGCGCCTGCCACTTCTGGAAGGAGACACTCGGTGACGACAGCGCCGCAGCCGACAAGGCCTGAGCCGTCCGACTCCGGACCCGCGAAGCGCGAGCCGATCCTGGAGGTGCGGGGCCTGGTCAAGCACTTCCCGCTGACCCAGGGCATCGTCTTCAAGCGGCAGGTCGGCGCGGTGCAGGCGGTCGACGGGGTGTCCTTCGACCTCTTCCCCGGCGAGACGCTGGGCATCGTGGGCGAGTCCGGCTGCGGCAAGTCCACCGTGGCCAAACTGCTGATGAACCTGGAGCAGCCGACCGCGGGGGAGATCCGCTACCGGGGCGAGGACATCACCAAGCTGTCGGGCAAGGCGCTCAAAGCCGTCCGGCGCAACATCCAGATGGTCTTCCAGGACCCCTACACCTCGCTCAACCCCCGCATGACCGTCGGCGACATCATCGGGGAGCCGTACCAGATCCACCCGGAGGTGGCGCCCAAGGGCGACCGGCGCAAGCGGGTGCAGGACCTGCTGGACGTGGTCGGTCTGAACCCGGAGTACATCAACCGCTATCCGCACCAGTTCTCCGGCGGCCAGCGGCAGCGCATCGGCATCGCCCGCGGCCTGGCACTGCGGCCCGAGATCATCGTCGCCGACGAGCCGGTCTCGGCGCTCGACGTGTCGGTGCAGGCGCAGGTGGTCAACCTGATGGAGCGGCTGCAGGACGAGTTCACGCTGTCGTACATGTTCATCGCGCACGACCTGTCGATCGTCCGGCACATCTCCGACCGGGTCGGCGTGATGTACCTGGGCAAGATCGTGGAGATCGGCGCCGACGAGGAGATCTACTCCCACCCCACCCACCCGTACACCCAGGCGCTGCTGTCCGCGGTGCCGGTACCGGACCCGGCGGCGCGGGAGAGGCGGGAGCGGATCATCCTCCAGGGCGATGTGCCCTCGCCGGCCGACCCGCCGTCCGGGTGCCGCTTCAGGACCCGCTGCTGGAAGGCGCAGGAGCGCTGCGTGGTGGAGGAGCCGCTGCTGGCGGTCCCTGAGGTCTTCCGCGGCACCGGGGGCCCGGCCGAGCACGACTCGGCGTGCCACTTCGCCGAGGAGAAGCAGATCGTCCAGAGCGGGGAGTAGCGCGCGCGAGCCGGGCGGCGCCGGGGACCCGGCAGCCGACCCGAGCCGTACGGACCGCGCCGGGGCCGTTCGGCGCGGTCCGTACGGCGGTTCAGGCCGGACGATCCGAGATGCCCTCGATCGCGGCGAGCGCCGGGTCCATCACGATGTCCTCGCCGCGGGCGGCGATCGTCGGCTCCTCGGGGAAGTGGCAGGCGGTCAGATGCCCCTCGTCGGCGCCGCCGAGCCGGATCAGCGGCGGCTCCTCCTCGGCGCACTTGTCCGCGGCCTTCCAGCAGCGGGTGCGGAAGCGGCACCCGGACGGCGGGTTGATCGGCGACGGCACGTCACCGGCCAGCCGGATGCGCTCCCGCTCCTGCTGCCCCTCCTCCAGCTCCACCTCGGGCACCGCCGACAGCAGCGCGTGCGTGTAGGGGTGGCGGGGCCGCTGGTAGATCGAGTCGCGGTCGCCCACCTCCACGATCTTGCCCAGGTACATCACCGCGACCCGCTCGGAGAAGTGCCGGACGATCGCCAGGTCGTGCGCGATGAACAGGAAGGCGATGCCCAGCTCCCGCTGCACCTGCTGGAGCAGGTTGACCACCTGGGCCTGGATCGACACGTCCAGCGCCGAGACCGGCTCGTCGGCCACGATCAGCCTGGGCTCCAGCGCCAGCGCCCTTGCCACCCCGATGCGCTGCCGCTGCCCGCCGGAGAACTCGTGCGGGAAGCGGTTGTAGTGCTCGGGGTTGAGCCCGACGGTCTCCAGCAGCTCGCGGACCCGGTTCTCCCGGCCGCCGGTCGGGTTGATCCCGTTGATCTCCATCGGGCCGCCGATGATCGTCCCGACCGTCTGCCGCGGGTTGAGCGACGAGTACGGGTCCTGGAAGATCATCTGGATCTCGGACCTGACCGGTGCCAGCTCCTTGCGGGTGGCGTGCGAGATGTCCATGCCCCGGTAGCTGATGGTGCCGGCGGTGGGCTCCAGCAGCCGGGTGATCAGCCGCCCCGTGGTGGACTTGCCGCAGCCGGACTCGCCGACCAGGCCGAAGCTCTCGCCGGCGCGAACGGCCAGGTCGATGCCGTCCACCGCCTGCACGGAGCCGACCCGCCGTTTGATCGGGAAGCCGCCCATGACGGGGAAGTACTTGGTGAGCCCGCTGACCTCCAGCAGGGTCTCGCCGGCCGTGTCCGCGGCGGCGCCACCGGCCGGGGCCTTGGACAGTGAGATGTCGTTGCTCATGTGGATGCCTGCCAGTTTTCTCTCGGGCCGACCGGTCAGCCGAGCCGCGGCTGAATCGTCTCGATGAACACGGACCGCTTCTGGTCGTCGCTGAGATGGCACGCGGAGCCGCGCCCGTCCGGCAGCACCGGTTCCTCGGCCGCGCACCGGCCGCCGCCGACCAGGTCGGTGAAGCCGCAGCGCGGGTGGAAGGAGCAGCCCGGCGGCGGGGAGAGCAGGCTCGGCGGCGCCCCGGGGATCGGCGTCAGCGGCTCCGTCACATCCGACATCAGCCGCGGCATCGACCCCAGCAGCCCCCAGGTGTACGGGTGCTGCGGTTCGTTGATCAGCTCGCGCACCGAACCGCGCTCCACGGCCCTGCCCGCGTACATCACCAGCAGGTCGTCGGCGACGTTGGACACCACGCCCAGGTCGTGGGTGATCAGGATGATCGCCGAGCCGAACTCCTGCTGGAGGTCCTTGAGCAGGTCCAGGATCTGCGCCTGTACCGTCACGTCGAGCGCGGTGGTCGGCTCGTCGGCGATCAGCAGGTCGGGGTTGCACACCAGCGCCATGGCGATCATCGCCCGCTGCCGCATACCGCCGGAGAACTGGTGCGGGTAGTCGTCCACCCGCATCCTGGGCTGCGGGATGCCGACCTTCTCGAGCATCTCGATGGCCCGCTCCCTGCCTTCCCGCTTGCTTGCGCCCTTGTGCTTCACATACGGCTCTGCGATCTGCCGGCCGATCGTGTAGTAGGGCGACAGGGCGGTCAGCGAGTCCTGGAAGATCATCGCCATCTTGTTGCCGCGCAGCTTCTCCAGGGTGCGGTTGCTCGCCCCGGTCAGCTCCTGGCCGTCCAGCACGATCTCGCCTGCCACCTCGGTGGTCGCGGGGTTGTGCAGGCCGAGCACGGTCAGGTTGGTCACCGACTTGCCCGAGCCCGACTCCCCGACGATGCCCAGCGTCTGGCCGCGCCGCAGGTCGAACGACAGGCCGTCGACGGCCTTGACGATGCCGTCCTCGGTGGAGAAGCGCACGTACAGGTCGCGTACCGACAAGAAGGCGTCGGACGCGGCCGGGGCGGCATCGTCCACCGGTTTGGTCAAGGTGGTCACTGACGCTCTCCTAGGACAGCCGCACGCGCGGGTCGATGAACGCGTAGGCGGCGTCCACGATGATGTTGAACAGGACGATCAGGGCGGCGCTGAAGAGCATCACGCCCATCAGCATGGGCAGGTCCGTCTTGGTCACCGAGTCGATCGCGAGCCGCCCGAGCCCGGTGAGCTGGAAGGTCCACTCGGTGATCATCGCGCCGCCCAGCAGCGACCCGAGGTCGATGCCGAGGATGGTGATGATCGGGATCAGCGATCCGCGCCAGGCGTAGCGGAAGAAGACATACCGGCTGGACATGCCCTTGGCGCGGGCGGTGCGGACGTGCTCCTCCTGCAACTGCTCGATCATCGTCGAGCGCGACATACGGGTGTAGTTCGCGGTGAACAGGATCGACAGCACGCACCACGGGATGAGCAGCCCGTTGAACCAGGACAGCGCGTTCTCGGTGATCGGCGTGTACTTGGGCTGGTCGAGGATGTGGTTGTTGTAGACCAGCAGCGCCAGCACGATCGGGCCGACGAAGTAGATCTGCATCGAGCTGAGGACCAGCGACGCGGAGCTGAAGACCTTGTCGACGACCGTGCCGCGCTTCCAGGCGGCGAGCATGCCGGTGCCGAGGCCGAAGAGCAGGAAGACCACCATCGAGCCGAGCGCGAGCGACAGGGTCGTGGGCAGCCGGTCCATCAGGGTCGGCCAGACCGGCTCGCTGTTGGCGAAGGAGTACCCGAAGCAGGGCGCGGGGCAGTTGCCGGCGGTGAACCGGTGGCCGGTGAAGATCCGCACCATGTAGTCGTAGTACTGCACCGGCACCGGGTGGTCGAGGCCCAGGTTGTGGTGGATGATCTTGAGGTTGTCCGGTGTGCAGTTCTTACCGCAGGACAGCAGCGCCGGGTCGTGGGGGATCGCGAAGAACAGGAAGAACGTGAAGGCGCTGATGAACAACAGGATGACCACAGCGCCGAGCGTCCGGCGGACGAGGAATCGAAGCATGGCGGTCGCAGCTCTCTGAGGACGGCGGCGGTGGTGGGGCCGGCGGGCGCCCCCGTGGGGCCGGACGGTGTCCGGCCCCACGGGAAGGTGCGCCGACGGTTACGGCTTGAGGTAGAGCTTGGTGGCGTCGATGCCGGCGGACATGTTGTTGTACACGGCACCGCCGATCTTGGAGCCGAACAGCTGCAGCTCCTTGTAGTAGACGGTCGGGACGGCCGGGATGACCTTGGTCTCGATGTAGGTGTTCAGCGCGAACCAGGCGTCCTGCGCCTGCTTGGGGTCGGTCAGCGCCGAGATCCGGTCGATCTCGCTGTTGATGTGCGGGTCGTTGACGTGCGAGTAGTTGGGCGCCTGGTCGGCGATCGTCCGGCCGTCGAAGACCGGCGGGATCACCGTCAGCGCGCTGGGCCAGTCGGAGCCCCACGCCTGCGCGTACATGTCGTACGGGTTGTCGACCTTGCCGACCAGGTCGTAGTAGGTGTCGGCGGGAAGCTCCTTGCGCTGCACGTCGAAGCCCGCGGTCTTGAGGGCGGCGGCGATGGCCACCGAGTACTGCTGGCCCGCCGAGCTGTTGGCGTACGCGTAGGTGATCTTGGTGTTCAGCTTGCCCGCGTCGGTGAGGATCTTCTTGGCCGCGACCTGGTCGCCGTTGGGGTTGGCGACCTTGCCCAGCGGGTCGGCCTTCTGGTAGCCGGCCAGCGCGGGGCTGATGAAGCCGCCCGCGTACTCGGCGCCGTAGGACGCGCCGAGCGCCTGGTAGACGGACTTGGTCGGGATCGCCAGCGCCAGCGCCTTGCGGACGTTGATGTCGGTGAGCTTGCTCATGTTGAAGTCGATCTGGCCGACGAAGGGCTGGTAGCCGGCCACCGTCCGCTTGTAGATCGCCGGAGTGCCCACCACGGTCGGGGTGTTGTCGGTGTCGACGGTGTTGTCGAAGCTCACCGAGGTCTGGTTCTCACCCGAGTCGGACATCAGCCGCTTGGTGGAGTCCTCGTTCTGGTGGTTGAACGTGATCGCGAAGGAGTCCACGTACTGGTGCCGGGCCGAGTCGGTGTTCGGGTCCCAGTTCGGGTTCTTCACCAGGGTCATCGACTTGCCCTGGTCGAAGTTCTTGATCATGTAGGGACCCGAGGCGACCGGCGCCTTGTCGTACTTGAGCTGGGTGTCCTTCGCGGAGTCCACCACCGCGTAGCCGGGCATCGCGAACAGGTAGGGGGTGTCGGTCTGCGCCTTCGGGAAGTGGAAGACGACCGTCTTCGCGTCCGGCGTCGACAGCAGGGTGTCCGGCAGGTGGGTGCCCTTGTACGGGCCGTTCGGCAGCAGCTTGCGGTAGTCGGTGCCGGTGACGTTGGCCAGCCACTGCTGGAGGTAGACCGGGCCGTTGGTCGCGAACGGGGCGAACGTGCGCTCCACGGACCAGCGGATGTCCTTGGACGTGATCGGCGTACCGTCCTGGAACTTGATGCCGTCCTTGAGGTGGTACGTCCAGGTCTTGCCGCCGTCGGACTGCTCACCGCTGTTGGTGGCGAGGTCGCCGACCACGGTGTAGTTGCCCTTGTTGTCCAGCTTGTACGTCGTCAGGCCGCGGTGGATCAGGGTCGCCAGCTGGCCCTCGTTCGACACGTAGATCTGTGCCGGGTCCAGGTGGGTGTAGCTGTCGCGCTCCAGCACGTTCATCGTGCCGCCGCTCACCGCGCCCGGCACGGGCTCGGCCGGACCCTTCGATGCGGCGTCGTCACCGAAGGTGATCTGCGACGCCAGCTGCTGGGCGCTCTTGCTCTGCTTCGCCCTGGCGTCCTTGTTCTCGGTGGTCTTGCCGCCCCCGCCCCCGCCACTGCTGCATGCGGTCAGGACCAGCGCGCCGGCGGCGACCGCCACCAAAGCGGCCCGGGTTCTACGCACGTAGAGTCTCATATCGGTTGTTGCACCCCTGTCCGTTGATGCTGTGAGCTGCCTGAATCGGCCCGGTGCGGGGCGACGCCGCCCCCACAACGGTGTCGCTAACGTGCGGCCTTCGGGTCGAATGCGTCCCGGACCGAGTCCCCGAGCAGGTTGAAGGCGACGATGAAGACCACCATCGCGATGCCGGGGAAGAACATGTACGTGATGTCGTTCTGGTAGACCTCGGCACCGCGGGCGAACATCCGTCCCCAGTCGGGAGTCGGCTCCACCAGCCCGACGCCGAGGAACGACAGCCCCGCTTCCGCGGTCACGAAGGTCGGCAGCATCAGCGTGCTCTGCACCAGAATCGGCGTGACGAGGTTCGGCAGCAGCTCGCGGCGGACGATGCGCCACGACGACGCACCGGTGACCCGGGCCGCCTCGATGAACTCCCGTTCCCGCAGGCTCAGCACCTGGCCGCGCAGCAGCCGGGACAGGCCCATCCAGCCGAGGAACCACTGCACCGTGATCAGTGCCACCACCCGCAGGTACGTCGGTGTCTCGTCGACCGGGCTCACGAAGACGGCGGTGACCACCGGCATGACGGCGACGAAGAACAGCTGCGCGGGGAAGGCCATCAGCAGGTCGGTGACCCGGCCGATCACGTAGTCCACCTTGCCGCCGAGGTAACCCGCCGAGATGCCCAGCAGGATCGCGGTCACGGTCACCGCGATCGTCACCGCCACCGCGATGCTCAGCGAGGTGCGGATGCCGTAGACCAGCTGCGTGAAGACGTCCCGCCCGAGGTTCGGCTCGATGCCGAACCAGAAGCGCCCGCTGACGCCGCCGTTCGGGGCGATCGGATAGCCGAAGTCGTTGAGCAGGCCCGGCTCGTTCTGCCCGTAGAGCGTGTACGGATCCTTGCCGTACAGCTTGGCGATGAGCGGCGCGAGGATCGCGATGACGAAGAAGAACCCGACGACGCAGGCCGACACGACCCCGGTGCGGTCCCGTTTGAACCGCCTCCACATCAGCTGGCCGGGTGACCGCCCGACCAGTTCCGCGGCCACCCCGGGAGTGGTCGCGGCGATCTCGTCCGGCTCGCCGGGCGGACCGGAGAGCGTGGTCTCGGTGGAACTCGTCATCGCGATTGCCCCCGCTGCTGGTTGGGACGGCGCGACGGGTTGGCGCGTCGCGAGTTGCCCGGACTGTCGCAATGAAAGCAACTGCCAGTCAAGAGGGTGCGTTGGGAAGAAAGCGTGATCGTCCGCTTCTTGAGCGAAGATTGAGCAGATCGTCTTCCGGATGTGCTTGACAGCCGTCCCTGGGAGGAGGCTTGTCGGACTTGTCCGGACGAATCGCGTTAACACGGGGGCAACTTGACTGTCGTCTGACCGATATACGAACCCGCGGTCCTCCCCTCCGTACGCCCGGAGGGCGGGAGTTTCCCAAGGGGCGGAGGAATCGCAGGGGGAAGCCGCGCCTGCCGGTCGCGCGGGGGAGCCGTGCGACCGGTTGCGCGAGGAGTCGCGCGGTCGATCACGCGCGAAGCCGCGCCGGCCGGCCGGAAGGGCGGGCGGGCGCGGCGGTCAGGGCGCGGGCGTCAGGGCGCGGGCGTCAGGGCGCGGGCGTCAGATTGCCGGCGTCGGAGTGCGGCCGGGCGGGGCAAGCGGCCCCGCCTCGGACGGGGTTCACGCCTCCGCGGCGAGCGAGCGGCGGAGGAAGGCCACCTGGAGCAGCAGCAGGTTCTCGGCGACCTGCTCCTGGGGGGTCATGTGGGTGATGCCGCCCGAGAGGGGCAGCACCTCGTGCGGACGGCCGGCCGCGAGGAGGGCCGTCGAGAGGCGGAGGGTGTTCGCCACCAGGACGTTGTCGTCCGCGAACCCGTGAATGATCATCAAAGGCCGTGCGGGCTCGGCGAGTTGGGGGATCCCGTCCGCGGTGACGACCGAGTTGAGGTCGTAGGCGGCGGCCTGCTCCGAGGGGAGCCCGAGATAGCGCTCGGTGTAGTGCGTGTCGTACAACCGCTGGTCCGTCAGCGGCGCGCCGGCGACACCCGCGTGGAAGACATCGGGCCGCCGCAGCACCGCGAGCGCGGCGAGGGTGCCGCCGAAGGACCAGCCGCGGATCCCGACCCGGTCGAGGTCGAGCGGGAAGTCCTTCGCCAGCGCGCGCAGGGCGTCGACCTGGTCCTGGAGGACCACCTCGGCCAGCCGGCCGCCGGAGATGCCCTTCTCCCACTCGGGCGACCGCCACGGCGTCCCCCGGCCGTCCGCCACGACCACCGCGAAGCCCTGGTCGGCGAACCACTGCGAGACCAGGTGGGGGTTGTGCGCGGCCAGCACGCGCGGGCCGTGCGGACCGCCGTAGGGGTCCATCAGCACCGGCAGCGGACCGTCGCCCTCGTCGTAGCCGGTGGGCAGCAGCACCGCGCACGGGATCCGCCGCTCGCCGGCCTCGGCGAAGCGCACCCGGGCGGTGATCGAGGGCGTCTCGGCGTACGAAGCGACCTCGGTGACCTCACGCCCCGAGCGCAGCACCCGGACCGTCGCGCCGGGCCTGTCGGGCACCGCGGACACCAGGACGGTGACCGAGCCGGCCCGCACCGCGGAGTGCACGCCGGGCTCGCGGGTGACGCGGACCGGACCCTCCGCCGTCACCCGGTGGACATGGATCTGCCCGGTCTCGGGATCGCCGGCCTCGGGCCCCGCGGACGCGCTGACCAGGATGTCCTCGCCGCCCGCGTCGAGCACTCCGCGGACGTGCAACTCGCCCCCGGTGAGCGCGCGGTCACCGGCCATCAGCACCCGGACACCGTCCACATCGGTGATCCGCAGCAGCGTCCCGTCGGGCCGGAGAGCCGGCACGCCGGGGAAAAGATCAAGCCAAATTCGATCTTCCTCGACGACCGCGGTGCTGGTCGCACCCGTCGCGGGGTCCACCGTGAGGTAGCGCTGGGTGCGCTGGTCCCTCGCCTGGACCAGCAGCACCGGCGGCCCCGCGGCCGTCCAGTGCACCGCCGCCAGATACGGGAAGTGCTCCCGGTCCCACGTCACGTCGAGCCGGCTGCCGTCGAGGCCGAGCAGCGCGAGCGAGACCTCCGCGTTGGCCGTGCCGGCCGCCGGGTAGGCCACCGCCACCGGGGCGTGGTCGGGGTGCGCGGGCTCGGAGATCCAGCGCCGCTGCACCGCCGACTCGTCGACCCTGGCGGCCAGCACCGCGGAGCTGTCCGGCGCCCACCAGAAACCGCGCGAGCGCCCCATCTCCTCGGCCGCGATGAACTCCGCGAGGCCCCAGGTCACCTGCTCGCCGTCCGGCTCGGCGAGCGGGAAGTCCTCGCTGCCGTCCGCCGCTGTCGCCCGCAGCCCGCCTGCGGCCGCGTAGGCCACCCACCGCCCGTCGGGCGAGGGCCGAGGGTCCACCACGGGACCCGGCACCGCAAGCTCGCGTACGGCGCCCCCAGGCGCGAGACCGGCGGTGAACAGCCGCCCGGACAGCGCGAAGGCGGCGAGCTTCACGGCCCCGTCCACCGCGTAGGAGACCACCCCCGCGGAGCCCTCCCTGCTGCGCTCCCTGCGGGCCCGCTCGGCCGCCGACAGGTCCTCCCGCGAGCCGCCGAGCAGCACCGCGGGGTCGGCCGCCACACGCTCGTCCGCGGCCCCCTCGCCCTCCGGCAGGTCCAGCACCCACAGCAGCTGGGCGGTGTCCGTGCCGGACCGCGACCGCAGGAAGACCACCCGCTCGCCCCCGGGCGCGACGGCGAAGGACCGCGGTGCCCCGAGGGTGAACCGCTGCGTTCGTGCGTGCTGCCGCGGGAATGAGAGGTACGCCATACCCGCGACAGTAGGGGGTACCGCTGACAACCGCCTCCGGATTACCGCCGGATGGCCCCGCGGGCCCCCCGACCAGCGGCGCTGCGCCAGCCGTCGAAATCGCGCCCTGAGCCGCCGGTGGCCGGATCTGGTCATGCGCCCCCGCGTGCTTCCGTGCTCCGACATATGCGGTGGCACGGAAAGTTATGATCCGTTGCCGTGGGTGGGTAATAAGCATGTGGCAACTGACATGAACCCTGCGTACCTGGAGGTGAGCCGCTGTGGCACTCTCGATTTCGGCGGTGCTGCTGCTGCTGATCGTCGTTGTCCTGCTGATCCGCAGGTCCGGGCTGAAGACCGGGCATGCCATCGCTTGCACGCTGCTGGGCTTCTACCTGGCGAGTTCGTCCTGGGCACCACAGATCACCGACCTCACCAACAACGTCGCGGGAATGATCTCCGACATCAAGTTCTGAGCGCCTCGGGCGGGGGCCGTAGGCTTTCGCCCATGACCGACCGACCCACCCCGTCCGCACGTCCCGCGCGCCGGCTGCTGCTCGTCCACGCCCACCCGGACGACGAGACGATCAACAACGGCGCCACCATGGCGAAGTACGCGGCGGAAGGTGCCCTCGTCACCCTCGTCACCTGCACCCTCGGCGAGGAGGGCGAGGTCATCCCGCCGGAGCTCGCGCACCTGGCGGCCGACCGGGACGACACCCTTGGCGAGTACCGGATCGGCGAGCTGGCGGCGGCGATGTCGGAGCTGGGCGTCAGCGACCACCGCTTCCTCGGCGGCCCCGGCCGCTACCGCGACTCCGGGATGATGGGCGTCGCCCAGAACGAGGTGCCAGGCTGCTTCTGGCAGGCCGACCTTGATGAGGCGGCCGGCCTGCTGGCCGAGGTCATCATGGACGTACGCCCGCAGGCGCTGGTCACCTACGACGACAACGGCGGCTACGGCCACCCCGACCACATCCAGGCCCACCGGGTGGCCCTGCGCGGCTACGAGCTGGCCGCAGGCCAGGGCCACCGGGTCGACCGGGTCTTCGAGATCTGCACCCCCCGCTCGGCCGTGGAGGAGGGCTTCGCCCGGCTCGCGGCGGCCGGCGAGGACTTCCCATTCGCGGGCGTCGCCACCCCCGACGACGTGCCGGGCGTGATCGACGACGAGCTGGTCACCGTCTCGATCGACGGCAGCGCGTACACCGACCGCAAGATCTCCGCGATGCGCGCGCACGCCACCCAGATCGCCGTGGACGGCCCGTTCTTCGCACTGTCCAACGACCTCGGGCAGCCGTTCTCCGCCTCCGAGTGCTACCGGCAGGTGCGCGGCGACGCGCTCGCCGGCGCCCGTCCCGGCGCCATGGCGGACGACCTCTTCGACCCCGGCCCGGAAGCCGGCACGCTCGCCGGCGCCGGTGCCGCCGACGGGAGCGCGTCGTGACCACCCCGATCACCCTCGGCCGCATCCTCGGCTATGTCGCCCTCGCCGTCCTCGGCGCGGTCGTGGCGCTCGCCGGGGCGCTCGTCCAGGCAGGCCTGTTCCCCGGCGGCCTGCTGCTGGCCCTCGGGGGCTGCGCGGCCCTCTTCTACGGCGGTCTCAGGGCCACCGGCAGCCGGGTCGGCGTCGTGGTGCCCGCGGGCTTCTGGCTGATCTCCGTCCTGCTGCTCAGCTCCACGCGACCGGAGGGCGACTTCCTCTTCGCGGCGGGCGCCGGTGCGTATCTCTACCTTCTCGGCGGCGCCCTCGCTGCGGTGATCTGCGCCACTGTGCCCCAACTGACCTCATCCGGGGCGAATACCGCCTGACTTGGCGGGCAGGGGCGAGCACGTGGTTGGCTGAGCGCGAGCGTTCCGGCCGACCACGGCCGCGGTCTCCGGCAGGTCGGTATGGTGGGGCCCGCCGGCGAGCCGCAAACGGAGAACAGTGTCGGGCGGCGAAGCTAACCGGGAGAGCCTGCTTTGACTCGTGAAACAGACAGACCGTCCTCCGACCCCCAGGGCCGCGGCGGCGCCGCGTACCCCTCGGGGACCCCGCCGTACGGCAGCCGACCCTTCCCGTCGCTGCACCCGCAGGAGCGGACGCGGCCGCAGGGGGCGCAGGACGACGGCCAGGGCACCCAGGACACGGCGCCGGAGGACACGGCGCCCGCCGCGGACGAGCCGCGGACCGAGACGACGCTGACGACCCGGATCCGCATCAACATCCCGGGCTCCCGCCCGATCCCGCCGGTCGTGGTCCGCACCACGGTCGACGAGCCGCCGGCCGCCGCAGAGAACGCCGCGCAGGCCGCGCCCGCCGTCGAGGCCGAGGCGCCGGCCGAGCCGGAGCCGGAGAAGACCAGCGACTGGTTCGCCCCGCGCAAGGCGGCGCCGCCGGCCGCACCGCCCTTCGGGCAGGAGCAGCCGTCCTTCGGGCAGGACCAGTCGACGGGCGGCATGCCGCTGCCCGGTGGTGCGCCCGCCTCGCCCTTCGGGCGCGACGAGCAGACCGGCGCGGCGCCGCTGCCGATCCGCAACCCCGGTGCGGGCGCGCCTCCGCCCTTCGGGGCCGGGCAGGACACGGGCACGCCGTATCTGCCGCCGCCGGTCGGCGGTGCGCCCGGCGAGGGCGAGGCGGCCCGCGGGTCGCACGACACCCCGGCGGGCGGCTTCGCCACCCCCTTCGCCTCCGAGGCGCCGCCGTTCGGCGCCGGTTCGCCCTTCGACACCGGCGGCCTGCCGCCGGCCGGGTCGCAGGCGCCGCCGTTCGGGGCGGGTTCGCCCTTCGACACCGCCGCGATGCCGCCGATCACGGACGGCGCGCCGCCGTACGGCACGACCGGGGCGCCCGCCGCGGACGAGGTCCGCTCGGCGTACGACAGCGGTGCGATGCCCGTCGTGGGGGAGGACCGTCCGGGGTACGACAGCGGTGCGATGCCCGTCGTGGGCGAGGGCCGGCCGCCGTACCGCAGCGGTGGCGCGCCCGCGGGTGACGACGCCCGCTCGCCGTACGACACCGGGTCGCAGCCCTTCGGCACCGACGACTTCCCGCCCGGGGTGCCGCGTCCCAACGAGCGGTCCTTCCGCGAGGCCGAGGACCCCCTGGGCACGCCCAGCGGCCCGACCTCGGGTCCCGCCACCGGCTCGGTGGACATCCCGCCGATGTCGCAGGAAGCGGCCCAGCCGCCCACCGGCCCCAACGGCTTCCGCCCGCCCACCCCAGGCCCCCGCGGCGGGAACAGCCAGGTGTCGGGCGACACCCTGGTCAGCGGCATCCCCGCGGTGCCCTCCGGCGAGTCGCGGCCGGCCCGGCAGCCGGCGCCGCGCAGCGCGGCCCCCGCACCGGCGCCTGCCCGTACCGCGCCCGCGGCGGCGGCTCCCGCCGCGGCCAAGCCGGCGAAGAAGGGCCGCTCCAAGCCGGTGATGCTCGCCGTCCTGGTCTGCGTCGTGCTGGTCGTCGGCTACGGGGCCGGCCTGCTGATGAATCACGCGGACGTCCCCAAGGGCACGACCGTGCTCGGCGTGGACATCGGCAACCAGAACCGCGACGCGGCCGTCAAGATGCTCGACAGCGCGCTCGGCGACCGGGCGACCGCGCCCATCCCGCTCACCATCGGCGGCAAGAAGCAGAGCCTCAAGCCGTCGGTGGCGGGACTGTCGATCGACACCGACGCCACCGTGGCCGCGGTCGCGCACTCCGACTACAACCCGATCTCGGTGATCGGCTCGCTGTTCGGCAGCAGCCGCACCACCGACCCGGTCTTCGTCGTCGACGAGGACAAGCTCAAGGTCGCGCTCCAGGCGCTGGCCGGCGGCAGCCGGGGCACCGACGCGATGGTCCGCTTCGAGGACGGCAAGGCGATCCCGGTGCCGGGCAAGCCGCGCCAGACCCTCGACGTGGTCGCCGCGACCGCCCAGGTCGAGGCGGCCTACCGCACCCGTGCGGAGACCGGCACCGACACCCCGGTGGCGCTCAACGCCACGACGGCGCCGCCCAAGGTCTCGCAGGCCGAACTCGACAGCGCCGTCAACGGCTTCGGCAAGACCGCGATGTCGGGCAAGGCGACGGTGTACGCGGGAGTGCACAAGATCTCCTTCAACACCTCGCTGCCGAAGTTCCTCACGATGCAGGCCACCGCCGACGGCAAGCTCGCCCCGCACATCGACCTCGTGGCACTCAAGGGGCTCTACGGGGGGACCTTCGACAGCGTCCTGCTGAAGCGGGCCGACGGCACCAAGACGGCCGTCACCCCGGCGGACGTGGCCAAGGTGCTGATCCAGGCGCTCAGCGCGACGAACAAGGCCGACCGTACGGTGACCTTCCCCAACCTCGCGTAGGGCGCGGGCCGCGGGTGCGGTCAGGCCGACCGTACGGTGACCGCGGTGAGCGGGACGGCGGCGGTGAGTGTGAAGCCGCCGTCGCCCGCGCGGGCCGTCGTGAGGGTGCCGCCCGCGAGGGCGAGGCGCTCCGCGAGGCCGGTGAGCCCGTTGCCGCGGGGCGCGCCGGAGGGGCCGCTGCCGTCGTCGGACACGGTCAGGACCGCGAGCCCCGACTCCCGGTCCACCGTCACCGCGCAGACGCACTGCGCGGCGCCGCTGTGCCGTACGACATTCGTCACGGCCTCCCGCAGCGCCCAGGCCAGCGCCCCCTCGGCGGAGGTGCCGAGGTCAGGTACCGGTTCGGGGACATGCGACCGGAAGGACACCCCGGCGCAGGAGAGCGCCCCGCGGGCCGCCGCGACCTCGCCGGCCAGCGTCGGCCTGCGGTAGCCGCTGACGGCCTCCCGGACGTCCACCAGGGCCTGCCGGCTGACCCGTTCGATGTCGGCGACCTGCTGCGCCGCCTCGTCCGGCCTTCCGGGCAGCATCCGCCCCGCCAGCTCGCTCTTGAGCGTGATCAGCGACAGCGAGTGCCCCAGCAGGTCGTGCAGGTCGCGGGCCAGCCGCAGCCGCTCCTCGGTGGCGGCCAGCTGCGCCACGGTCCGCCGCGCTTCGCGCAACTCCCGCATGGTGTGGACGAGTTGCTTGACGCCCACCATCGCGAAGCCGCCGAGCAGCGCGGGGATCACCAGCGCCGGGTAGAGGTCGCCCGGCGTGTCGACCCACGCCCCCGTCACGGCCAGCAGCGCGGTCACCGCCGGCACCGCCCAGCGCGACGTCGTGGCCGGCAGCGCCGCCCCGCAGGCCACCGCCACGTACACGAACAGCACCAGCCAGCTCTTGCCGAGCGTCGCGGACAGCCCGAAGGACAGGGCGGTCTGCATGGCCAGCACCTCGTGGACCCAGGGCGCGGGCCGCACCTCCGCGTTGGTGCGCAGGAAGACCAGCGCGAGGTAGGCCACGACGAAGACCGCCAGACCCAGGGCGGCCAGGACCACGACGGCCGGCGCGTGCCGGCCCCCGCACAGGTCGCTGACCGGTGCGCCCAGGTAGAGCAGCCAGATGCCGATCCAGGCCAGCTTGACCAGCGCCTGCTTGCGGGTCTCGGGGACCCGGCCCATCGGGGTGTCGTCGGCGTCCTCGATCTCCTGCCGCCAAGGCGGCCACTGCTCGTCGAGGACGCCGCCGCCCGTCCGCTGCCCGCTGGTCGCACGCTTCACGAGGGCTCCCTCACGCCTTCCTGGTGTCCTTGCGGTAGAGCCACGCGGCCGTACCGGCGAAGAGCACCAGGTAGCAGACCAGCACCGCCATGTCCTTGGCGTGCGGGGCGTCGCCGAACTCGATGGACTGCCCGAGTGCCGCGTACGCCCGCCCCGGCAGGTAGCCGGCCAGCGTCTGGAGCCAGTGCGGGAAGGTGGTGAAGGGCACCCACAGGCCGCCCAGCATCGCCAGCACGAAGTAGCAGAGCATCGAGATCGGCCGCGCCACGTCCGCGGTGGCGACGTAGCCGATGGCGACGCCGAGCGCGGCGAAGACCATGCTGCCCGCCCAGATGCTGACCAGGATCGCCGCCCACTGCCAGGCGTCCAGCCGCACTCCCTTCACGGCCGCGCCCAGCACCAGCACGATCAGGATCGACGGCAGGCTGACGGTCGCGGCCGAGGCGATCTTCGCCATGACGTAGCCGCGGCCGGGCAGCGCGGTGAGCCGCAGCTGCCGCACCCAGCCCTTCTCACGCTCGCGGGCGATGCGCTCCGCGTTCCCCATCAGGACCGCGGTCATGGCACCGAAGGCGGCCATCGCCACCATGTAGTAGGCGACCACCGTGAGGTCCACGCCGTCGAGCTTCTTGGTCTTGTCGGCGCCCGCGGTGATGATCAGGAACAGCAGGCCCGGGTAGAGCACCGAGAAGAACATGAATTTGCGATTCCGCAGGGTGCGGACGATTTCCAGTCTGACCAGGGTCTTCATCGCTTGCCCGCCTTGCTGCCGCCCGCGTCGGCGGTGGTCGCGTTCGCGGCGGTGGCCGCGTCGGTGATGGCCAGGAAGGCCTGTTCGAGGCCGAGGCCGGCGACCTCCAGGTTGCGCGGGTACAGCCCGAGGCCGTAGACCGCGTGGGTCGTCGCGTCGGCGTCGTCTGAGCGGATACGGACCGTCGGCCCGGTGACCTCCAGGCCGACCAGGTGCGGCAGCGCACGCAGCGCGGCCTCGTCGATCGGCCCTTCGAGGTCGAAGGTGATCCGCCGGGCCCCCGCCCGCGCCTTGATCTCCGCCGCGGTGCCGTCCGCGATCAGCCGGCCCTGGTGCATCACCAGGACGCGGTCCGCGATGGCGTCGGCCTCCTCCAGGTAGTGGGTGGCGAACAGCACGGTCCGCCCCTCGTCCACCTGGCTGCGCATCGTCGCCCAGAACGCCTGCCGGGCACTCACGTCCATCCCGACGGTCGGCTCGTCCAGCACGATCAGGTCGTTCGCCCCGGCGGTCGCCAGCGCGAACCGCACCCGCTGCTCCTGGCCGCCGGACAGCTTGTTGACCATGCGCGACCCGATGTCGGCGATGTCCGCCGCGGCCAGCACCTGGTCCAGCGGATACGCCTTCGGGTGCAGCTCGCACGCCAGCCCGACCAGCTCCCTCACGGTCACCTCCTCCATGAGGCCGCCGCTTTGGAGCATGGCCCCCACCCGGCCTGCCGCGATGGCCTGCGCGGGCGTCGTCCCGAAGACCCGCACCGCCCCGCGGTCCGCGTTCTTCAGGCCGAGCAGCAGGTCGAGTGCCGTGGACTTGCCGGCCCCGTTCGGCCCGAGCAGGGCCACCGTCTCCCCCGGGTGCAGTTCGAGGCTGAGATCCGCCACGGCGCGCACGGCGCCGTAGCTCTTGTCCACCTCGGTGAACCCCACGACGGGCACCCCCGTGTCCACGGCCGGCCCCGTCGCGCCACTCGTGGTCGCTGTCACTGTCATGCAGCCAGCTTCGCGGGCCGCGGCGGCGTACGGCAGTGCAGGAGGTCGTGACTTCCGCATGACAGATGTCATACGGCCTCCCCGGGGTGGGCCGTGACGCGGGCCTTGGGGCCGGTCCCGGGCGGCGGCATGATCGGACCATGGACGTCATGGAGACCGAACGGCTGACCCTGCGGCGCTGGCGGGACGGCGACCTGCCGGTGATGGCCGCGCTGAACGCCGATCCCGAGGTCATGCGCTGGATACGCGACGGTTCCGCCTGGGACGAGGAGCAGACGCGGGCGGCGATCGCCAGGATGGAGGCGCTGTGGGAGGCCGAGGGCTTCGGCCTGTCCGCCGTCGAGATCCGCGCCACCGGCGAGCTGGCCGGCTTCACCGGGCTGTCCGTCCCGCACTTCCTCCCCGAGGTGATGCCCGCCGTCGAGATCGGCTGGCGCCTCGGCCGCCGCCACTGGGGCCGCGGCTACGCCACCGAGGCCGCCCGCGCCTGCCTCCACCGCGCCTTCCACGGCAACGGCCTGGACCGCGTCGTGGGCATCGTCCAGACCGGCAACACCGCCTCGGAACGCATCATGCACAAGCTCGGCATGCGCTTGGACCGCGAGCTGGTCGCCGCCGGCTCCGGCCGACCGACCCGGGTCTACGCGATCACCGCGGCGGAGTACGCGGCGGCCCCCCAGCCGGCTGAGCGGGCTGCGGCGGCGGATCGGACCGGGCACGGAGGGTGACGGTGTGCAGGTCGCGGCCTGACGAGCGGCCGGATTCGGCGATCGGCGCAAGAATGGGGAGGAAGGCTGAGGCGGTGATTCGTTGATGGCTGCCGCGCAGGGCGGTCCGGGCACGGACCCGGTGGACGCTGTACGGCTCAGTCTGCTCAGGACCGCGGAGGGGCTGAGCGAGGGCGACATGCTGCGGCTCGCACTCCAGCAGGCGGTGGCCGCGCTCGGCGGCTACGGCGGGCTCGCCCACCTCTGCGGCCCCGTGGGCTGCTCGCTGCGGCTCGCGGCGGTCAACGGGCTGCCCGCCGCGGTGGCCCACCGCTGGGACGGACTGTCCTCCAGGGCGGCCACCGCTCCGTCGGAGGCGGTGACGCAGGTCCGTATGTCCTGGTCCTCCCGGTGGCCGGAAGCGTCCGAAGGGGAGAAACCGGCACCGGCGGAAGAAGAGCTGCCCGGGGGGATACTCGCCGCCCCGATCCTGGTCAACGGCGAACCGATCGGCGCCCTGTCCGTCCTCGTCGGCGCGGCCCCCGACGCCGGGCGGGAGCAGTTCCTGGCGCGGCTCGCCGGGGTCGTCAGCGAGCGGCTGCCACGCGCACGGCAGTGGCGCAGCGGCACCACCCCCTGGTGGCAGGAGCCGAACAGGAACCGCGAGCACGTGATGCAGCAGATCAGCGTCGGGACCTGGAGCTGGGACCTCGACAGCGGGCTGCTGGACATCGACGAGGTCGCCGGAGGCCTGATCGCCGCGGCCGGCCTCGATCCCGACACCTGGGACCATCGCGTCGAGTCCTGGATGGAGCGCATCCACCCCGACGACCGGCCCGGCGTGCAGGAGTCCATCGAGGAGTCCCGTGCGACCGGCAACCCGTACGCGGTCGAATACCGCGTACTCGACGCGGAGGGCGCCGTCAGCTGGCTCGAACTGCGGGCCGCCTTCGAGCACGACGAGAGCGGGCGGCCGGTGCGCATGTCGGGCACCGCCTGGAACGTCACGGCCCGCCGCAGCAAGCTCGCCTGGCTCGTCGGCCTGATCGAGCGCCACCCCGACCCCATCCACGTGCTGTCCGAGGACAACCGCGTCGTCTGGGCCAACGACGCCGCCCGCTCGCTCGGCGGCGGCTCGGGGGCCGACATCATCGGCCAGGTCCCGTGGGAGATGCGCCCGAAACTCGCGGGCCAGGGCGTGCCGGAACTGCTCGACAAGGCACGTGCCGTGCCGGGGGCCGCGGTGACCACCGAGGTGACGTACTACGAGGAGCCCAGCGGCCGGCTCGCCTCCTGGCGGGTGCGCGCCGTGGAGGTCGGCGGCTTCGTCGCCACCCAGATGGCCGACGTCTCCGAGCAGAAGGCCGCTGAACTGGCGGACAGCGAGCGCAGCCGACGGATGACCGAGCTCAACCAGGCGCTGATCCGGGCGCTCGACACCCAGGACGTCGTCGCCGCTGTCATCGAGCACGTCCTGCCGCTTTTCACCGCGGCCGGCCTGATCGTGCACGACCTGACCGGGCCGGTGCCGAAGCTGGTCGCCGCCACGGGCTACACGGAGGATTTCCGTGCGGAGCTGAAGGCGCCCGGCTGGCCGCAGCGGCTCGCCAACGCCACCGACACGAAGCTGCCGCAGTTCTTCTCCTCGCTCGCCGAATTCGACCGGCAATGGCCGCTGCTCGCCCCGCTGGCGCGGCACGGCGGAAAGGGCGCGTGGGCCGTCCTGCCGCTGATCGTCGGGGACCGCAGGGTCGGCTCGTGCATCATCAGCTGGCCCGCGCCGCGAGAGTTCGACGAGCACGACAGGTCGGTGGTCGGCACCGTCGGCGTGATCATCGCCCAGGCGCTGGACAACGCCAGGCTCTACGAGGAGGCCAGGCGCCGGGCGGAACGCCTCCAGCGGGAGCTGCTTCCCGGCGACCTGCCGGAGACCGTCGCGGTACGCAGCGCGTCCCGCTACCGGCTCGCCGAGGGCGAGGAGGTCGGCGGCGACTGGTACGACACCGTGCCGCTGTCCGGAGGCCGCACGCTCGCCGTCATCGGCGACGTCAAGGGCCACGGCCTTGAGCAGTCGATCGCCATGGGAATCTTCCGGCACGCGGTGCTCACCGTGGCCGCGCTCGACCTGCCGATCGACGAGATCATGGCGCACCTCAACGACGTGGCGGCCCGCCTCGGCCCGATCACCGCGACGAGCACGCTGGTGCTCTACGACGCGACCACCGGCGAGTGCCGGATCGCCGGCGCGGGGCACCCGCCGCCGATCCTGGTCCGGCCCGGCGCCAGGGCGCGCGAGGCAGAACTGTCCGCGGGGCAGCCGCTCGGGCAGGCCCACGTGCCGGCGCCGGTCACCGAGACGATCCTGCCCGAGGGCAGCGTCCTGGTCCTCTACAGCGACGGCATCATCGACAGCGCCGCGCGCGACGTGACGCCACTGACCGACCTCCTCACCCGCTACGCCGCCACCGCCCCGCTGCCGGCCGACATCGGCCGGCGCGCCCCCTGGCTCGACACGCTGTGCGACACGATCACCGAGCAGCTGCCGTCGGATCCGCGGCGGCAGGACGACGCGGTGCTGCTCGCGCTCGCCCTCGGGCGGGTGCCCGACGAGCGGATCGCCGCGTGGGACCTGCCGTGGACGCCGGAGTCCGCCGGGCGCGGGCGGGTCCTCGCGGCGGAACGCCTCGCCGAGTGGGGCCTCGGGGAGCTCACCGACACCGCGACGCTCGTGGTCAGCGAGCTCGTCGGCAATGCGGTGCGGCACGCGGTGGGCATCGGTTCGGACGTCGGCGAGGACGACGCGGGCCGGCTGCGGGTGCGCCTGCTCCACCTGAGCGACGCCTCGGTGACCTGCGAGGTCTACGACGGCTCCCAGGCGACCCCGCGGGTGCGCCACCCGCTCCTGGACGACGAGTTCGGCCGCGGCCTCCAGCTCGTCGCCGTCACCGCCAGCAGGTGGGGTACGCGCTACACCGAGGGCGGCAAGTGCATCTGGGCGACGGTCACCCTGTGAGGCCGCGCCCCGCCGCCGGGACGCGCGTGTCCTGGTGCGGCGCCGGGAGAAGGTGAACCTGTTCGGCGGGTGCCGCGCCGGGGGCGACGTTCGTTGGGCGGGGTATGACGCACGCACCCCTGCCCATCCCCGTCGCGGCGGCGCTGGAAGCCGCGAACGCCGGGGCCATCGAGGACTTCCTGCACGCCTTCGCCGCCGACGGCGCAGTCGACGACTGGGGCCGCGAGTTCCGCGGCCACGACGCGATCAGAGGCTGGAGCGACGCCGAGTTCATCGGCAAGCAGGTGCGGCTTGAGGTGACGGCCTGCCGCACCGAGGGCGACACCACCACCGTGAGCGCCCAGGTGGGCGGCAACGGCTACAACGGGCCCTCCGACTTCGCCTTCACCGTCCGCGACGACCGCGTTGCCCTGATGCGCATCACCGGCTGAACCGTGGCCGGTGGGCCGGTGGGTCCGTGGTCCGTGCCCGCGGACCGTTGCCGAGGCAGCGGCTCACTAGGCTGGGCGCCATGACCGACGCACCGCCCGTGAGGGTGCTTCTCGCCGATGACCAGTCGATGGTCCGGGAGGCGCTGGCGACGCTGCTCGGGCTCGAGGACGACATCGAGGTCGTCGCCCAGGTGGCCAGGGGCGACGAGGTGGTGGCCGCGGCGAGGACGCACGCGCCCGACGTGGCGCTGCTCGACATCGAGATGCCCGGGATGACCGGGATCGAGGCGGCGGCTCTGCTGCGTACGGAGTGCCCGCGGGTGAAGGTCGTCATCGTGACGACCTTCGGGCGGCCCGGATACCTGCGGCGGGCGATGGAGTCGGGCGCGCAGGCCTTCCTGGTCAAGGACGCGCCGGCCGCGCAGCTCGCGGAGGCGGTCCGACGGGTGCTGCGCGGTGAGCGGGTGATCGACCCGACGCTCGCCGCCGCGGCACTGGCCGAGGGGGCCGACCCGCTGACCGCGCGCGAGCGGGACGTGCTGACCGCGGCGGCCGGCGGCAGCGTCAACGCCGAAGTCGCCCGCCGGCTGGGGCTGTCGGAGGGGACGGTGCGGAACTACCTGTCCACCGCGATCCAGAAGACCGGCGCCCGCAATCGTGCGGAAGCCGTACGTATCGCCCGCGAGAAGGGCTGGCTCTGAGACCGTCGCCGAACGCGCCCTGCCCCTACCTCAGTTGAGGTGGGCACGGGCGGCGCGCGCCCGCAGGCGGATGGTCGAGGCGGACTCCGGGTCGAAGGCGCCGATGACATCGGCGTAGGAGTCCATCTCCGCGGCCCCGCCGAGGAAGTCCCCCATCGTGACCAGGAGTTGCGCCCGCTCGTAGCGCAACTTCGCCGGGTGGCGCGGCAGCAGGAGGGTCAGGTCGAGCGTCCACAGCTGGACCGGCCGGTGCTCGGGGCGGGGGGCGGCCCAGACGCGGATGTTGTTGAGGATGCGCTGGACCACGTCCAGCGGGTCGGCAGGGGTGAAGACGTCGGCGCCGGCCGCGAGCATCTCCGCGTCGGCGCCCGACATGACGCGGCCGCCGTCGAAGGGGTCGACCAGCACATGGGCGCCGCCGGGGTCGCCGAGACCGACGACGAAGTGCCCCGGGAGGGCGACGCCGTAGACGGGGGCGCCGGCGCGGCGGGCGACCTCGATCCAGACCACCGACAGCAGGATCGGCAGCCCGCGGCGGCGCCTGAGCACCTCCTGGAGCAGCGAAGAGGACAGCCGCTGGTAGTCGCCCGGGGTGCCGTGGAAACCGTGGGCGCCGCCCAGGACGCGGCGCAGGGCGCCCGCCCAGTCCATCGGCGTGACCAGGCCGTGCGGGAGCAGCCCGGCGAGCCGGTCCAGCTCGATCTGCGCGGCGTCCGCGGCGGCGCCGTCGAGCGCGGGGTCGGCGCGGGCGCCGATGAGCAGGCACAGCTCCGCCAGGTCGGGCCGCTCGTCGCGGGCCGCGGCGGCGAACCGCACGGCGACGGGCTCGGGTTCGGGGCCGGCGGGGCTCATGCCGCCGGTCGCCGGTAGTGGTAGCCGTGGTGGTCGGTGAAGCCGAGCCGGTCGTAGAGGGAGCGGGCCCCCGCGTTGTCGGCCTCGACCTGGAGGTAAGCGGCCGTGGCGCCCTCCTGCGCGGCCCGCCGGGCCAGCGCGCCCATGACGGCGGTCGCCAGGCCGCGGCGCCGGTGCGACGGTATGACCTCGACCGCTCCGAAGAGCGCCCAGGGCCCGTCGACCACGGCGCGCCCGATCGCGCCCGGCATGGTGGCGAACCACACGGACGGCCCCCCGGTGACGACCCTGAGTGCCGCCTCGGCGAGATCCCCGGTGCGGTGGTAGGCGGCCAGCCAGTCGTCGTCCGGGGTCCTGGACAGCGTGACCGGGTCCGCGGTGCCCTCGGGCAGCAGGGTCAGCGGGGCGAGCGGGGCGGTCCTGATCAGCGTGTCGGCCTCCCGGGTCCAGCCGCGGGCGGCGGCGTGCGCCGCGTACGGCGAGGAGTCCGGCACCTGGAGGCAAGGGGGCGCGCCGCGCTCGCCGTACCAGCGCACGACCTCCGCCAGTGCCTCGTCCGGCGGCAGCCCCGGATCGCCGCCGACCAGCACCGAGTTGGCCCGCCGGGTGAAGCCGCCGGCGAAGCGCAGAGTCCAGCCGCCGAGCCTCGCGGTCTCGGTGGCGGGCCACGCCCTGGACGCGATCTCCTCCATCTCCCCGTCCGTCACGTCCGGCACTGCCGTCGCCCGACGCACCGGCGCGGGCGGCACGACCTTGCCCGCGACGAGGGCGGATTCCGGGATGCGGACGGTTTCGCCGGACCTGCGCGTGATGTACACCACTCCCTCGTCCCAGGATGCGAGAACACCGACCGTATCGGTGAACGTCGGACGCCCGTCAGTGACCTCGGCCAACTGTCGCACCGAGACGCGTTTGCCCACGTCAGAGGGGGTGATCCGGAGTTCCAGTCGAGCGCCGGCCGAGAAATCCGCTGGCATGCATGCCCCTCCTGTTCGGTTCGTGCCCAGGAACGGAGATACTAGGTGCGGGCATCGACGACGCCGCGCTCCCGCGCGAGATGAGCCCTATCGAGGAGGAACGACAGCGTGACCTACGTCATCGCGCAGCCTTGTGTCGACGTCAAGGACAAGGCGTGCATCGAAGAGTGCCCGGTCGACTGCATCTACGAGGGCGCCAGGTCCTTGTACATCCACCCGGACGAATGTGTCGACTGCGGCGCGTGTGAGCCGGTCTGCCCGGTAGAGGCCATCTTCTACGAGGACGACACCCCGGAGGAGTGGAAGGACTACTACAAGGCGAACGTCGAGTTCTTCGACGAGCTGGGGTCGCCCGGCGGCGCGTCCAAGCTCGGACTGATCGACCGCGACCACCCCTTCATCGCCGAGCTGTCCCCGCAGAACCAGTAACGCACCAGGTAAGCGGCGCACACGCCGTGCCCGAGGGCGCTTCCGCCACGGCCCCGTACGCGCCCCAGCGCCGTACGGGGCCGTGGCGTACGCCAGAGTGAGAGTGTGAGCACGTGAGTATTTCCGCCCGCCTGCCGGTCTTCCCGTGGGACCGTCTCGAGCCGTACAAGGCCGAGGCCGCCGCGCACCCCGACGGCGTCGTCGACCTCTCGGTGGGCACCCCGGTGGACCCGGTGCCCGAGGTGATCAGGCAGGCGCTGACCGCCGCCGCCGACAGCCCCGGCTACCCGCTGACCTACGGCACGGCCGCGCTGCGGGAGGCCGCCGCGGACTACCTGCGCACCTGGCACGGGGTGGCGGGCGCCGACCCGCGGCACGTGCTGCCGCTGATCGGCTCCAAGGAGCTCGTCGGCTGGCTGCCCACGCTGCTCGACCTGCGCGAGGGCGACCGGATCGGCTACCCCCAGCTGGCCTACCCGACCTACGAGATCGGCGCGCTGCTGGCCCGCGCGGAGCCGGTCACCTACGACGACCCGGTCGCCGACCTCGACCCGGCGCGGCTGCGGCTGCTGTGGCTCAACAGCCCGTCCAACCCCACCGGGCGGGTGCTGGGCGCGGCCGAGCTGCGCAGGATCGTCGACTGGGCGCGCGAGCACGGCATCCTCGTCGTCTCCGACGAGTGCTACATCGAACTGGGCTGGGAGGGCGAGGAGCCGGTCTCGGTCCTGCACCCGGACGTCTGCGGCGGCAGCCACGACGGGCTGATCGCGGTCCACTCGCTGTCCAAGCGGTCCAACTTCGCCGGCTACCGCGGCGCCTTCCTCGCCGGTGACCCGGCGGTCGTCGCGGAACTGCTCGGGGTGCGCAAGCACGCCGGCATGATCGTGCCGCAGCCCGTACAGGCCGCGATGGTCGCCGCGCTCGGCGACCGTGAGCACGCGGTCGAGCAGAAGCAGCGCTACGCCCGCCGCCGCGGCATGCTGCGCACCGCACTGGAGGCGGCCGGTTTCCGCATCGAGCACAGCGAGGCCAGCCTCTACCTGTGGGCGACCCGCGGCGAGGGCTGCTGGGAGACGGTGGCCGACCTGGCCAAACGCGGCATCCTCGTCGCTCCGGGCGACTTCTACGGTCCCGCGGGCGCCGACTTCGTCCGCGTCGCCCTGACGGCGACCGACGAGCGGGTCGAGGCGGCGGTGGCCCGGCTGGGCGCCTGAGCGCCTTTCGCTCCGCGGAGGGGGGGCCGGGAGCTTCGCGCTCCCGGCCCCCCGTCCCGCGATCCGTGCCCCGGTCAGCCCAGGGCGACGGACTTCAGCGGGAGCTGGTCGGTCGGCAGGGCGCCGGTGTTCGGCAGGGTGCCCGCGACCGGCAGGGACTCGGTGGTCGCGCCGGCGATACGGCCCGCGGCGTCGGTGGTCTGCGCGGCGCTCTGCCCGGCCGCCGGGGTGGCGGTCCCCACGATCCGGCCTGCCGCGGGCACGGCGGTGTTCGCGGCGGCGGAGCCGCCCTGCGCGGCGAGCCCCGCGGGGTCCTGCGAGGCGCGGTCGAGGGTCGGTCCCAGCTCCGTGCCGCCGAGGTCGGTCAGTCCGCCCACGGCCTGCTGGGGCGCGGCGGCGTGCGCGGCACCGGCGCCGATCAGGGGCGCGGCGGCGGCACCGAGCAGCAGCGCGGCCTGGGCGATGCGGCGCGTGAGGGGGAGGGACATGGTGCTCCTTGCGGCGAGTGGTCTCGTACGACGCCGTGACTATCGCGGGGCACGCCGGAAGGTTGCGGTCACCCGAGGTAAAGAGTGGGCAATGCGTCCCATAATAGTCATCCGGCACATCGGATATAACGGACAGCTGATATGACCGCCGGACGCGGTGAAAAAACGTCACATCCCCGGTGGGGCAAGGAAATCGGCACGGGTGCGTGCGGTGTGCTCCGCGAAGCCGTCCGCCGCCGCCGAATTCCCCTCACGGGTGAGGGCGCGCACTATTGCGCGACGGTGATCCGTACGAATCCGCCGCCACCGCCGTCGGAGACGGGCTCGGCGTCCTCAGGCAGCTTCTGCCACCCGCTGCCGGAACGCGCCGCCTGCCACCGCATGTCCCCGAAGGACACCGCCGACACCTTCAGGGCTTGCGCGTGCGCCACCGACCACTGGGCCAGCTGCCAGCCCCGCTGGACCGTGCCACCGGCGGCCTTGCCGACCGCCGCCGCCGGCACGCTCACCGTGCGGGCCGGCTCCCCGGCCGTCTTCGGCCGCGCCTGGGCGCCGAACTCCCGCTTCAGCGCGGCCGCCACCCGCGCCGGGTCGCCGGCCGGGCCGCCCGCGCTGTCCTGCGCGTCCGCGCCGGTCCTGCAGCTCAGCGCGCCCGCCTTGCGGCCGAGCAGCGCCGCCGACAGCATCGTGGCGTCCGCCTCGTGCTTCGCGTACGCCTCCGGGTAGCCGCTCTTCTGCACCTTCTGCGCGGCGACGGTCAGCGGGAGGCCGGCGTAGCCCTTGATCTTCACCAGCCCGTCGTAGAACTCGCCGGTCGAGTACACCGGGTCCATGATCTGCTGCGCGGTGCCCCAGCCCATCGAGGGGCGCTGCTGGAAGAGGCCGAGCGAGTCGCGGTCGCCGTGGTCCAGGTTGTCCAGCCGCGACTCCTGGAGCGCGGTGGCCAGAGCTATGGTCACGGCCCGTTCCGGCAGCCCGCGTGCCGTCGCCACCGCGGCGATGGTTGCGGCGTTCGCGGCCTGTGACTGCGTCAGTTCGAAGCTGTCGTCGCCGGATCGCACCACGCAGCCGGCGCCCTGCGGGGACTTGCCGGCGAACTGGTAGGCCACGTAGGAGGCTGCCGCCAGGACCAGAAGGGCACCCAGGGCGCGGGCGGCGCGACGACGCGCTTTTCTCCACCCTGAGGGGGCGTCTGACGTGGGCACGGGCCGAGCGTACCGGCTGCCGGGCACTGTGGTGCCCGCGCCGGTTCCCCACTCCGGGCGTGCCGCCCCGGGCGCTCCCTCGGCTGGGGACCCCCCGCCGATCCCCGGCGCCGGGGTGACGCACCCCGGCCCCGGGGTGCCCCTTGCGGTGGCTTCGCACCCGTGGGTGGGTGGGGGCTTGGCGCGCAGTTCCTCGCGCCCCTGGGGGGTGCCCCTTGGGGTGGTGTTGGACCTTTGGGTGGGCGGGGGTTTGGCGCGCGGTTCCTCGCGGCCCTGGGGGGTGCCCCTGGGGGTGGGGTTGGATCCTTGGGTGGGTGGGGGTTTGGTGCGCGGTTCCTCGCGGCCCTGGGGTCGGGGGCGGCTTCTGCTGGGGGGAAGGGTGAAGCCTTAGGGTGCGGAGGTATGGGACGTGGACTTGACCTCAAGACAGATGTGGCCGCCCTGACGGCAACCCTCGTGGACGTGCCGTCGGTGAGCCGGGAGGAGAAGCCACTCGCCGACATGATCGAGCAGGCGCTGCGCTCGCACCCGCACCTCACCGTCGACCGCGACGGCGACGCGGTGGTCGCCAGAACGCGATTCGGCAGGGCCGAGCGCGTCGTCCTGGCGGGGCACATCGACACCGTGCCGATCGCGGACAACCTGCCTTCCCGGCTGGACGCCGACGGCCTGCTGTGGGGCTGCGGGACGAGCGACATGAAGGCGGGGGTCGCCGTCCAGCTGCGGCTGGCGGCCACCCTCACCGAGGCCAACCGCGACCTCACCTTCGTCTTCTACGACGCCGAGGAGATCGCCGCCGAGTTCAACGGGCTGAAGCGGCTGGTCGAGCGGCACCCTGAGTGGCTCGCGGGCGACTTCGCCGTGCTGATGGAGCCGACCGGCGGCCGGGTGGACGGCGGCTGCCAGGGCACGCTGCGGGTGCGGGTGGAGACGACCGGGCGCCGCGCCCACTCGGCACGCAGCTGGCTGGGAGAGAACGCCATCCACAAGGCCGCCCCGATCCTCGCCAGGCTCGCCGCGTACCAGCCGCGCCGGGTGGAGATCGACGGGCTGACGTATCCCGAGGGTCTGAACGCCGTCATGATCGAGGGCGGCCACGCGGGGAACGTGATTCCCGACACATGCGCGGTCACCGTGAACTACCGCTTCTCGCCCGACCAGAGCGAAGCGGAAGCCCTGGAGCGGGTCCGTTCCGTCTTCGACGGCTTCGAGGTGGTGCTCACCGACAGCGCCCCCGGCGCGCTGCCCGGCCTGTCGCACCCGGCGGCCGCCGCCTTCGTGGAGGCCATCGGTACTGCCCCCGCGGCCAAGGAGGCATGGACCGACGTCGCCCGCTTCTCCGCGCTCGGCATCCCCGCCGTCAACTACGGGCCCGGCGATCCGACGCTCGCCCACACCCGTGAGGAGAACGTCGCGGTGGCCGCGATCCACGAGGCGGAACGGAAGCTCACCGCCTGGCTGACCGGCTGAGACGCAGCACTCACGGGCGCCGAGCAACCGAATTGCGGTGCGCGCGGGTCCTTCCCCCCGGCATGGTGTGGTCGGATACGTCCGATCCTGGACGGGGGAGGGGCGCCGCGTCGTGGGACTTACCAGTCGCTGGCTGGCCGCGCTTCTGGTGGCGGCCGCGGTGGCCGCGGTGGCCGGAGCGCTGCTGCTGTGGCCGAGGGTGCGCGGCCCGCGCCCGGTGCGGTTCGCCGCACGGGTCGGCATGATCGTGCTCTGCCAGATCACCGCGATATTCGTGGTGATGGTGGTGGTGAACAACGAATACGGCTTCTACGCCTCGTGGGACGACCTGCTGGGCAATGCCAATTCCGGCGGCAGGACCGGAGTGGCCACCGGAGGTCCGCCGACCCCCGCCGTTCCGGACTACCACGTGAAATTCGCGTCCTATTCGCAGGGCTTCGAGCGGGCCACCGTCCACGGCTGGGACAGCGACACCAAGGGCGATGTGATCGTGTGGCTGCCGCCGCAGTACGCGAAGCCGGAATTCGCGCACACGCGATTCCCGGTCATCGAGGTGCTGCACGGCATACCCGGCACCCCGCACAGCTTCCTGCGCGGCATGCGGCTCGGCCGGATCATGCAGGACCAGATCAGCGCGGGCCGGGCCGAGCCCGCGATCCTGGTGCTGCCCACCATCACCCCCGACCGGGTCAACACCGGCTGCGCGGACGTCGACGGCAAGAGCAAGGTCGAGACCTGGCTCACCGACGACGTGGTCGAGACGATCTCGCACAACTTCCGTACGCTGCCCGCGCCCCGCGGCTGGGCGGTGATGGGCATATCCACCGGCGGCTACTGCGCGGCCCGGCTCGCGCTCGAGCACCCCGAGACCTTCGCGGCCGGCGCGGCCCTGGCACCCGACGACCCGTCGAAGGGCGCGCGCTCACCGCTGTGGCTGGCCCGCAACACCCACCCCGACGTCCGGCTGCTGGTCGAGTCGAGCCTGCAGGACCCGGAGAGCCCGCCGAAGTTCGCCGACTGGATCACCGGTGCCGCGCGGGCGCCGACGGAGGTGAGCACCCTGGAGCTGAGCAACGGCGGCCACAACTGGAACACCTGGGGCCGGATGTTCCCCGATGCCTTCACCTGGGTGAGTGCCCGCCTGGAAGCACCGCGGGCGGTGCCTTTGGCGCCGTCGGCGGCACCCTGATGCGTAGGCTGCCGATATGACAGAAGCACGAGGCGTCCCGGAAGACGCCCAGGAGGCCGCGGCCGCGGCTAATGCGGCCGCGGAGGAGCTGCCGTACGGCAAGGGCTGGCCGGAGCGGCACACAGGACCGGTCGTGCGGCGCCGCGGCCAGGTACAGACCGGCACCACGGACCAGCGGCTGCTGGACAGCCACGGCCCGTCCGATTGGGTGCACGGCGACCCGTGGCGGGTCATGCGCATCCAGTCCGAGTTCGTCGAGGGCTTCGGCGCGCTGGCCGAGCTGGGCCCCGCGGTGAGCGTCTTCGGCTCGGCCCGCACCCCGGTCGACTCGCGGGAGTACGAGGCCGGGGTACGGATCGGCCGCGCGCTGACCGAGGCCGGCTTCGCGGTGATCACCGGTGGCGGCCCCGGCGCGATGGAGGCCGCCAACAAGGGCGCCCTGGAGGCCGGCGGGGTGTCGGTGGGCCTCGGAATCGAGCTGCCCTTCGAGCAGGGCCTGAACCACTACGTCGACATCGGTGTGAACTTCCGCTACTTCTTCGTCCGCAAGACGATGTTCGTCAAGTACGCCCGCGGTTTCGTCGTCCTGCCCGGCGGCTTCGGCACCCTGGACGAGCTCTTCGAGGCGCTGACCCTCGTCCAGACCAAGAAGGTCACCCGCTTCCCGATCGTGCTGTTCGGCAGCGAGTACTGGGGCGGTCTCGTGCAGTGGATCCGCGGCAGCCTGGTCGCCGAGGGCAAGGCGTCGGCCGCCGACCTGGAGCTCTTCCACGTCACGGACGACGTCGACGAAGCGGTCGAGCGGGTCACCAAGGAGAGTGCCTGACCCGGCCGACCCGGCTCACGCCAGTCCGCGGCGGGCGACCGCGGGCGGGCGGTGGCCGGCGATCGAGGCGACCATGTCCAGCACCTGCCGGGTCTCGGCGACCTCGTGGACCCGGTAGACCCGGGCGCCGAGCCACGCCGAGACCGCCGTGGTGGCGAGGGTGCCGATCAGCCGCTCCTTGACCGGGCGGTCCAGCGTCTCGCCGACGAAGTCCTTGTTCGACAGCGACACCAGCACCGGCCAGCCCGTCGCCGTCATCTCCGGCAGCCGGCGGGTCGCCTCAAGGGAGTGCCGGGTGTTCTTGCCGAAGTCGTGCCCCGGATCGATCATGATCGCGTCCCTGCGCACCCCGAGCTCCGCCGCCCGCTCGGCGAGCCCGCAGGTCACCCGCAGGATGTCCTCCATCACGTCCTCGTAGCCGACCCGGTGCGGGCGGGTGCGCGGCTGCGCGCCCCCCGCGTGGGTGCAGACCAGGCCCACATCGTGCCGGGCGGCCACCTCGGCGAGTTTGGGGTCGACCCCGCCCCACGCGTCGTTGAGCAGGTCCGCGCCCGCCGCGCAGACCGCTTCGCCGACCTCGTGCCGCCAGGTGTCGACGCTGATCACCACGTCGGGGTGGCGGCGCCGCACCTCGCCGACGAAGGCGGCCGTACGGCGGATCTCCTCGGCGGCCGACACCTCGGCGCCGGGACCCGCCTTCACCCCGCCGATGTCGATGATCGCGGCGCCCTCCGCGACCGCCTGCGCCACCCGTTCGAGGGCGGGCTCGTCGGTGAAGGTGGCGCCCTGGTCGTAGAACGAATCGGGCGTACGGTTGACGATCGCCATGATCACCGGCTCCCGCTCGCCGAATTCCCGGGTACCCAGCCGAAGTGCCACTGCCGCTCCTCATCTCAGACTCATGCGATCGTGGCACGATCGTGCCTGACATGTACGGCAGGCCCTGAGGCCGGACTCCGGGAGATCGACTTGTTCTGGTTCATGCTCATCGCGCTGGTAGCGGTGGTCGCCGCGGTGGCGATGGCCGTACTCGGCGAAGGCGGCCCGCTGCGGGACGCGGGCACCGACCGCTTGTACGACCGGCTGCCCGCCGACAGGCCGCTGATCCGCTCCGACATCGACGCGCTCCGCCTGCCGGTGGCGGTACGCGGCTACCGCATGCTCGAGGTCGACGAGGTCCTCGACCGGCTCGGCGCCGAGCTCGCCGAGCGGGACGCCTGGATCGCCGAGCTGGAGTCCTCGCTCGACGGGGTGCCCGCGGGCGGCCCGCGGATGTCCCTGGCGAAGGAGGAGGAGCCGCCCGGCGCCGCCCCTGACGCGCAGGACCAGGGGCGTGCCGGTGAGTGAGGACGGCGGCCCCGTCGTCGGCGAGGACGGCCTCGCACGCTGCCCCTGGGGGCTCTCCACCCCGGACTACGTGGCCTACCACGACCACGAGTGGGGCCGGCCCGTCCACGGCGACGACGCGCTCTTCGAGCGGGTGTGCCTGGAGGCCTTCCAGTCCGGTCTCTCCTGGATCACGATCCTGCGCCGCAGGGAGACCTTCAGGGCCGCCTTCAAGGGCTTCGAGATCGACGCGGTGGCCTCCTTCACCGACGTCGACCGGGAACGGCTGCTCGCCGACCCCGGGATCATCCGCAACCGTGCGAAGGTCGACGCGTCCATCGCCAACGCCGTCGCGGCGCGGGCGCTGCGGGACGAGGGCGGGCTCGACGCGCTCGTGTGGTCCTTCGCCCCCGACCCCGCGACCCGCCCCGCGCCCAGGACCGTCGCCGAGGTCCCGGCGATCACGCCGGAGTCCAAGGCCCTCGCCAAGGCGCTCAAATCCCACGGCTTCCGCTTCGTGGGCCCCACCACTGCGCACGCCCTGATGCAGGCGTGCGGCCTGGTCAACGACCACCTGGCCGGCTGCTTCGCCCGCTGAGCCGCACATGGTGCGGCCCGCCGCGCAGGGCGTGAGCACCTGCGCGGCGGGCCGGTCGGGGGGTGGGAGCGCAAACGCGACCGGTCAGGCGCGGTTCCACCGCTGGTTGCCGGCCCCGGTGCAGGTGGAGATCACCAGGGCGGTGCTGTTGGCCGTACCGCCGTCCTTGGCGTCCAGGCACTTGCCGGTCGCAGCCTGGACGACCTCGCCGTCGCCGCGGACCGTCCACTGCTGGCTGCTGCCGTGCGTGCAGTCGGTGATCTGGACGGGGGTGCCGTCCGCGGTTCCCGCGTCGACCACGTCGAGGCACTTGGTGTCGAAGACCGACAGCTGGTTGGACTCGGTGGACGTCCAGGTCTGGTTGGTGGCGTAGTTGCAGTCCCACAGCGCGGGCCTGGTGCCGTTGGCCTGGTTGGCGGCCGGCACGTCGACGCAGCGGCCGGAGTCGGCGCCCTTGAAGACGCCGGCGGTGCTGCCCCTGGCCCACGTCTGGGCGCCGCTGCCGGTGCACTTGCCGAGCACCAGCAGGGCGCCGTCGGCGACGGCCTGGTCCTGCACGGTCAGGCAGGTGCCGGAAGCGGCCGACACGACCGTGCCGTCGGCCTTGACGGTCCACTGCTGGGCAACGCTGCCGTCGCAGCCGTCGATCTCGACAGGGGTGCCGTCGGCGGTGCCTCCGCCGGCGGTTCCCATGCACTTGTCGCCGTAGACCATGAGCTGCTTCGACGGGGTGACCGACCAGCCCTGGTTCGCGCCGCCGTTGCAGTCCCAGATGCCCAGCTGGGTGCCGTTGTCCGAACTGAACCTCGGGACCTCGGCGCACAGACCCGAGCCCTGGCCCTTGAGGATGCCGCCGATGGTGCCGGGGTCGTTGGCGGTGATCGACAGGTTGTCGAACTGGTCGGTCTGGTAGCCGACGACCCCGATGCCCGCCTGGCCGGCGCCGTAGGTGTGGTCGTGGGTGACGCCCAGGGTGTGCCCGTCGGCGGTGGCGGTGATCTGGTCACCGGAGAAGCCGAGCGAGAGGGTGTGCCAGCTGCCGGTGCCGAGCGCGGTCGTCGTGCCCTTGATCAGGGTGGTCAGGGTGCCGCCCGAGCTGCTGCTGCGCGCCACCGACCAGGCGCCGGTGTCGCTGATCCGCAGCTGGTAGGCGTCTTGGTGGCTCTGCGGCCGCTTCTGGATGCCGGCGCGGCCGAGCAGGGTCACCGTGCCGGCCTGCCGCAGGTCGACGTCGGTGGTCACCGTGTAGTCCGACCAGCTCGGGTCGCCGATCAGCGAGAAGGCGTCCGAGTCGTCCTGCCATTCGATCGGCTTGACCGGCGCGACCTGCTGCACGCACTTGCCCTTGCCGCCGTCCGCGCACGGCTCGACCTCGTAGGAGCCCTGCATGTCGGACAGGTACCGCGCCTCGGTGTCGACCGCGTAGGAGTTGAAGTTGTCCTTGTAGGGCAGCGGCAGCGGGTGCGCGGCCGGCGGGGTGGCCGAGCCCTTGCCCTGGCCCTTGGTGGTGGTGACGGTGTAGACGTAGCCGGGCAGCAGGGTCAGCGAGTAGGCGCCCTTCTTGACCGGGATGTCCTGGGTGTGGACCAGGTTGGTGGACGAGCTGGGGTTGTTCACCGCGGTCGCCCACACGTGCACCTTGCCGCTGTCCGGCAGCCCGCCCTTGACGTCGAAGGTGACGTCCTGCGGGGCCGTGGCGGTGGTGGTCTCCAGGATCGCGGAGTAGTCCTTGTTCTTCGCCGACTTCAGCGTCACGTAGGTGCCGTTGGTCTCGGCGCCGCCGAGGTAGCCGGACGCGGAGTCGATGAACTGCCAGCCGGGCTCGGTGAACTGGGTGACCTGGGCGGTGGCCCAGGTGCTCGTGCCGATCTGGTAGTTGCCGGACCACGGCGAGCCGGCGGTCGCCAGGCCGACCGTGTTGTACGGCAGGTTGGGGTAGATCGCCGCGATCAGCGGCCAGTTGAAGTAGCTGGTCATCCGCGCGTCGATGTAGCCGCGGGTGATGGCCCTGATCAGCGCCGGGGCGCCGGTGTTCATGTCCTGCGAGCCGTTCTCGCTGTCCCACAGCGGCTTGCCGTTGCTCTGCGCGGCGGACGAGCTGGAGCAGGTGTCGGCGTTGCCGCCGTCACCGCCCTCGCACGAGTAGTGGGCGCCGATGATCGACACCGCGTCGTTGAACGCCGGGTCCTTGGCCATGTCGTCCGCGACGCCCCAGCCGCTGTCGTCGGCGACCAGCTGGATCTTCTTGTAGCCGTGCGCGTCGAGGGCCGCACGCAGCTGCACGTACCAGTCGGCGTCGTGGCCGCGTTCGTTCCAGCCGCCGAGGTAGCTGATGTCCAGGTCGTGCTGCTTGGCGCAGTCCAGCCAGGAGATCAGGTAGTCGATGGTGTCGCTGGACCAGAAGCCGCCCTGGATCCAGCCCGGCGCCGCCCACGCGAGCCCGTACAGGCCGATCTTCGGGTTGCGTGCCTTGGCCTGCTCGGCGAGCCAGAACTCGTATCCGGCGTTGCAGTTGATCTGGCCCTTGACGTGCTCGATCGACGGCTCCGAGCCGTCGGTGGAGTTCGCGTCGCCGCCGATCTCCAGCTTGAGCAGCTGGAGGTTCGCCCCGTAGCCGGGCTTGAACATGTAGTCCAGGATCTGCTTCTGCTGGGCCTTGGGGTAGTCGGTCAGCAGGCGGGAGTTGCCGCCGCCGCCGCTGATCGCCCCGATGCCGTCGAAGATCCTGCCGCCCTGCCCGTGACTGCCGTCCACGGTGATGGACGTCGCGGTCGGCGCCGCCTGTGCGGTACCGCTGCCGGCCGCCATCACGGAGGCGATCAGCGCCAGCACCCACAAGGGCGCAAGTTTCCATACGCGTGCCACTGCCGACACCCTTCATCGGAGGATGGCGCACAGTGTGTTGTTCTGTTTGATTATCGGTCAAGACTTCGCGCAAAAAAACACAGAAGTCGACATGAGTGACCGTCAGCGGCCCTCGTAGCGCGGCGGCCGCTTGGCCAGGAAGGCTGCCACCGCCTCCCGGTGGTCGGCCGAGGCGCCCGCGGCGGACTGCAGCTCCGCCTCCCGTGCGAGGGCGTCCGGCAGGGAGTGGGCCGCGGAGAAGGCCAGGGCCTCCTTGACGGCGGCGTACGCGACGGTCGGCCCTGATGCCAGGCGCCGGGCCACCGCGAGCGCCTCGGCCGGGAGGTCGGCGGCCGGGACGACCCGGTTCGCGATCCCGAGTTCCGCCGCCTCGGCCGCCGGCACCGCGCGGGGGAAGAGCAGCAGGTCCGCGGCGCGCGAGTGCCCGACGAGGCGGGGCAGCGTCCAGGACACCCCCGAGTCGGCCGACAGCGCGACCCCGGCGAAGGACGTGTTGAACGACGCCGTGTCCGCGACCACGCGCAGGTCCGCGGCGAAGGCGAAGCCGGCACCGGCGCCCGCCGCGACCCCGTTCACCCCCGCGACCACCGGCTTCGGCATCGTTGCGATGGCCAGCGTGATCGGGTTGTAGTGCTCGGCGACCGTGGTCATGCCGCCGCCCGCCTCCAGGGTCGCCACATGCTCCTTGAGGTCCTGGCCCACGCAGAAGGCGCGCCCGTTGCCGGTCAGCAGCACCGCCCTGACCGCCGGGTCGTCGCCGGCCGACCGAAGGGCGTCCCGCAGTGCCCCCTTCGTGCCGGTGTCGAGGGCGTTCATCGCCTCCGGGCGGTTCAGGGTGACGGTGGCGAGCCCGTCTGCCACCTCGTACAGCACGCTGTCGGCCATGGCGGTAACCCCTTCGTCGCGGCAACGGTCCTGGCCAGGATGCCGGACCCACGGGGCGGAGGTCATGTGACCTACGTCAAGTGTTTCGAGGCGCCGCCGACGCCCGCACAACCGCCCCGGTGCGGGCCCGGCGCCGAATTGACAGGTTTTGCCGGTGTCGATTGTGGAACGGAGTGCCACCGCTGTTGGTCATCGGGCAGGTGGATGCGGGATAATGGCCGAGAACCAATGTGTTCGAGTCCGAGCTGGTTTCAGGAAGGGGAACGAGCATGGCGGCCATGAAGCCGCGGACGGGTGACGGCCCGCTCGAGGTGACCAAGGAGGGGCGGAGCATTATTATGCGCGTTCCGCTTGAGGGCGGCGGGCGGCTTGTTGTCGAGCTGACCCCGGACGAGGCGGATGCCCTCGGCGATGCGTTGAAGAAGGCCATCGTCTGAGACCAGCGGTCCCCTGACATCGTCGCGGCCACGCACCCACCGTGCGTGGCCGCGCCCCTTTTTTGCGCCGGCTCGCCTCCGGGCGCTTGTGGTCCGGTGTCGACGGTCGATCATGCTCGGTCCCTCTTCCCCGTGGCTTCGCCCGGGGGCCCTTGGGACCTCCGCGTGTTCTCCCTTTCGACGCCGGCGCGCCCTTCGGCTCGCCGGCTTTGTCTGCGCCGGCCTGTCTGCGGGCGCTTGTGGTCCGGTGTTGACGGTCGATCATGCTCGGTCCCTCTTCCCCGTGGCTTCGCCCGCGGGCCCCTGGGGCCTCCGGGCTACGGGAGGCGGACGGCGCAGAGGAGGCCGTCCTCGGTGGGGAGCAGCACCGGGGCGAGGCGCGTGCTGTCGCGTACCGCCCGCAGGAGTTCGCGCAGGGTCAGCGACTCCGGGTCCTGGTGGGCGGCGTCCAGCGCGCGGCCCTGGGCGAAGGTGCCCTCGAAGCAGACGACGCCGCCGGGGCGCAGCAGCCGCAGGGACTCGTCCAGGTAGTCGAGGTACTCGAGCCGGTCGCCGTCGCAGAAGACCAGGTCGTAGGCGCCGTCGGTGAGCCGGGGCAGGACGTCGAGGGCGGCGCCCGGGATGAAGCGGGAGCGGTTCGCGGCGAAGCCGGCCTCGCGGTAGGCCTGGCGGGCCAGCTGCTGGCGGTCGGGCTCGGTGTCGACACTGGTCAGCACCCCGTCGTGGCGCATGCCGCGCAGCAGGTGGATGCCGGAGACGCCGGTGCCGGTGCCGATCTCGACCACGTACTTGGCGTTGCCCGCGGCGGCCATCAGCCGCAGCGCCGCGCCTGTGCCGGGGGAGACGGGCCGCAGCCCGGACGCGTGCGAGCGGGCCCTCGCGCGTATGAGGGCGTCGTCCTCGGCGACGAAAGCGTCGGCGAACGCCCAGCTCGCCTGCCGGTTGCCGGTAATGGCCCTCTCCTCGTAGCCGACTGTGCCCGATGACCGTCCGGTGACCGTGTGCGGCCCCGCCCGGGCGACTGTATCCGTTGGGCTGGGGAACCCGCTGATGGGACTGTGCGTTAGGCACTACGAAGGCGCAAGGGCGGGAGTCCGCACCAGCGGAGCGGGTTCCCGGCCCGGAGGCAGCACTGCATTTATCCGGAGCTAACGGGCGAGGTGGATATGGTAGAGGCTCTACTGGACACCACCAGAGCCGACAGGGGAGGTGCGGCTGCGGCCGGTGACCGGAAGGTGCTTCTGCGCTTTCGACGGTCGGCCGGACAGCCGAAATCCGTGACCAAGACTGCTGATGACAGTTCACGCGACAACGACTCCTCGACCGCGACATTCGCCACCGACGGGGACCCTCAGGCGTGGACGCCTCCCTCCTGGGAGGAGATCGTCAGTACGCACAGTGCCCGGGTGTACCGGCTGGCCTACCGGCTGACCGGCAACCAGCACGACGCGGAGGACCTCACCCAGGAGGTCTTCGTGCGGGTCTTCCGCTCCCTGTCCACGTACACGCCCGGCACCTTCGAGGGCTGGCTGCACCGCATCACCACGAACCTGTTCCTCGACATGGTGCGGCGCCGCCAGCGCATCCGGTTCGACGCCCTCGGGGACGACGCGGCAGAGCGGCTGCCCAGCCGCGAACCGTCCCCCGCGCAGCACTTCAACGACACCCACTTCGACGCGGACGTCCAGCAGGCGCTGGACACCCTCGCCCCGGAGTTCAGGGCCGCCGTGGTGCTGTGCGACATCGAGGGGCTGTCGTACGAGGAGATCGCGGCGACGCTCGGCGTGAAGCTGGGCACGGTGCGGAGCCGGATCCACCGGGGTCGCTCCCACCTGCGCAAGGCTCTGGAGCACCGGGCGCCCGGCGCCCGGCCGGTTCCCGCTTTCGCTGCCGTCGTACCCGAACCTGGCCTGGAGGGCGGGAGAGCGTGAGCAGCAGCGGTTCCGGCGGGCAGCGGGCGCAGCGGATCGCGCCCGCAGAACAGCACCTGGGCGACCGGCTCGCGGCGTTCGTCGACGGCGAGCTCGCCGACGACGCCCGCGAGCGGGTCCAGGCGCACCTGGCGACCTGTCCGCAGTGCAAGGCGGCCGCCACCGAGCAGCGGCGGCTCAAGAGCGTGGTGGCGGCCTCCGAGCTGCCCGCCATCTCGGCGGGCCTGCTCGCCAGGCTCCAGGGTCTCGGCGGCTGCGGCCCCAAGGACGGCGGTGACGACGGGCGCGGGCCCGGCATCGACGGCAGGGCGGTCCTCGACGGCCATGACGTGCACGAGGTCCCGCAGGGCGGCAGGCGCGGCCCCTTCGACGGCGGGCTGCTCGGCTCCGGCGTCTTCGGTTCCGGCGGCCGTCGGCAGCTGTCCTACCTCGCCCCGGCTCCCGACCTGGTCGCGCCGGGCGACGGCAAGGGCGCCCGCGGCTTCCGCATCCACGAACTCGCCCGCACCCTCACGGGGGACCAGCCCGACGGCCGGAGCCCGCTGGACGGCCCCGCCGGCCGCGTCCCGGCCACCGCCGGCCCCGCCGCCCCGGCCGCGGGACAGGCCTCACGCGGCCGGCGCTTCGCCTTCGCCGCCGCGGGCGCGTTCTCGATGGCCGCCATCGCCATCGGCGGCGCGCTGCCGATGGAGGCGGGCGTCGACGGCAGCGCCCACCCGGACGACGGTCCCGCGGTCACCCCCTTCAGCGCCGCCAACTCCATCACCGACACCCACGGCACCACGCCGCGCGACCTGCTGGACGCGCGCGAGGAGCGGCGGCTGCGACAGGTCGGTGTGCCGTCGCCGTCGGCGCTCGCGGTGGCGTCCTCCGTGGCGTCGGTCACGTCGGTGGCCCTGAGCAGCCCCCGGGCGACCCCCGGCGCGCTCCCGGCCGACGCGTTCGACCCCGCTCCGGCACCGGTGCTGAACGGCTCGGTCGGCACCCTGGGGCGCAGCTCCGGGGCGCTGCGCTGAGACGGGACCTTCACCGTGCGGCGACGTAGTGTTGGCCGCAGCCACTCCCGCTCCGCCCGCGCGGGCAGGTAACGTAAAGGCCGCCGGACCCAGCCCTCCCGGCTGCGGACGTCCCAAGGAGCTGCAAGGTGTTCTTCGACATAGGCCCGCTTGAGCTGGTCGCGCTCGTGGTCCTTGCCGTGCTCGTCTTCGGACCCGACAAGCTGCCGAAGGTCATCCAGGACACGATGGCCTTCATCCGCAAGGTGCGGGAGTTCTCCGACAGCGCCAAGGAGGACATCCGGCGGGAACTCGGTCCCGAGTTCAAGGACTTCGAGTTCGAGGACCTGAATCCGAAGACGTTCATCCGCAAGAACCTGATGAGCGACGAGGACGAGTACGGCCTCAAGGAGCTGCGGGACCTCGGCAGCAGCCTGGACCTGCGCAAGGAGATGGCGGAGGTCACGGACGCCGTGAACGGCGTGGAGACCGCCGCCCCCGCCGCCGCCCGTACGAGCAGTGCCGCCGGCGCGAAGGGGCCGAGCACGCCGGACCGGCTGCGCAAGCGCGAGCAGCTGGACGACGACGAGCCGCCGCCGTTCGACGCCGACGCCACCTGAACCGTCCTCCCGGGACAGGTCACGAAGTCAACCGGATCAGGGTTTTTCGCCCGATCGAGTGATCATTGTCCCTGTGTTCGCCGTCACCCCGCGCCGTTTCTGCCCCCTAACCCACCCAGGGTCGGGCAAGATGGCGAGTCGCCCAGAAGGGCAATGAGGAGGCGCGACCCAAATGGAGACGAAGACCGGTTCGGCACAGGGGGCGGTCGACGGCTACTTGATGGCCGACTTCCCGTGGTATGGGCTGGACGAGGCGTTCACCGGACGCCGCTGGCTGCACACGGTCGGGGCGAGCGGAGACGGCACGGTCGAATACGGCTCGATAGGGCATGGTGACGAGCCCACGCTCAAGGCCGACCCCGCCGACGAGTCGCTGCGGTTCGCGGTGGTCATGACGGTGGCTCAGCGCCCCGGGCGGCGCACCGCGGACGGCACGGGGCTGCTGGAGGCCACCTCGGTCTCCTCCGCGGCCTGGCTGGCGGGCTCCGGCCTGCTCGCCTGCACCTGGCCCACGACGATGGAGCGGGCGCTCCGGCAGGACTGGCTCGACCAGCAGACCGCGACGGCCTGGGAGCTCGCCGACGACCTGGAGGGATCCGGCTGGGCCGCGCTGACCTTGCCGGTCGACGGCGAACCGACCCCCTTCCACTACCGGGAGTCCGAGTACGGCTGGGTCCTGGCCGGTTCGGCCAGCGGCGTCCACGTCGGTGCCTTCGGACGCGGCATGAGCGCCTACGGGCTGGCCCTGGCGGTCATCCCCGACATCCGCGCGTACGACGGCGCGTAGCGTCCCCGCTTCCCGCCGCTGAAGAAACGCTCATCCCCCGTGCCGGGGGGTGAGCGTTCCTCGGTGGCGGGCCCCGTTCAGAACTTGTTGCGCGGGGTGATGCCCAGGGAGAGGCCCGACAGGCCCCTGGCCCGGGTGCTGAGCTTGGCGGCGATGCCGCGCAGGGCGGTGCCGGCGGGGGAGTCGGGGTGGGCGATGGCCACCGGGCGGCCGTCGTCGCCGCCCTCGCGCAGCCGGATGTCGATCGGGATGCGGCCCAGCACGGGCACCGTGGCACCCGTCGTACGGGTCAGGCCCTCGGCGACCCGCTCGCCGCCGCCGGTGCCGAAGACGTCGACGATCTCGTCGCAGTGCGGGCACGGCATGCCGGACATGTTCTCGACGACGCCGACGATCTTCTGGTGGGTCTGCACCGCGATCGACCCGGCGCGTTCCGCGACCTCCGCGGCGGCCTGCTGCGGGGTGGTCACCACCAGGATCTCCGCGTTCGGCACCAGCTGGGCCACCGAGATCGCGATGTCGCCGGTGCCGGGCGGCAGGTCGAGCAGCAGCACGTCCAGGTCGCCCCAGTAGACGTCGGCGAGGAACTGCTGGAGCGCGCGGTGGAGCATCGGGCCGCGCCACACCACCGGGGCGTTGCCCGGGGTGAACATCCCGATCGAGATGACCTTCACGCCGTTCGCCGACGGCGGCATGATCATGTTCTCGACCTGGGTGGGCCGCCCCTCCGCGCCGAGCATGCGCGGCACGCTGTGCCCGTAGATGTCCGCGTCGACCACGCCGACCTTGAGGCCGTCGGCGGCCATCGCCGCGGCCAGGTTGACCGTCACCGAGGACTTGCCGACACCGCCCTTGCCCGAGGCGACCGCGTAGACCCGGGTCAGCGAGCCCGGCTGTGCGAACGGGATCTCCTTCTCGGCCTGGCCGCCGCGCAGCGTCGTCGCCAGCTCGCGGCGCTGCTCGTCGCTCATCACGTCCAGCGTGACCTGGACCGAGGTGACCCCGGGAACGCCCGTCACGGCCGTTGTGACGCGCTCGGTGATCGTGTCCCGCATGGGACAGCCGGACACCGTCAGATAGACGCTGACGGCGACCGTGCCGTCCTCGGCGATGTCCACCGATTTGACCATGCCGAGGTCGGTGATCGGCTTGTGGATCTCCGGGTCGTTCACCGTGCCGAGCGCGGCGCGCACGGCCTCGTCGGTCGGTGTGGCGGTCGGCGTCGTGCCCGAGCCGTACGTGGTGGTAGCCATACGTTGATGGTACGGCGGCGCCCGCGGGCCGATCAGCGCCCCCGGCCGTCGCCTTCGTCACCCCGCGCCGGCTTCGCGGTGCGGTCCTCGATCTCCTTGAGCAGGTCCTGGAGCTCCGACCTGATCCAGTCCCGGGTGGCGACCTCGCCGAGGTTCACCCGCAGCGCCGCGACCTCCCTGGTCAGGTACTCGGTGTCGGCGATGCTGCGCTCGTTCTGCTTGCGGTCCTGTTCGAGGTTGACCCGGTCGCGGTCGTCCTGCCTGTTCTGCGCCAGCAGGATCAGCGGGGCCGCGTAGGACGCCTGGAGCGAGAGCATCAGGGTCAGGAAGATGAACGGGTAGTGGTCGAACTGCATCTGCCGCGGCGCGAAGATGTTCCACAGCACCCAGACGACGATGGTGATCGTCATCCACACGATGAAGCGCCCGGTGCCGAGGAAGCGGGCGATCCGCTCGGAGAACCTGCCGAACTCCTCGGGGTCGTAGGTGGGCAGCCACCTGCGGCGGGACGCGCGCGGCTGGTCCAGCCGCACCCGGTGGCGGGGCGCCGCGGTGGCGCCCGCGGGGTGCCGGACCGACGCGGTGCGCTCGCGGTCGTCAGCGGCCATCGGCGGGCTCCGTCACGTGCCGGACGTGATCCGTGCTCTGCAGCTCGGTCTCCCGCCAGTCCTCCGGCAGCAGGTGATCGAGCACGTCGTCCACGGTGACCGCGCCGAGCAGCGACCCGCCCGCGTCCACCACCGGCGCCGAGATCATGTTGTACGTGGCCAGGAAGCTGGTCACCGAGGGCAGCGCGGTGGTCGGGGACAGCGGCTGGAGGTCGGTGTCCACGATCGAGCCCAGCAGCGTGAAGGGCGGGTCGCGCAGCAGCCGCTGGAAGTGCACCAGGCCGAGGTACTTGCCGGTCGGCGTCTCGTCCGGCGGCCGGCACACGTAGACCTGCGCGGCGAGCGCCGGCGACAGGTCGGGGTTGCGGATCCTGGCCAGCGCGTCGGCGACGGTCGCGTCAGGGCGCAGCACGATCGGCTCGGTCGTCATCAGCCCGCCGGCCGTCCGCTCCTCGTACGACAGCAGCCGCCGTACACCCGCCGCGTCCTGCGGCTGCATCAGGGTGAGCAGCCGCTCCTGCTCCTCCGCGGGCAGCTCGGCCAGCAGGTCGGCCGCGTCGTCGGGGTCCATCGCCTCCAGGACGTCGGCGGCCCGCTCCTTCTTGAGCTTGCTGAGGATCTCGACCTGGTCGTCGTCCGGCAGCTCCTCCAGCACGTCGGCGAGCCGGTCGTCGTCGAGCGCGGCGGCGACCTCGCCGCGGCGCTTGGGCGACAGGTGGTGCAGGACGTTCGCCAGGTCGGCGGGGCGCAGCTGCTCGAAGGTCGCCACCAGGTTCTCCGCGCCCTGGCCGTCCTCGGCCAGCCGGAAGCCGGTGACCGCCGACCAGTCGACGGTCAGCGTCTCGCCCTTGCGGCGCAGGGCGCCGCTCTTGCCGCGCCGGATGAAGACCTTGTCGATCTCCCAGTCGCGGCGCGCGGGCAGCTGCACCATCGACACGTCGAGCACGGTGACCTCCTCGCCCGCGTCCTCGCCCGTGGTGGCGCCCGTGGGGCCGCCGTGCGGCAGCCAGCGCAGCCTGCGGTCAAGCAGCTCGCCCAGCACCAGGGTCTCGGTGGGCCGCTGCTCGAAGCGGCGCATGTTGAGCACCCCCGTGGTGATCACCTGCCCGGACTCGACGCCGGTCACCCGGGTCATCGGCAGGAAGATCCGCCGCCTGCTGACCACCTCGACGACGAGGCCGAGCACCCGCGGCGGCCGGCCGCCGACCCGCAGCATCACCACGACGTCGCGCACCCGCCCGACCTGGTCGCCGTGGGGGTCGAAGACGGCGACGCCGGAGAGGTGCGACACGAACACCCGTGGGGCGCCTGCGACCATCAGGGCCTCCTCGGGGCTCTCGTCCTCGCTCGCCAGGCTACTCCGGGCCGATCTTGCCCGCCCGCGGGGTGCTCCCCGGGGGTACGCTGCGGTAGCTTCTGGCACGCCCGCAGCCGCCGTCTCCGAGGGGTCGAGTCCACGTGTATCACGGTCGCAGGACCGCCGCCGCCGTCCTCACCGCCCTCGCCTGCACCCCGCTGCTGACCGGCTGCCTGGGCCTGGGCGACGACCCGGACGCCGGTACGAACGGCGTCGCCAAGCTGCCGGCGCCGACCATCGAGCAGAAGGCGAGCGCCGCCGCCCAGGCCGCCCCGACCGTTCGGCTCACCGGCACCGTCGTCAGCAACGGCCAGACCTACCGCCTCGACATGCGGCTGCGCGGCAACGGCGGGGTCGGCGAGGTCACCACCAAGGGCGACACCTTCCAGCTGCTGCGGGTCGGCGACGACCTCTACCTCAAGGCGGCGGCCGACTTCTACGGCACCGGCGACGACAAGGACAGCCAGGCGGCGGCCGCCAAGCTCAACGGCAAATACGTCAAGGTCCCGCCGGGCGACCCCGCCTACAAGCAGTTCAGCGGCTTCACCGACAAGAAGGTGCTGCTCGCCGACCTCTTCGTGCTCGACGGCACGCTCGACGTCGGCGACCACCGCAAGGTCGGCGACACCAAGACGATCGAGTTGACCGGCTCCAAGGGCGGCAGCCTCGACGTCTCCCTCAAGGGCACCCCCTATCCGCTGCGCTACCAGCGGGCAGGCAACGCGGGCACCCTGACGCTGGTGGACTGGGGCGAGGACTTCACGCTCGCGCCGCCGTCCAAGTCGGAGGTCGTCGACTACGGCAAGTCCGTCGGCGCGACCCCCGCGCCGACGTCGTCCGCCAAAGCAAAGTAGCGCTCAGGCCCGCGACCGGCGGCGGGCCAGCAGCCGGGGAAGGCCGGCCGGCATCGGCTCCCGGGTGGTGGCCGTCGTCGGCAGCGGCACCGCGGCGCCGGACCCGTCAGGCATCGCGCCCGGGTGCTCGGCCGGCTCGCCCTCGGGGACCAGCCGGAAGAGCGCGCACTCGCGGGCCCAGCGGTCGGTCACCGTGTCGGCGTCCGCGGAGTTCAGCCGCTTCGTGCGGAGCTCGGCGACCGCCGCCGACCACGGCTCCGAAGCGGGGGCGAGCAGCGCGGCGCGGCCCTGCCAGCCGACCAGCCGGCCGCCCTTGTCCTTGCTGCGCACGGTCACCGAGGCGGTGGCGCCGTCGGCGAGCCCGGCGGGCACCGGCTGCTCGGTGGGGCCGCCGCACAGCACGTGCATCGCCCCGTCGATCCAGGCATGCCACACCGCCTGGCCGTTCACCCAGACCAGGCCGGACTTTTTGGTGGCCTCCTCGATGAGGGCGGCGTGCTCGCTCGTCATGGGCCCACCCTAAGGGCTGTCCCGTGGTCCCCCGCGGGGGAACGACAGGTGCTCGGGGCGCCCATGGGCCTTACTCTGGTGGGCGCCACGTCCGTACCCGTCGTACGTACGCCGTCCCGCACCCCCAGGAGTCCCGTGACCGCCCCGCAGAGCACCTCCGCCGCGCTGCCGGCCGCGGGCACCCCGGCCGCGGCGGGCCCCGGCGAGGCGCCGGCGTCGCGCAGCACCGACTTCACGCTGCTCGCCGTCGCCGTGGCGGGCGTGTCCATGTCGGCGCCGCTGATCGCCGCCACCACCGCCCCCGCGCTGGCCATCGCCTTCTGGCGCAACGCCATGGCCGTCGGGGTGCTCAGCCCGGTCGCCCTGTGGCGGCACCGCGGCGAGCTGCGCCGGATGGGCCGCAGGGCGCTGACCCTGTCCGGCCTGGCCGGCGTGGTGCTCGCCCTGCACTTCGGGCTGTGGCTGCCCAGCCTCACCATGACGTCGGTCGCCACCTCGACCGCGCTGGTCACCACCACCCCGATCTGGACCACCCTGATCCTGCGGCTGCGCGGCCACCGGCCGCCCGGCCTGGTGTGGGCGGGCACCGCGCTCGCCGTGGTCGGGGTGCTGATCCTCACCGGCATCGACATGTCCACCGACACCCGCGCCCTGGCGGGCGACGCGCTCGCGCTCGCCGCGGGCCTCGCGGCCGCCGTCTACATGCTGCTCGGGGCCGAGGTGCGGCGTACCGCGACGACGACCGCGTACACCTACGTCTGCTACTCGACCACCGCCGTGGCGCTGCTCGGCGCCTGCCTGGTCTCGGGCTCCGCGCTCGGCGGCTACGACGGGAAGACCTGGCTGAAGATCGCCGCCCTGACCGTCGTCGCCCAGCTGCTCGGGCACTCGCTGCTCAACCGGGTGGTACGCGGCCTCGGCCCGTCGACCACCTCGACCGCGATCCTGCTCGAGACCCCAGGTGCGGCCCTGATCGCCGCGCTGTGGCTGGGCCAGACGCCGCCCGCCGCCGCGTATCCGGCGCTCGGCGTGATCCTCGCGGGCCTTGCCCTGGTGATCCTCGCCGACCGCAGGAAGCGCGTGTGAGCCCGGTGGCCCGCGCCTGAACGCGGGGCCTACAGCCAGCCGTTGTGGCGGAAGCCGCGGTGGATGGTGTAGCAGATGACCAGGATCGAGGCCAGCACCGCCGGATAGCCGTACTCCCAGTGGAGCTCCGGCATGTGGTCGAAGTTCATGCCGTACACGCCGGTGATCATGGTCGGGACGGCCAGGATCGCCGCCCAGGCGGTGATCTTGCGCATGTCCTCGTTCTGCACCACGGTGGCCTGCGCCAGGTTGGCCTGCAGGATCGAGTTCAGCAGGTCGTCGAAGCCGGTGACCTGCTCGTGGACCCGGGCGACATGGTCGGCGACGTCGCGGAAGTACTTCTGGATCTCCGGGTCGATCAGCCGCATCGGCCGCTCGCCGAGCAGCTGCATCGGCCGCAGCAGCGGGGAGACCGCCCGCTTGAACTCCAGCACCTCCCGCTTGAGCTGGTAGATCCGGCCCGCGTCACCGCCGCGTGAGGACTTGCCGGGCTCGGCGGAGAAGACGTCGATCTCCACCTCGTCGATGTCGTCCTGCACCGCGTCGGAGACCGCGAGGTAGTCGTCCACGACCTGGTCGGCGATGGCGTGCAGGACCGCGGAGGGGCCCTTGGCCAGCAGCTCGGGGTCGTCCTCGAGGCGGTGCCGCAGCGCGCGCAGCGAGCCGTGGCCGCCGTGCCGCACGGTGATCACGAAATACCGGCCGGTGAAGACCATCACCTCGCCGGACTCCACCACCTCGCTGGTCGCGGTCAGCTCCGCGTGCTCGACGTAGCGGATCGTCTTGAAGACGGTGAAAAGCGAGTTGTCGTAGCGCTCCAGCTTCGGCCGCTGGTGCGCGTGCACCGCGTCCTCGACGGCCAGCGGGTGCAGGCCGAACTCCTGGGCGATGCCCGCGAACTCCTGCTCGGTCGGCTCGTGCAGGCCGATCCACACGAAGCCGTCGCTGCCGTCGCAGTGCTCCGAGGCCCGCCCGGCCCGCACCGTCTCCAGCGCGTCGCGCAGCCCGACCCTGTCGGTGCAGCGGACCCCGTCGCGGTAGACCGCACAGTCCACGACCGCGCTGCTGCCGGTGATCGCGTCCCGCGTCGGGCCGTAGTCGTAGGACGCGGGGGACTTGCGCAGCGCGGGACGCACGACTGCGCGAAGATCACGGATCATCGACATGGCAAGCTCCTTCACGGACTGGCCGACGGCATCACGCCGCACTGAACTGGAATGCTGCTGCTGTTGATCAGGATTCGGTGATCACGAGGCAGTTCAGGGCGCTCTTCCCGAGCGGGTACTTTCCGCGGGCAGGCCGTGGCAGGCCGCGTTTCACGGCCTGGAGGCCGGGTAAGGAACGCGGGGGCTCAGCGGTATCAGACTGCGTGCGCGGCGGCGAGGGAAGAGCGGCCGGTACTGCACGGTCGACTAGGATCCATGTCAGTCCCCACCTCCTCCGGCCGTTCCCCGCTGGGGGATGACGTACGCGAACGCCCCACCTTAGCAAGCCCGGGTGGCCGCGATACCGCGGTCGGCGCGATCCTTACGCGTTCTATGCTCGCCGCATGGGTGAAATCCTGGCACTGGTCGAGGCACGGCTGCGGTCGGCCTTCGGCGAGCCCGACGCCCGCGCGGCCGTCACCTTCGTCGGCGCCGAGCGCATCGAGGTGCTCCGCTACGTCCAGGGCGACCTGCTGCGATACGCCACCCTCGGGATGTCGGCCCAACCCATGGCCGACCCGGTCGCGGTGCACGCCGACCCGCTGCGCGGGCCGCGCGCGGAAGTCGTCCTCACCGTGCGGGCCGGCCGCGCGGACACCGCCGCGGTGCTGCGGCCACTCGCCGTCTTCGCGGCGTCCCCGCAGGTCGAGGGTGTCGTACTGGCCCCGGGCAACGCGCTGGACGTCGGTGCGCCGCTGTGGCCGGGGGCGCCCTTCACCTCGGTCCTTGTCGCCGAACCCGGCGGGCTCGTGGACGACCTCCCGCTGCCCGAGCCCAGCGACCCGGTCCGCTTCTTCCCGCTGCTCCCGATGACCCCGAACGAGGCGGCCTTCAAGCGGGCCCGCGGCGCCGACGCGCTGCGCGAGCTCTGGCTCTCCCACGGCACCGACCTCCGCGACCCGCTGCGCGGCGGTGTGCCCCTGACCCCCGCGTAGGGGCGGACCCCGGTTTCCTTCCGCCTGGGGCGGTCGCCGGGTGCGCCCCGCAAGAGGTTGGCCATCGCAACTGGTGCACCCTGCATCGATCCGGACCTGCGGCGGAACGGCGGAAGGTGTCCCTCCGGACGGGTGATCGTCCTTGACGCGGGCACGGTGTGGGAGGACCGTGGGGATTTATGAGGGGCGAACCCAGTTGCCCGAAGTGCGGTGGCAGGGTCAGGGCGCCCGGCCTCTTCGCCGACTCCTGGCAATGCGATGTGCACGGCACCGTGTACCCGCTCCAGCCCGTCGTGCCGCCGAGCGTCGAAGGCCTCGGAGTGGTCGTCCACCGGGCGCAGGTGCCGGTGTGGATGCCGTGGCCGCTGCCCGTGGGCTGGCTCTTCTCGGGTGTGGCGGCGGCCGGCGACGACCGCAGCGGCGGCCGGGCCACCGCCGTGGCCTGCTCGGGGCCCGGACCCTTCGGCGGACCCGGCGAGCTGATGCTGATCGCCGAGGAGCTAGGCGTCGGGCTCGGCGCGCGCTACGCCGGGATCGACGGCCCCGACCCGGGCCCGAACATGTGCGTGAACAAACCTCCGCACGCCAAGGTGCTCGCCGCCGGCCGCCCCACCGCCCTGTGGCACGTCGGCGGCGCCCCCGACGACCGCGTGGTCTTCGCGGGCGAGGCCCGCGGGCTGTGGCTGTGGGCCATCGTCTGGCCCGAGGAGACAGGGCTGCTGATGTACGACGAGCTCGTCCTCACCGACCTGCGGGACGCCGGCGCCGAGGTCGATCTGCTGCCCTGCGGTGCGCTGACCCCCAGGCTGCTGGCCTGAGCCGCTGAAGTCCTGGGAATCGCAGGTCCGGGCGGGCGCTATCCTTGACTTCGCCCCCTGTCCGCGCCGCCCTCAGGAGCCAGTGCCGTGCGCATCGACCTGCACACCCACTCCACGGCGTCCGACGGCACCGACACCCCCGCGGAACTGGTGCGCAATGCCGCCGCGGCCGGGCTCGACGTGGTGGCACTCACCGACCACGACACCGTCGGCGGCTACGCGGCGGCCACCGCGGCCCTGGACGGCACCGCCCTGACCCTGGTCACCGGCGCAGAGCTGTCCTGCCGTGTCGACGGCATCGGCATGCACATGCTGGCCTACCTCTTCGACCCCGCGGAGCCGCAGCTCCACGACGCGCGCGAGCTCGTACGCGACGGCCGGGTGCCGCGCGCCCGCGGGATGGTCGACAAGCTCCAGGCCCTGGGTGTGCCCGTCACCTGGGAGATGGTCGAGCGGATCGCCGGTGACGGCTCGGTCGGCCGGCCGCACATCGCCACGGCGATGGTGGAGCTCGGCGTCGTGGGCAGCGTCTCGGACGCCTTCACCGCGGACTGGCTCGCCAACGACGGGCGCGCGTACGTCGAGAAGCAGGAGTTCGACCCCTTCGAGGCGGTGCGCCTCGTCAAGGCGGCGGGCGGCGTCACCGTCTTCGCCCACCCGGGCGCGCACAAGCGCGGGGAGACGGTGCCGGACGAGGTCATCGCGGCGCTCGGCGCCGCCGGGCTCGACGGGCTCGAGGTCGACCACGTCGACCACGACGCCCCCACCCGGGAGCGGCTGCGCGGGCTCGCGCGGGACCTGGGGCTGCTGGCGACGGGCTCCTCCGACTACCACGGGTCCCGCAAGACCGTCGCGCTCGGCGAGTGCGTCACCGACCCGGAGGTCTTCGCGCGGATCGCCGCCCGGGCGACCGGTGCGGTACCGGTCTCCGCGCTCTAGCCACCGCCCGGACCGCCTCCTCGCGGAGCGCCGCCACCAGGGGCGGCGTGTCCGCCCACGACTGACGAAAGCTTGGGCATGTTCGACTTCACCCTGTTCGGGTCCGTGTTCTTCACGCTGTTCGTGATCATGGACCCGCCCGGCATCACGCCGATCTTCCTCGCGCTGACCTCGGGGCGGGCGGCCAAGGTCCAGCGGCGGATGGCCTTGCAGGCCGCGGGCGTGGCCTTCGGGGTGATCGCGGTCTTCGGGATCTGCGGGCAGCAGATCCTGGACTACCTGCACGTGTCGGTGCCCGCGCTGCGGGTCGCCGGCGGGCTGCTGCTCCTGCTCATCGCGCTCGACCTGCTGACCGGCAAGGCGGACGAGCCGACGCAGACCAAGGACGTCAACGTGGCGCTGGTCCCGCTGGGGATGCCGCTGCTCGCCGGGCCAGGGGCCATCGTCACGGTGATCCTCGCGGTGCAGCACGCCGACGGCTTCGAGCAGCAGACCTCGGTCTGGCTGGCGATCGTGGCGATGCACGTGGTGCTGTGGATGACGATGCGCTACTCGCTGGCGATCATCCGGGTGATCAAGGAGGGCGGCGTGGTGCTGGTGACCCGGCTGTCCGGCATGCTGCTGTCGGCGATCGCGGTCCAGTCCGTCGCCAACGGCGTCTTCGGGTTCATCCACGGCCAGGGCTGAGCCGGACCTCGGGGCTGAACCGGGGGTCAGGACCGGGCGGCGGATCAGGGCCGGTCGGTGCACGTGGTGCGGCCCGGACATGCGAAAGCGCCCCGTACGAACCTTCTGTACGGGGCGCCGTTGCGTGAGCCTGCGATCAGTCCGCCGGGCGGATGTAGATGCGCTGGCCGATGGCAGCGGCCTGCTGCACGATCTTGTTGACGGCGGAAGCGTCCACGACGGTGCTGTCCACGGCGTCGCCGTTCCTGTCGTCGAGTCGCATGATCTCGAAGCGCATGGGGCTTCTCCCTTCGTCCCTCGTTACATGTGTGGTCAACGAACACCCCCTTCAAAACATTCCCTACCCTAAATAAACTCTTTCGCAGGGCCGACTACCGTGCGCCGGCCGCACCCTCGCCGGCCCAGAACGCGACGAGCGCGGCTGCCGTCTCGGCCGGCCGCTCGGCGTTGGGGGAGTGCTCCGCGCCCTTGATCACGACGCGCCGCGCGCCCAGCCGGTCCGCCATCGCGTCGAGCAGCGGCACCGGCCAGGCGTAGTCCACCTCACCGGACAGTACGAGTTTCGGCAGCGGCACGGCGGCAAGTTCGCCGACCCGGTCCGGTTCGGTCATCAACTGCCGTGCCGTGGCGATCAGCTGCTCGGGAGCGGTGGTCACCCACCGGCGGTGCAGGAAGTCGTCGAGCCACGCCGGCGCCGGGGGGACATCCGCGCGGTCCGCGTCCAGCGCGCGCATCGCCCGCCACGCCGTCTCCATGTCCATCGTCGGCAGATGGTCGATCAGCAGCTGCGTCCTGACCTGCTGCGCCTCGGTGATCTCGGCCGGACCCGAGCTCATCAGCGTCAGCGACGCCCAGGGACCGGGCCCGTCCGCGAGCACCGAGGCCCGCACGATGTGGCCGCCCAGCGAGTGGCCCAGCACATGCAGCGGGCCGTCGTACCGGGCGGCGAGGGCGGCGCCCTGCGCGCTGACGTCCGCGGCAAGCTCGCGCTGCGCGTACGCCGCCTCGTCCCGCGGGCCGCCCGACTCGTGCTGGCCGCGGCCGTCCACCGCGACGATCCGGAAGCCGGCCGCGGACAGCGGCCCCAGCAGGTCGAGGAAGTCCTCCTTGCTGCCCGTGAAACCGGGTACGAGCAGCGCGGTGCCGTGCAGGGCGGGGGCGTCGGGCGAGGGCGCGGCGTCCAGGACCGCGAACGACCCGCGGGAGGTGTCGAGCCGATGGGCTGACACGCGTTCGGGCAGGTCCAGGGTGGTCGGTCGGCTCATGCAGCGAGATTACGCGGTGCATATGTCCGAGAGGTTGCCTCTGGGCATGAAACACCCCCGGCCGGGTGGGCCGGGGGTGTCCACACTGCGCTGCGTGCCGTAGGCGTCAGCTCTCGTCGGCCGCGGCGGCGGGCACCTCGGCGACCGCCTTGCGCGTCCTGCGGCGCGGCGCCTTCACCACGGCCTCCTCGGCGCCGTCCGCGGGAGCGGGCACCTCGGCGACCGCCTTGCGCGTCCTGCGGCGCTTCGGGGCCTCCTCGGTCGCGACGGCTGCGGCGACCGCTTCGGCCGACTCCGGCGCGGCGGCAGGTGCCGGCACCTCGGCGACCGCCTTGCGGGTCCTGCGGCGCTTGGGGGCATCCTCCGCGACGGCGGCAACGGCGTCCGGCTCCGGCGCGGCGGCCGGTGCGGGCACCTCGGCCGCGGCCTTGCGGGTCCTGCGGCGCGGGGCCGGCTCGGCCACCGCGGCGTCCGACGCCTGCGCCTCGGCCACGACCTCGGCAGGTGCCGCAGCGGCCTTGCGGGTCCTGCGGCGGGGCGTCTTCTGGACGGCCTCCGCGGTCTCGGCGACCGGGGTCACCGCCTCCACGGCGACCTCGACCTGCGCTGCCACGGCCTCGGCGGTCTCGGCAACCGGGGCCACCGCTGCCGCCGCACCGTTGCGGGTCCTGCGGCGGCGGCGCGGTGTACGCGGACCGCTCTGGGCCTCGGCGTCGGATTCCGGCACCGCGGGCACCGCCGACACCGCGGTCGCCGACTCGGCGGCCTCGGAAGGCGCGGGCACGGTCTGCGACGACTCGCCGGCACGGGTCCTGCGGCGCTGCCGCGGGGTCCTGGTGCGGGCCGGCCGCTCCTCGGCCGGGGCCGCGGCGGGGCCGGAGCGCCCGCCGCCGGCGGGACGGCGGCCACGGGCGCCGCGTCCACCGGTCTCGCCCAGGTCCTCGACCTCTTCCGCGTCGAGCCCCGCCCGGGTCCGCTCGGCCCTGGGCAGTATCCCCTTGGTGCCTGCCGGGATACCGAGCAGCTCGAACAGGTGCGGGGAGGTCGAGTAGGTCTCCTCCGGGTCGTTGAACGACAGGTCCAGCGCCTTGTTGATCAGCTGCCAGCGCGGGATGTCGTCCCAGTCCACCAGCGTGATCGCCGTACCCGACGCACCGGCGCGGCCGGTGCGGCCGATGCGGTGCAGGTAGGTCTTCTCGTCCTCGGGCGTCTGGTAGTTGATCACATGGGTGACACCCTCGACGTCGATGCCGCGCGCGGCCACGTCGGTGCACACCAGCACGTCGACCTTGCCGTTGCGGAAGGCCCGCAGCGCCTGCTCGCGCGCGCCCTGGCCGAGGTCGCCGTGCACCGCGCCGGAGGCGAAGCCGCGCTTCTCCAGCTGCTCCGCCACGTCGGCGGCGGTGCGCTTGGTGCGGCAGAAGATCATCGCGAGCCCGCGGCCGTCGGCCTGAAGGATGCGGGAGACCAGCTCCGGCTTGTCCATCGAGTGGGCGCGGAAGACGTGCTGCGTGGTGTTCGCCACCGTCGCGCCCGTGTCGTCGGGGGCGGCCGCCCGGATGTGGGTGGGCTGCGACATGTAGCGGCGGGCCAGGCTGATGACCGCGCCGGGCATGGTGGCCGAGAACAGCATCGTCTGCCGCTTCACCGGCAGCATGCCCATGATCTTCTCGACGTCGGGCAGGAAGCCCAGGTCGAGCATCTCGTCGGCCTCGTCGAGCACCAGGGTGCGCACATGGCGCAGGCTGAGCTTCTTCTGCCCTGCCAGGTCCAGCAGCCGGCCAGGGGTGCCGACGATCACGTCGACGCCCTTCTTCAGCGCCTCGACCTGCGGCTCGTACGCACGGCCGCCGTAGATGGCGAGCACGCGGACGGCGCGGACCTTGCCGGCGGTCAGCAGGTCGTTGGTGACCTGCTGGCACAGCTCGCGGGTGGGGACGACGACCAGGGCCTGCGGCGCGTCGGTCAGCTGCTCGGGCGTGGCGCGCCCGGCCTCGACATCGGCGGGGACGGTCACCGACTCCAGCAGCGGCAGACCGAAGCCCAGCGTCTTGCCGGTGCCGGTCTTGGCCTGGCCGATGACGTCGTTGCCCGCGAGGGCGACCGGGAGCGTCATCTCCTGGATCGGGAAGGGAGTGGTGATGCCGACGGCTTCGAGAGCTTCGGCGGTCTCGGGAAGAATGCCGAGACTGCGGAAAGTGATGGTGGTCAGGATGCTTGCCTCTTCTGTGAGACGCGGCACTGTGCGGCAAGGGGGGTCGAGCAACCGGGCACGCCGGGATACGGCGTAGGTCACTGACCGCGCAGAGGTGTCGTACAGCCTTCGAGGGGCTGTGGAGCGCGGGACCGCTGCCCTCGCTCGAGCCGCGAGTGGGCGCCCCTCCCGATGTCAGGAGGGCGGTCGGTTCGGAGCCGATCGGGCCACCGACCGGGCATCCAAGGTGTTGCACACGTCGCCCGCCGAGGTCCGGAACCAGGCCGAAAATCGGCGGGTGCATTACCACTCTACCCCGGAAACACGTAGCTGCACCCGATCAAATGTTTCGTTAGGGACGTCATCGGGTCACGTGGAGGGTGTCGGCGGGTGCCCGGGACTTGGTTATTGTGCGCTGCATGGAGACGCCTGACGACACCACCAAGCCCGCCGCCGAGCCCGCCGCCGAGTCCGCCGCCGAGGCCGGGACCGGGGCGGGATCCGCCGAGGAGCCGGCCGCGGCGCCGGAGGCCGGGGCAGCCCTGCCGGCCACCGGGATCGCCGCCCAGGACTGGGCGTCCGCGTCCGCCGACCCGCGCTACCGCGCCGCGGTGGTCGACCTGCTCGGTGCGCTGGCCTACGGCGAGCTGGCCGCCTTCGAACGGCTTGCGGAGGACGCCAAGCTCGCGCCCACCCTGGAGGACAAGGCGCAGCTCGCGGCGATGGCCGCCGCCGAATTCCACCACTTCCAGCGGCTGCGCGACCGGCTCGAGGAGGTCGGCGAGTCGGCGAACAGCGCCATGGAGCCGTTCGGCACCGCGCTGGACGAATTCCACCGCCAGACGGCGCCCTCCGACTGGCTCGAGGGCCTGGTCAAGGCCTACGTCGGCGACTCGATCGCGTCCGACTTCTACCGCGAGGTCGCCGCCCGCCTCGACACCGACACCCGCACCCTGGTGCTCGCGGTGCTCGACGACACCGGCCACGCCACCTTCGCGGTGGAGAAGGTGCGCGCCGCGATCGAGGCCGAGCCGCGCGTCGGCGGCCGGCTCGCGCTGTGGGCGCGCCGGCTGATGGGCGAGGCCCTGTCGCAGGCGCAGCGCGTCGTCGCCGACCGGGACGCGCTGTCCACCATGCTCGTCGGCGGTGTCGCCGACGGCTTCGACCTGGCCGAGGTGGGCCGGATGTTCTCCCGCATCACCGAGGCGCACACCAAGCGGATGGCCGCGCTGGGGCTCGCCGCCTAGCGCTCCGCGGGCAGGCGGGGGCGCCCCCGCGCCTGGGAGTGCCCCCACCTCAAGCTGGCCGTGGGGGCGCCACTGGGGTGGTGGGGGCGCCCCCGCCGTGGTCGCCGCGGGGGCGTGAACCCGAACGCGGGGTGCGGGCAAGAACGGGTGTGCGCACCGCCGGTGCGCAGGCGCCTCCCGCGGAAACGGAGCACCCATGACCACCGTCCCCATCCGGCCCTCGCCGCCCGCCGGATTAGGCGAGGACGACGACGCCCGGCTGATCGCCCGGTCTCGCGAGCGCCCCGAGGCCTTCGCCGAGCTCTACGACCGGCACGCGGCCGACCTGCACCGCTACGTCACCCGCCGGCTCGGTGCCGACCTGGCCGACGACGTGGTCGGCGAGACCTTCCTGATCGCCTTCCGCCGCCGCCCTCGTCCCTCGTGGACCACACCGGGGAGAAGCTCGGCGCCCACCTGCCGCCGGGCCTGCTGAAGAACTTCGCGAAGCCGCCGGGGTCATCGGATGCCACGCCCCTGGCGACGGTGCCGCCGCCCGGCAGTGGCCGTTAGGGGCGGCAGGACGGGATTCGCCGGGCAGCGCCTACGGCCCCTCCGGGCGCGGACCGGCGTCAGGCGCCGGTGGGCGTGGCCTTGGCGTGCCGCCCGCGCCGCGGGGGGCGGGCCAGCACGCTCAGGCCCGCGGCGGCCGTCGCGAAGGCCGCCGCGAGGCTGCCTCCGGGGTGGCCGCCGCCGAGGATCGTGTAGGTGACCAGGCCGCCGGTCAGCCCGCCCACCAGGCCGGTGCCGAGCAGCAGCGGGGGTGAGGGGAGCCGGGCGGGGAAGAGCCGGGCCGCGGCGAAGGCCGCGAGCAGGCCGAGGGCGGCATAGGCGACGATCTGCCAGATCATGCGATTCCCCTCCGGTTACGCGGCGTTGCGGACCGTTCCGTATCCGTCTTACCCCTGGGGGCATGGCGGCAAAACGAAGGGGCGGCAACCGGGTATTCCCGGTTGCCGCCCCTGCTGACCGTTCGTCAGAGCGCTGCGCCGAAGCCCACCCTGCGGGCGGCCGGCTCGCCGATCTCCACGTACGCCAGCCGGTCCGCGGGGATGAGCACCTTGCGGCCGTGCTCGTCCTCCAGGGACAGCAGCTTCGCATCACCGCTCAGTGCGTCGGCGACGGCCTTCTCGACTTCGGCCGCCGACTGCGCGCTCTCGATGCTGATCTCGCGCGGCGCGTGCTGCACGCCGATCTTGACCTCCACGGCTTGGATACCTCCGATGGTCTGGCGGTGTGCGCGGTTGGTCGCGCCGTACGCTGCCCAGACTAGCCCGCGGCGGCGGCCGTAAATCCGCGCCTCGAACACGCCGTGAGCGAACACCGGTGGTGAGCCGCGGCGGCTGTCCCGACGGCCGCGGCGGGGGGCCGTCAGCCCTGCTGGCCGCCGACGCCGCCCTCGGCGCCGTGCAGCGGGAAGCCGGCGATGCCGCGCCATGCCAGCGACGTCAGCAGCTGCACGGCGGTGTCCCTTGGCACCTCGCTGCGGCTGGCCAGCCAGTAGCGGGCCACCACCTGGGAGACGCCGCCCAGGCCGACGGCGAGCAGCATCGACTGGTCACGGGACAGGCCGGTGTCCTCGGCGATGACCTCGCTGATCGCCTCCGCGCACTGGAGCGCGACCTTGTCGACCCGCTCCCGCACGGCGGGCTCGTTGGTCAGGTCCGACTCGAAGACCAGCCGGAAGGCGCCGCCCTCGTCCTCGACGTACGCGAAATACGCGTCCATCGTCGCCTCGACGCGCTTCTTGTTGTCCGTGGTGGACTCCAGCGCACCGCGCACCGACTGGAGCAGTGACTCGCAGTGCTGGTCGAGCAACGCGAGGTACAGTTCGAGCTTGCCGGGAAAGTGCTGGTAGAGCACCGGTTTACTGACGCCGGCCCGCTCGGCGATGTCGTCCATCGCCGCCGAGTGGTAGCCCTGCGCGACGAATACTTCCTGGGCGGCCCCCAGCAACTGCTCGCGACGGGCCCTGCGGGGCAGGCGGGTGCCGCGTGGTCGTGCCTGAGTCTGCTCGATGGCTGTCACGCCGCCTCCCATTTCTGCGGAAAGAACGAAGGAGCGAACGAAAGAACGCTGCGCTGGCCATCGTACTTTTGAGTAACGACCCTGTGCGCCGTACGGGCGCACATTCTCACTTTCTGGATAGGGGCGGCCTCGTCCCGATCCGTCCTGTGGGGCGCTCCGCAACGGCGCCCAGTGCCGCTCACCTGTAGTCGTCCTCGTCCAGCGCCACCACCCGGCGCTGCTCCGCGGTGTCCGCCGGGTCGGCCTCGCCGTCCCGGTCCGAGGGCCTGCCGGTCACCGGGTCGTCGCGGTGCTGGAGCAGTTCGGTGTGCTGCTCGGCGCTGTCCGCCTCCGGTGCCTCGATGTCCAGGTCCTCGTCGGCCGCGCGCTGTACGGCGTCGGTGTCGTCCTCGTCGGCCTCCCGCTCGATATGCGCGATCTCGTCGGACATGGCGCCTTCCTTCCCTCGATCCCCGCCCCTCCCCCTCCTCGTACCCCCTCCTTGGAGCGTAGGAGCACGGGGCCGCGCGTGCAGTGTGTACGGGCGCCCCCGACGTCATCGCACAAGAGCGGACGGCTGATTCTGTTCGGTTGTGTGCGGACGAAGACACAGCCCCGCGTGTGATCGTCTCGTAACATCGACCCATGGCCTCGACGGACTACTCCCAAGCTGCCGCCCCTCCGGCGGCCGTACCCCCCGCGGGGCCGGTGCTGGCCGCCGGGGAGACGTCAAGGACCGTGCGGCTTCCCGGCCTCGGCCTGCTGGTTCGCTCGCGGACGCACAGCGGGGCGCGGGGGCGTGACGGCGACCTCGAACCGGCGATGTTCGTGCACGGGCTCGGCGGCTCGTCGCAGAACTGGTCGGCACTGATGGCCTCGCTCGCCGACACCGTCGAGGGGCACGCTCTCGACCTGCCGGGTTTCGGCCATTCCCCGCCGCCCGACGACGGCAACTACTCGGTCGCCGCCCACGCCCGCGCCGTCGTGCGGCTGCTGGAGGCCGAGGACCGCGGCCCGGTCCACCTGTTCGGCAACTCGCTGGGCGGCGCCGTCGCCGTCAAGGTCGCCGCGGCCAGGCCCGACCTGGTCCGCACCCTGACCCTGGTCTCGCCCGCGCTGCCCGAGCTGCCCCCGCAGCGCAGCGCCCTGCCCACCGCGCTCGCTTCCGTGCCCGGCCTGCCCGCGCTGTACGTACGGGCCACCCGCGACTGGCCGCCTGAGCGCCGCACGGAGGCGCTGCTCGCGCTCTGCTACGGCGACCCGGCCGTCGTCGGCGAGGCCGAGCGGGGCGCCGCCGCCGCCGAATACCAGCGGCGGATCGACCTGCCGTACTTCTGGGACGTGATGGTCCGCTCCACCCGCGGCATCGTGAACGCCTACACGCTCGGCGGCCAGCACTCGCTGTGGCGGCAGGCGGAACGCGTGCTGGCGCCGACGCTGCTGGTCTACGGGGTCCGCGACAAGCTGGTGTCGGTGCGCATGGCCCGCAGGGCCTCGCGGGCCTTCCGCGACTCGCGGCTGCTCACCATCCCGGACAGCGGCCACGTCGCGATGATGGAGCACCCCTACCTGGTCGCCAGGGCATTCCGTGACCTGCGCGACGAAATCGCGGCCCGTGCACGGGCCGGCGCGGCCGGGAGTACGGTCTCGGCAACGACGGACATGAGCGCTGCGGCGAGCGGGAGCTGATCGAGGGCGTGGGCAAACACAGCGCGCGGGACGGCCAGGACGGTCGCGACAACCGCGTACCGCAGACCGGCGGCACCTTCGCGCCGCCCGGCAGCGCACTGGGCACCCCCGGCAGCGGGCGCCGCAGGCGCGGCTCCGGCGGCCCCTACACCGAGCCGTTCGACCCGTTCGGCGACAGCGGCGCCTTCGCGGCCGTACGCCCCCAGGACCTCGCCGGCCGCCCGCCCGCGCACCCGGAGCACCGCGAACACGGGGCGTGGGGCACGCCCGGCACCTGGACCGGTTCCGGCGGGGGCCGCCGCGACCTGCCCTTCGACCCCGTCGAGGACTGGGCGGAGGGCTGGGCCGCGCACGACGCCGCCACCGCCGCAGCCGCCGCAGGGCCGCGCGCGCCGCGGCACCAGGTGGACGCGCCGGGCCGCGGGGTGCCCAGGCCGCGGCAGGAGTTCATCGACGCCTTCGAGCCGCCGCCCGCGCCCGCCGTCCCCGAGCCGCCGGTGGTCACCCCGCCCGTCGCGCCCCCGGAGGAGGAGCCCGAGCCCGCAGGGCGCCGCAGGCCGGGCAAGGCCGGCTGGACGATCAGCGGCATCGCGGCCGCCGCAGTGGTCACCGTGGTCGCCGTCGCGACCGGCAGCCAGCTGACCGGCAGCGGCAGGGACGCGCCCTCGCCCGACCCCACCACCGACACGCCGACCCGCGCCACCGGCGACACCGCGTCGCGCTCCGACTCGCGCGCGACGCCCGGCGTGACCCCGGCGCTCGCCACGCCCGGCTACGACCAGCTGATGGACCGCCAGTATCCGCTGGACCCCGGGCTCAGGCTCTCCGGGCGGTTCGACACCGTCCCCGGCCACCAGGCCGCGCCGGGCAAGGGCAAGGTGATGACCTTCCGGGTCGACGTCGAGCAGGGCCTGCCGCTGGACGCCGCGCTCTTCAGCGACACCGTCTTCAAGACACTCAACGACAGCCGCAGCTGGGGCCACGGCGGCACGATGACCTTCGAGCGGGTCTCGACCGGGCACGCGGACATCGTCGTGACCCTCGCCAGCCCCGGTACCACGGCGAAGTGGTGCGCCAAGTCGGGGCTGGACACGACCGTCGAGAACGTCTCCTGCGACGCGGCGTCCACCCCGCGGACCATGATCAACGCCTACCGCTGGGCGCAGGGCGCCGAGACGTACGGGCCGCGGCTGATGCACGCGTACCGCCAGATGCTCATCAACCACGAGGTCGGGCACCGCCTGGGGCACGGGCACGTCGGGTGCCCCAAGGCCGGGGCGCCGGCCCCCGTGATGATGCAGCAGACCAAGTTCCTCTCCCTCAACGGCGGCCCCGCCTGCAAGCCCAACGCCTGGCCCTTCCCGTAACCCCGGGCCGTTGGGGCCCCACCCGGCGGCGAAGGGCGCCCGGGGCGCGCGAGGCGTGCCCGCCGCGGGGGGCGCACGCCTGAGCCGTGGGGCGCACCCCCGATTCCGGCGGCGCCTCGTCCCGGGAGGGCGTTAACGCCCGGCCTTGGGAGAAGTTACGCCCGTTCACCCCTTTTGGTGGTGCCGCGGACAACCGTCCGCCGGGGTGGGCGTACCGCGCAATACGGTCGTCCCGCCGGGCGGGACAGCAGCTCGTCCGGGGTCGAGGACGAGAAGGGGCGGACCCGTGCGGATTGGATTACTTACCGAGGGTGGTTATCCGTACGCGAGAGGTGAGGGCGGGGCGTGGTGCGACCGCCTCGTCAGGGGCCTGGCACACCACGACTTCGATGTGTACGCGCTGAGCCGCCACCGCAGGGCCGAGTCCGCAGGCCTGGTGGAGACGCCGCCCCAGGTGCGCCGCGTCCTGCAGGAGCGGCTGTGGGGCGAACCCGCCGAGGCGGAAGCGCCGCGCGGCGGCCGGGCCGCCGCCAAGGCGGCCCGTGAGGCCTTCCGCGGCGGCTTCCGCGACCTGGCGACCGCCCTGGCCGGCGCGGCGGGCATGGGCGCGGCCGAGCGGGCGGACCGTTTCGCCGCAGGCCTGTACGCCCTCGCGGACCTCGCCCAGGACGCCGCCGGCGCCCTCCCCGCGATGCTGCGCGGCGACGACGCCCTCGCGGAGCTCGAAGCGGCATGCCGCGCCCCCGGGGTACGGCCGCTGCTCGCCGACATCGTCGTGACCGAACTCCTCACGGTCGCCGACCTGCTGGAGCGCCAGCTGCGCCCGCTGTCCGCCCCCTGGTACGGCCCCGACGAGCTGGGCGCGGCCGACATGTGCCACGCGGTGTCCGGCGGTCCCGCCGCGCTTCCGGGCCTGTTGGGCAAACGGTTCTGCGGCACCCCGCTCATCGTCACCGAATACACCGTCCGCGCCCGCGAAGCGCTGCTCGCGCACCGGGCCGCGGGACTGCCCCCCGCCGTACGCGCGCTGCTCGGTGACCACTACCTGCTGCTGGCAGGCGAGAGCTACCGGCAGGCCGCGCTGATCACCCCGGGGTCGACCCACGTGCGGCGCTGGCAGGAGCGGTGCGGGGCGCCCAGGGAGCGGATGCGGACCATCCACCCCGGCATCGACGCCGGCCGCTTCGCCCGCGCCGGTGCGGCAGCCGAGGCCGCAGCGCAGTCCGAGGAACAGGCGGCGCATGCGGACCCGACCGTGGCCTGGGTCGGCCGCGCCGACCCGGCCAAGGACCTCATCGCGCTGCTGCACGCCTTCCACGCGATACGCCGCGAGGAACCGCACGCCCGGCTGCGCGTCTTCCACCTTCGCGCCATGGACGAGCGGGCCGCCCGCTACCTGGACCACTGCCGCGGGCTCGCCGCCCAGCTCTTCCCCGACGAGGCGGCCGACGCCGACGCCGTCGGCGAGAACCCGGTCAGCTTCGAGGAGATCGGCTCGCCCGGCGCGCCGCAATCCGCCGACGCCTACGCGGCGGGCGACGTCGTGCTGCTCTCCAGCAGCGCCGAGGGCTTCCCGCTGAGCCTGGTCGAGGCGATGTTCTGCGGCCGGCCCACCGTGTCCACCGACGTCGGCGCCGTCCGCGAGGTCATCGGCGGTACGGGCCTCGTCGTGCCGCCGCGCAACCCCAAGGCACTGGCCGCGGCCACCCTCGACCTGCTGCGCGGGCCCGAGCGCGCGGCCCGCCTCGGCGCCGCCGCCAGGGAGCGGGCGCTCGCCCTCTTCACGGTCACCACCTGCGTCGACGCCTTCCGCGACAGCTACCTCGACGTGGTCGCCCACCACCCCGTACGCCGCGTCCCGCTGCTCGACGCGCAAGGCGCCCCCCGTCCCTTCACCAACCCGGCGGAATCCCTCTCGCCAAGCCGCCTCGCCCCCACCCCCACGCACCCCTCCTGGACACCCGTCCCGGCCACCCGCCCATGACCACCGCCCCTCGGAGCCGTATCCCCATGACCCCGGACACCGACCCGGCAGCAGCCCTCCTCACCCGCCTGACCCCACCCCCACCCGACACCGACCCCCCGATCCTGCTCCCCATACCGCCCCCCGCGGCCGAGCCCCACGACCACTCGGCCCGCCCCTGCCCGGCCGATCCCGACGCGGGCCTGTCGCGTCCTGCCGGGGGTCCCGCGCACCCCGAGGCCGATCCCGACGCGGGCCTGTCGCGTCCTGCCGGGGGTCCCGCGCACCCCGAGGCCGAGGCGGGCGCTGGGCAGTCGCGTCCTGTCGGGGGTCCTGCGCGCCCCGAGGCGGGGGCGGGCTCGGGGTGGTCCGCGGCCGAGGCGGGCGCTGGCCTGTCGCGTCCTGCCGGGGGTCCTGCGCGCCCCGAGGCGGGGGCGGGCTCTGGGCGGTCCGAGGCCGATCCCGAGGCTGGCCTGTCGCGTCCTGCCGGGGGTCCTGCGCGCCCCGAGGCTGGGGCGGGCTCGGGGTGGTCCGGCGGCGGACTTCCGGGTGCCGGCCCGGACGCCGCGGCCCGCGGTGCCGAGCCGGGCACCGGCGCTCCGCGACCCGCCGGGAGCGCAGGGCGTGCGCCCGGGGGCGCGGTGGGGCGTGGTGGTGAATCGATTTCCCACGGGGGGCGTCCCAGGCCCGGGGGCGACAGCGGCACGGGGATGCGGCGGCGCGGGCCCGCCGACCCCGTGCGGGCCGTGATGCACCGGCATCAGGCGATGCTCGCGGGGGCCGTGGACGCGTGGGAGATCGCCGCCGGACTCGAGGCCTTCGGGGTCAACGACGGGGAGGCGCGGCGGCTGCGGCACCGCGACGTGTTCGGTCTCGCCGAGGAGCTGTACGCACGGGTGCCGCGGGCGGTCCGGGTGGCCGCGGCGGGGGAGCGGCCCCCGGCGGGCGCCCCGCTCGGGCGGCGGACCGTGGCGCTGCACCTGCTGCCCGGCGCCGGGTGCGTCCTGGCCGCGGGGCTGCCCGCCGCGGCCGCGCCGGTCGCGGTGCTGGTGGCCGTCGCCCTGTGGGCGGCCCTGCGCGGCGGGCCGCTGCGTGCGGCACACGCCGCGGGCGCGGGCCTGTGGGCGTACGGCCTGCTCGGCTTCGCGCTCTACGGCCCGCAGGCGGTGGCCGCCCTCGCGGACCGCGGCCGCTTCGACGCAGGCGCCGGCACCGCCGCCTTCGCCGCGCTCGCGCTGAGCCTGGCGCCCGCGGCCGCCCTGGCCCGCTGGTTCGCGGCCGCCGCCAGGGCCCAACTCGGCCCCAGCCACGGTCTCGCCGACTTCGCCGACGCCGTACGCCCCCGGCTGGCCGCCGCACTCGCCGGTTACGCCGCCGCGCTGACCGCGCTGCTGCTCACCGCCGCCGCCCTGGCCGGGTCCGCCCCGCTGGCGGCGCCTGCCGCGCTGGGCGTCCTGCTCTTCACCGCCCGGCTGCTGGCCGTGCACGGCCACCCCGGGCCGGCCGCGGCGGGCCTGGCCGCGGCTTGCGCCGCCGAGGGGCTGACGCTCGTACTGGCGGCGGCCCCCGGCCACTTCGCCCCCTCCGGCGGCACCGCGCAGGCCGCCGCCTGCGGCGCCGCCGCCCTCGTGCTGGCCGCCCAGGCGTTCCGCCTGCTCGCGCGGGCCGCCGCCCATCGCCCGGCAACCGCCGGGCGCCACTGACCTCTGTCACACCGACCAGGAGAAAGACCCTTGACCACGCACCTGTCCCGACCGCGACCCCGACCACGACCCGAGCACCGGCACTTCCGCAACGCACCGCTCGGAGGCACCCGATGAGAGTGCTGCTGCTCGGAGCCGACGGCTTCCTCGGCCGCCACGTCGCGGAGCGACTGCTCGCCGACCCGGCCGTCCAACTCACCGCGCTGGGCCGCAGTGACGACGCCGACGTCAGGTTCGACCTGTCGAGCGGCGCACCCGGCGTCCTCGCCCGCTTCCTCGACGCGGTCCACCCCGGCGTGGTCGTCAACTGCGCCGGCGCCACCCGCGGCGGTGCGCGCGAGCTGACCCGGCAGAACACCGTCGCCGTCGCCACGGTCTGCGAGGCGATGCGGCGCAGCAGTATCGGCGCCCGGCTGGTCCAGCTGGGCTGCGGCTCCGAGTACGGCCCGTCGCCGGTCGGCTCCTCCACCGGCGAGGACGCGCCGCCGCGGCCGGGCGGCCCGTACGGGGTGAGCAAGCTCGCCGCCACCGAGCTGGTGCTCGGCTCGGGCCTGGACGCGGTGGTCCTGCGGGTGTTCAGCCCGGTCGGCCCCGGCACCCCGACGGGCGCGCCGATGGGCCGGGTCGCGGAGGCGCTGCGCCGCGCGATGCAGAACGGCGACCCCGAGCTGCGGCTCGGCGGCCTGGCCGTACAGCGGGACTTCATCGACGCCCGCGACATCGCCCGCGCGGTGCACGCGGCCTCGCTTTCCGCCGCGCAGGGAGTGGTGAACATCGGCAGCGGGCGGGCGGTCCGCATGCGCGACATGGCCGCCGCGCTCGCCCATGTCGCCGGGTACGAGGGCGCCGTGCGCGAGCTGGACGAGGCGCCGCCGTCCGGCGGCGCGGCGATGCCGCCGTACCCCGACGGCTGCGGGCTGTGGCAGCAGGCCGATGTCCGTACGGCACGCGACCGGCTCGGCTGGCGGCCGCGGATCGGCCTGGAGGAGTCGCTGGCCGATGTGTGGATGGAGGCGGCATGCCGCGTCTGACCCGGGCGCCGCGCGGTACCCGGCGGCGCCGCGACGGCACGGGCCTCGGGATGCCGGCCCTCCCGCACCCGCTGACGGCACCGGCCGAGTGGGCGGAGATCGCGCGTCCGGGCACGCCCCTGCACTGGGCCGCCTTCGACGTCTCCGGCGGCCCCGGCAGCCGCCGGGACCTGCTGTACGCGGAGGTGACGTCCCGCGTCCGTGAGAACGGTGTCCCGGTCCTCGGACAACTGGACGCGGCGTACGGCAGGCGGCCGTTCGGCGAACTGGTCTCCGACGCCTCGCACTACCTGGACTGGTACCGGGTCGACGGCTTCTACCTGGACCGGGCGCCGGTGGGCCGGGCGGAGGCCGCCGACTGCCACTGGGTGATCACCACGCTGCGGGCGCTGCTGGAACAGGAGGGCGCGCCCGCGCGCGGCCGCGGCGCCGCCGGGCACATCGTGCTCGGCCACGGCACCCACCCCGACGCCTGCTACGCCGACCTCGCCGACCAACTGGTCACCTTCGCCGGGCCGTGGGACCGCTACCGGTGGTCGGAGGCGCCGCAGTGGACGGCGGCGCATCCGCCGTCGCGCTTCGTGCACCTGGTGCACGGCCTGCCCGAAGTGCACCTCGACAGCGCCCTGCGGATCGCCCGCTGGCAGGGCGCGGGCACGGTGTGCCTGACCGACGGGAGTGCACGGGAGGGGACCGGCCCGTGGGCTGGTCTGCCCGGATACTGGGACCGAGCGGTACGTGCGGTCGGTGGCGGAGCGGGGGAGCGGCCGCCGCCCACGATGTGACCGTAGGATGTCTCGGTCCTCGGACCGGGTGTCTTGGAATGAAGACCGGCGTGGCAGTGTTGCAGAGGTGCGCGTGTGCGAGCACGCGGCTTCCGTACCGTCTGAGACCGACCAACCGTATTGCTGAGGTCCCTGTGTCGCTGCCACCCCTGGTCGAGCCGGCCGCCGAGCTCACCGTTGACGAGGTCCGCAGGTATTCGCGTCACCTGATCATCCCCGATGTGGGCATGGACGGGCAGAAGCGGCTCAAGAACGCGAAGGTGCTGTGTGTCGGCGCCGGCGGTCTCGGCTCGCCGGCCCTGATGTACCTCGCGGCCGCCGGTGTCGGCACGCTCGGCATCGTGGAGTTCGACGAGGTCGACGAGTCGAACCTTCAACGCCAGATCATCCACAGCCAGGCCGACATCGGCCGCTCCAAGGCCGAGTCGGCCCGCGACTCGGTCCTGGGGATCAACCCGTTGGTCAACGTCGTCCTGCACGAGACCCGGCTCGAAGCCGAGAACGTGATGGAGATCTTCTCCCAGTACGACCTGATCGTGGACGGCACGGACAACTTCGCGACCCGCTACCTGGTCAACGACGCGTGCGTGCTGCTGGACAAGCCCTACGTCTGGGGCTCCATCTACCGCTTCGACGGCCAGGCGTCGGTCTTCTGGTCCGAGCACGGCCCCTGCTACCGCTGCCTCTACCCCGAGCCCCCGCCGCCCGGCATGGTGCCGTCCTGCGCCGAGGGCGGCGTGCTCGGCGTGCTGTGCGCGTCGATCGGCTCGATCCAGGTCACCGAGGCGATCAAGCTGCTGGCCGGCATCGGCGAGCCGCTGGTCGGCCGGCTGATGATCTACGACGCCCTGGAGATGACGTACCGCACGGTCAAGGTCCGCAAGGACCCCGACTGCGCGGTCTGCGGCGACCACCCCACGGTCACCGAACTCATCGACTACGAGGCCTTCTGCGGTGTCGTCTCGGAGGAGGCGCAGGCCGCGGCGGCCGGGTCGACGATCACTCCCAAGCAGCTCAAGGAGTGGATCGACGACGGCGAGAACATCGAGATCATCGACGTCCGGGAGCCGAACGAGTACGAGATCGTCTCCATCCCGGGTGCGAAGCTGATCCCGAAGAACGAGTTCATCATGGGCTCCGCCCTGGCGACGCTCCCGCAGGACAAGCGGATCGTGCTGCACTGCAAGACCGGAGTGCGCAGCGCCGAGGTGCTGGCGGTCCTCAAGTCCGCGGGCTTCTCCGACGCGGTCCACGTCGGCGGCGGCGTGATCGGCTGGGTCAACACCGTCGAGCCGCACAAGCCGATCTACTAGGCGCCCGATTGGCGGGTCGCGGCGTATCGCCGCGGCCCGCCTTTTCGCTGCGGAAACACGGCGGTCGGCGGTCGTCGTCGGGCAGCCGCGAACGACGGCCGGGCTCCGGATGCCGGCCGCCGCCGCCCGCGACTGCCGCCGACGAGGGGCGGCATCCGCAACCTCACGGCGTACTCTCCGGCCATGAATCACAGGGGGCACCCGCGAGAGCCGTTCGCAGAGCTTGGAAGGCGCCCCAGAGAGCGATACACGGGCTGGAGGGGCGATCTGCCGCTCCCGGAACACCTTGGACCAGGCACCGGCCTCGCGACCCGCTGCGAGGAGCTCTCCTCATGGCGGTGCTGCCGCTCTCCCTCTTCGCGGCGGTCCTCGGTCCTTACGGCTGGCCCTGGTGGCAGCGGGTCCTGGGGCTCCTGGCCGCACTTGCTCTGTGCGTCTACCCCGTCCTCCTGGTCATCGGGTACTGGTGCCTGTGGCGGCATCGGGCTTCGGGCAGCCCGAGACGCTGAGGCCCCGTCCGCACGATCCGCGACCGCTTCAGCGGACGACGGACTGGATCTCGCGGACTGTCAGGTCCTGCGCCGGGTTGTGGACGACACCGTCCGGCAGGGGGTGGGTGCCGCCGCCGTCGGAGCCGACCCAGGTGACGTGCCAGGTGGCGGTCACGTCCAGCCGGTAGGGGCCGGTGGCCGCCGTCGAGCGCCGGTAGGTCATCCCGCACGGCGGCACCGCCGCCGGGTCGCCGTTGTACGCGGAGCCGACGCTGCCGTCCGCCGCGACCGGGCAGTCGCCCGACGCCGGGTGGAGGGTGGCGTCGCCCGTTCCCGGGTCGATGTGCACGTTCGCCGGGTCGGCCGTGGTCTGCGCCCAGATCTCCTGCCCGCCGCCGATGTCGATCGAGGCGCGGACCTGTACCCGGGTGTACTTCTGCGTCAGTTGCAGCCAGGTCGGCAGGTTCACCGTCTGGGTGGTGACGGGACTGGTCACCACGGTGACCCCGGGAACCCGGGTGCGGGCGTAGGCCAGCCGGGACAGCATCTCGGCCGTGATCACGTTCTGCGTGCCGGGCGGCGGCAGCTTGCCGTTGTCGACCCAGAAGGGCAGCGTGCTGTTGCAGTCGAACCGCTCGGGGCTGTCGGAGTCGGGGTTCATCACCGGGCCCCAGAACTGCCCCTTGCCCTGCTTGTCGAGGTTGAAGTCCTTGTAGCCGTCCCCTGAGGCGGCCCAGGTCCTGCCCTCCTCGTAGTGCTGCTGCAACTCCTGCATGGCCTCGAGCGCGTAGTTGGCCTGGCCGGGCACATTGGTGTCCTTGACGCTCTGGAGCAGCTTCTTCTTGAACGTCTCCGGGTCGCCGACCGGGCCGATCCAGCAGGGCGGCGGCGTCCAGCTCACGTCGGACGAGCCGAGCGGCACCGTGGCGCTGCCGGTGGACTTGCCGGAAGGGTAGGTGTACGTCACGCCCGCGGACAGCGCGCCGCCGTCGTTGCCGCCCGTCTCGGTGGACTTCGACGTGGTGGTGTCGGCGTGGCCGGGTGCCGCGGCGGCCAGCACGAGTGCCGAGGCGACCGTGAACGCCCCGGTGATCGACAGACCCCGGCGGGGCCGTCCTGCGGTGGTCAGTCCTTGCATTGCAGGAAGCCCTCCTTGACGGTGATCCCCTGCGCCTGCCAATACGGGTGGGCGGTGGGGAGTTCGACCAGGACGATGTCGAAGAGCACGTAGCTCTTGTCGCTTTCGGCGGTCACGTGCACTTTTCCGCCGACGACGTCCTTGCTGTAGATCTTCGACTGGTCGTCGCAGAGCCTGATCTCCACGGAACCTTTCGAACCGCCCGTCCCCGCGGCGCCATTACCGAAGACGGGGCGGTAAAAGCGGTCGGTTCCGCTGAGGGTCAGTTTCGCTTCGATGTTCCGCTGTACGAAGTCGCCGGCGTAGGCGAGCGCGTCACCGGCCGCGTACGCGTGCAGCGGCGGGTCCTGTGCGTTCTGCCGGACGACCGCGTGGTCGATCGACTGGAGGTAATTGGCCGCCGCGGTCAACGCGGCGTGCTGCGCGGGGTCTTCCGGCATCGTCCAGTCGAAGACGACCTTCACGTCGGCGGGCAGTGCCACCGCGGGGTCGAGCGTGAGCGGCGCGCCCGTCCGGGACCCGGGAGTGCCGCTGGGTGCGGTCGTGGCCGCGGCCGTCGTCGGTGCGGCAGGCGGGATCGTCTCTGAGCCGCCGTCGCCGGATCCGCCACCGCACGCGCTGAGCACGACCGCGGCAACCACCGTGGTGGCAAAGGCCGGTATCGCGCATCGGACTCTCATCGTCCGGCTCCCCGTTCGCCGTGCGCCAAGGGCACCGACCGGGCACCGGAATGCACGTGTGCGCCGACTGGACCCCGTATCCAGGCTGTTCACCGTACTGAAAGCAGCTCAGGTGCACGAGAGGCGTGACGCACGGATCGGGTCACGGCTCTGTCTCATGACAGAACTGTGACGCGGTGATGACACTTCGGATGCCGAAACATGAACAGCACCGCGGTAGCGTCAAGGGCTTCGTTCGGGATCATCCCGTATCGAGGCAGCACACACATCACCTATCCGAGGGGGACCACAGGTGAAAAAGCAGGACCGTCGGCACACCCGGCGCGGTCTGAGGTCGAAGGCCGTCGCCATTGCCGCGGGCACGCTCGCACTGACGCTCGGCACGACCGTGGCGGCGAGCGCGAACGGGGGCACGGGAAGTCTCGGCACGGCAAGCGGTACGACCGTGCACACCGCCCCGCAGCAGGGCAGGACCACGTTCTCCGCCGGCGCCGATGCCGGCTCCACCTGGATGTTCGGCATCGACGGCCGCGACTCGGCCGGCAACATCTGGGACTACCCGCCGAACGCCAAGGGCGGATTCGGCACCAAGACCAGGACCGGCACGGGCATGGGCAGCGCGTCGGCCTTCTTCAAGATCAACTCGGCCAACACCGAGAAGGTCAACGTCTACGCCCGCTTCGGCAGCCAACTGCGCATGTACGGCGGCTCGTCCAGCGCGGGCACCGTCATCGGCAGCGGCTGGTCGGGCTACAACGCCTTCGTCACGCCCGGCAACCTGGGCGGCGCGGCCAACCCCGACCTGCTCGCCCGCGACACCAGCGGTGTGATGTGGGAGTACCTGTCGTACAGCAACGGCACCTTCGCTGGCCGCATCAGGGTCGGCGGCGGCTGGCAGATCTACAAGGACCTCGCCGGCTTCGGCGACCTGACCGGTGACGGCAAGGCGGACATCGTCGCGCGCGACGCCGCCGGCGGCCTGTGGCTGTACAAGGGGACCGGCAACTCCAAGGCGCCGCTCGCCTCCCGGGTGCAGATCGGCACCGGCTGGAACGTCTACAACCGGCTCGTCGGCCTCGGGGACAACAACGCGGACGGCAGGTACGACCTGATCGCCCGCAGGACCGACGGCGTCCTGTTCTTCTTCCCCGGTACCGGCAATGCCGCCAAGCCCTTCGGCGGGCGGCAGCAGATCGGCACCGGCTGGGGCGTCTTCAACTACCTGTTCTGACCGGCCCGATGCGGTGAGACACCAGGCCCGGCGGTGCACGACCACCGCCGGGCCTCGGCGTTCCCGCGCGCGGGCCGCCGCAGGCCTGCGCTCTCCCGCGCGCCGGCCTGCGCTTCCCGCGCCTGCGCTTCCCGCGTCCGGCCGCGGATCCGCTACAACTCGCCCCGGCGGCTGAGCTGCGTGAAGGACAGCCAGCCGGGCAGCACCGGCAGCCAGAAGGTCAGCAGCCGGAAGAAGAGCACCGCCGGTGTCGCCACCTCCTTGGGCAGACCCGCCGCGATCAGACCACCGGTCAGCGCCAGTTCGACCGCGCCGACACCGCCGGGCGTCGGGGCCGCGGAGCCCAGCGCGTTGCCCGCGAGGAAGACCACCGCGACGGCCGCGTAGCTCAGATGGCCGCCGAAGGCCCGTACACAGCCGTCCAGGCAGATCACGAAGGTCACGGTGACCATCAGGGTGCCGCCGATCCCGGTGGCCAGCTTGCCGGGCCGCTGGAGCACGTCCAGCATGCGCGGCACCACACCGGCGAACAGCGCCCGGACCCGGGTGGAGACGAACTTGCGCAGCGCGGGCACCGCGGTGACCACCAGCACCAGCACGCCCGCGGTCAGCAGCCCCGCCATGACCGTGCGCGACGGGGACAGCGACGGCGTCTTCTCCGTGCCGGTGATGAAGCCGAAGGTCATCAGCAGCAGCACGTGCATGCCGAGGCCGGCCAGCTGCGAGGCGCCGACACTCGCCACCGCCAGCCCGGGGCGCACCCCGGCCTTCTGCAGATAGCGGGTGTTCAGCGCCACCCCGCCGACCGCGGCGGGCGCCACCAGCTTCACGAAGGAGCCGGCGATCTGCGCCTGCACCGTCCGCAGCAGCGACAGCCGCTCCGGTACGAAGCCGGCCAGCGCGCACGCGGCGGCCACGTAGCTCGCCGCGGACCCCGCGACCGCGATCACCGCCCAGCGCCAGTCGGCGTGGGCGATGGCGTGCCCGATCGGCACGGAACTGAGCTGGGAGAGCAGGAAGTACGCGGCGAAGGCACCGGCGATCACCGTGATCAGGGTGCGCGGCTTGATCCTCTCGAGGCGGACCGGCTCCACCGGCGCCTGCGGGCGGATCAGCAGCACCTGCTGCCGGATCCGCGACAGCAGGTCCTCCTCGCGGGCCTCTTCGAGCGCGTCCTCTATGGCCCGCTTCTCCGCCTTGCGCTCCGCCTTGGAGACCGCCTTCTCCTCGCCCTTGCCCTCGCCGTCCGCGTCGCCTGCCTCGGCGCCCAGATCCGCGCGGACCTGCCCGTGCGCCTCCGCGGCGTCCTGCGCCCGCTTCTGCTCGCGGGCCTCCTTCTCCGCCGCGGACGCCGCGAGCACCGCCTCGCGCTCCCGCTGGGCGCGCTCCCTCGCCAGGTGCTTGAGCTGGCCGCGGGTGGCGCGGCTGAGCGCGATCGGCTGGAGCAGCGGCAGCGAACTGGCCACCGCGTCCGGGCCGAGCACCGCGACGGCCGAGGCCACCGCGCGCTCGGGGCCGACCCGCAGCGCCATCGTCGTCAGCAGCTGCGCCACGTCCATCCGCAGCACGATGTCGCCCGCCGCGATCTCGCCGCCGCGCAGATCGGTGAGGAACACCCGGCCGGAGCGGTCGACCAGCAGCGACTCGCCGACCAGCCGCCGGTGTGCGATCCGCCGCGACTGAAGGGCCCGCACCTGCGTCCAGGTCTCGCGCAGCAGGGTGTCGGTGATCTCGTCGTCGGTCAGCGCGTCGAGCCGACGGCCGCCGATGTGCTCGTAGACCAGCATCACCGCGTCGGGACCGAGCTCCGAGGTGGCGATGAGCTTCGGCGCGTTCGCCCCGGCGGCGATCGCCGCGTACGCGAGCAGGGCCTCCTGCTCGAGCGCCTGCCGCAGCGACAGCAGGCTGCGCCGCTGGGTGATCCCGCCGACCAGGGACAGCCGGCGCCACGCGCGGTAGAAGAAGCCGTGCGCCTGGCGCTCCCGGTCCACCACGGTCACGTCGAGCGGCGGGCCGTCCTCCAGGGTCACCAGATAGCCGCGGCCGCGGTCGGAGTCCGCGGTCTCCGGGCGGTCCTCCTGCACCCTGCGGGCGGTCTGCGGGCTGAATCCCACCCGGCGCAGCCCGGCGAGCAGCTGCCGCCCGGTGGGGCGTACGTTCGGCGAGCCCACCGCGTAGACCGTGCCGTAGGCGATGGTCCAGCCGATCAGCACGGTCACCGCGATCGAGAACGGCGTCGTGTAGCCGCCGACCAGCACCGCGAAGGCGTCGAGCAGCAGCACGAACCACAGGGCCACCCGCCAGCGCGGCCTGCGCGCCATGCCGACCGCCGTGACATAGGCGATGACCGGCGCCAGATAGCCGTGCACGGGGTCGGTCATGCCCGTACCGGAGGGCGCGTTGTGCGTCAGCGCGTCGCGGATCGGGCCCGGCGCGGAATTGGTCACCCACAGGTCCGTGGCCAGGGCAGTGCCGTGCGCCAGGACGGCGGCGAGCACACCGTCGGCGATACGCAGGCCGTCCCGTTTGGCCAGCCGCTCGATCGCGAAGGCGACCGGCACGATCAGCACCGCGATGCTCGCGGTCAGCCCCGCGAACGACGCGAGCGCGTCGGGCGCGTGGTCGGTGCCCTTGGTGATGTCCGTCTCGAGGCCGGTCGTCGTCGCGTGCGCGAAGCCCGCGATGGCCAGCACGACCGCGATGCCGAGCAGGCCGAACAGGAAGCGCATCAGGTCGGCGGGCCGGTGCACGCGGGCGGCGAGCAGCGGTTCGTCGACGGCGACCGGGGTCGGCCCCGGCTCGGGGACCACGGTGTGGCTGTGCGAGCCGCCGGACCTGCCGCCCTCGCCGCCGTCCTTGCCGTCGCCATTGCCGCTGCGGCTGCCGTGGTCGTCGCCGTGGCCTTGGTTTGTCGTGCCCTCGGTGTCGCTGCCGGTGCCGCTGTTCGCGGTGTCGGCGGGGTCGCCATTGGCGTGGTCGTTTGTGCCGTTGCCGGCCGGGCCGCTGTGGTCGCTGCCGCCGGTGCCGTCCGGGTCGCCGCTGGTGCCGTTGCGGGCCGAGCCGTCGTGGTCGCTGCCGCTGCCGGTGCCGGTGCCGCTGTTCGCGGTGTCGGCGGGGTCGCCATTGGCGTGGTCGCTGGTGCCGTTGCGGGCCGGGTCGCTGTGGTCGCTGCCGGTGCCGTCCGGGTCGCCGCTGGTGCCGTTGCGGGCCGAGCCGCCGTGGTCGCTGCCGGTGCCGATTCCGGTGGCGTGGTCCGCGGTGCCGGCCCGGTCGCGGCTGCTCCCGGCCCGGTCACCGTCTTCGCGGCCCGCGCCACGGCCGGCGGTGTCGCCGCCGGCGTCGCTCACGGCCCCGCCCCCGCCTCCGCTTTCGGCGTCGCCTTTGCGCCCGGCGTCGCGCCTGCCGCGGGCAGCGGTGCCGGGCGCGTCGCCCTTGCCGGGTGCGGGCAGCGCTTTACGGGCGCGGGAGGCCCCTCCGGCCTTGTCCGCGCCCGGCTGATCCGCTTCGGTCTCTTCTTGATCTCGTATCACCAGTCACCGCCGGGACGATGGTGGCATGAGCACCGTGCGGATGGCACCGGAACCCCCCGGTGTCGGTGGTCTGGGGCAGGATTGGGCGGATGAGCGAGGAAGACGACCCCGGAGCGCCCGGCGACTACGCGGAAAGGGTGCTCGACACCGTCGACCTGATCCCGGCCGGGCGGGTGATGAGCTACGGCGACATCGCGGAATGGCTGGGCGAGGGCGGTCCGCGGCAGGTCGGCCGGGTGCTCGCGCTGTACGGCAGCGGGGTGCCCTGGTGGCGGGTCGTGCGGGCCGACGGTGTCCTGCTGCCGGGCCACGAGCTGCGCGCCCTCGACGCCTACCGTGCCGAAGGCACACCGCTGCGGACCGCGGGGCCCGCCACGGAGGGCCACATACCGCGGGTCGACATCCGCCGGGCGCGCTGGGACGGGCGTACGCCGGGCGCGGGCGGCGGCGCCGACGGCTGACGGCCGGAAACTCATGCCCTCCAGCTTCCGCCATCCGGGGCCCGTCCACGGCATCGGCGCCCCGAACGGAGTGTCCGGCGTGTCCACGGGGCGCCTGCGGGGCGCGCGGCGCACGGCGTAGCGTCGGGGCGACCGCGCCCCCGGCCCCGACCGCACCACAGCTCGAGCCTCCCAAGAACCGGCGAACCACGTGATCCTGTCTCCCTCTCCCGCCCCGGCGGCCTCCGCGGCCGTCGGCTACCGGCTGCTGCGGACGCCGCCCGCGCCCGTGCGGCCCCCTGTGCTGGACGCGGCCCAGCGGGCGGTGGTTGAGCACGGGGACGGCCCGCTGCTCGTCCTTGCGGGGCCCGGCACCGGCAAGACCACGACGTTGATCGAGTCGGTGCTGGCCAGGGTGCGGGCCGGCACCGCGCCGGAGCGGATCCTGGTGCTCACCTTCAGCCGCAGGGCCGCTGTCGACCTGCGCGACCGGATGGCGGCACGCGGGCTCGGCGGGCTCGGGGCGACCACCTTCCACTCCTTCTGCTACGCCCTGATCCGCGAGCACCAGCCCGCGGAGGCCTTCCAGGAGCCGGTCAGGCTGCTGTCGGGTCCCGAGCAGGACCTGCTGGTGCGGGAGCTGCTGGCCGGCCAGGCGGTGCTGGAGCGGGAGGGCCGCAGCCGGGTGCGCTGGCCCGACGACCTGCGGGCGGCGCTCACCACCAGGGGCTTCGCCGACGAGGTGCGCGCGGTGCTGGCCCGCACCCGTGAGCTGGGCCTGGGACCTGCCGCGCTCGCCGACTTCGCGCACCGCATCGGGCGGCCGGATTGGACCGCCGCGGCCGCCTTCCTGGACGAGTACCTGGAGGTCACCGAGCTGGGCGCGATGGTGGACTACGCCGAGCTCGTCCACCGGGCCGTCCTGCTCGCCCGCCGGCCCGAGGTGCACCGGGAGCTGTCCCGGCGCTACGACGCCGTCTACGTGGACGAGTACCAGGACACCGACCCCGCGCAGGTGCGGCTGCTGCGGGCGCTGGCCGGGCAGGGGCGCACGCTGGTCGCGTTCGGCGACCCCGACCAGTCCGTCTACGCCTTCCGCGGCGCCGACGTCAACGGCATCCTCGGCTTCCCCGAGCAGTTCCCGCGGCGCGACGGCCGGCCCGCGGAGGTGCGCGTCCTGCGCGTCTCCCGGCGGGCCGGGGCAGGGCTGCTGGCCGGCACCCGCCGGCTCGCCGACCGGATGCCGCTGCCGCGGCTCCCCGCCGCGGCCGTCCGCGCCCACCGCTCCCTGACCGCGGAGGCGGAAGGCGGCACCCTCGCCGTCCGTACCTACCCGACCCCGGGAGCCGAGGTCGAGTCCATCGCCGACACCCTGCGCCGGGCGCATCTGGAGGACGGCTACCCCTGGCACTCCATGGCCGTGCTCACCCGCGGCGGCGCCGCCCTGGCGCCGCTGCGCCGCGCCCTCACCTCCGCGGGTGTCCCCATCGACCTCCCGCCCGCCACCACCCCGCTGCACACCGACCCGGCTGTCTCCCCCCTGCTGCTGTCCCTCCGGCTGGCCGCCGCCTCCCTTCTCCCGGCACCCCGGGCGACCCCCCGTCCGCCGGCCGAGACGTCCCCCCAGACGTCCCCCGACGAGCCGCCGCCGGCAGCCGGACCCGAACCCGCGTCCCCCCCGGAAGCCGAAACCCCCACCCTGCGGGAGACGCACGACGCCCCGGAGGCGGGGCAGCCGGGCGGCGCGACGGACGACCACCCCGCGGCCCCGCCGGGCGAGGACGGGAAGGGGGACGGGGACGCGCACGGGGACGGGATCAGGCTGGGCGTCGAGGACGCGCTGACCCTGCTGGCCTCGCCGCTCGGCGGCATGGACGCGGCCGACCTGCGGCGGCTCGGCAGGGCGCTGCGCGAGGAGGAGCGCGCGACGGGCGTGGCGGTCCCGCGCCCCTCGGACGTGCTGATCGCGGAAGCCGTCGCAGAACCGGAAAGGCTCGTCGCCCACGACCCCTCGTACGCCCGCGGCGCCCGCCGCGTCGCCGCCCTGCTGCGGACGGCCCGCGACATCCTGGCGGGCGGCGGGACCGCGGAGGACGCCCTGTGGGCGCTGTGGAACGGCACCCCGTGGGCGGCCCGCCTGGAGCGGGCCGCCCTGCGCGGCGGCGCCGCGGGCCGCAACGCCGACCGCGACCTGGACGCGGTGTGCGCGCTGTTCGAGACCGCCGCCCGCGCGGAGGAGCGCACCGGCGGCCGCGGCGCCCTCAACTTCCTCGAGGAGCTGTCCGCCCAGGACATCGCGGCCGACACGCTCGGCGGCCGCACCGTACGCCCCGACGCCGTCCAGCTGATGACCGCGCACCGCTCGAAGGGCCTGGAGTGGCGGCTCGTCGTGGTCGCGGGGGTGCAGGAGGGCCTGTGGCCCGACCTGCGCCGCCGCGGCTCGCTGCTCGAGGCGGACCGCATCGGAAGGGACGGCATCGCGCCGCCGCTGAGCCAGGGCGCGCTGCTGGCCGAGGAGCGCAGGCTCTTCTACGTGGCCGCGACCCGCGCCAGCGAACGCCTGCTGGTCACCGCAGTGAAGTCCGCCTCTGACGACGGCGACCAGCCCTCCCGCTTCCTGACCGAGATGGGCGTCACCCCGCAGGACGTGATGCACCGCCCCCGGCGCCCGCTCGCGGTCGCCGCACTGGTCGCGGAGCTGCGCGCGACCACCGTCGACCCCGCCGCCTCGCCCGCGCTGCGCGAGGCGGCGGCACGCCGGCTGGCCAGGCTGGCCGCGCTGAACGACGACGGCCACCCGCTGGTGCCGGCCGCGCACCCGGACCGCTGGTGGGGCCTGTACGAGCCCACCGCCTCCGCGGTGCCGCTGCGGGACCGCGACCAGCCGGTGGCGCTGTCGGGCAGCGCGCTCGACCAGCTCGCCAACACCTGCGCCCTCCAGTGGTTCCTCGGCCGGGAGGTGAAGGCGGAACCGCCCGCCACCGCCGCCCAGGGCTTCGGCAACGTCGTGCACGTCCTGGCCGACGAGGTGGCGTCCGGGCGCACCCCCGCCGACCTGGACGTGCTGATGGCCCGCCTGGACTCGGTATGGGACGCGCTCGCCTTCGACGCGCCCTGGAAGTCCCGGCAGGAGAAGGACAACGCCCGCGCCGCCCTGGAGCGCTTCCTGCGCTGGCACGTCATGGAGCGCGGCCGCACCCCGGTCGCCACCGAGCACGACTTCGACGTCACCCTCGCCGCGGGCGACGCCCGCGTCCGGATCCGCGGCAGCATGGACCGGGTCGAGACCGACGCCCAGGGCGCGGCCTACGTCGTCGACTTCAAGACCGGCCGCAGCAAGCCGACCGCGGCGGAGGTGGCGCACCACCCGCAGCTGGCCGTCTACCAGCTGGCCGTACGCGAGGGTGCCGTCGACCCGCTGTTCGGCGGTCGGCCCACCGCCTCGGGCGGCGCGGAGCTGGTGCATCTGCGGCTCGGCGCGACCCGCCGCGACGGCGGTGAGACCGCACCGACGGTGCAGCGCCAGGAAGCGCTCACGGGGGAGTGGGCGGAGGAGCTGCTCGCCACCGCGGCGGGCCGGGTGCTGGACGAGCGCTTCACCCCGGCCGCGGGCCAGCACTGCACGCACTGCGCGTTCCGTGCCGCCTGCACGGCACGGCCGGAGGGCCGCCACACCGTGGAGTGACGCCGGGGCCATACCCCGGCCGGGTAATTGTCAGCGGGCGCCGCTACCTTTGCCGTACAACCAGGGGTGGGGATCACGTGTCCAAGAGGCGCGTGTGCACGAAGAGAGATGCAGGGGGGACGGCCGATGTCGGCCAGCAGGATCATGGTGGGCGCGTGCGCCGCCATCGCGGCCACGGCCGCACTCACGGGCTGTGTGGGCGCCGATGGCGAGGGGGACTCGTCGGCTCCGCTGCTCGCGCCGGCGGTGGTGAACTCGGCGGCGGTGAAGACACCGGCGGCCTCGGGGAAGGACGTTCCCTACTCGTACATGACCGCGGAAGGGCTGCTCGCCACCGCGCAGGCGAACATGCGGGATTCCGGCGCCATGACCATCAGCATGAACGCCGTGGAGGAAGGCCAGAAGCTGCAGGTCAAGGCCGCGCTCACGGCCAAGGGCACATGCGCGGCGGCCCTGCGTATCGGCGGCCGGAACATCCAGATCATCACCACCGACGCCCGCCACGCCTACATGAAGGCCGACGACGCCTTCTGGCGGCAGACCGGCGGGTCCCGCGGCGACAAGGTGGTCGACGCCATCGACGGGCGGTGGGTCAAGCTCACCCAGGAGATGGCGAGCAACGGGGGCGTGCGCGAGTTCTGCTCGCTGACGGAGATGTTGGACGGCCTGCTGCTGACCGACGACGACAGCGACACCGAGGTCGTCAAGGGGGAGCCGACCACGCTCGACGGCAAGCAGGTCATCCCGCTGATCGAGAAGCTCCCGGACGAGACCGACACCATGTACGTGTCGACCGGCAGCACGCCGTACATCGTCAAGATCGAGGGCGAGGGCGGCGACTCGCCCGGCAGCGGCACCTTCGGCGACTTCGGCAAGGACCCGCACGTGGTGGCACCGCCGCCCTCCCAGACCGTGGACATGGCCGACCTCGGCATCGAGCCGGGCGACGGCGACTTCGCCGTCTGAACCGCGTCCCGCCGCCCGCGGGCGCCACCGGGGCCACCGGTGTCCGCGGCTCCGGATAGCCTCCATGAGGTGGCAACCCGCATCCATTCGCCTGAGCAGCTCAAGGAGCTGCTGGGCATCCCGTTCACCCCGGAGCAGACGGCGTGCATCACCGCGCCGCTCGCGCCGGGCGTGATCGTGGCCGGAGCGGGTTCCGGCAAGACGACGGTGATGGCCGCCCGGGTGGTGTGGCTGGTCGGCACCGGGCAGGTCGCGGCCGAGCAGGTGCTCGGCCTGACCTTCACCAACAAGGCGGCAGGCGAGCTGTCGGAGCGGGTGCGCAAGGCGCTGGCGCAGGCCGGCATCAGCGAGCGCGACCCCTACGACCCGCCCGCCGGCCCGGCGGCGGACCCCGGGGAGCCGGCGGCGGGCGACCCGACCATCTCCACCTACCACGCGTTCGCCGGGCAGCTGCTCAAGGACCACGGCATGCGGATCGGCCTGGAGCCCACCGCGAGGCTGCTGGCCGACGCGACCCGCTACCAGCTGGCCGCGAAGGTGCTGCGGGCCGCGCCCGGACCGTATCCGGCGCTGACCAAGGGCCTGCCGACGCTGGTCGGCGACCTGCTGGCGCTGGCCGGCGAGCTGGCCGAGCACCTGGTGCCCGCAGAGCGGCTGCGCGCGCACGACACCGGGCTCGCCGCGGAATTGTCCGCGCTCGACCCGGCCAAGCGCGGCAACGCCTGGGTCAGGGACGTCGGCCAGGCGGTCGCAGCCCGCCGCGACCTCGCGGAGCTCGCCGCGGCCTACCGGGACGACAAGCGGCGCCGCGACCTGCTGGACTTCGGCGACCAGATCGAGCTTTCCGCACGGCTCGCGCAGACCAGGCCGGAGGTGGGCGAGCTGCTGCGCGAGCAGTACCGGGTGGTGCTGCTCGACGAGTACCAGGACACCTCGGTCGCCCAGCGGCTGCTGCTCGCCGGTCTCTTCGGCGGCCGCAGCGGCCACGCGGTGACCGCTGTCGGCGACCCCTGCCAGGCCATCTACGGCTGGCGTGGTGCCTCGGTGGCGAATCTCGACGACTTCCCGCGGCATTTCGCGCACCCCGACGGGCGGCCCGCCGACCGCTACTCGCTCAGCGAGAACCGCCGCTCGGGAGGCCGGCTGCTGGACCTGGCCAACACGCTGGCCGCCGAGCTGCGCGACCGCCACGAGGGCGTCGAGGCGCTGCGGCCCGCCCCGGGCGCCGAGCTGGCCGGGCAGGTGCGCTGCGCCCTGCTGCCGACGCAGGCGGACGAGACGGCCTGGCTGGCCGACTCGATCGCCCACCTGGTGCACACCGGCACGTCCCCGGGCGGCATCGCGGTGCTGTGCCGTACCGCGGCACGCTTCCCCGAGATCCACGCAGCGCTCGTGGCCCGTGACATCCCGGTCGAGGTGGTGGGCCTGTCCGGGCTGCTGCACCTGCCGGAGGTCGCCGACCTGGTGGCGGTGTGCGAGGTGCTGCACGACCCGACCGCGAACGCCGCCCTGGTCCGGCTGCTGACCGGCCCGCGCTGGCGGATCGGCCCCCGCGACCTGGCGCTGCTCGGCCGCCGCGCCCGGCTGCTCGTGCGGTACGGGGCAGGGAGCGCCGAGGGCCGGGATCCGCTGGCGGCCGCGGTGGAGGGCGTCGACCCCGCGGAGGTGGTCTCGCTCGCCGACGCCCTGGAGACCTTCCTCGACGCGGACCCCGACGACGGGCTGCCCTTCTCCCCTGAGGCGCGGGTGCGCTTCGCGCGGCTGGCGGTGGAGATCAGGGAGCTGCGCAGGGCGCTCGCCGACCCGCTGATGGACGTGCTGCACCGGGTGCTCGCCGTCACCGGCCTCGAGGTCGAACTGTCCGCGTCCCCGCACGCGCTGGCCGCCCGCCGCCGCGAGACTCTGACGTCCTTCCTCGACGTCGCCGCCGGGTTCGCGGCCCTCGACGGCGAGGCGACCCTGCTGGCCTTCCTCGGCTTCCTGCACACCGCGGCGCAGTACGAGAAGGGCCTGGACAGCTCGCTGCCCGGCGGCGAGAACACGGTGAAGGTGCTCACCGCGCACAAGTCCAAGGGCCTGGAGTGGGACGTGGTGGCCGTGCCAGGACTGGTCGCCAGGGGCTTCCCGAGCGAGCGGGGGCGCGAGCTGTGGCCGGTCAACGCCAAGGTGCTGCCGCACGGGCTGCGCGGCGACGCGGCGACGCTGCCCGACGTGCGGGAGTGGACCCGCGCCGGGCTCGACGGCTTCCGCGACGAGATGAAGGAGCACCAGCGCATCGAGGAGCTGCGGCTCGGCTACGTGACCTTCACCCGCCCGCGGTCCCTGCTGCTGGGCTCGGGCCACTGGTGGGGTCCGACGCAGAAGTCGCCGTTCGGCCCCTCGGTCTTCCTCGACGCGCTGCGCGAGCACTGCGAGGCCGGATACGGCGAGATCGAGGTGTGGGCCGAGCCGCCCGCACAGGACGCGGTCAACCCGGCGCTCGAGACCGTCGAGGACCACCCCTGGCCGCTGCCGCTCGACCCGACGGCACTGCGCAGGCGCCGCTGGGCGGCACGGACCGTGCTCGCGTACGCGGCGGCGGACGAGGAGGCGGCAGCCGGGGGCGCGGAGTACGAGGAGGCCGCGGAGCCCGGGACCGCGGCGCGGAAGGGCTTCGCGGGGCCCGCAGGGCCCACGGTCCCGGCCGCGCGGGGCGCATCCGCGTCCGGCGGGGAGCAGGCCGGCGGGCTCGACCCGGCGGAGGCCAGGCTCGTGGCGTCCTGGGACCGCGACCTCGACGCCCTCGCGGGCGAGCTGCGCCGGGCGCGGGCCACCGTGCGGGACGTACCGCTGCCCGCGACGCTCACCGCGAGCCAGCTGATGCGGCTCGCCACCGACCCCGAGGGCCTGGCCCGCGAGCTGGCCCGCCCGCTACCCCGCCCGCCGGCTCCGGCGGCCAGGCGCGGCACCCGCTTCCATGCCTGGGTCGAGTCCCGCTTCGACGCCCGCCCGCTGTTCGGGCCCGAGGACCTGCCGGGCGTCGAGGGCGGCGACGACATCGCGGACGAGGCGGACCTGGCGGCGCTCAAGGAGGCCTTCCTGCGCACCCCCTACGCCGACCGCACGCCCTACCGCGTCGAGGTGCCGGTCCACCTCACCCTGGGCGGCCGCGTCGTCAGGGGCCGGATCGACGCGGTCTACCGGGACCGTGACGCACATCGCAGCGGTGACGTGCGTCGCAACGGCGCCGGCCGTGGTGACCAGGATCTCCTCCGTGACGGGGATCTCCTCGGCGACCGGGACACGTACGAGATCGTCGACTGGAAGACCGGCCGCGGCCCCGCCGCGTCCGCTGACCCGCTGCAACTGGCGATCTACCGGCTGGCCTGGGCGGAGCTCCAGGGCGTCCCGCCGGAGCGGGTCCGCGCCGCCTTCCTCTTCGTCCGCACCGGCGAGCTGGTCCGCCCCGCGGCCCTGCCGGGCAGGGCGGAACTGGAACGGCTGCTGGCCGCGGGCGAGTGACCGGGCGGCGCTCCCGCGGCCCGGCGTGGCGGACACCTCGCGGACCCGTACCCGTGGCGCGGCGCCAGCGGGGCTAGGCTGCTCATGACGCGCTCCACCTCGGACGACGCGGCGTATCCATACCGTCACCGGGAATTTCCCTGCCCGCCGGCGGTTGGCACCGGGTGGACGACAAGGTGGTGCGCCTGCGGCACGGCACATCACGTACTACGGGGAGATGGAAGCAGCCTTGACAGGACTCGACGCGACGGACCGCCCGCTGACACTCACCTACTCGGGGGTGGACCGGGCCGCGAACCACCGTATGGACGAGGCGTGGCTCGCCGCGGCCTGGAGCCACCCGTCGACCAGGGTGTTCGTGGTGTCCGGCGGACAGGTGCTGGTCGAGGACGGTCCAGAAGGCCGTACCGAACTCGTGATGACCCCGGCGTTCGACGCGCCGGAGACCGAGATGCACCGCTACTTCCTCGGTATTGCGCCGGACGGTGTGCGTTACTTCGCGCTCCAGAAGGACTCGCTGCCGGGCCGGATGGACGGCGCCGCGAGGGCCGCGGGCCTGCGCGAGGTCGGCGGGCTGCTGTCACCGCTCGAAGCCGGGCTCATGGTGCACGCGGTCGCACTGGAGAACTGGCAGCGCATGCACCGCTTCTGCTCCCGCTGCGGCGAACGCACCGTCATCGCCGCCGCGGGCCACATCCGCCGCTGCCCGGCCTGCCTGACCGAGCACTACCCGCGGACCGACCCCGCGGTGATCATGCTGGTCACCGACGACCAGGACCGTGCGCTGCTCGGCCGCCAGCCGCACTGGCCCGAGGGCCGCTTCTCGACGCTCGCCGGCTTCGTGGAGCCCGGCGAGTCGATCGAGCAGGCGGTGCGCCGCGAGGTCGCCGAGGAGGTCGGCGTCACCGTCGGCGACGACGTCAGCTACGTGGCCAGCCAGCCCTGGCCCTTCCCCTCCAGCCTGATGCTGGGCTTCAACGCCAGGGCCGTCTCGTCGGAGATCACCGTCGACGGCGAGGAGATCCACGAGGCCCGCTGGTTCTCCCGGGAGGACCTGAGCGCCGCCTTCGCCTCCGGCGAGGTGCTGCCGCCCTCGGGCATCTCGATCGCCGCCCGCCTGATCGAGACCTGGTACGGCGCCCCGCTGCCCCGCCCGTAGCGTGGGCGCGGGGCCGTACCCGCGGGTCCTAGGCGCCGAGCGCCTGCTTGACCTGCGCCAGGCTCGGGTTGGTCATCACGACCTCCGCGCCGCCCGACTTCGGCACGATCTGGAGCGTCGGCACGGTCTGGTTGCCGCCGTTCGCCTTCTCGACGAACGCCGCGGAATCGGGGTGCTCCTCGATGTTGACCTCGGTGTACGCGATGCCCTCGCGGTCCATCTGGCCCTTGAGTCGGCGGCAGTAGCCGCACCAGCTGGTGCTGTACATGGTCACGGTGCCCGGCATCGGTTTCGCTCCTCGTCGCGAGAGAATCTGGCAGAGGCACAACGTCCGCCCGGGGGCGGGCATTCCGCCGCGGCCTGTGGATAACTTTCCGGGCTGTCGGCGAGACCTGGCAGAGTGGCGGTGTGACTGCGACGACCCACGACTCGCTCTTCCCCGCGGTGCCCGACTCCCCGGACGCGGTGCTCGACGGCCTCGACCCCGAGCAGCGCGCCGTCGCGACGGCGCTGCACGGCCCGGTGTGCGTGCTGGCCGGGGCCGGCACCGGCAAGACCCGGGCGATCACCCACCGGATCGCCTACGGGGTCAGGGCCGGCATCCTCCAGCCGGCCAGCGTGCTCGCGGTCACCTTCACCGCGCGGGCGGCGGGCGAGATGCGCGGCCGGCTGCGGCAGCTCGGCGCCGGCGGGGTGCAGGCGCGCACCTTCCACTCGGCGGCGCTGCGCCAGCTGCAGTACTTCTGGCCGCGCGCTATCGGCGGCGAGATGCCCCGGCTGCTGGAGCGCAAGGTCCAGCTGGTCGCGGAGGCCGGTGCCCGCTGCCGGATCCGCCTGGACCGGAACGAGCTGCGGGACGTCACCGGCGAGATCGAGTGGTGCAAGGTCACCCAGACGGTGCCTGAGGACTATCCGGCGGTGGCCGCCAAGACCGGTCGGGACGTGCCGCGCGACCCGGCCGAGGTGGCCCGCATCTACACCACGTACGAGCAGCTCAAGCGGGACCGCGGGGTGATCGACTTCGAGGACGTGCTGCTGCTGACGGTCGGCGTGCTCCAGGACCGGCCCGACGTCGCCGACACGGTCCGCTCGCAGTATCAGCACTTCGTGGTCGACGAGTATCAGGACGTCAGCCCGCTCCAGCAGCGGCTGCTCGACCTGTGGCTCGGCGGCCGGGACGACCTGTGCGTGGTCGGCGACGCCTCGCAGACCATCTACTCCTTCACCGGCGCCACCCCGGACTTCCTGCTGGGCTTCAGGTCCCGCTATCCGGAGGCCACCGTGGTGAAGCTGGTACGCGACTACCGCTCGACCCCGCAGGTGGTGGGTCTGGCCAACGGGCTGCTCGGGCAGGCCCGCGGACAGGCGGCGGCGCACCGCCTCGAGCTGATCTCGCAGCGCGAGCCCGGCCCCGATCCTTCGTACACCGAATATCCCGACGAGCCCGCGGAAGCGGAGGGCGCCGCCCGGCGGATCAAGGAGCTGATCGGCTCCGGGGTGCGGCCCAGCGAGATCGCGGTGCTCTACCGCATCAACGCCCAGTCGGAGGTCTACGAGCAGGCGCTCGCCGACGCCGGGGTGCCCTACCAGCTGCGCGGCGCCGAGCGGTTCTTCGAGCGTCCCGAGGTGCGCGAGGCGGGGCTGCTGCTGCGCGGCGCGGCCAGGGCGTCGGCCGACCCCGACGATGCGGCGACCCTCCCCGAGCAGGTGCGGGCGGTGCTCAGCTCGCGCGGCTGGGCCTCCGAGCCGCCCGCCGGGTCCGGGGCCGTCAGGGACCGCTGGGAGTCGCTTGCCGCGCTGGTGCGGCTCTCCGAGGACTTCACCGCCGCCCGGCCCACCGCGACCCTCGGGGACTTCGTCGCCGAGCTGGACGAGCGGGCCAACGCCCAGCACGTGCCGACCGTCGAGGGCGTCACCCTGGCATCGCTGCACGCGGCCAAGGGCCTGGAGTGGGACGCGGTGTTCGTCGTCGGCCTGACCGAGGGCACCCTGCCCATCACCTTCGCCAAGACCGACGAGCAGGTCGAGGAGGAGCGCCGGCTGCTCTATGTCGGCGTCACCCGGGCGCGGCTGCACCTGGGGCTGTCCTGGGCGCTGTCCCGCTCGCCGGGCGGGCGCGGCGGGCGAAGGCCGTCCCGCTTCCTCGACGGGCTGCGGCCCGGGTCCGCGCCCCGTGGCGCCCGCGGGTCCGGCGGCGGCGCGGGCGGCGTGGAGCGCGGCTCGGGCGGGCGCAAGCGGCGCGGCCCCGTGCTGTGCCGGGTGTGCGGGCGCACGCTGTCCGACGCGGGCGAGATCAAACTGATGCGCTGCGAGGACTGCCCCTCGGACCTGGACGAGGCGCTGTACGACCGGCTGCGGGTCTGGCGTACGACCCAGGCCAAGGCGCTGGGCCAGCCCGCCTACTGCGTGTTCACCGACCGGACGCTGCTGGCCATCGCCGAGGTCAGGCCGGAGGGCGCGGCGGAGCTGTCGTCGATCCCCGGCGTGGGGGCGCGCAAGCTGGACCGGTTCGGCGCGGACGTGCTCGCGCTGTGCTCGGGCCGGGAGCCGGGCGGCGACCAGGAGGGGGAGCCAGGGGACGGGCCCGATGACGGGCCTGACGACGGGTCGGCGGAGGGCTCCGGGGAAGGTCCCGCGGACTCCGTGGAATCTTCTTCGGAAGAAGCCGAAAAATAGTTTGCGCATCCCGCAGAGGTCCCCATAGCCTTCACGAGCGCGGTTGAGAACGGCTCTTCCAAGAGCCCACCCGATCGTGATGTACTAGGCAAGTACGGTCCTTCATCCTTACGAGACGCCGAGAGGAGGCGAGCCCAGTGACCAGCCAGCTGCTTTCCACGAAACTGACCGATCGTTCGGTGGTCGCCGCCTGCCCGCTCGGTATCTCGCTGCCCGCCACCGGTCTCATGTCCTCCCTGCTCCCGGTTCTGCCGATCCGTGTGCGCAGTGAGCGACCGACCGAGGCGCCCGCGGTAGCGGCGGCGGCGAAGGTGAAGGCGCATGCCTTTACCTCCGCGGCGGCGGCCAACGGCGCCGGCACCGGCACCGGCACCGCCAAGGGCGCGGAAGGCGCCAATGGCTATGCAAACGGACGGCAGAAGACGCAGCAGTACGGCAAGTGGGCCTTCCGCGGGCTCGAACCCTGGAGTGATCCAGCCTGATAGCGCATCAGGTCGGCACCTCAGGGCCGCGGAATCCCAGACCGGGATCCGCGGCCCTTCTGTTTTCCCCAGAAGACAGCGTCTCTGCGGAGACACCGACGAAACCGGCCGACCGGCCGGACCGACAGACGAGGAACGAACCCACCGTGCACACCGCCCAGCACGAACCGTCCGGACCCACGCCAGACCTGAGCCGCCCTCCCGCACAGCCCCCGGAGACCACCTTGCTGCCCCTCACCGAGCTTGACGACGAGATCGAGCGCCTCGGCGTTCCCGTCCCGTGCCGCACCTACGACCCCGAGGTCTTCTTCGCCGAGACGCCTGCCGACGTCGAGTACGCGAAGTCCCTCTGTCAGACCTGTCCTGTCCGTGAGGCCTGCCTCGCCGGCGCCAAGGACCGCCGCGAGCCCTGGGGTGTCTGGGGCGGCGAGCTGTTCATCCAGGGCGTCGTCGTACCCCGCAAGCGGCCGCGTGGCCGTCCGCGCAAGGACGCGGTCGCTGTATGAACGCCAGGAAGCTCAGGACTCCGGGAACGATCGATCGTCCCCTCCACCACGACCCGATGAATCAGGCCCCGATGACACCCACCCGCATCGAACAGACCGCACGTACTTCCGACGCGATGGCGTCGCACCAGAACAGGACTCTCGAAATGCAACTCATGCCAGAAGCTCTGGCTCGTGCCCATATGCAACAGCGGCTCTACGAGGCCGAGCACGAACGCAGGGCATCCCGGCTGCTCGCCGCCCGGCGGCTCCAGCGGCGCGCCGAGCGCGCCTCGCTGCGGGCCCGGCGGGCACTCGCCCTGGCCGTGATGCAGTAGCCATCAGGCCACGACAGCGCTGAGCACCAGCTGATACACCTCACGCCACCGCGGGGCCGGTCCAAAAGGACCGGCCCCGCGGTGCGTTATGCCGACAAATACGGCAGGTGTGGAGGTATCGTCACCCAGTGGATCAGAAGAACGCTCAGACCACGACCACATGCGCCCGCTGCGGGACGACCCAGGCCGGTCTCCCGCTGACGTGGACCTGCTCCGTCGAGAACGGCCGCCGTGTCTACTTCTGCGTCGACTGCGCCCGGCGGCATCTGCGCAGCATCGAGAGCCGGCTGGACTCCGCCTGGTGGTAGCGCCGCGGAGCGCCTGACCTCAGGCGGACTCCGCGGTCCCCTCCGGGTGGAAGCCCGGCAGCCACTCCTGCAGCTCCGCCCGCAGCCGCACGGTCGCGCCCAGCTGGCACAGCACGCCGACGGTGCTCAGTGTCACGCGGTGGATCAGCAGATACGACGGCGGCAGATTCAGCTGCCTGCCCAGCTGGTGGGCCGGTGACCGCGGATCGGCGATCCTGGCCGCCTGGGCCCGCATCCACGCCCGGTCGAAGGGGAACTCCTCCCGGCCGGCCGGCTCGATGATCGGCTTGAGGTAGTCCAGCACCGCGTCCGAGTCCAGCTTGATCGTCGGCTTGACGAAGCCCTCCGCCCGCAGCATCGCGTGCACCTCCTCCGCCTCGCCGGCCAGTGCCAGCCGCAGGGCGGTGCCGATCGGCAGCGGCAGGCCCTCGGGCAGCCGGTCGACCGTGCCGAAGTCCAGCACCCCGAGCCGCCAGCCCGACGCCGGTCCTTCGTCGGTCAGCAGCCGGAAGTTGCCCGGGTGCGGGTCGGCGTGCAGCAGGCCGGTGCGGGCCGGGCCCGCGAAGAGGAAGTGCGACAGCAGCTGCCCCGCGCGGTCGCGCATCTCCTGGCTGCCCCGGGAGATCACCTCCGACAGCGGCACCCCGTCCATCCACTCGGTGACCAGCACCTGGTCGGCCTGGTGCACCACGTCGGGCACCTCGATGTCCGGGTCCCCGGCGAACTCCACCGCGTGGACGTGCTGGGCCCTGGCCTCCAGCTCGTAGTCCAGCTCCTCCGCGACCCGCTCGCGCAGCTCGGCCAGCAGCGGCTTGACGTCCATGCCGGGAACGAGCGGCCCGAACAGCCTGGCCACCCGGCCCAGCTGCGCGAGGTCCGACAGCAGGGCGGCGCCCGCGCCGGGATACTGCACCTTCACCGCGACCTTGCGCCCGTCGCTCCACACCGCGCGGTGCACCTGCCCGATCGACGCCGCCGCGGCCGGCACGTCCTCGAACTCGGTGAACAGCGAGCGCCAGTCCTTGCCGAGCCGCTCGGCCAGCACCCGGTGCACGGTGCGGGCCGGCAGCGGCGGCGCCGCCTCCTGGAGCTTGGTCAGCGCGGCCCGGTAGGGGCTCGCGACGTCCTCGGGCAGCGCGGACTCGAAGACCGACAGGGCCTGGCCGAACTTCATGGCCCCGCCCTTGAGCTCGCCCAGCACCTTGAAGAGCTGCTCCGCCGTGCGTTCCTGGAGCTCGACCGCCACCTCGTCGGCCGGTCTGCCCCCCAGGCGCTTGCCGAGCCCCAGCGTGGCCCTCCCGGCGAACCCCAGGGGGAGCGCCGCCAGCTTCGCGGTCCGGGTCACCGCCTTGCGCGGAAGATCAGACATGCGCCCCTCATTTCGCGTCGGTCACCTCGCCATTGTGCCCCTCCCCGCCGACCCCCCGGTCAAGACCGGGTCAGCATCCGTCAGCTGTCATATTTTGCACCTTTCTGTACGGTATCCCGGCCGGCTCCGCGCATCGTCCCCCTGCGCCGTCACCCTCCGTGCGCGACTCCTGCAGAATGCCCCATTCCGTCGCTCTGCCGACCGGGTTATCCACAGGCTGTGGGGAAAAGTCGTTCAATATGAGTGAGAAGCGAGGTGATTCCGATGCCAACCGGCCTGGGGACAGGACGTCCCGCACGCCCAGCGGGTACGGTCGAGAGCGTGTCCGCCGATCCAGCGCGAAATCTCGCCAGTCAGCCCGCTCGCGGCCACCGGACGAGCACGGTGGAAGTACGCCGCAGCGCCCGGCGGCGGCAGACGGTGTCTGCGTACCGCGACGGAGACCGCACGGTCGTCCTCATCCCGGCCCGGATGTCGGCCGCGGAGGAGCAGCGCTGGGTGGCCGTGATGCTGGAGAAGCTCGCCGCCCAGGAGAGCCGCAGGATGCCGGGCGACGCCGAGCTCGCAGCCCGCGCGGAATGCCTCTCCGAGCAGTATCTGACCGGCCGGGCGACCCCCGACACCGTGCGCTGGGTGACCAACCAGAACTCCCGCTGGGGCTCGTGCACCCCGTCCGAGGGCAGCATCCGGCTGTCCCACCGGCTGCAGGGCATGCCCGAGTACGTCATCGACTACGTGCTGCTGCACGAGCTGGCGCATCTGCTGGTGCCGGGCCACGGGCCGGCCTTCTGGAAGCTGCTGGAGAGCTACCCGCGGACCGAGCGGGCCCGCGGCTTCCTGGAGGGCGTCGTGGCCGCCGACCGGCTGCCGCACCCGCCCGGCGGACGGGACGGCCGCGAGGGCCGTGGCCTCGGTGACAGCAGGGACAGCCGCGAGGACCGCGAGACCGTGGGGGAATAGCCGCTGTCCGCGCGACCGGTTAGCCTGTCGCAACGCACCAGCAGCGAGGACGGGATGGGGGCCGGTCGATCCATGGCCAGGGAATTCCAGCGTGGCCACAAGGCCAAGATCAGCGATCTGACCGCGGGGACGGATCTCTATGTCGGCGTGTCGATCGCGGGCCCCGGCCTGACGTTCGACATCAGCTGCTTCGGTCTCGACGCCAAGGACGAGCTGTCGGACGACCGCTACTTCGTCTTCTTCAACCAGCCGAAGTCGCCGGAGGAGTCCATCCAGCTGCTCGGCGCTCAGTCCGGCGACACCGAGTCCTTCCGCGTCACCCTCGACCGCATCCCGGCGGCCGTCCAGCGGCTGTCCTTCACCGCGACCATCGACGGCGGCGGGCAGATGTCCCAGGTCGGCCCCGGCTACCTGCGGATCGTCGCGGGCGGCGAGGAGGTCGCCCGGTACTCCTTCACCGGTGCCGAGTTCAGCACCGAGCGGGCCGTGATGCTCGCCGACGTCTACCTCAAGGACGTCTGGCGCTTCGCGGCGGTCGGGCAGGGCTTCGACGGCGGCCTGGCCGCACTGCTCCAGAACTTCGGCGGCGAGGTCGCGGAGGAGGAGCCGGCCGCGCCCCAGCAGGCCGCGGCGCCCGGCTTCGCGCCGCCCGCCGGCGGCGCGCCCGCACCCGGGTTCGCCCCGCCGCCCGGCGGACCGGCCCCCGCACCCTCCTTCGGTGCGCCGCCGCCCGCCCCGGCGCCCGCCTTCGGCACACCGCCGCCGGCTCCCGCGCCCGCGCCGCCCGCCTTCGGCACCCCCGGCGGCCCCTCGGTGCACCAGGCGCCCACCATGGTCGCGCCGCTCGCCCCCGGCCAGCCGACCGCGCCGCCCTTCGGGCAGGTCCCGCCGCCGGGACCGACCCCCGGCCAGATCCCCGGCCAGCCCACCCCGCCGGGACCGCCCGGCCCGCCGGGATACGCCCAGCCGCCCTTCGGCCAGCAGCCGCCTCCCGGGTACGGGCAGCAGCCCGCCTTCGGCGGCCAGCCCGGGTACGGGCAGCCGCCGGTGCCCACGCAGGCCGCGGGTATGGCGGTGGCCATGCAGAAGTACCGCGAGCTGCCCACCGGCCAGCGCTGGGCGCAGCAGAACCCCAAGATGATGCGCGCCGACCTCGGCCAGGCCGGCGGCCAGCCGGTGCTCGCCCGCCAGGGCAGCATGGTGCTCTACCAGGGCAAGGTCGACTTCGGTTACAAGGGCGCGGGATTCACCGGCCGGATCGTCGGCAACATGACCGGCCAGGAGATGCAGCTGATGCGCTGCACCGGCTCCGGCCAGGTCTTCTTCGCCGAGAACGCCGCGTATCTGCACCCGATCGAATTGCAGGGCGACGCCATCTGCGTCTCCGCTGAGAACGTCCTCGCCTTCGACGAGGGACTCCAGCACGAGGTGCGCAGGATCGAGGGCCACGGCATTCCCGGCGGCGCGCTGTTCACCATGCAGTTCCAGGGCACCGGCACGGTGATCGTGAAGACCCACGGCACCCCGGTCGTGCTGCCCGTCACCCCGACCACGTATGCGGACAGCAATGCGATCGTGGCGTGGTCGTCCGCAGCCCAGGTGATCGTCTCCAGCCAGGTGCGGCTGCGCAGGACCGCCTACCCGGGCCACAGCGGTGAGACCGTGAACCTCCAGTTCCGCGGCGCTCCCGGCAATTTCATCGTCGTCCAGCCCTACGAGGTGTGACCCGCCATGGACCAGCAGATGATCGCGGGCTACGCACCGACGCCGGTGGCCGCCCGGATGGAGAACCACGGCTCCTCGATGCTCAAGGTCGCCATGGCGACCGGCCAGGACCTCTTCGCCCGCACCGGCTCCATGGTCGCCTACGAGGGCTTCGTGCAGTACGAGCCGAATCCGCCCGCCGTACGGCAGATGGCCTCGGCCTGGCTGACCGGTGAGAGCACTCCCATCATGAAGTGCAGCGGCGACGGCCTGCTCTACCTCGCGGACTACGGCGCCGACGTGGTGTGCCTGAATCTCAACAACGAGTCGGTGTCGGTCAACGGCACCAACCTGCTCGCCTTCGACGCCCATCTGACCTGGGGCGTGGAGCGGGTCAAGGGCCTGGCCAAGTTCGCCGGGCAGGGCCTGTTCAACGTCGGGGTGTCGGGGAGCGGCTGGGTGGCCGTCACCTCCCGCGGCACGCCGATCGTGGTCGACTGCGGCAGCGGTGCCGACGAGACCTACGTGGACCCCGACGCGCTGGTGGCCTGGTCGTCGGGACTGAAGATGAAGGCCAAGCGGAGCTTCAAGGCGTCCTCGCTCATCGGGCGGGGGAGCGGGGAGGCCTTCCAGATCGCCTTCTCGGGGCAGGGCTTCGTGGTCGTACAGCCGAGCGAGGACAGCACCGACCGCCTGCGGGTCCGGGGCTGAGGGGGAGCGAAACACCATGCAGAGTCCGCTTTTCGCGTTCACCGAGGTCCAGAACCAGGACCACTACAGCCTGCAGAACTCGTATCTGCTGCGGGTCCGCCTGGACGGCAGCACCGGTCCCGACTGCCTTGCCCGCAAGGGCTCGATGGTCGCCTACCAGGGCATGATCGAGTTCGACGGCGAATACCAGTCGCATCACCAGCGCGGTGCCCGCGGCCGCACCGGCGAAGGCCTCGACCTGATGCGCTGCTCCGGCCAGGGCACGGTCTACCTCGCCAACCTCGCCCAGCAGATCCACATCCTGGACGTCGACCACGACGGCCTGACCGTCGACAGCGCCTACGTCCTGGCGCTCGACTCCGGGCTGCACTGGGACGTCATCGCCGTCGACAGCCAGTTCGGCCTGTCGGGCACCGGCCAGTACAACCTGAACATCTCGGGCAGCGGCAAGGTCGCCCTGATGACCTCGGGCAAGCCGCTGCTGATGCCCGTCACGCCCGACAAGTACGTCTCCTGCGACGCCGACGCCGTCGTGGCCTGGTCCAGCAGCCTGCGGGTGCAGATGCAGGCGCAGACCAGCAGCAGCTCGGTCTTCCGCCGCCGGGGCAACACCGGTGAGGGCTGGGAGCTGAACTTCGTCGGCCAGGGCTACGTCCTGGTGCAGCCCAGCGAGCTGATGCCGCCGCAGAACGTGGCACTGGGCGGCGGCCTGCGGGCCCAGTACGGAATGGGCCAGCAGGGCGCGCACGGGCAGAACCCCGGCAACATCTGGTCGAACTGACCGCACCGTCCGGCCGGGACCCGCTCAGAGCAGCGCGCGGGTCCTGGCCAGCAGTGACTTCACCGAGCCGTCCGCCACGCCGGCGACCTCGTCGTACCCGAACCACCGCAGGTCGAGCGACTCGTCGCTGATCGCCTCGACGGCGCCCGGCGGAGCGACCGCCGCGTACTGCACGTCCAGATGCCACGCGCAGGGCGTCAGGTGCCGGTCGAGCTGCACGGGACGCGGCACCAGCAGCCGCAGCCCCTCGATGCCGGACTCCTCGGCGCCCTCACGCAGCGCCGTGCCTGCCAGGGTGGTGTCCTCCGGCTCGCAGTGGCCGCCCATCTGGAGCCACATCCGCAACTTGGCGTGCAGGGTCAGCAGCACGCGCTCCCGCGGCGGGTCGATCACCAGGGCGCCGGCCGTGATGTGCCCGGTCGCGCACGGCTTCCACATCCCGTCGGGGTGCTCGGCCAGATACGCCAGGTAGTCCTTGCGCAGCGCGTCCTGGCCGGCGTCGGGCGCGTCCCAGGTGTCGAGGACGCCCACCGCGTCCGTGTGCAGCGGGCTCACTTGCCGCTCTCGCCGTCCTCGCCCTTGCCTTCGCCCTCTGCGGGCCGGTCGCCGGACTGCGGGTCGGTGCCCTTGCCGGTGTCCTTGCCGGGCTCCTCGGCCGCGTCCGCGTCCTTCGCCGTACCGGTGTCCGCGTCGTCCTTGCGGGCGGAGCCCGACTTGTCCGCGGCCTCGCCGAGCATCCTGTCCAGCTCGGAGAAGTCGAAGTCCGTCGAGTCGCGGTGGACGAAGCCGTCCGGGTCGTCGAGGTCGTCGGCGGTCGGCAGCATGTCGGGGTGCGCCCACAGGCCGTCGCGCCCGTCGACCCCGTGCGCGTCGGTCAGCGACGCCCACAGCCGGGCCGCGTCCCGCAGCCGCCTGGGCCGCAGTTCGAGGCCGATCAGGGTGGCGAAGGTCTGCTCGGCCGGGCCGCCGCTGGCCCGGCGGCGGCGCAGCGTCTCGCGCAGCGCGCCCGCGGACGGCAGATGCGGGGCCGCGGCGGCGTGCACGACCGCGTCCACCCAGCCCTCGACCAGCGCGAGCGCCGTCTCCAGCCGGGCCAGTGCCGCCTTCTGCTCGGGGGTGTCCTCCGGCTGGAGCATGCCCTGCTGGAGGGCTTCCTGCAGCTGCTCCGGCTGCGTCGGGTCGAGCTGGCCCACCGCCTCCTCGAGCCTGGCGGTGTCCACCTTGATGCCGCGCGCGTAGCCCTCGACCGCACCGAACAGATGCGCCCGCAGCCAGGGCACGTGGGCGAAGAGCCGCTGGTGGGCGGCCTCGCGCAGGGCGAGGTAGAGCCGCACCTCCTCCTGCGGCACGCCGAGGCCGGCGCCGAACGCCTCGATGTTGGCCGGCAGCAGCGCGGCCTTGCCCGAGGGGCCGAGCGGCAGGCCGACGTCGGTGGAACCGACCACCTCACCGGCCAGGGTGCCCAGCGCCTGCCCGATCTGGGAGCCGAACATCGCCCCGCCCATCGAGCGCATCATGCCGAGCAGCGGGCCGGTCATGGCCTGCATCTCCTCGGGCAGCACGTCGCCCATGGCGCCCGCCACCCGCTCGGCGAGCGGGTCGACGAGCTCCTTCCACACCGGCAGGGTCGCCTCGACCCACTCCGCACGGCTCCACGCCACCGCAGAGCCGGATCCGGAGGGCAGCGAGGTGACGCCGTCCAGCCACAGGTCGGCGAGGCGGACCGCCTCCTCGATCCAGGCGCGGTCTGCGCGGCCCACCGTGGCGTCCTTGACGCCGTCGGCGGTGCCCTGCGCGACCGTCTGCCGGGCGATGTCCTTGGCCATGTCCCAGTTCACCGGCCCGCCCTCGTAGGAGAGCATCTGGCCGAGCTGCTGGAAGGCCGCGCCGAGGTCGTTGGGATTGAGGGAGCCGAACATCGCCGCGAAGGGATTGTCGCCGCCGCCTGGGCCGAAGGGATTGCCGCCGCCAGGGCCGAACGGATTCCCGCCGCCGAAACCGAAGGGATTCCCCGGCTGCCCGCCCCCGCTGTCGCCCTTGCGCTGCTTGCCTTCGTCGCCGTCTTCCGGCTCCTCGGGAGGGACGCCGAATCCGAATGGAGTGTCGCTCACGGGATTCCTCGGATCTGTGTCGTGGTGGGCTGTCGTGGTCGGCCTGGTGTGATGGGCTGTACCTCCAAGCCTAGACACCTGTCCGGCAGGATGGCTGCGTACGTCGTAGCAGGTACAGCTGAGTACGCAACTGAGACAACCGTGGGAGACACCCGGTGAGTTCCCCAGAAGCACACGTTCGCCCAGAGCGGAGCGCCGCGAGGGGCGCCGCGGGACCGGTGGTCGCGATCACCGGTGCCGCCTCAGGCGTCGGCCTCGCGCTGGCCTGCCGCCTGGTCGAGTCCGACCAGGTCAGGAAGGTCGTGGCGATCGACGAGCGGCGCGGGGACGTCCCCGGGGCGACCTGGCGGGTGCTCGACGTCCGCGATCCCGCGATCGCCGAGAAGCTGCGCGGCGCGGACGTCGTCGTGCACCTGGCGATGGACCTCGACCTGGAGTCCGACGCCAAGGCGCGGTCCGCCTTCAACGTGCGCGGCACCCAGACCGTGCTGACGGCCGCCGCCGCGGCCGGGGTGCACCGGGTGGTGCTGTGCACCTCGGCGATGGTCTACGGCGCCCAGGCCGACAACGATGTGCCGCTGGCGGAGGACGCCCCGCTGCGCGCCACCTCGGAGGCCAGCTTCGTCGACGACCTGCTGGAGATCGAGCGGCTCGGCCGTCGGGCGCCGCGGGCCCACCCCGGGCTCAACGTGACGATACTGCGGCCGGCCGTGCTGGTCGGCGGCACCGACACCGCGCTGACCCGCTATTTCGAGTCGCCACGGCTGCTGGTGGTGGCGGGCAGCCGGCCCTGCTGGCAGTTCTGCCATGTCGAGGACCTGGTCGCGGCGCTGGAGTACGCCGTGCTGGAGAAGGTCGACGGCGAGATGGCGGTCGGCTGCGACGGCTGGCTGGAGCAGGAGGAGGTCGAGGAGCTGAGCGGCATCCGGCGCATGGAGCTGCCGCCCGCCATCGCCTTCGGCGCCGCGTCCCGGCTGCACCGGCTGGGTCTGACCCCGTCTCCCGCCGGCGACCTCGCCTACACGATGCACCCCTGGGTGGTCAGCGGCAGCCGGCTGCACGAGGCGGGCTGGCGGCCGAAGTGGACCAACGAGGAGGTGCTCGCCGAGCTGCTCGAAGAGGTCGCGGGCCGCAATTCGGTGGCCGGGCGGCGGCTGGGCCGCAAGGACGCCACCACGCTCGGCGCGGCGGGTGCCACGGTCGCCCTGGTCGGCACCGCGGCCCTGGTCAGAAGGGCCCGCAAGCGGCGCGGCATCTGACCGGCGCCACCATGACCGGGCTGTAATGGAAGGCTCTTTCCGTATCGCGGGCAGATGAGGCAGCATGTTGCGCATGGCACCCACCGACCGCTCAGACCCGATCCGGCTGCTGGCCGTACGCGAAACACCTCTGTCGCTCGACGAGGTCTTCGCGGCGGTCGGCGACGACGCGGCGGGCGGCACCACGCTCTTCGTCGGGACGGTACGCGACCACGACGGGCACTCCGGTGCCACGGTGACCGGCCTGTCCTACTCGGCGCACCCCTCGGCGGAGCAGGAGCTGCGCCGGGTCGCGGAGAAGGTCGCGGCGGACTTCCCGGTACGCGCGCTGGCCGCCGTGCACCGGGTGGGCGACCTGCGGGTGGGCGACCTCGCGGTGATCGTGGCGGTCTCCGGTCCGCACCGAGGTGAGGCCTTCGCGGCGAGCCGTCGGCTGATCGACGACCTCAAGAACGAGGTGCCGATCTGGAAGCACCAGACCTTCGACGACGGCACCGAGGAGTGGGTGGGCTGCTGAGGCCCGGCCTTCCCGTGGCACGGTCCGCGGCGCCCCGGCCCGCGGGGTCGGCTGCCAGGAGGAATTCCGGTTGCGTAACCCCGCGCCCCGGCAGAGCGTTGATCCACTGAGTCGTTAATCTGCTCATAGGTCCGTTTTGCTGGTGTGTGGGGTCGGGAGTTCGCTGTGGCAGCACTCGCTTGGTTGCTCATCCCCCTGGTCGGAGTCCTGGTCGCCGTCGTCTGGGCGCGCTGGGCGGCGCGCGGCCGCTCCGTCGCCGACGGCGCGTCGCTCGCGGGCTACGAGCGGTTCCGCACGGCCATGCAGCCCGGTGACGCCCCGCCGCTGAAGCTCAAGAAGGGCGAGCAGGGCGAGACCGAAGGGCCCGACGCGGAGCCTGTGTGAGGCCTGTGCGACCCCTGTGCGGGACGGCCCCCGGGGCGTACTCGTCCGGACTCACCCGGGGAGCCGAATCGGCGGCCGGTCACGTAATGTCGTTGCATGCCCAGCCGTACCGCGACGCTGCTCGCCTCGACACTGACGCTGATAGCACTGCTGAGCGTCGCGCTGCTCGTGCCGACCCCGTATTCGGAGATGTCGCCGGGCCCCACGGTGAACACCCTGGGCAGCTACGGGCCCGACACCGTGATCCAGATCTCCGGCCGGAAGACCTACCCGGCGGACGGGCACCTGAACATGACGACGGTCCGCGTCACCGGTGCGGACTACCACATGAACCTGATCGAGTCGGTCGTCGGCTGGCTGCGCCACGACGACAAGGTCGTCGAGCACGACACCCTCTACCCCAAGGGCCAGACCGCAGAGGAGTCCGACCAGCAGAACGCCGAGGAGTTCACCGAGTCCCAGGACAGCGCCAAGGTCGCCGCCCTGGACGAGCTGAAGATCCCGGTCCCCTCCCGCGTGATCGTGTCCGCGGTGATCAGCGGCGGAGCGTCGCAGGGACTGCTGCACGCCGGTGACGTGATCAAGGCGGTGGACGGCAGCGCCGTCACCCAGTCCGACGACGTGGCCAAGCTGGTCACCAAGCACCAGCCCGGCCAGAAGGCGGTCTTCACGGTCGTGAACGCCGCCGACGCCAAGGGCAAGTCGGCCGACGGGCTGCCGACCCACCAGGTGACGATCGTCACCAGGAAGTCCGACGACACCGGGGCGAGCCGTGCGGTGGTCGGCATCAAGGCCGGGGTCGAGCACCTCTTCCCGTTCAGCATCGACATCAAGCTCGCCGACGTCGGCGGCCCCAGCGCCGGCATGATGTTCGCGCTCGGCATCGTGGACAAGCTCACACCCGGCGACATGACGGGCGGCAAGTTCGTGGCGGGCACCGGCACGATCGACGACGACGGCAAGGTCGGCCCGATCGGCGGCATCAGCCTCAAGACGATCGGCGCCCGCGACAAGGGCGCGCAGTACTTCCTCACCCCGGCGGACAACTGCGGTGAGGCCGCCAAGGACATCCCCAGCGGCCTCACGCTGGTGAAGGTCAACACGCTGGACGACGCCATGGCGGCGCTCAAGGACATCAAGTCGGGCGACACCGCCGCACTGCCCAGCTGCACCAAGGGCTGAGCCACCCGCAGCACCGGCACACGCGCCGGCGCCTGCGTGCTGCCGCGCCCGGCGCGGGACGCGGCGGCACGCGCCCCGCCTACGCCTCGAAGGTCGCCGTCAGCGCCTCCGCGAGACCCGGCACCAGGCTCGCCCCGGTCAGCACCTCGGACGCGGTGTCCTTGGCCCGCAGCCGTACCGCCGACTCCCTTGCGCCGTCGCGCAGCACCGCGACCGTCATCCGCACCTCCTGCCGCTCCGGGTGCTCGGCCACCCACGACGCCAGCGCCGCGTCGTCCAGGTCCTCGGGGATGGCGGCCTCCGCCGACGGCGGCAGCATCAGCCGCTCCACGGTCAGCGCGCAGCCGGCGATCACATCGGGCCAGGCGATGGTGGCCAGGAATTCGTCGAGCGCGGTGCCCGACGGCAGCTCCTCCTGCTCGATCGGGGTCAGCGAGCCCGCCACGCTCTGCTCGGCCAGCCCGAGCTGGTCGGCGAGCCCCGGCTCCTGGACACGCAGCTGTGAGGTGTCGACAAGGGCGAAGAGCCGCGCGGGCCGGTCCCAGCCCAGACCTGCCGCGTATTCGTCGATCTCCAGTACGGCACGGGTCAGCGGGTTCGCCGCCAGCGGTGTTCCATCGGTCGCAATGTTGGACATGGTGGGTATCCTCCCCCTTCGCCGCCGGAATCGGGAACCGGCCAAAGCGTGGTGAAGTTGCATCTGTGGGAGTCCGACCCGGGACACCGCAGAAGACGCGACATTTCGAGGTGCGCACCCTTGGTATTCCAGATGCCGGACCGCGGTGAAGGGGCGGCGGGACCCAGCGGAAGAGACGGCCGCCCGTCCCGCAGGGTGATCGCCCTGCTCATCGTGTTCGGCGTCCTCGCCGTGCTGATGATCGGGTTCGCGATGTTCGCCGGCCTGTGGACGGAGTGGCTCTGGTATCGCTCGGTGCACTACCCGTCGGTCTTCTCCACCATGGCGTGGACGAAGATCGGGCTCTTCCTCGGCTTCGGGCTGCTGATGGCCGGAAGTGTCGGTTCCAGCATGTACCTGGCGCACCGGCTGCGGCCGCCGCTGAGCGCCATGTCCAGCGAGCAGCGGAATCTGGACCGCTACCGGATGGGCCTGGCGCCGTACAAGGCGTGGGTGCTGCTCGGGATCAGCGCGCTGGTCGGGATCATCGCCGGCGGCTCGGCGGCGGCCCGGTGGCGGCTGTGGCTGCTGATGGCGCACGCGACGCCCTTCCACACCAAGGACCCGCAGTTCCACAAGGACATCTCCTTCTACACCTTCGACCTGCCCTTCTACCGCTTCCTGCTGAGCTTCGGCTTCGCGGTGGTGATCCTGTCGCTGATCGCCGCCGCCGTCGTGCACTACCTCTACGGCGGCCTGCAGATCACCTCGCCCGGGGCGCGGGCGACCTCGGCGGCCACCGGGCACCTGGCGGTGCTGCTCGGCCTGTTCGTGTCGCTCAAGGCAGTCGCGTACTGGCTGGACCGCTACTCGCTCGCGGTGCGCTCCAGCGGGCTCAGGACCACGGACAGCTGGACGGGGCTGCGCTACGTCGACGCCAACGCCTACCTGCCCGCCAAGACGATCCTGTTCTTCATCGCGGCGATCTGCGCGCTGCTCTTCTTCACCAGCCTGTGGCGGCGCACATGGTCGCTGCCGACCATCGGCTTCGGCCTGATGGTGCTGTCGGCGATCCTGATCGGCGGCCTGTACCCGGCGATCGTGCAGAAATTCCATGTGCTGCCGCACGAGGCGGCCAAGGAGGCGCCCTACATCCAGAAGAACATCGACGCGACCAGGGCCGCGTACGGCCTGGCGAAGACCGACGTGACGGCCTACCCGGGCAAGCCGTCGGCCACCGCGGCCGCCGCCCCCGCGGCAGGGCCCTCGGCGACCGGGACGGCCGTGGCCGCCGGCAGCACCCTGCGGGCCGACGCGGGCTCCTCGGCCAGCCTCGGCATGCTCGATCCGAACGTGGTCTCGCCGACCTTCCAGCATTTCCAGCGGGGCAGCGACTACTACCAGTTCCCCTCGACCCTCGACGTCGACCGCGACCCGGGCTCCGGCGAGCCGCAGGACACCGTCGTCGGACTGCGCGAGCTGAACGTCAAGGGCATACCGAAGAGCAACTGGATCAACGACCACTTCACGTACACCCACGGATACGGCGTCGTCGCCGCCAAGGGCACCGAGGTGACCCAGGACGGCGGCCCCGACTTCACCGCCCAGGGCCTGCCGGCCGCCGCCGACGGCTCCCAGCAGCGGATCTACTTCGGCGAGCAGACCACGCAGTATTCGATCGTCGGCGGCCCGACCCCCGAGTTCGACTACACCGACAAGGGCCGGGAGAAGACCACAAGCTACGACGGCAAGGACGGCGTCAGCCTGCGCAGCCCGCTGACCCGCGCCGCCTACGCGGTCAGCTTCGGCGAGCCGAAGATCCTCTCCTCGTCGGCGATCGGCAAGGACTCCAAGATCCTCTACAACCGCACGCCCAAGCAGCGGGTGGCGGCGGTGGCGCCCTGGCTGACCATCGACGGCGACCCGTATCCGACGGTGATCGGCAAGAAGGTGGTGTGGGTGGTGGACGCCTACACTACGAGCAACGACTACCCGTACGCCTCGCGCACCACCCTCGGCGACACCACCGCGGACTCGCAGACCGACAGCCAGCGCTCCGTGGTCGCCCGGCAGGACCAGGTCAACTACATCCGCAATTCCGTCAAGGCCACCGTGGACGCCTACGACGGCACGGTGACGCTCTACCAGTGGGACACCCAGGACCCGGTGCTCAAGACCTGGATGAAGGCCTTCCCGCACACGGTCAGGCCCAAGGCGGACATCCCGGCCGACCTCCTGGCGCACCTGCGCTATCCGGAGGACCTGTTCAAGGTGCAGCGGGGGATGCTGGCGACGTATCACGTCACCAAGGCGGCGGACTTCTCCGGCGGGAAGCAGGCGTGGACGGTGCCCGACGACCCGGCGGCCAAGGCCGGCAAGGCGGTCCCGCCCTACTACATGAGCCTGCGGATGCCAGGCAGGACCGCGAAGGACTTCTCGCTGACCTCGACCTTCACCGCCGGCGGGCAGAAGGGGCTGAGCGCCTTCATGGCGGTCGACGCCGACGCGTCCGGAGACGACTACGGCACCATCAGGCTGCTGCAACTGCCCGCGACCCCCGCGGTCGACGGGCCGGCGTCGGCGCAGGCGAGGATCACCGCAGGCGGCGGGTCGGCACCCAGGATCAACGACCTGAAACGCGCGGGCCCGGACGCCACGGTCGAGTACGGGAATCTGCTGACCGTGCCGCTGGACGGCGGCCTGCTGTACGTCGAGCCGGTCTACGTCCGCCGCACCGGCGTCGACTACCCCATGCTGACCGGCGTGGCGGCGATATACGGCGACGACATCACCTACCAGCCGACGCTGTCGCTCGCGCTCGACCACCTCTTCGGCGCCTCCGGCGGCAGTACGCCCGCCGCCGGGCAGCCGACCGCCGCCCCGTCCGCCTCGGGCAGCCGCAAGGCGCCGCCCGCGGGGACCCCGTCCGCCTCGGGCGACCCCGGACTCCAGCAGGCCCTGGCCGACGCGCAGAAGGCCTACGACGACGGGCAGGTCGCGATGAAGAAGAGCGACTGGGACGCCTACGGCGACGCCCAGCGGCGGCTGGGGAACGCGCTCAAGCGGGCCCAGGCGGCGGCGCCGGCGGCCCGCGGGAGCGGCACGCCCGGGGCTTCGCAGACCCCCGCGAAGAAGGGCTGAACGGGTGACACCCCGCGTCGTGGTACGGTTGGGACACAACGGCGCGGGGTGGAGCAGCTCGGTAGCTCGCTGGGCTCATAACCCAGAGGTCGCAGGTTCAAATCCTGTCCCCGCTACTGCATGAAGTAGGCCCGAAGTCAAGTGACTTCGGGCCTCTTCGCTTGTACGGGTGAATATGGGTCCGTCAACGTTTGGCGTGCCGTCATATCGGGAAGTCGACAAAACGCTGTAGAGACCAACTGGGTTGCGGTATACCGGGTGTACGCCGGTAGCGGGTGGTGCGACGATGGGGCTTATGGGGGATGGTGCGAGGCTGCTGAACGCTCGTCACAACCATGACGGTCATGGTGCGGCGGGCGAACAGGCGCTGCCCGCACCGGTCACCGCGGACGCGGCCGTGCTGCTGCCCGCCCCCCGTGCGGGTGACACCGCCGTCGCGACGGTACCCCGGACCACCCCTGCGCCCGCCGAACTGGCGGACATGCCCGACGAGGACAGCCTGGTGCTGCGCGAGGAAGCCGAGATCGAGGCACGCCACCGGCGCGCCGCCGAGCACGGCGACCCCTTCGCGATGAGTGCGCTCGGCACCCTGCTGCTGCGCCGCGGCGACCTCGACGGCGCCGAGCCGTACCTGCGCGAGGCAGTGCAGCACGGCGACCGCGCCGCCGCCAACAACCTGGGCCTGCTGCTGCACCAGCGCGGCTACGCCGACGAGGCCGCCGGCTGGTGGCGGATCGCCGCGGTCGCCGGCTCCGCGCCGGCCGCCCACGCCCTCGGCCGGCACTACCGCGAGCGCGGCGACGAGCCCGGCGCCGAGTACTGGCTGCGGCAGGCCGCCGAGTCCGGCCACGCGCTGGGCGCCTACGCGCTCGCCGACCTGCTCGACCACCGGCGGGACGCCGGCGCCGAGCGGTGGTTCCACGCTGCCGCGGAACACGGCCACCGAGAGGCCGCCTACCGGCTCGCCCGCTACTGCGCGCGGCGCGGCGACACCCACGAGGCCGAGCAGTGGTATCGGCAGGCCGCCGCGCGCCGCCACCGGCGGGCCGCACTGCGGCTCGGCACCCTCCTGGAGGAGCGCGGCGAGACCAAGGAGGCCGGGCACTGGTATCTGACCGCCGCCCGCGACGGCGAGGCCAAGGCCGCCTGCGCGCTGGCCTTCCTGCTGCGTGACGCCGGCGACCTGGACCAGGCCGCGACCTGGTGGCGGCGTGCCGCCCAGGCGGGCGACGGCAACGCCGCGAACGCGCTGGGCGCGCTGCACGCGCAGGAGGGCGAGACGCAGACCGCCGAGCGCTGGTATCGCGCCGCCCTCGAAGCGGGCGACGTGAACGGGGCGTACAACCTCGGCCTGCTCTGCGCCGGCCAGGGCCGCTCCTCGCAGGCCGAGCAGTGGTATCGCAAAGCCGCGTACGCCGGGCACCGCGAGGCCGCCAACGCCCTCGCCGTCCTGCTGCTCCAGCACGGCGACGCGGACGGGGCGGAACCGTGGTTCTCCAAGGCCGCAGAGGCGGGCAGCATCGACGCCGCCTTCAACCTCGGCATCCTGCACGCGGGACGGGACGAGGCCGAAGCCGCACGCGGCTGGTACGAGCGGGCCGCCGCCGCAGGGCACGCGGGGGCCGCACTCCAGGTCGCCATAGCGCTCCAGCGCGACGGCGACCACCACGGCGCCGAACGCCACCTGCGGTGCGCCGCGGGCGGCGGCAGCCCCGAGGCCGCCTTCCGGCTCGGCGCGCTGCTCGACCGGCGCGACCGGGAGCGGGAGCGGGACGCGGGACCGGGCGGTTCCGAACCGATGGGCGACGAGGCCGAGGAGTGGTACGAGCGGGCGGCCCGCCAGGGGCACCGGCGTGCGCAGGTACGGCTCGGCATGACCGCCGCACAGCGCGGTGACGTCGAGCAGGCCGCGCACTGGTACCGGCTCGCCGCGGAGGCGGGGTCGCGCAACGGCGCCTTCAACCTCGGGCTGCTGCTGGCCCGCGAGGGCAGCGAGCCGGAGGCGGCGCTGTGGTGGACCCGCGCCGCCGAGGCGGGCCACGGGCGCGCGGCGCTGCGGATGGCGCTGCTGTCCGCCCGCCACGGGCGGCTCACCGAGGCGCGCGCCTGGTGCGCCAAAGCCGTGGCCTCCGGCCCGGCGGAAGTCGCCGAACGTGCCGCCCGCCTGACGGCGGCCGTCAACCAGGAACTCTCCGCCTAGCCGCCCCACCCCACCCCCGGCCGCGGGGGCGCTGCGGCTCCCCTTCGGCAAGGGGCCGAGCCTTCCCCGGCCACGGTGCTGCTGCGGCGCCCCCTGCGGCGGGGCGAGCCTTCCCTCGGGCACGGGGGTGCTGCGGCTCCCCTTCGGCAAGGGGGTGCCCACCAGGGGCGCGGGGAACGGCGCGGGCAACCGGCCACCGGGCGGTGGTCCGTGTGCGACAGCAACAGCCCCTTTGGGACGGTGACGACCCGCGCCCCGGTGGGGGGCGTGTCGCGCAGTTCCCCGCGCCCCTGGGGTGGTGCGGTTCGTCGCCACGCGACGGCTGTGGAGGGCTTGTCGCGCTCTTGCCCAGGGCTTCGCCTGGGGGTGCCCCCAGGCGCCCCACGTGCCCCTTGCGGGAGAGGGCAACCACCTAGGGGCGCGGGGAACGGCGCGGGCAACCGGCCACCGGCCGGTGGTCCGGATCGGACCGATCAGCCCCATCGGGTCGGTGACGACCCGTGCCCCGGTGGGGGGCTTGTCGCGCAGTTCCTCGCGCCCCTGGGGTGGTGCGGTCCGTCGGCACACGACGGTGGGTGGGGGTTGGTCGCACCGGACTGGAAGGGATTTGCGCTGATCAAATGCGCTGGGCTATGGTGAGGGCACAACGACGCGGGGTGGAGCAGCTCGGTAGCTCGCTGGGCTCATAACCCAGAGGTCGCAGGTTCAAATCCTGTCCCCGCTACGAAAAGGGAAGGCCCGGAGGCGCAAGCTTCCGGGCCTTCTTCTCGTTCGGGCAAAGTCCGGCCGGATCCGGTGGGGCCGGGGCGGCCGCGGGGGATGCTGGGGGGAGGACGAGGTGACGGGCCCTCAGGAGGCGGGATTGTTGCGCAGACGGCGGGTGCGGGACCCGCGGCCCGGTGGTGCGGAGGCCGGCGGGCGCTGGGCGGAGTGGTGCGGGGCTGCCGGCCGCGGCCGCCCGGCGGACGTCGAGGCGCTGCTCGGCCGCCTGCTCGCGCTGCCCGCCGAGGGCGCCCCGCAGGAGCGGGCGGCCGCGCTGGCGGCGCTGACGGCGGCGCCCCCCCGGCTGCTGCCGCTCCTGGACCGGGCTGCCCGCGGGGGAGGTGCCCCGACGGGCGGCGGCGCCGACGACGTGCTCGGCCTGCTGCTGCGTTCGTTCGCGCCTGACGGCCGTGTGCGGGAGGCCGCGGTCGAGGGTCTGGCGGGGTGCGGCGGCCCCGCGGCGGTGGCCGGCCTCGCGCTGCGCACCGCGGACTGGGTGGACGCGGTCAGGAGCAGGGCGGTGGCGGCCCTGCTGGTGCGCAGCGCGCCGGAGGAGGTGGCGGCCGCCGTACGGGTGCTGCTGCGGCTGGCGGGCCGCAGCCGCAGCGGCGGTCTGCTCGTGGAGTACCGGGCGCTGCTGCGCCGCCCGCCGCATCGCAGGGCGGTGCGGGTACTGGTGGCGGACGCCGACCGTGCGGCACGCCGTTTCGGTGTGGCCCTCGCGCTGGAGCTGGGCGAGTACGCCCGCGGCGATCTGCTGCGTACGGCGCTGCGCGACCGGGACCAGGTGTGCCGCACGCTGTGCGCCCAGCGGCTGCTCGACCTGGAGCCGGATCAGGCGGGCCGGCTGCTGCTGGCCGGCGATGCGGCGGTCAGGGAGCTGGCGGTGGCGGCGCTGCCCGCGGATGTGCCGGCGACGCGGCTGGTGGCGCCGCTGGCGGACCGGGCCCGGATGGTGCGGGCACAGGCCCGCTGGCAGCTGTACGGGCGGGGTGAGCCGCCGTCTGCGGTCTACCGCAGGCAGTTGGGCCGGGCGGGCAGGGCGACGCCGGTGCGGCTGCTGGCCGGTCTGGCGGCGGGGCTCGGCGAGTGCGGCGACGCGGCCGATGTGCCTGCGCTGATGCGGCTGCTCGACCCGCGGCATCCGTCGGCCCCGATGGTGCGCAGGGCCGCGATCGGTGCGGTGGGGCGGCTGGCCGCGCGGGAGGAGCTGGTGGGGCTGCTGGGCCCGCTGGCGATGGATCCCGACCCGGGGGCCGCTCGCGCGGTCTTCGAGGCGCTGGCGGCCAGGGCGCCGGCCGAGGTGCCGGTGGAGATCTGCTGGATCGGCAGCGTGCGCCCCGAGGCGGCGGTCCGCAGGGCGGCGGCCCGTATCGGCGGCACGGGTATGGCGGCGCAGCCCGCGCGGACGCGTCCGCGGCGCCCGGAGGTGAGGGCGCTGCGCTACGAGCAGTCGGGGCACAGCCCCCGGTAGGTGACCTCGGCGGTGGCGACGGTGAAGCCGAACCGCTCGTCGGCGGGCAGCGCGGTGAGCATGTCACCGCGCGGGTGCACGTCGCGGACCGTGCCGCAGCGGGAGCAGACCAGGTGCTGGTGCGGGCGGTGGGCGTTGGGGTCGTAGCGCTTGGCACGGCCGTCGGTGGCAACTTCGATGACCTCGCCGATGGTGACCATCTCGCCCAGCGTGTTGTAGACGGTGGCCCGGGAGATCTCCGGCAGCCGCTCGATGGCACGTGCGTGCACCTCGTCGGCGGTGAGGTGCACGTGATCGCCGTCGAGGACCTCGGCGACGACCCGCCGCTGGGCGGTCAGCCGCCAGCCGCGTTCGCGCAGACGTTCCAGCAGGTCACTCATGAGAGCCAGCTTAACAGCGGGGGTCCGGAGTCCGAACAGGTCTTTGGCTGGGTGATTTCTTGACTTGGACACTGTCTATCGTAGGATCGAGTCCTGCGGCATGCGGGGACAGCTGATTCCGGGGAGGCGGATGGCTTCCACCGGGCCGCACGAGGATTTCGGCAAGTGGCAGGAAGTGGCGGTCCAAGGCCCTCCGCTGCTGATCCAGCGCTTGACCGAGAGGCCGAAGGGGCCGGACGCCAAAGGGCTCCGGCCCCTTCGTCACGCCTGTTCGGGGGGCGGCATTCAGGCGGGGATCGCGGATCGCGCGGGCGCCCAGCAGCCGATGATGTCGCGGACCGAGACCACGCCGACCGGATCGCGGCCTTCGAGGACGATCAGATGGCGGAAGCCGCCGTGCAGCATGGCGGTGGCCGCCTCTTCGAGGGTCCACTGGGGGGCGGCGAAGACGACGTCGGTGGTGGTGTGGGCGTGGGCGAGCTCCTGGTCGGGGCTCAGTCCGGCGCCGATGGCGTTGAGTACGTCGCGCTCGGTCAGGATGCCGAGACCGCAGGTGTCGGTGTCGAGGACGATGGCCGCGCCGACACGGCGGGCGGACATCAGCTGGGCGGCCTGGCGGAGGGTATGAGCGGGGCCGATGGTGAGAACCACCGTGCTCATCGCGTCGCGGACCAGCATGGGCAGGCACCTCCTGGTGGTGTGTGCAGCCGTTCCGTGAACGGATTCACAAATTCACAAGCGGGAGTACCCACATATTCACACGCGCCCCTTCCGTGGGCAAGGGTGCGCGCAGGGCCGGTGACATCCGGTCAGGAACCGCCCAGATAGCCCAACAGGTCCTCGTGCAGCAGCCCGTTGGACGCCGCCGCGTTGCCGCCGAAGGGGCCGGGCACGCCGTCGAGCGAGGTGAAGCGGCCGCCCGCCTCCCGCACGATCACGTCGTTCGCCGCCATGTCCCACAGGCTCAACTCGGGTTCCGCGCAGATGTCGACCGAGCCCTCGGCGACCATCATGTACGGCCAGAAGTCGCCGTAGCCGCGGGTGCGCCAGCAGTTGCGCGACAGGTGCAGGAAGCCGTCGAGACGGCCCTGCTCCTCCCAGCCGCTCAGCGACGAGTACGCGAAGGAGGCGTCCTCGAGCCGGCCCACCCGGGAGACGTGCAGCCGCGTCGCCGACATCAGGCTGCGCCCGGTGTACGCGCCGCCGCCCTTGGCCGCCCACCAGCGGCGGCCGAGCGCCGGCGCCGACACCACGCCGACGACGCCCTCGTCGCCGTGCTCGCCGCGTACCACCAGGGCGATCAGGGTGGCCCACACCGGCACCCCGCGCACGTAGTTCTTGGTGCCGTCGATCGGGTCGACGATCCAGCGCCTCGGGCCCGTGCCGTGGCTGCCGTACTCCTCGCCCAGCACCGCGTCCCGCGGCCTGGCGCGGCCCAACTGGCCGCGGATCAGCTCCTCGGCTTCCTTGTCCGCCTCGCTGACCGGTGTCAGGTCGGGTTTGGTCTCGACCTTGAGGTCCAGCGCCTTGAAGCGGGCCATGGTCGCGGAGTCGGCCGCGTCGGCCAGTACATGGGCCAGCCGCAGGTCGTCGTTGAAGTCGGGCATGGGCCGAACAGTAGCGCGGCGGCGTGCGCGGAAGGCCGACGCGGGACCTTGACAGACCCCGGCGCCGCGTCAATTCTCCGTACACGGCCGTCCGTCCGCCACACCGCCGCCCCTCACGGGGTCGGCCCGGAGGCACCGCCTGGAGGCACCGATGCCTACCGTGCGAGACGCACTCATGGACGCGGCCTTCGCCGCGCTCGGCGAACGGCCCTGGGGCGCGGTCAGGATGGCCGAGGTGGCGGCCGCCGCGGGGGTGTCCCGGCAGACCCTCTACAACGAGTTCAGCAGCAAGGAAGGGCTGGCCAGGGCCCTCGCCGGCCGGGAGACCGACGTCTTCCTCGCCGGTGTGGACCGCGCCCTGGCCGCGGCCCGCCGCTCGGGCGCCGACGCGGGGGAGTGCTTCGCGGCCGCCGCCGGCTGGACGCTGCGGTCCGCCCGCCGCAGCCCGCTGATCCGCTCGGCCCTCACCGCGTCCCCGCCGCCGGAAGGGCCTTTCGCGGTACCCCCGCCCGCCCGGCCCGAGCCGGGCGGGAGCGCCGGCCTGGTCGACGTCGTCCACGCCCGTACGGTCGCCGCTCTGGTCCGCGGCTACCCGCGGCTGCGGCCGGAGGACATCGGCTGGGCGTGCGAGGCGGCGCTGCGGCTCACCTTGTCGTACGTGATCGCGCCGGCCGCCGACGACCGGGAATCGTGCCTGCGGATCGCGCAGCTGATCCGCAGTCTGCTGTCCTGGCCCGCGGGCCCGTCGGCGCGGCCGGTGCCGTGAACGCCGGGGCGGGCGGGCCGTCGGGCCGGGCGGCGGGTCAGTGCGATGAGCCGGAGATCTGCAGGCCGATGACGCCCACCAGGACCAGCGAGATCGAGACGAGCTTGAGGGCGGAGACCAGGTCGCCGAGGAAGGCCATGCCGTAGATCGCGGTGCCGGCCGCGCCGATGCCGGTCCACACGGCGTACGCAGGCCCGACGTCGAGCTTCTTCAGCGACAGGGTGAGCAGCCCGAAGGAGCCGAGGGCGAAGACGCAGAAGGCGACGGTGGGCCACAGCCTGGTGAAGCCGTGCGACAGCTTGAGGCAGACCGCGAAGCCGGTCTCGAAGAGACCCGCGACCACCACCAGGAGCCAGGCCATCGGGCGCCTCCGTTTCGGCTCGTTCGGCTCATGACGCTGCTGCCCCGCCTGTCCGTCGGTACGCACCGGCGGGTGCGCTGTCGATCATCACACAGCACACCGGGGAAGTGAGGAGGCGCGGGCCTGTCCCGCAACCTCCGCAGGACAGGCCCCAACCGTACCGGTCAGTCCCCCTCGCGGCGTTCGCGGGTGGCCAGCAGCCGGCGCAGCGAGTCCAGACGGGCGGGTTCCGCGTGGCCGGCTGCCACCCAGGCGTCCAGCGCGCAGTCCTTCTCGTCGTGCGAACAGCCGCGCGGGCACTCCTCGGTGCCGGGTTCGAGGTCGGGGAAGGCCTGGATGACCCGGGACGGGTCGATGTGGTGCAGTCCGAAGGAGCGCACGCCCGGAGTGTCGATCACCCAGCCGGCGGCACCCTCCGGCCCGTCACCCGGCAGCGGCAGCGCGAGCGCCGAGGTGGTGGTGTGCCGGCCGCGCCCGGTCACCGCGTTGACCACGCCGGTGCTGCGCTGACGCTCCACCAGCGCGTTGACCAGGGTGGTCTTGCCGACGCCGCTGTGCCCGACGAAGGCGGTGACCCGGCCTGCCAGGCGCTCGCGGATCTGGTCGACCCCGCCGGTGGTGAAGTCCTCCCGGTTGGTGACCACGTAGTCCAGGTCGAGCGCGCCGTACGTCTCCAGCAGCGGCTCCGCGGCCGCGAGGTCGGACTTGGTGAGGACCAGCAGCGGCTCGAGGCCGGCGTCGTAGGCGGCCACGAGGCAGCGGTCGATCATCCGGGGGCGCGGTTCGGGGTCGGCCAGCGCGGTGACGATGGCCAGCTGGTCGGCGTTGGCGACGACCACCCGCTCGAAGGGGTCGTCGTCGTCCGCGGTCCGCCGCAGCACCGACTTGCGCGCCTCGACCCTGACTATCCGGGCCAGTGTGTCCTTCTGCCCCGACAGGTCGCCGACCACCGCGACCCGGTCGCCCACGACCGCGGACTTGCGGCCGAGTTCGCGGGCCTTCATCGCGGTGACCTCGCGGTCGTCGACCAGCACCGTGAGCCGGCCGCGGTCCACGGTCAGCACCATGCCCTCCGCGGCGTCCTCGTGCTTGGGCCTGATGGTCGTACGCGGCCTGGTGCCCCTGCTGTTGGGGCGGACCCTGATGTCGTCCTCGTCGGGATTCTTGCCGTAGCGCCGCACGTGTCAGCCCCGCCCCGCCGGTGCGCCCAGCATCGCGGTCCACAGCTCGGGGAAGTCCGGCAGCGTCTTGGCGGTGGTCGCCACGTTCTCCACCCGCACGCCGTCGACGGCCAGGCCGAGCACGGCGGCCGCGGTGGCCAGCCGGTGGTCCTCGTAGGTGTGGAAGTCGCCGCCGTGCAGCGGGCGCGGGCGGATCCGCAGCCCGTCCTCGGTCTCGGTGACGTCGCAGCCCAGCTCGCCCAGCTCCTTGGTCAGCGCCGCGAGCCGGTCGGTCTCGTGCATCCTCAGGTGCGCGATGCCGGAGAGCACCGACTCGCCGTCGGCGAGCGCGGCCACCGCCGCGATCACCGGGGCCAGCTCGCCCACGTCGTGCAGGTCGGCGGTGATGCCGCGGATCCGGCCGGTGCCGCGGAAGGTCAGCGCGTGGTCGGTCTGCTCGTAGGAGCCGCCCATCCGGGTGAAGATCTCCCGCAGCGCGTCACCCGGCTGGGTGGTGCGGCGCGGCCAGCCGGGGACGGTCACCCGGCCGCCGGTCACCAGGGCCGCCGCCAGGAAGGGCGCCGCGTTGGACAGGTCGGGCTCCACCGTCAGGTCCCGGCCGAGCAGGGCGCCCGCGGTGACCCGCCAGACGTTCCTGGCGCCGCCGTCCTGCGGGGCGTCGACCCGGGCGCCGGCTTTGCGCAGCATGTCGACGGTCATCCGGATGTGCGGCACCGACGGCAGGGTGCGGCCGGTGTGGCGGACTTCGAGGCCCTTGTTGAAGCGCGGCCCCGACAGCAGCAGCGCGCTGACGAACTGCGACGAGGAGGACGCGTCGACGTCCACCGCCCCGCCGGTCAGCGATCCGGCCCCGTGCACGGTCAGCGGCAGCGAGCCGCGGCCCTCGTCGTCTATCCGCGCGCCCAGCGCCCGCAGCGCGTCGATCACGCCGTGCAGCGGGCGCTCGTACGCGCGCGCGTCGCCTTCGAAGCGGACCGGGCCGTCGGCGAGCGCGGCCACCGGGGGCAGGAAGCGCATCACCGTGCCCGCGTTGCCGACGTCGACGGTGGCCGGGCCGTGCAGCCCGGCGGGGATGATCCGCCAGGCCTCGCCGCCGTCGGGGTTGACCGTCTCGTCGATCTGCACGCCCATCGACCGCAGCGCGTCCGCCATCAGGACGGTGTCCCGGCTGCGCAGCGGCCTGCGCACCCATCCGGGTTCCGAGGAGTGCGCGGCCAGCACCAGGGCGCGGTTGGTGACCGACTTCGATCCGGGCACCGTGACGGTTGCGTCCACGGCACCGGGCGCGGTGGGGGCGGCCCACCAGTGGGGGGAGTGCGCGGCGCTGTCGCTCATGAGGCCCAGCGTAGTGGCTCGGGTACGGGGAGATAAGTTGGCGAATGAGCCGAAACATCCCGGAAACCGGAGGTCACGCCAAGGTCATCGAGACCGGAATGTCTGATTCCGGGGTCCTGCGGGGCGGACCACGACCCGGGGAACCCGGAAACGGGCCGTCGTGCCGGCCGGACGGCACCGGACCGGGCCAGGACCGGCGGCGCCGCGGCCGGGTCAGCGGATCAGCAGCCAGCGCCCGCCGCCGACCAGGGCGCAGCCGGCGACCACGTAGAAGAAGAACAGCCACAGCGCGGCCGGGGTGCTGGTCAGCCGGGCCAGCTGGTCGGCGTCCGAGGAGCCGCTGCGGTCCCTGCGCCGGGAGCGCTGCAGCTCGGCGACCGGCCGGGCGCCGCCGGCCAGCAGGAACCACACCACCAGATACGCGAAGGCCGCCTGCACCTGCGCCTTGGTCAGCCACGACACCAGCAGGAAGAGCGCCCCGGTCAGCACCACGGTCAGCGCCCCGTACGCATTGCGGATCATGACCAGCATCACCAGCAGCAGCGCGGTCGCCCCCCACAGCAGCGCGGTTATGTGCCCGGCGGCCAGCAGGGCCGCGCCCGCCAGGCCGAGCAGCGGTGGCGCCGTGTAGCCGGCGGCGGCGGTCAGCACCATGCCGAGGCCCGTCGGCCTGCCGCGGGAGACCGTCAACCCCGAGGTGTCGGAATGCAGCCTTATGCCGTCGAGTCGCCGCCCGCTGAGCAGCGCCACCAGGCCGTGCCCGCCCTCGTGCGCGATCGTCACCGCGTTGCGCACCACACGCCACACTCCGCCCGACAGCACCGCAGCGAGCGCGAGCGCGGCCGTCGCGCCGATCAGCCAGCGCGGCGGGTCGGCCTGCGTCCCGGTCAGCCGGTCCCACATCTCGCCGATGTTCGCGACGTTCATCCAGCCCATTCCCTCGTGCGTTCCGTGTGCGAATTCTTCGTACGTGCTTGCGATCGGGGCGCCGCCCGGGCCCGTGACCGTGGCAGTCTGGCACCCATGTGCGGTCGATATGCGGCGAGCCGGAAACCAGAAGACCTTACGGCCCTGTTCGGTGTCACGAAGTGGGACCCCACCGAGGCACTCGCCCCGGACTACAACGTGGCGCCGACGAAGGACGTCCCTGTCGTTCTGGACCGTCCGGTGCGCGACTCCGGTTCCCCCGACCCGGTACGGCAGCTGCGGATGCTGCGCTGGGGCCTGGTGCCGGCCTGGGCGAAGACCCCCGACATGGGCGTGAAGCTGATCAACGCGCGGGCCGAGACCGTGGCGGAGAAGCCGTCCTTCCGCCGCGCCCTGGCCGTCAGGCGCTGCCTGATACCGGCCGACGGCTACTACGAGTGGGTCACCGCGGCAGGCGAGCGGCAGTTGGAGATGCAGGTCGGGCGCAAGCGGGCCCGCAAGCAGCCGTATTTCGTGACGCCGGCCGACGGCTCGGTGATGGCGATGGCCGGCCTCTACGAGTTCTGGCGGGACGGCACGCTGCCCGACGACCACCCGCGCGCCTGGTGGACCACCTGCACGGTGATCACCACCGCGGCCGAGACCGGCGCGCTGGCCGGCCACGACGGCCGCGGGCCGCGCGCGCTGGCCGACATCCACCCCCGGATGCCGCTGGTGATGACCCCCGACCGGTGGGATGCCTGGCTCGACCCGTCCACCACGGAACCCGACGCGCTGCGCGACCTGCTCGCACCGCCCCCCGAGGGCCTGATGCGGGCCTATCCGGTGGGCACCGCTGTGAGCAATGTCGCGAACAACGGGCCGGAACTCCTCGACGAGCTGCCCGCGCCCGAGGAGGAGACACTTTTCTGATGGACGCACCGCCCGCCCCCGCCGCCCCGCGGACGGAAGAGGTCGACACTCCCGCCGGTCCCGCGAGGATCAGCTGGTACGGCGCCGGCCGGCCGCGCAGCGTGCTCGCGCTCGGCCACGGCGCGGGCGGCGGCATCCAGGCGCCCGACCTGGTCGCGCTGGCCTCGGTACTGCCCGCAGCGGGCGTGCTCGTCGCCCTGGTGGAGCAGCCCTGGCGGGTGGCCGGCCGGAGGATCGCCCCCGCGCCCGCCACGCTGGACACCGGGTGGACCGCCCTGTGGCCGGCCCTCGCCGCGCCCGGCCTGCCGGTGGTCGCGGGCGGCCGCAGCGCGGGCGCCCGGGTCGCCTGCCGTACGGCGGAGCGCCTCGGCGCCGCCGCCGTCCTGGCGCTCGCCTTCCCGCTGCACCCGCCGGGGCGCCCCGAGTCCTCCCGGGCCGCGGAACTGACCGCCGCCGCGGGAGCGCTGCCGCTGCTCGGGGTGCAGGGCGGCCACGACGCCTTCGGCCGCCCGGCCGAATTCCCGCCGGGCCACGAGCCGGTCGAGGTGCCCTACGCGGACCACGCCTTCGGGGTGCCCAAGCGGGCGGCCATCACCCAGGAGGCGGCCCTCGCCGTGCTGACCGGGGCGGTCGCCGACTGGCTCGGCGGCCTCGGGCACGCCGGCGCGCACGGCGCCTCTTCGCCGTCTCCACCCCGGGAATGACGACAGGGGAAGCGGTGTTGTGCCAGGCGTCAGACCGAAAAGCAGTGACGAGGCTTTGGTGAGAGAGGCATCCGCATGGTTTCAGCCGCATGCCGGCCCCGGGCAGAGGCCACCGTACAGCCGGCGGCCGCACCTTTTGTGAACTGGGCCGAGTGGTCCGGCAAGGGTGACGGCAAGGACCCCGGCAAGGGCGGGTCAGGCGCGTCACTCGCCAGTGCAATATCCTCCGAGACGAGCGTGTCCGCTTTGGGACTCGCTGGCGTTTCTGAGGAGGTGGGTCCGGTCACCGGCACCGACGACAGCACGGCGGAGAACGCGGGTGCGTCCGGTCAGGCACAGGAGAGCATCGCGGAGCGCACGGAGCGCTTCGAGCGGGACGCCCTTGGGTTCCTCGACCAGATGTACTCGGCCGCGCTGCGGATGACCCGCAATCCGGCCGACGCGGAGGACCTGGTGCAGGAGACGTACGCGAAGGCGTACGCGTCGTTCCACCAGTTCCGTGAGGGCACCAATCTGAAGGCCTGGCTCTACCGCATCCTCACCAACAGCTTCATCAACACGTACCGCAAGAAGCAGCGTGAGCCGCTGCGCAGCGGGTCGGAGGACATCGAGGACTGGCAGCTCGCCCGCGCCGAGTCGCACATGTCGACCGGTCTGCGTTCCGCGGAGTCGCAGGCTCTCGACCACCTGCCCGACTCCGATGTGAAGGCCGCCCTGCAGGCGATTCCCGAGGAATTCCGCATCGCGGTGTATCTCGCGGACGTCGAGGGCTTTGCCTACAAGGAGATCGCGGACATCATGGGAACGCCCATCGGCACGGTGATGTCCAGGCTGCACCGCGGGCGTCGTCAGCTGCGCGAACTGCTGGAGGACTATGCCCGCGACCGCGGGCTGGTCCCGGCGGGCGCGGGAAATGAGAAGGGCGCGGATTCATGAGTTGCGGCAACGCGCATGAGACGGACTGCTCGGAGGTGCTCGACCACCTCTACGAATATCTCGACAACGAGATGTCCGACGACGCATGCACCAAGTTCAGGCAGCACTTCGAGGAGTGCCATCCGTGCCTGGAGAAGTACGGGCTGGAACAGGCCGTGAAGAAGCTGGTCAAGCGGTGCTGCGGCTCCGACGACGTGCCGACCGACCTGCGGTCGAAGGTCATGATGCGGATCGAGATGATCCGCTCCGGCGACTCGGCGGCAGAACCGGCCTCCTGAGCCGGTCGCGCTCCCCGCGCTCCCCGTCAAGGCGGGTACGCGCGGGGTCGCCCGTACGGGCGTAAAGCGAGCGTTCCGCACTGCGGTGGCGGGCGCGGTCCTATCGTCCTGAGTCCGGCGGGGTTTCCCGCCGGGGCCAGGGCCTCCGATGGGGCCGCGCCCGTCCGCACGCCGGAGGAGGCCGCTCGCAGTGTCGTTCCCCCACGGTGCCGGCCGCCGTCGCTCCGGTTCCGCAGAATCCTTTCTCCCGGACATCCCGCTCCTCCCGCCGGTGCGGCAGTACGAGGCCCGGCCGTGAGCCTCGTCACGGCGCTGGTCGCCGCGATGCAGCTCAAGGACCCCTACACCCGCGGCCACGGCGACCGCGTCGGCCAGGCCAGCGCGCTGATCGGGATCGAACTCCGGGTCGCCGACGACATGGTGGCCGCGCTCAGGCTCGCAGGCACCCTGCACGACATCGGCAAACTCGGTGTGCCAGGCGGCCTGTTGCGCAAGCCAGGACCGCTCACCCCCGCCGAGCGGGAGACCCTGCAGCGCCACCCCGGCCACGGCTACGCGCTGGTCCGCGCCGCCGAGGTGCCCGCCGTGGCCCGGGTGGCCGTACTGCACCACCACGAACGCCTCGACGGCCGCGGCTACCCGCACGGCCTCGCCGGACGGCACATCCCCTGGCCCGCCCGTATCGTCGCCGTGGCCGACGCCCTTGACGCCATGACCTCGACCCGCAGTTACCGCCAGGCCCGCCCGGTCGCCGCCGCGCTGGCCGAGCTCCGGCGGTGCGCGGGCAGCCAGTTCGACCCTTCGGTGGTCGCCGCGCTGAGCCGCGCCCTGGCCCGGAACCCCTGGCCGCCGTCAGGGCCGCCGCCCCTGCTCGTGCCGGTCCGCGCGCAAGGGCACGCACGCCTGTAGGCCGTTCGGGTGAGTCCCGCTCACCCGGGTGCCCGTGAAGCGACTCACCTGGGCATGGTTGGATGCCCACGAGGGTGGCAAGGAGGCAGGGTGAGGGCCGCTGCGGGCACGGCAGCGGTGAAGGGCAGGAAGTCGGGCTGAGGCCGCGGCCAAAATGTGCAAGGTTGGAGTCGTACCCGCTTGTCCGACGACGTACGGGCGGTACGAGAAGGGGCCGCACTCAGGTGGTGCGAGTCCCCCCGGGGGACGTGATCGTGGTGCGGGAAGGCGACGTCCTGGCAGTGATCGGCTGAGCGGGCAGGCGGGTAACGACGTTGAAGATCTTCGGCAGAGTGCGGCACCGACCGTCGCCCACGTGGCGGCAGGCCACCGACCAGGCGTTCTCGCTGATCGACGACGGCCGCTACGACGACGCGGGCGCGCTGCTGACCCGTGCCGCCGACCTGGAGCCGTGGCTTTCCGAGTCCTGGTACAACCTGGCGCTGCTGCACAAGTTCCGCCACGACTGGGCGCAGGCCAGGATCGCCGGGCTGCGTGCCGTCGCCCTGCTGGACCGGCCGGTCGGCGCCCCCGACTGGTGGAATCTCGGCATCGCCGCCACCGCGCTCCAGGACTGGCCGCTGGCCCGCCGCGCCTGGCAGGCGTACGGCCTGCGGATGCCGGCGGGCACCGGCTCGCGCAGCGGCGAGGAGTCCGCGCGGCTGCCGCTGGGCAGCGCCGCCGTGCGGCTCTCGCCCGAGGGCGAGGCCGAGGTGGTGTGGGGCCGGCGGCTCGACCCCGCAAGGGTCGAGGTGCTGTCCATCCCGCTGCCGTCCTCCGGCCGCCGCTGGGGCGAGGTGGTCCTGCACGACGGGGTGCCGCACGGCGAGCGGGACACCGCGGGCGGCGGCGGGTCCGTCTACCCCGTCTTCGACGAGATCGAGCTGTGGGCGCCCTCCCCCGTCCCGACCTGGCTGGTGCTGCTGGAGGCGGACGCCCCCGCCGACCGCGACGCCCTGGAACGGCTCGCCGCCGAGGCCGGCTACGCCGCGGAGGACTGGTCGTCCTCGGTGCGGCTGCTGTGCCGTACCTGCTCCGAGAGCCGGATGCCCACCGACGACGGGTCCGCGGCGCGTGACCCGCACGACCACGGTGAGCCGGGCCATCCCGGGCACCTCAGCCACCTGAGCGAGCACGGCTCGGGACACCACTGGTCCCCTGAAAGGGAGTGCGGCATAGCGGCGCCGGTCGGCCTGGTGCGCGGCCTCCTCGACGGCTGGGTGGCGGACTCGCCCTCCACCAGGGCCTGGCGCGATCTGGAAGAGGTCTGCTGACCGCCTGCTGACCCGTGAGCCCCCGCCGGGCGCGGCGCCGGGGCGCACATCACAGGGAGGCCGTGGGGAAGCGGAGACGGCGACCGGAGGGGGGCCGTACCCTGGACGGATCACTCACCCGCCCGGAAGGCGTACGGCTCAGATGTCCCAGCAGCACACCGAGACCCCCACCACTCCCCCCGGGGAGCCGTTCCTCGACGACGTGACGGACGCGGAGGCCCGTGAGCTGGCCCACCGGGAGCGCGGGACGGTCCGCCCGATCACCGTCGTGGGCAATCCGGTGCTGCACCGGGAGTGCCTGGAGGTCACCGACTTCGGCGACGAGCTCGTCGCCCTGGCCGACGACATGTTCGCCAGCCAGCGCGCCGCCGAGGGCGTGGGGCTCGCCGCGAACCAGATCGGCGTCGACCTGAAGATGTTCGTCTACGACTGCCCCGACGACGACGGCGTCCGCCACGTCGGGATCGTGTGCAACCCGGTGCTGGAGGACCTGCCCGCGGAGCGGCGGCACCTGGACGACTCCAACGAGGGCTGCCTGTCGGTCCCGGGCGCGTACATGGAGACGCCGCGCCCGGACTACGCGGTGGTGCGCGGCCAGGACCTGCACGGCGAGCCGATCGTGGTGCAGGGCAGCGGCTACTTCGCCCGCTGCCTCCAGCACGAGACCGACCACCTCTACGGTCGGCTCTACATCGACCGGCTCTCCAAGCGGGACCGCAAGGACGTCCTCCGCCAGATGGCGGAGGCCACCCCCAAGTTCGCGACCGTGCCGAACGACTGAGCCCGCCCGCGACGGCCGGGCCCCCGTGCCCGGCACGTCGCGTCAGAAGTCCTCGTCGAGCGCCACCGTGCCCTCCACCGCCACCTGGTAGGCAGAGGGGCGGCGCTCGAAGAAGTTGGTCAGCTCCTGCACGCCCTGCAACTCCATGAAGGAGAAGGGGTTCTGCGACCCGTAGAGCGCGGGGAAGCCGAGCCGGGCGAGCCGCTGGTCGGCGACGCACTCCAGATACGCCCGCATGGACTCGGTGTTCATGCCGGGCAGGCCGTCCCCGCACAGGTCCCGGCCGAACTGCAGCTCGGCGTCGACCGCTTCGCGCAGCATGTCGGTGACCTCCTGCCGCAGCGCGTCGTCGAAGAGGTCGGGCTCCTCCTTGCGTACGGTGTCGACCACGTCGAAGGCGAAGCTCATGTGCATGGTCTCGTCCCTGAAGACCCAGTTGGTGCCGGTGGCGAGGCCGTGCAGCAGCCCGCGGGAGCGGAACCAGTAGACGTAGGCGAAGGCGCCGTAGAAAAAGAGGCCTTCGATGCAGGCCGCGAAGCAGATCAGGTTGAGCAGGAAGCGGCGCCGGTCCTCGCGGGATTCGAGGCGGTCGATCTTCTCCGCCCCCTGCCCGTCGAAGTTGGCCATCCAGCGGAAGCAGAACTGCGCCTTCTCGCGGATCGACGGGATCTCCTCGACGGCGTCGAACGCGGCGGCCCGGTCGGCGGGATCGGGCAGGTAGGTGTCGAGCAGCGTCAGGTAGAACTGGACGTGCACGGCCTCCTCGAAGAGCTGGCGGGACAGGTACAGCCGCGCCTCGGGGGAGTTGATGTGCTTGTAGAGGGTGAGCACCAGGTTGTTGGAGACGATCGAGTCGCCGGTGGCGAAGAAGGCCACCAGGCGGCCGATCATGTGCTGCTCGCCCGGGGTGAGCTTGGCCAGGTCCGCGACGTCGGAGTGCAGATCGACCTCCTCCACGGTCCAGGTGTTCTTGATCGCGTCGCGGTAGCGCTCGTAGAAGTCCGGGTAGCGCATGGGCCGCAGGGTCAGTTCGAAGCCCGGGTCGAGCAGGTTCTTCACGACGGGTGTTGTGGTGGTCGTCACTGGCAGGCCTCGCAGGACTCGGGGTTTTCCAGGGAGCAGGCGATCGCGTCGGCGTCGGCGGTCGCCGGGACGGGCAGCGCCGCGGGAACGGCCGCCTGGGCGGCACGGGCGATCCGGGTGGCCGGGCGGGAGCGCAGGTAGTAGGTGGTCTTGAGGCCCTGCTTCCAGGCGTAGGCGTACATCGAGGAGAGCTTGCCGATGGTCGGCGTCTCCAGGAACAGGTTCAGCGACTGGCTCTGGTCGAGGAACGGCGTGCGGGCCGCCGCCATGTCGATCAGCGCGCGCTGCGGCAGCTCCCACGCGGTGCGGTACAGCTCGCGCACCTCTGCGGGGATCCAGCCGAAGCCCTGCACGCTGCCGCTGGCGTCCCGCAGCGCCTCCCTGGTCTGGGCGTCCCACACCCCGAGCTTCTTCAGGTCGGCCACCAGGTAGGAGTTGACCTGGAGGAATTCGCCCGACAGCGTCTCGCGCTTGAAGAGGTTCGACACCTGCGGCTCGATGCACTCGTACGAGCCGGCGATCGAGGCGATGGTCGCGGTCGGGGCGATGGCCAGCAGCAGCGCGTTGCGCATCCCGGTCGCGGCGACCCGCTCGCGCAGCGCCGCCCAGCGCTCGGGCCAGTGGAAGCCGACACCGTAGTGGTCGGGGTGCAGGACGCCCGCGGCGGTCCTGGTCTGGTCCCAGGCGGGCAGCGGCCCATCGCGCTCTGCGAGGTCGCAGGACGCCTCGTACGCGGCGAGCATGACGCGCTCGGCGATCTTCGTGGACAGCGCGCGGGCCTGCTCGGAGCCGAACGGCAGCCGCAGCTTGAAGAAGACGTCCTGCAGGCCCATGACGCCCAGACCGACAGGCCGCCAGCGGGAGTTGGAGCGGCCCGCCTGCTCGGTCGGGTAGTAGTTGATGTCGACGACGCGGTCGAGGAAGGTCACCGCGGTGTGCACGGTCCGGTCCAGCCGCTGCCAGTCGAGGTCGCCGTCCGCCGTCACGAAGCCGCTCAGGTTGACCGAGCCGAGGTTGCAGACCGCGGTCTCCGAGTCGTCGGTGACCTCGAGGATCTCGGTGCACAGGTTGGAGGAGTGCACGGTCCTGCCGGGCAGCGCGGTCTGGTTGGCGGTGCGGTTCGAGGCGTCCTTGAACGTCATCCAGCCGTTGCCGGTCTGCGCCAGGGTGCGCATCATCCGGCCGTACAGCTCGCGGGCCGGCAGGGTGCGCTGCGCCAGGCCCGCCGCCTCGGCCGCGCGGTAGGCGGCGTCGAAGTCGTCGCCCCACAGGTCGACGAGTTCCGGCACGTCGGCGGGTGAGAACAGCGACCAGTCGGCGTCGGCGTCGACCCGGCGCATGAACTCGTCCGGCACCCAGTGCGCCAGGTTGAGGTTGTGGGTGCGGCGGGCGTCCTCGCCCGTGTTGTCCCGCAGTTCGAGGAACTCCTCGATGTCGGCGTGCCAGGTCTCCAGGTAGACCGCGGCGGCGCCCTTGCGCCTGCCGCCCTGGTTGACCGCCGCGACCGAGGCGTCGAGGGTCTTCAGGAACGGGACGATGCCGTTGGAGTGCCCGTTGGTGCCGCGGATCAGCGAACCCCTGGCCCGGATGCGGGAGTAGGACAGCCCGATGCCGCCGGCGTGCTTCGACAGCCGTGCCACCTGCTGGTAGCGCTCGTAGATCGAGTCCAGCTCGTCGAGCGGGGAGTCCAGCAGGTAGCAGGACGACATCTGCGGGTGCCGGGTGCCGGAGTTGAACAGCGTCGGGGAGCTGGGCAGGTAGTCGAGCGCGCTCATCAGCCGGTAGAGCGCGGCGACCTGGTCCACGGCGGCGGCCGAGTCGTCCTCCGCGAGCCCCGCGGCGACCCGCAGCATGAAGTGCTGCGGGGTCTCGATCACCTTGCGGTTCAGCGGGTGCCGCAGCAGGTAGCGGCTGTAGAGGGTGCGCAGGCCGAAGTAGCCGAAGCGGTCGTCGGCGCGGTCGGCGAGGGCCCGGTCGACCAGCGCGTCGAGCCGGGCCGCGTGGCGTACGGCGAAGTCCGCCGTGCGGTCGGCGACCAGGCCCTCGCGGTGGCCCACGGCGATCGAGGCGGTGAAGGACGAAGCGCCCTGGGCGGCGGCCTCCTCGGTGATGGCCAGCGAGAGCAGCCGGGCGGCGAGCCGCGAGTAGGCCGGGTCCTCCGAGATCAGCCCGGCGGCGGCTTCGGTGGCGAGGCCGCGCAGCTCGGCGGCGTCGGCGGCGCCGCTGCGCCCCCGCAGTGCGGCTGCGGCGACCCGGCCCGGGTCGGTGTCGGGCAGGTCGGCGCAGAGCGCGACGAGGGTGCGCAGCAGGTCGGCGCCGGCGCTGTCGGCGCTGTGCGGCACGGCTACGGGTGAGTCCCCCGTGGTGATGGGGGCTTCGGGCGCGATGGTCACGGTGGTGCGGTCTCCCTCGTACGCGGCGGCGGCCGCGCGGGGGAGGGGCGGAGGGGGTCGCGGGCATGCGTTCTGGCATGCCGGACCGCGTCCGCAGGCCCAATCCGCGAGGCCCGGACTCGTCGGCGTGCGCCGGCCGAAGGGCCGTGCGGACGCCGGCTGCCGGCAGGCGATCGGGCTGTGCGGGGCACGCGGGCGTACCACCGCTCACCGTTGCGGGGCAGCGCCGGATTCGCACCGGCTTCCCCTGCGGGCAGCGGAGTTGAGCATACATCTTGTGCCGGGTCGCGGGGCAACGCCCACATGTTGTGTCGCGCCGGGAGGTGTTCAGACCAGCGCAGGCCAGTCCTCCCTTGCCGGAGCGGCCTGTTCCGGCGGCCGTCCCTGCTGTTCTCCGCGTTCGGCGGCGCGCAGTTCACGGGTGATGCGGGCGTCGGTGCGGTGCCCCATGAGCGGCACGAAGGTGAGGGTGGCGGTCAGGGCGAGGAGTGCGGCGATGTCCAGGAAAACTGTCATGAGTCAATGGTGCCGATGCTCCTGTCGCGCGGACAGTGGCAGTGCTGCCGTACTACCGCAACATCCTGCCATGTGCGAAGCTCGGGGACATGCTGCAGAACGTCGCCGTGGTGCTGCTCGACGGGGTCCACCCCTTCGAACTCGGAGTGGTGTGCGAGGTGTTCGGCCTCGACCGCACCGACGAAGGGCTGCCCGGCTACGACTTCGCCGTCGTCTCGGCGGAGGGCCCGCGGCTGCGCACGCACGCGGGCTTCGACGTGGTCGCCGGGGAGGACCTGGACCGGCTGGAGGAGGCCGACCTCGTCGCCGTCCCGGCCGCGGACGCCTCGACGGCGCGGGAGTTCCCCCGGGAGGTGCTGCGGGCGCTCAACCGGGCCGTGGAGCGGGGCGCGACCGTGCTGAGCGTCTGCTCCGGGGTCTTCGCGCTGGGGGCGGCGGGACTGCTCGACGGAAGGCGCTGCGCGGCGCACTGGCGGCACACCGAGGAGCTTGCCGCCCTGCACCCCAAGGCGCACGTCGAGCCGGACGTGCTCTACGTCGACGACGACCGGGTCGTCACCTCGGCCGGCACCGCCGCGGGCATCGACGCGTGCCTGCACCTGGTGCGCAAGGAGCAGGGCGTCGCGGTCGCCAACGGCATCGCCCGCCGGATGGTCGTCCCCCCGCACCGCGAGGGCGGCCAGGCCCAGTTCGTGTCCAGGCCGCTGCCCAGGGCCACCAGCGACACGGTCACCGGCCTGCTCTCCTGGATGGAGCGGCACCTCGACCGGGAGGTCACCGTCGACGAACTGGCCGCCCGCGCCCACATGTCGCCCCGGACCTTCGCCCGGCGCTTCCAGCAGGAGACGGGCACCACGCCCTACCGCTGGCTGCTGGGGCAGCGGGTGCAGCTGGCGCGGGAACTCCTCGAGGGGACCGACGCGACCGTCGACGCCGTCGCGGTAAGGGCCGGCTTCGGCAACGCGGCCACGCTGCGGCACCACTTCGGCCAGTGGGTCGGCACGACGCCGCACGCCTACCGCCGCACCTTCCGCAGTGGCGGCGTCTGACGGGCCCTTCAGAGCCCGCTGTGCCCCACGCCCGCCGCCCTCGCGGGGACCCGGATCACCGGGGGCCGTGGGGGTGTCCGCACGGCCCCCGGGGGCGCACTGCGTCGGGGGCGGCCGCCGCCGGGCACGTGGCGCGAGGGGCGACGTGCCCCGGCCGGGCCCCGCGGCCGGCTGAGGGGCTCAGCGGGCCGTGGCGATGGCCTCCGCCGCGGCTTCGCCGCAGACCCGGGCCGCTCCGTGGGTGGCGACGTGCAGGGCCCCGCACGGCGGGGCCTGGGGGACGCCCATCTCGACGACCACCGTGTCCGGCCTCGCGGCCACCACGGCGCCGAGCGCGTCGGCCATCCACCCGTGCCGGTGCACGTCACGCACCACGGCGACGATCCGCCGCCCGCCGGCAGCGGCGAGCACGCCGGGTACGAACCCCTCGGCTGCCGCGTCCGCCGAGCGGAAGGTCGCGGTCTCGGTGCCGGGCAGCAGCCGCTCCAGCTCGGCCGCCACGCCCCACGGCGTGTCCTCGCCGACCGCGATGTTGGCCACCGGGGTGAAGGCGGCCACGTACGGCGCCCCGTCGAGCGCGGCGAAGCCCGGCGCGCGGGTCACCCGCAGCGCCCGCCTGGCCGCTTCGAGGCCGACCTCGGCGGCGGAACCGAAGCCGTCGAAGCCGGCCGCGCCCGCCGGGTCGGCGCCGGGTGCGGTCCCCACCGCTGCACCCGGCTGCCGGTCGGCCGCCCAGGCGGCCAGTTCACGGACCCGGGCCGCGGCGTCGGCGAGCCGCTCGCGCGGCAGGGCGCCGGACCCGACGGCCGCCACGATCGCGTCACGCAGCGCGTGCACGGTCTCCTCGTCGGCGAGCCCGCCGCCGACGCAGATCGCGTCGGCGCCCGCGGCCAGCGCCATCACGGTGCCGCGCTCGATGCCGTACGTCGCGGCGATCGCCTGCATCTCGATGCCGTCGGTGACAATGAGGCCGTCGTAGCCGAGGCCGCCCTGCTCGCGCGGGGCGCGGAGCAGGCCGGTGAGGGCCGCGGGGCTGAGGGTCGCGGGGAGTTCCGGGTCGAGCGCGGGCACCAGGATGTGCGCGCTCATCACGACCTTGGTGCCTGCCGCCAACGCGGCACGGAACGGGACGAGTTCACGTGCGTGCAGGGTCGCGAGGTCCACGTCGATACGCGGCAGCGCGTGGTGCGAGTCGGTGGCGGTGTCCCCGTGCCCTGGGAAGTGCTTGACGCACGCGGCGACCCCGGCGGACTGTAGGCCCTCGACGTACGCGGCGGTGTTGCGGGCCACGAGGTCGGGGTCGGAGCCGAAGGAGCGGACCCCGATCACCGGGTTGCCCGGGTCGGAGTTGACGTCGGCGGACGGCGCCCAGTTGAGGTTCACCCCGCACTCGGCGAGCCGGCGGCCGAGTTCCGCGGCGACCGCGCGGGTCAGCTTCACGTCGTCGACCGCGCCGAGGGCGAGGTTGCCGGGGAAGGAGGAGCCGCCGCGCGCCTCCAGGCGGGTGACGTCGCCGCCCTCCTCGTCGGCCGCGACCAGCACGTCGGGCTTCACCGCCCGCAACTGTGCGGTGAGCGCGGCAAGTTGCCGGGGCGACTCGATGTTGCGGGCGAACAGCGCGACCGCGCCGAGGCCCTGGGCGAGCTGTTCGAGCAGCCACTCGGGTGCCGTGGTGCCGACGAACCCGGGCTGCAGGACGGTCAGCGCGTCGCGGACCAGGAGTTCCGCAGGCGTGTCGGGGGAAATGACGGTCATCCCTTCACCGCCCCGGCCGTGAGGCCGGCGGCCATCTTGCGCTGGACGAGCAGGAACAGGATCACCACGGGGACACCCATCATGGTGGAGCCGGCCATCATCGGGGCGTACTCGGTTCCGTGCTGGGTGGTGAACGAGCCGAGCCACACGGTCGCCGTCTGGTGGTCCTGGCTCATCACCAGCAGGGCGTAGAGGAATTCGTTCCAGGCCTGGATGAAGCCGTAGATCGAGGTGGCCACCAGGCCGGGGGCCAGCAGCGGGAAGACCACCCGGACGAAGGCGCCGGTGCGGCTGCACCCGTCCACCATGGCGGCCTCTTCGAGCTCCTTGGGGATGTTGACGATGAAGCCGCGCAGCGTCCATACGGTGAAGGGCAGCACGAAGGTCAGGTACGTCAGCACCAGGCCGGAGAGCTTGTCGATCTGGTGGATCTGGTTGAGCAGCAGGAAGACCGGGATGATCATCGCGACCAGCGGCACCATCTGCACGGTCAGGATGCCGACGATGACGATCTTGCGGCCGCGGAAGGCGAACCGGGAGATGGCCAGCGCCGCGAGCAGGCCGATGATCGAGCCGATCACCACGGTGGAGGCGCTGACGATCAGGCTGCGCTCGACCGGTCCCCAGAAGTCGCTGATGTCCAGCGCCCGGCGGAAGTTCTCCAGCGAGAGCGGCAGCGGGAAGAAGTGCGGGTCGGGGTCGATGGCGTCCTTGGCGGGCTTGAACGCCGTGTTGATCATCCAGTAGACCGGGAAGGCGGCCAGCACGAAGACCAGCAGGCCCAGCAGGTTCCAGCCCACCTTGGCGTTGCGCCGGCGGCGGTTCACCGCATCCAGGCGGTTGGCGGCGGTCGGCCGCGAGGTCAGCGCGCTCATTCCACCTCTCCGATCTTCAGCATCTGCCGCATGTACACCGCGACCACACCGAGCAGCAGCAGCACGGTGAGCAGTGCGATGGCGGAGCCGGTGGCGTAGTCGTTGACGCCGAAGGCCTTCTCGTACGAATAGGTGGTGAGCAGCTGGAACTCGGGTTCCGGGTGGCCGCCGCGCATCAGCCACACCTGCGCGAAGACGCCCATGTCCCAGATCACCGACAGGGTCGTCATCATCACGACCAGCGGCTTGATGATCGGGAAGGTCACGTAGCGGAACACCCCGAAGGCGTCGGCGCCGTCGAGCCTGGCCGCCTCCTCCAGCTCCTTGGGGACCTGGGTGAGGCCGGCGCTGAGGGTGATCACCACGAACGGGATGGCGCCCCACACCACTTGCAGCATGATGACGCTCAGCCCCTCGGGGCCTGAGGCGAACCAGTTGTGGCCGGCGAAGTCGACGCCGGGCAGCCGGCTCAGCGTCCAGTTGACGACGCCGTAGTCGCTGTCGAACATCCACTTGAAGACGGTGACGGCGACCACCACCGGCATCGCCCAGCTGGCGACCAGGGCGATGTTGACCAGCGTGCGGACCCAGGTGGAGACCCGCTGGAGCAGCAGGGCGACCAGCATGCCGATCGCCATGGTGAGCAGCACCGCGCTGCCCGCGAACACCACGGTCCTGATCACCACGGACCAGAACTCGTGGTCGGACAGGATCGCCTGGTAGTTGTCGAAGCCGACCCAGGTGGCCGGTTTGAAGCCCCACAGCTGCGGCTTCTTGTAGTCCTGGAAGGACAGCGTGCCCAGCTTGATCAGCGGGTAGCCCAGCACGAGGACCAGGACGAGGATGCAGGGCGCCAGCAGCAGCCAGGGCGTCGCCACCCTGCCCAGCCTGACCCTGCGGCCGCGTGCGGCCCGGACTCTCCCGGGGCCGCGCCCGGGAGGTGATGAGTGCCGCCGTGGCGGCGGCACCTTGGTGGTGGTGGTATCGGCGGCACTCATCACGTGCTCCTCAGCGGTCCCGGTCTACGTTGCGAGGCTGGTCAGTTCTTGACGTTGAGGACCTTGTCCATCGCGGCGTCCGCGTCCTTGGCGGCCTGCTCGACGGACTTCTTGCCGGTGGCGATGTCCTGGAGCATCGTCTGCATGGTCTGGGCCTTCTCGACGGTGCCCCAGCCGGGTGCGGTCGGGACGAACCAGCTGCTCTCGGCCGCGGTCGCGGTGACCGTGTTGGCCGGGTCGGCCTTGAGGGTGGCCAGCTGCGTGTTGTTGTTGGGCAGGTTGCCCTTGCTCATCAGCGTGGTCTGGCCCTGGGTGTTGGTGAAGTCGTTGATCCACTCGGCCGCCAGGTCGGCGTTCTTCGACTTGGACGGGACGGCCAGGTCGGAGCCGCCGAGGAAGACCGGTAGGGCCTTGCCGGACGGGCCGGGCATCACGAAGTTGACCAGGTTGTCCTTGAGCTTGCCGCCGGTCTTGTCGAACTTCGGGTCGGCGGCGGACGGCGCCTCCCAGCCGGGGGCGTAGATCATGGCCGACTTGCCCTGGCCGTAGACGATGTAGCGGTCGGACTCGTCCTTGGTGAGGTCGCCGTGCATGTACTTGCCGATGGCGTCCTTCCAGGTGGTGAGGCCCTTGATGGCCGCGGGGGACTCCAGGGCGCCCTTCCACTGGCCGCCGTCGTTGGTGGCGATGGCGCCGCCGGCGTCGTAGACGAAGGACAGGCCGGCGTACCAGTCACGCGAGGGCTGGTACCAGGCGTTGAACTTCGCGCCCTCCTTGGACTGGATCTTGTCCAGGTCGCCGGTCAGCTCGGTCCAGTTCTTCGGGGTGTCCTTGATGCCGGCCGCGGTGGCGATGTCCTTGCGCCAGGTCGCGATACGGGCGGCGGCGTAGTACGGCACGCCGTAGGTCTTGCCGTCGTAGTTCACCGACTGCTTCAGACCGTCGAGCCACGCCGAGGAGTTGTCGAACTTCGACGGGTCCAGCTCGGCGAAGGCACCCTCGGCCATGTAGGGCACCATCTCGGTGTTGCCCATCTCGACGACGTCGGGGGCCTTGTCGGTGGCGAGCACGGCGTCCAGCTTGGCATTCTTGTCCGGCCACGCGTAGTACTCGTGCTTGACCTTCAGCCCCGGGTGCTTGGCGGCGATCGCGTCGTCGGCGGCCTTCACCAGCTCCGGCCAGTTGTGCTGCGCGTCCACCGTCAGCCATACAGTGATGGACGAGGCAGTCGACGCGGCGGACGTCTTGCCGCCGTCACCGGCCTTGTCGTCCTTCTTGTCAGATCCACACGCCGCAATACCGACGATCATTGTCGCGACGCCGATTGCCGCGATGAGCTTGCGCTTCACGCCACCCTCCTCAGGATGCCCGAAACTCCCCCCACCGCCCGAAATGCCGGCCGCCGCAACGAGAAACGTCGGCCGAGTCCTGCTCGTGGGTCTGGGATTGGTCGTTAATGGTTTAGACCAGTACCGGGAGCTTGGCCTAGACCTTTAGGGGTGTCAAGGGTGTATAAGAACACCCGTCGGCTCTGTTATCGGACCGACACCTGAGGGGGACCACACCCCCGCCGCCTCTCTCCCGCAGGGCCGCGCGTGCCACCATGTGAGCCGCGATCAACGGAGGAGCCGGTGACGGCAGCACGACAGCAGTCGGGAGTAAACGTCATGGAGAGCGACGCGGTCACCAGCGCGGAGACCACGGCGAGCGGCGCCGCGGGCCGCACCGCCCGGGTCCCCAAGTACTACCGGCTCAAGCGCCATCTGCTGGACATCACGCAGACGATGCCGCCCGGCACCCCGGTCCCGCCGGAACGCACCCTGGCCACCGAGTTCGACACCTCCCGCACCACCGTCCGGCAGGCGCTCCAGGAACTCGTGGTCGAGGGCCGGCTCGAACGCATCCAGGGCAAGGGCACCTTCGTGGCCAAGCCCAAGGTCTCGCAGGCCCTGCAACTGACCTCCTACACCGAGGACATGCGCGCCCAGGGCCTGGAACCCACCTCCCAGCTGCTGGACATCGGCTACATCACCGCCGACGACCGGCTCGCCGGGCTGCTGGACATGAAGGCCGGCGGCCGGGTGCTGCGGATCGAACGCCTGCGCCTGGCCAACTCCGAGCCGATGGCGATCGAGACCACCCACCTGTCGGCCAAGCGCTTCCCCGCGCTGCGCCGCAGCCTGGCCAAGTACACCTCCCTCTACACCGCGCTCGCCGAGGTCTACGACGTCCGGCTGGCCGAGGCAGAGGAGACCATCGAGACCTCGCTCGCCACCCCGCGTGAGGCCGGCCTGCTGGGCACCGACGTCGGCCTGCCGATGCTGATGCTCTCCCGCCACTCGATCGACACCACGGGCGAGCCGGTGGAGTGGGTGCGCTCGGTCTACCGCGGCGACCGCTACAAGTTCGTCGCCCGCCTCAGCCGCCCGAACGGCTGACAAGGCAACCGATCCGTGCACGGGTAGTGACGGCCGCCGGTAGCCTCCCCTAGATTTCGTGCGCACTACACACGTCGCTCTAGGGGACGGGAGCACCACCCATGCCGGAAGCACCACCGGACCCAAGGCCACCGGTCGTCACCCCCAGCCGGGTGCTGGCCGGGCTGTGCCTGCTCGCACCCTTCGTCGCCCTGCTCTGGGTGGACTCCTACTCGCGCCTGACGCCGGCCTTCATCGGCATCCCCTTCTTCTACTGGTACCAGATGGCCTGGGTTCCGGTGACGGCCGCGCTGACGTACGCGGCGTACGTGCTCGTACGCCGCGAGGAGCGGGCACGCAAGGCGGGTGACGCCAAGTGAAGGACGGCGTCAACGGCGTCGCACTCGGCGTCTTCATCTTCTTCTTCCTGGCCGTGACGGTGCTGGGCTTCCTCGCCGCCCGCTGGCGCCGCGCCGCCGACCCGCTGCACCTGGACGAATGGGGCCTGGGCGGAAGGAGCTTCGGCACCTGGGTGACGTGGTTCCTGCTCGGCGGCGACCTGTACACCGCCTACACCTTCGTCGCGGTGCCCGCGGCGATCTACACGGCGGGCGCAAGCGGCTTCTTCGCCGTGCCGTACACGATCATCACCTACCCGCTGGTCTTCCTCTTCCTGCCGCGGCTGTGGTCGGTCTCGCACAAGCACGGCTACGTGACCTCCTCGGACTTCATCCGCGGGCGGTTCGGCTCCAAGAGCCTGTCGGTGGCCGTCGCGATCACCGGCATCATCGCCACGATGCCGTACATCGCGCTCCAACTCGTGGGCATCCAGGCGGTACTCGACGTGATGGGCGTCGGGGGCGGCGACTCCACGAACTGGTTCCTCAAGGACCTGCCGCTGCTGATCGCCTTCGGGGTGCTCGCCGCCTACACCTACTCCTCGGGGCTGCGGGCCCCCGCGCTGATCGCCTTCGTCAAGGACGCGCTGATCTACATCGTCATAGCGGTCGCGATCATCTACATCCCGTACAAGCTCGGCGGCTTCGACGACATCTTCCGCAAGGCCTCCGACGCCTACGCGGTCAAGACCAACGGGGTCGCCCGCGGCTCGCTGGTGACCGGCCCCAAGGCCCAATGGGCCTACGCCACACTGGCGATGGGCTCGGCGATGGCCCTCTTCCTCTACCCGCACTCCGTGACGGCGGTGCTGTCGAGCAAGAGCCGCGACACGATCCGCCGCAACACCACGATCCTGCCGCTGTACTCGCTGATGCTGGGCCTGCTGGCGCTGCTCGGCTTCATGGCGCTCGCCGCCGACGTCGGCGGCAAGGGCTACAACGCGCAACTGGCCATCCCGCAGCTGTTCGAGAACATGTTCCCCTCCTGGTTCGCCGGGGTCGCCTTCGCGGCGATCGGCATCGGGGCTCTCGTCCCCGCCGCGATCATGTCCATCGCGGCGGCCAACCTCTTCACCCGCAACATCTACCGGGACCTGATCAAACCGGACGCCACCCCCGCGCAGCAGACGGCGGTCTCCAAGATCGTGTCCCTGGTGGTGAAGATCGGCGCGCTGGTCTTCGTCCTCACCATGGACAAGACGGTGGCGATCAACTTCCAGCTGCTGGGCGGGATCTGGATCCTGCAGACGCTGCCGGCGATCGTCGGCGGCCTGTTCACCCGCTGGTTCCACCGCTGGGCGCTGCTGGCCGGCTGGGCCGCCGGCATGGGCTACGGGACGTGGAAGGCGTACGAGCAGAGCACCCCGGCGCAGTCGCACTTCGGCGGCAACTCGGACATGATCCCGTGGATCGGGGAGAAGGGCTACATCGGCCTGACCGCCTTCGTCCTCAACGTCGGCGTGGCGGTCGTGCTGACCCTCGCGCTGCGCGCGTTCAAGGCCCCGGCTGGCATCGACGAGACTGCCCCCGCGGACTACACCGCCGAGTCCGCCCCGGCCGTGCCCGGCCCCACCGCCCCCGGTGACCCGGGCGTCTCTCCCGGCCTCCCCGAACCCGCGGGAGCCTGAGAGTCACGCGGAAAAGGCGCCCCGCCCGGGTGTACCCCGGGCGGGGCGCCTTCGCGCGCGAGGGTGGAGGAGCCGGGGCCGGCGGCCCCCGGAGGTGTCAGAGGCCCTGCCAGCCGGGCTTGGCCGCGTAGGTGGCCCGGAAGTAGGGGGCGAGCTTCAGCTTCGTGGCGGCCGCCTCGTCGACGATCACCGTCGCGTGCGGATGGAGCTGGAGCGCGGAGGCCGGGACGATCGCGGCGACCGGGCCCTCGACCGTCGCCGCGACCGCCTCCGCCTTGCCCTCCCCGGTCGCGAGGAGCACCAGGTGCCGCGCCTCGAGGATCGTGCCGATGCCCTGGGTGATGACGTGGTGCGGCACGGCCTCGATGTCGCCGCCGAAGAAGCGGGCGTTGTCGACCCTGGTCTGCTCGGTGAGCGTCTTGATGCGGGTGCGCGAGGCGAGCGAGGAGCACGGCTCGTTGAAGCCGATGTGCCCGTCGGTGCCGATGCCCAGCAGTTGGAGGTCGACCCCGCCGGCCGCGGCCAGCGCCGCGTCGTAGGCGTCGCACGCGCCCTGGACGTCCTCGGCGGCGCCGTCGGGCCCCATGAAGGACTCGGGGGAGAGCCCGAGCGGCTCGACGACCTCGCGCAGCACGACCGAGCGGTAGGACTCGGGGTGTCCGGTGGGCAGCCCCACGTACTCGTCCAGCTGGCAGACCCTGGCGCGGGAGGCGTCCACCGCACCGCCGCGCACCTTGGCGGCGAGGGCCTGGTAGACGGGCAGCGGCGTGGACCCGGTGGCCACGCCGAGCAGCGCGTCCGGCTTGCGGTGGAGCAGTGCGGCCATGGCCTCGGCGATGATCTCGCCGCCTGCTGCGGCGTCCGGGACGATCACAACTTCCACGCTGGGCCTGCCGTTCTGAAGAGGTGAGTGTGGTATAGACCAATCTATCAGGTGGGCGGCCCCCCGCCGAGGGCCCCCGGCCCCCCGCCTGACCCGCTTCCGCGCGCGGCCCGCCGGGTCCTGTGGTCGACTGATGGGGTGCTCCGGGCCGCGGCGGCCACCGCCACCTCGGCCCCGGCACCGGCGCCCCGGCAGGCGGGCGTGTCCGGGCGGGATGGGAGGCGGTGGACATGGCTGACGACCTGCGTGCCCCGGCCCCCGTGCGCAAGGACCGGCCGGGCGCGATCATGGCCGGCGAGATCGCCGAGCAGCCCGAGGTGCTGCGCCGCATCCTGGACACCGCGGCGCCGGCGATCGCCGTGACGGCCCGCGTCATCGCCGACCGCAGGCCCCGTTTCGTGCTGCTCAGCGCCCGCGGCACCTCCGACCACGCGGCGCTCTACGCGAAGTACCTGATCGAGGTCGAGCTGGGCCTGCCGTGCGGCCTGACCTCGATGTCGACCACGACCACCTACGGGGCCACCCCGCACCTCGACGACGTCCTGCTGATCACGGTGAGCCAGTCCGGCGGCTCGCCCGACCTGATCGCGTCGACCGAGGCGGCCAGGCGGGCCGGGGCGATCACCCTGGCGGTGACCAACAACCCGGACTCGCCGCTCGTGGACGTCTCGGAATTCCACATCGACCTGCTCGCGGGCCCCGAGAAGGCGCTGCCCGCCACCAAGACGTACTCGGCAGAGCTGATGGCCCTCTACCTGTTCGTGACGGGCCTCGGCGGCATCGAGGGCACCCGGGTCGCCCGGCGGCTGCCCCGCCTGGCGGAACAGGTGCTGGCCCGCGGCGACGAGGTGCGGGAGCTGGCGGGCCGCTACCGATTCGCCGAGCGGATGGTGATCACCTCGCGCGGCTACGGCTACCCCACGGCCAAGGAGGCCGCGCTCAAGCTGATGGAGACCAGCTACATCCCCGCGCTCGCCTACTCGGGCGCCGACCTGCTGCACGGCCCGCTGGCGATGGTGGACAACATCTCGCCGGTGATCGCGATCGTGACCGAGGGGCGCGGCGGCGAGGCGCTTCAGCCGGTGCTCGACCGGCTGCGCGGCCGCGGCGCCGACCTGGTGGTGGTCGGTCCCAGGGTGCAGGTGGCCGCGGCCTCCGGCGGCTTCGCGATGCCCACGTCCGAGGTGCCCGAGTGCCTCCAGCCGCTGCTGGAGATCCTGCCGCTGCAGCGGCTGGCCTGGGAGATCGCCGTGGCCCGCGGCCAGGATCCGGACAGCCCGCGGGCCATCGTGAAGGTCACGGAGACGAGCTGAGCGCCGCAAAGGGCGGCCGCGGGCCCCGGGGGCGGGCTCAGGCGGGCCGCGGGGGCAGTCGGCGGCCCCGGAGATAACTTCGGGCCGCGGTGCCGGGAGAGGACCCTCAGCCTCTCCAGCACCGCAGCCCGGAGCTGACGTCGGCACCGTGGCCTGCGGGGTGTGCGGATCCCGCGGGCCCGATAGGGCCGACCACGAGGCGGGGCGTAGTCAGGGCAGAGAACGCCTCGCCTCGATCCGCGCTCCTGTGCGGGGAGCCCGGAAGTCCTGTACCGCGCCATTCTGGACTAGACCACTGGTCCTTGTAAATGGCTGAGCCACGGATTTCGTGCCGGGCCTGAACAAATAGTGCCCGTAAACCGCGCGCGGCGCACCCCCCTCGGGCCGACGGGTACGCTCGCAGGCGTGCCCTCCATGAACGACCTCGTACGCGAGCACACCGCGCTCGACGCCTCCGACCTCGAATGGCTCCATCTGCTGGTCTCGGAGTGGCAGTTGCTGTCCGATCTGTCCTTCGCGGATCTGGTGCTCTGGGTGCCGACCAGGGACGGCTCGCGCTACGTCTCCGTCGCCCAGATGCGGCCCAACACCGGGCCGACCTCCTACCAGGACGACATGGTCGGGCACCTGGTGCCGCGCGGCCGGCGGCCGCTGCTCGACGCGGCCCTCGACGAGGGCCGGATCGTCCGGGAGGGCGACCCCGAATGGCGCGAGGAGGTGCCGGTCAGGGTCGAGTCCATCCCGGTGCGCCGGGACGGCCGGGTGCTCGGGGTGATCGCCCGCAACACCAACCTGCTCACCGTGCGCACCCCCAGCCGGCTGGAGCTCACCTACCTCCAGAGCGCCAGCGACCTGGCCCAGATGATCGCGGCCGGCGCCTTTCCCTTCCCGGCGGAGCAGGTCGACATGGACGCCTCGCCGCGGGCAGGCGACGGGCTGATCCGGCTGGACGCCGACGGCATCGTGCAGTACGCCAGCCCCAACGCGCTGTCCGCCTACCACCGGCTCGGCCTCGCCGCCGACCTGGTCGGCCACCACCTCGGCAAGGCCACCGCCGAACTCGCCCCGGCCCGAGGCCCGGTGGACGAGGCACTGGTGAAGCTGGCCAGCGGCTGGGCGCCGCGCGAGTTCGAGGTCGAGGGCGGCGACGGCGTCATCCAGCTGCGCGCCATCCCGCTCAAGCCCAAGGGCGTCCACACCGGCTCCCTGGTGCTGCTCCGCGACGTCACGGAACTGCGGCGCCGCGAGCGCGAGTTGATGACCAAGGACGCCACCATCCGGGAGATCCACCACCGGGTGAAGAACAACCTCCAGACGGTCGCGGCCCTGTTGCGGCTGCAGGCCCGCCGGATGGACTCCGACAGCGCCCGCGAGGCGCTGGAGGAGGCGGTGCGGCGGGTCGGCTCGATCGCCATCGTGCACGAGACGCTGTCGCAGACCCTGGACGAGCGGGTCGAGTTCGACGAGATCGCCGACCGGGTGCTGGCCATGGTCGCCGAGATCTCACCCGGCCGGGTCACCGCCAGGCGCAGCGGCCGGTTCGGCATCCTCACCGCGGAGATCGCCACCCCGCTGTCGATGGTGCTCACCGAACTGCTGCAGAACGCCCTCGAACACGGCTTCGGGCCGGGGGAGTCGGGCAGTGTCGACATCACCGCGACCCGCGGCAGGGAACTGATCACCATCACCGTCCAGGACGACGGCCGCGGCCTGCCGCCCGGCTTCGACGCCCAGCAGGCCGGCAACCTCGGCCTGCAGATCGTCCGCACCCTGGTCGTCGGCGAGTTGGGCGGCACCTTCGACATGCTCCCCGCCCCGGTCCGCGGCACCCGGGTGATCCTGGAACTCCCCCTGGAGAGCTGACCGTTCGCACGGTCAGCCGCCGGTCGGATCCGCGGCCCGGCGGCGGCCGGTGCCCCAGGCACGCGAAAGCCCCCGTACCGTCATTGGTACGGGGGCTTTCGGATGCTGCGTGCTGCGCGTGTGACAGGTGCTGCGCGCTGCGGCTCGGTGGGAAGGCTGCGCGTCAGGCGCTGGCGTTGCGGGCCCGGTTGCGGGCGGCGCGGCGCTTCATTGCGCGACGCTCGTCCTCGCTGAGGCCACCCCAGACACCGGCGTCCTGGCCGCTCTCCAGCGCCCACTGCAGGCACTGCTCCATGACGGGGCAGCGGCGGCAGACGGCCTTGGCTTCCTCGATCTGCAGCAGCGCAGGACCGGTGTTGCCGATGGGGAAGAAGAGCTCGGGGTCTTCCTCGCGGCAAACGGCGCGGTGACGCCAGTCCATGGCTGCTCCAACTCCTTGTGTGACAAGCACGTTGCTTGTGAATGTGAACGCTTTCACGAATCCCTTCACAGCGAACGGGACGCCACCCAGTCTTCACTGGTGCAGTCCCGCTGGTGTGAGGTGGAAGATTCGGGCTCTCAAGGGGGCCGGTTGGTCGGCCGTCCCGATCGCCACCTAGAGACTCGCAAACCTCGGCGGGAGATACAACCCCTTCAGGAAAGTTTTTTTTGATTCCTCGGTGTCGCCTCGATCACAGCCGTACTTCCATGGGGTGCAGGGCAGTCTAAACGTTCGAGTAAAAGGACTTTAGGCTCTTCCACTTACACAATCACACGCAGTGCACGGCGTACGCCTGTGAAGGTCGCGCTCGTACGCAGCCCGAGGTGGTCACCATCCACCTGAAACGGCAGTGCCGCCTGCGATTGCAAGGTGAAGTCCGTCAGATCGTGCAGGGCCAGCGTGTGCTTCCCGCGCGGCCCGCGCTCCGGAGTGGAACGGAGCAGTTGCGCCGCGTAGCGTGTGCCCGACAAAGTGGACATCTTGCTGACACCCAGCAGGTCAAGCGCGGTGTCGAAGGACGCCTCGGGGGAGGCGTACACCGGCCTGTTGCCGAGATACGTCCACGGCGCGGTGTTGCACACTATCGCCGTCGTCAGACCGGCCACCGGCTCCTCGCCCGGACACTCCACCGTGATCGTGCCGTGCCTGCGGTGCGGGTCGGCCACGAACTGCCGCGCCACCTGGCGCAGATACAGCGCATGCGTCGACCGCTTGCCCAACTCCCGCTGCTGCTCCACCCGGCCCACCACGCCGGCATCGAAGCCGAAGCCCGCGCAGAAGGTGAACCAGCGGTCGGGCACCCCCTCGTCCTCGGTGCCCGGCGTCCCGCTCACCAGCCCCAGGCCGACCGTGCGCGAGGAGCGGACGCGCAGCGCGTCCAGCAGGGCGCCGGTCGCCTCCACCGCGTCGTTGGGCAGCCCCAGGGCGCGCGCGAAGACGTTGGTCGAGCCGCCTGGCACCACCGCGAGCTGCGGCAGGGCGTCCGGGTCGGGTCCGTGGTGCAGCAGGCCGTTGACGATCTCGTTGACCGTGCCGTCGCCGCCGAGCGACACCACGAGCTCGACCTCACCGCCCTCCACCGCCCGGCGGGCCAGATCCCGCGCGTGCCCGCGGTACTCGGTGGTCGCGACCTCCAGCTTCAGATCACTGGCCAGTGCGGTGCTGATCACGTCACGCACCCGCGCGCTGGTGGTGGTCGCGGCAGGATTGACGACGAGAAGAGCGCGCATGCCCGATAGCGTACCTACCGTTTTTCGCATCGGGCTACGCTGAGTGGTGTGAGCCAGACCCCCCTCGACCCCTCGCCCGAGCCCTCAGCGGCCGCCCAGGCGCCGGACGCGGCCCCGACCCCGCGGCTTATCGCCGCCGCCGCCATCGCCGGCCTCGAAGGGCTCGCGGTCGCCGCGTGGGGTGTCACGATGTTCTTCACCGACAGCGACAACGCCGTGCTCGCGGGGCTGACCGTGCTGGTGATGGCCGCGCTGCCGCTGGCCGCCGCGTACGGGCTGCGCAAGGCGCGGCGGTGGAGCCGCGGGCCCGCGCTGATCATGCAGCTGCTGATCGTGCCGATCGCCTGGACGATGCTGCACTCCTCCGGAGCGGTGGTGTGGGGCGGCGTCCTGCTCGGCGCCCTCGCGGCCGCCGGGCTCGTCTGCCTCGTCCACCCGTCGACCACCGACGCACTCGGCATCCGCCGCACCTCCCCCTGACGGGCGGTGCCCCTTCAGAGGCGCGTGGGGGCACCCCCAGGCGAAGCCCTGGGGGAGAACGGCGCGACAAGCCCCCGCCGGGGCGCGGGTCGTCACGGTCCCGGGGGGGCTGTTGCTGTCGCACACGGACCACCGGCCGGTGGCCGGTTGCCCGCGCCGTTCCCCGCGCCCCTGGGGGTTGCCGCCTTCCGCAAGGGCGCCCCACAGGGCGTGAGGACTTGCTGTGGTGTGGCGACGGACCGCCGCCACCCCAGGGGCGCGTGGGGGCACCCCCAGGCGAAGCCCTGGGGGAGAACGGAGCGACAAGCCCCCGCCGGGGGTGCGGGTCGTCTCCGGCCGAAAGGGGCTGTTGCTGTCGTATCCGGGCCACCGGCCGGTGGCCGGTTGCGCGCGCCGTTCCGCCCCCAGAGCTTCGCCTGGGGGTACCCCCAGCGCCCCTGGGGGTTGCCGCCTTCCGCAAGGGCGCCCCACAGGGCCGCGTGGGGGCACCCCCAGGCGAAGCGCTGGGGGAGAACGGAGCGGCCAGCCGCGTACGGCCGTCACGTGGCGACGACCGCCGCCACCTCAGGGGCGCGGGGAACTGCGCGACAAGCCCCCACCGGGGGCGCGGGTCGCTCCGTCCCGAAGGGGCTGTTGCTGTCGCACACGGACCACGGGCCGGTGGCCGGTTGCGCGCGCAGTTCCGCCCCCAGAGCTTCGCCTGGGGGTTGCCGCCTTCCGCAGGGGGCGCCCCTGCCGAGGGGAACCCGGGAGGGGCTATTCCTCGATCAAGAGCTTGTCGCGGAGTTGCGCGAGGGTCCGCGCCAGGAGGCGCGAGACGTGCATCTGGGAGATGCCGACCTCCTGCGCGATCTGCGACTGCGTCATGTTCCCGAAGAACCGCAGCAGCAGAATCGTCTTCTCCCGCGGCGGCAGCTGTTCGAGCAGCGGCTTGAGGGATTCGCGGTACTCGACGCCCTCCAGCGCCTCGTCCTCGGAGCCGAGGGTGTCGGCCACAGCCGGCGACTCGTCGTCGGTGTCGGGCACGTCCAGCGACAGCGTGCTGTAGGCGTTCGCCGACTCCAGCCCTTCGAGGACCTCCTCCTCGGAGATCTTGAGGTGCTCGGCCAGCTCGTGGACGGTCGGCGCGCGGCCGTGCCGTTGCGACAGTTCGCCGGTCGCGGTGGTGAGGGCGAGCCGCAGCTCCTGGAGCCGGCGCGGCACCCGTACCGCCCAGCCCTTGTCGCGGAAGTGGCGCTTGATCTCACCGACCACCGTCGGCGTCGCGTATGTGGAGAACTCCACCCCGCGGTCGACGTCGAAGCGGTCCACCGACTTGATCAGCCCGATGGTGGCGACCTGGGTGAGGTCGTCGAGCGGCTCGCCGCGGTTGCGGAAGCGCCGGGCCAGGTGCTCGACCAGCGGCAGATGCATCCGGACCAGCTGGTTGCGCAGCTCCGCGCGCTCGGGGGAGCCCTCCGGGAGCCCCCTGAGCTCGACGAAGAGCGCCCGTGCGCCGGCCCTGTCGTGCGGGTCGTGCGCCGCCGGCTGCTCCTCCGGCTCCGCCTGCTGCCCTGGTTGCTGTCCGGCTTGCGGCGCGTCCGGCTCGTCCTGCTGCTTCTCCGGTCGCTTCCCGGCCGGCTGGTCCGGCTGCTGCTCCATCGTTCTCGCCTGCTCCGCCGCGTCCATTGCGTCCCTACGGGTCTGCCCGCCCACGGGCTCGGGATGGGGCCTGGCCGCCTCGCCTGCCGCCTGCGGCCGCCCGACCGGACCCGCGGGGTCCGGCTGCTGGGCGGGTACGGACGCGCGACCGCGCGCCGCGGGCACGTCGTGCTCCGCGGGTGTGCCGGGGTTCTCCCCCCGGGACAGCTCAGCACTCATGGCGATTCCCCGTCTTCCTGCACGGTTGTACCCTCACCGGCCCGCAGGTGGACCGGGACACGCTGACCCTGACGACGTCGGCGGCGGCGCCGCCCTGTCCGCGACCCTCACGACAGCCCTGGAACGGCGCCGCGCTTCTTGTGCAGGCTGATGCTGACCGTCTTGTCCTCGGCCACGGTGGAGTCCACCTCGCCGGCCAGTGCGGACAGCACCGTCCAGGCGAAGGTGTCGCGCTCCGGCGCCCGGCCGTCGGTGGTCGGCGCCGCGACCGTGACCCACAGCGAGTCCCCGACCAGCCGGAACACGCAGCTCAACACGCTTCCGGGTACCGCCTGCTGCAACAGGATCGCGCACGCCTCGTCGACGGCGATCCGCAGATCCTCGATTTCGTCGAGGGTGAAGTCCAATCGGGCCGCGAGACCGGCCGTGGCCGTCCGCAAGACCGACAGATACGCCCCCGCCGCGGGCAGCCGGACCTCGACGAAGTCCTTCGACCCGGGCTCGCCTGCGCTCTGGGACACCCTCACCTCCAAGGTGGCACACAGTGATTGCTCTGGTTCGCAGCGACGCTATCGCGATCCGCGCCCTGATGTCGCCCGGACGGAGCACGGTCGCCGCCATGGGCGAGCCGGCCCGCGGGCCTTCCAGGGGCGGGAAGCGATTCCGTCCTGTCACCCATGGTAAGCGCATGGGCACGGACCGTGGGTAGCTCTCCGAGGTCTCAATTCGCATGCGAATTCGTCCGGTTGTCCGACCGGCCGTGCGAACGGCCGGTGGCGGCCGCGTCCGCGGCACCCCCGCCCGCCTGCGCGGCCAGTGCCGCGAGGGCCGGGCCGGTCAGGCGCTGCACGGTCCACTCGTCCTGCGGCAGGGCGCCGATCGAGCGGTAGACCCCGAGCGCCTTCTCGTTCCAGTCGAGCACGGACCACTCGAAACGCGACCAGCCGCGCTCGGTGCAGATCGCGGCGAGCGCGGCGAGCAGCGCCTTGCCGTGGCCCGCGCCGCGCGCCTGCGGGCGTACGTACAGGTCCTCCAGATAGAGGCCGGCGGTGCCGGTCCAGGTGGAGAAGTTGCGGAACCACAGCGCGAAGCCGGCCGGCTCACCCGTCGTGTCGTCGGCCGCGATCAGCGCGTGGGCGACCGGATCGGGGCCGAAAAGCGCGGTGCGCAACTGCTCCTCGGTGCCCTTCGCCTCGCTCAGCGCCCTCTCGTAGTCGGCGAGTTCGCGGATCAGGGCGTGCAGGACCGGCAGGTCGGCGGGGGTCGCGGCGCGGATCATGCCACCAGGTTACGTTCGGGTGATGTGACCGGCGTAAGGGGCGCACGGGAGCACGTCATCCCGTGATCACCGCAGCCACCCGGGTGCCCGGCGGGAAGGCGCCGGCGCAGGCCAGCGTCACCACCCCGTGCAGCATCTTCGCCACGTAGACCCGCTCGGGGTCGAGGCCGTGCCGCCGCGCGAAGTCCGCGGCGAACTCCTCGAGGGCGGGGCTGGTCCTGGCGAAGCCGCCGTGGTGGAAGCGGTCGTCGAGCCGCCAGCGCCCCCTGCGCCCGCCGAAGGCGTCCTGCTGGAGCCGCAGCACGTCGCCGGCCAGGAACGCGCCCCCGCGCAGCACCGGGAAGCCGATCGCCTCCGGGCCGTCCCCCGGCCCGTCCGCGAGCCCCGCGGCCAGCCCCGCGAGGGTGCCGCCGGTACCGCAGGCCACCGCCACCACGTCCGCGGCGCCGCGCAGCTCCCGGCCCAGGTCCGCGCACCCCACGGCCGCCGCCGCGTTCGACCCGCCCTCGGGAAGGACGTACGCGCGGCCGTGCCGGTCGAGCAGCGCCGCCAGCACCTCGGGCTCGGCCTTGCGGCGGTAGGTCGCCCGATCGACGAAATCCAGCCGCATGCCGTCGGCCGCGGCCGCGGCGAGCGAGGGGTTCAGCGGGCGGTCCGCAAGCTCGTCGCCCCGCACCACCCCGACCGTGCGCAGCCCGAGCAGCCGCCCGGCCGCGGCGACCGCCCGCACGTGGTTGGAGTAGGCGCCGCCGAACGTCAGCAGCGTGTCGTGGCCGGCCGCCACGGCGGCGGCCAGATTCAGCCGCAGCTTGCGGAACTTGTTGCCCGGCAGGTCCGGGTGGATCAGGTCGTCCCGCTTGAGCAGCAGCCGCACCCCATGCCGGGAGAGCCGGTCGTCGGCGACCTCGGCCAGCGGCGACGGCGGTCGCGGTTCCAGGAGTGACGGTGCGGCACACACACGGCCATTGTCACCCGGACGTGTGACATCCACCGCGTGGGGCGGCCGTTCCCCGTGCGCCGTCCAGGGAACGGGATTCTTCACCCCCGGGTCCCAGAAGGGTGTTTCGCGGTGCATGCTTTGTCTCGTGTACCAAATAGTCCAGGAGTCACCGACCGACCGATCATGGGACGCCACTGCGCCCAGTGACTCGGCCGACGCGCTCACCGCCATGGTGCGGGGGCTGCTGCCCTCGCTCACCCCCGCCGCCGCCAGGATCGCCTCCCTCATCGTGGAGGACCCGGCACAGGTCGCCCGCAGCACCATCTCGGAACTCAGCGCGCTCGCCGGGACGAGCGAGTCGTCCATCGTGCGGACCGCCAGGGCGCTCGGCTTCGCCGGGTACCCCGAACTGCGCCTCGCCCTCGCCGCGTCCGCCGCGCGACAGGCGCCGCGCTCCACGCTCAGCGCCGGGATCACCCAGGAGGACTCGGCGGCGGAGGTCATCGCCAAGCTCGTCCACACCGAGTCGCAGGCCGTCCAGGAGACGGCGACGCAGCTGGATCCCGCGGAGCTGGACGCCGCCGTCAGGGCGGTCTGCGGCGGCGGGCAGCTGCATATCGCCGGAGTCGGCGCTTCCGGGCTCGTCGCCCAGGACCTCCAGCAGAAGCTGGCCCGCATCGGGCGGCCCTGCCACGCGCACGGGGACTCGCAGTCCGCGCTCACCAGCGCGGTGCTGCTGGGACCCGGGGACGTCTTCCTCGCGGTCTCGCACTCCGGTGAGAGCCGCGACGTGCTCGAACCGCTGCGGCGGGCCTCCGCCGAGGGGGCGACCACGGTGGTGATCACGAACCACCCGCTCTCGACGGCCGCGCGGCTCGCCGACCACGTGCTCGTCTCGGCCGGGCGCGAGACCACCTTCAGACCGGGGGCCATGGCCTCCCGGATCAGCCAGCTCGTCGTGGTCGACTGCCTCTTCGTCTGCGTCGCGCAGCGCACGTACGACACCTCCAGCCGCGCGCTGCGGCTCACCCACGAGGCCCTGGAGTCCGACCGCCCCGCCTGACGAGCACGAACGCGGCGCCTGACGACCGCACCGCCCGACGCCCGCTGCAGCCGGCCGGCCTGCCCCGGAAAGCGTGAGCCCTCCCCCATGAAGGGCTCGCGCTTTCCGTGGCACCCGCGGGGGCGCGCGGAACGCCCCCGCGGGACCGCGTCAGCGCGCGGCCGGGACCACGTCCACGTCCGCCGCGTTCACGAAGGCGACCCGGTGGTTGTAGACGATCTCGTACACCTTCGTCTTCCCGACGAAGTCGTGCTGGTCGTAGGGCGCCGATCCGTCGTAGTTGATCGCGAAGTAGGAGTCGGTGGCGACGGCGGGGCCCGCCGCCACGTAGGACTGCCCTGCCGGGATCGAGTACTTGGCGCGGGCCAGCTGCGGCCTGGGCGCGACGCCGCCCTCGAAGGCGACGAAGTCGGCGGGGTAGACCGAGGCCTCGGGGTAGGCCGTGGTGTAGACGGGGACGGACGCGACGCCCGGCTTGGGCACGATGCGGGCGGCCCGCACCGGCACCGTGGCGGGGTGCGCGGCGGAGTCCTGGAGCCAGGCCTCGGTACCGCCCCACCAGATCGCGGTCCAGCCGGGCGCCCGGTCGGCGACGACGTACTGCTCACCGGCGGGGGCCTTGTCGCCCCAGTCGTTCATCGCGGCGGTCCCGGCGGAGCCGTCCGGGTGCAGGTACGGGTCGGCGACCAGCGGGGCCGAGGTGCTCGGCGCGGTGTGCAGGGGGACGAAGGAGGCCGGCGCGTCCTGCGAGGCCACCGGGCAGTCGAAGCTGCGGTAGGGGCCGGGGAACTGCTTGTAGCCCTGGACGTCGTCGCAGTAGGTCGTGGACTGCGGGTTGCGGGCGTAGCCCGGCTTGATCGCCACCACGTCCGAGCCCGCGGGGGCGGTGGCCCGGATCGGCGCGCCGAGCAGGTCGAAGAAGTGCTCCCAGTCCCAGCCGGGGCCCGGGTCCCAATGCTGGGTGGCGACGCCGGCCTCGGTGCCGCCGGGCACGTTGTCGTGCCCGAGGATGTGCGCGCGGTCCAGCGGGATGTCGTACTTCGCAGCGAGGTAGCGCACCAGCGACGCGGTGGAGCGGTAGAGGTTCTCGCTGAACCAGGCGGCACCGTGCGTCGCCCAGCCCTCCTGCTCGATGCCGATGGAGTGCTGGTAGAAGGACCGGTTGGCGCTGTCCCAGGCGATGTCCTTGGTCGGGATCATCTGGGTGACCTGGCCGTCCTGGGAGCGGACGACGTAGTGGGCGCCGGCCGCGTAGGTCGGGTCGCGGAAGAGGTCGAGCGTGCCGTCGTAGGTCTCGTCGGTGCTGTGCAGGGTGATGTAGCGGATGTCGAGGTCGCCGTTCGGGCGGTCGGCCAGGTCGTGGCTGCCGTAGTCGGCGAGGTTCGACGGGTCGAGCAGCGTGTAGGCGCCGGGGATGACGTCGCAGTGCAGCGACTTGGGGCACTCCGCTGGGGTGTCGCTGCGCGGCGGGGTGACCTCGGTCAGCCCCAGTTTGCGCACGTCGCCGCGGTCGGGGTGCAGGTGGCGGACCGGGGCCAGGGTGATCAGCTGGCCGTCCGCTGTGGTGCGGGAGGCGCCCGCGGTCATGGTGGACCACACGCCGTCGGCGAAGGCCTGGGCGACCTTGTCCTCGGTGGACTGGCTGTAGCGGGCCGCGGCGGCGTACCAGCCGTCGGTGGTGCGCGGCAGCCTGCCGTGGCCGTAGCCCTTCGCGTAGGAGGCGAGCAGGGCCGCACCGCCGCGGATGTTCTGCACCTCGTCGCCGGTCACGTCCGCGGTGGTCGTGCCCAGCAGGCGGGCCGCGGCCGCCGCGGTGTGCTCGGCGGGGGCGGTGAGCAGGTCGGCGTAGCGCGGCGACTGCGTGCTCAGGCCGTCCGCGTCCAGCGTCGCGGCGGTGAGGTCGGTGAGGTCCATCGGGCCGTGGCCCGCGGCGGCGTCGGGCTGCCCGGCGTGCGCCTCCCAGCGGGTCTCGTAGTACGACACCGCTTCGAGCACGGGCAGGGGTACACCGAACTCCCGCGCCGCCGCGGTGAATTCCGCCTGCCTTGCGGACTGCGGGTCGGCGGCGCGCGCCGCGGTCGCGGTGACGGCGGTCGCCGACAGGCCGGCCAGCAGGGACAGGGCGGCGGCCAGTGACAGGGTGCGCCGGCGGCGGGTGGGTCCGTTCGGGCGGTGCATTCAGGCTCCTCGCGTTGCGGGTGGTGCGTGCATGGAGAGAAGTGCTGGGCGCAGCCTGCCGAGATCTGCTGGAAGTCAGCAACTCCCGGTGCGTAAATCCTGAAAGTTTTTGCCAACCCCTGGTCCCGGCCCCGGACTCCGCGCAAAACAGGGCTGGCCCTGACGCGTACGTCAAGGTCTACCGTCGTGACCATGCGCATCGGCGAACTCGCGGAACGCGCCGGCACCACGCCGCGAACGCTCCGCTACTACGAATCCCTCGGCCTGCTGCCGCCGGCCGACCGCGCGGGCAACGGCTACCGCAGCTACGGGGAGGAGCACCTGCGGATGCTGGAGCAGATCCGCACCCTCCAGGAGTACGGCTTCGGCCTGGAGGAGACCCGGCCGTTCGTGGAGTGCCTGCGAGCCGGGCACGCGGCGGGGGACACCTGCGCCGCCTCGCTCGCGGTCTACCGCAGCAAGCTGGCGGAGATCGACGCGTGGGTGGACCGGCTGACCTCGGTGCGCGCCGAGGTCGCCGCCCAACTGCTGCGGGCCGAGCGGGAGGCGGGCGCGGCCGGGGGCGACGTCGCCGCGGAACCGCTGTGCGAACTGACCGCCGCTCATGCCGAGCGGCACGACGAGGGGACTTCCACGCCATGACCACCACCCGGAGTGCGGTACCGACCGTGACCGATGCGACCTTCGCCGCCGAGGTGCTGGCCGGTGAGCTGCCGGTGCTCGTCGAGTTCACCGCCGCCTGGTGCCCGCCCTGCCGGATGATCGCCCCGGTCCTGGAGGAGATCGCGGTGGAGGAGGCGCACCGGCTGCGCATCGTCCAGCTCGACGTGGACACCAACCCGGCCACCCAGGCCGCCTACGGTGTGATGTCCATGCCGACGCTGCTGCTCTTCCGCGGCGGTGAGCCGGTGAAGGTCATGGTGGGCGCCCGCCCGAAGCGCCGGCTGCTCCAGGAACTCGCCGACGAGGTCTGAGCCCCGATCGCCCGTGTCCCATGCCCCCGTGGCCCCGCGTGCCGACTCACCCGGCGCCGCCGCCCCCGCGGCGGTGCGGGCCGTGCTCCCCCCTCCGGAGCACGACGGGAAACACCCCCGCTCGCCGGTACGGGGGGCCGGGCGAACGGGGGTGCTCCGTGACCCGGCGTCACGCCGGGCATACATATGAGGGCTTGGACGCCCAGAGTGTGACGGCTTCCGGTGTGACGCTCGTCACATCGAAAGCCGAACGGCCGGTGTCCCGCGGGACACCGGCCGTTCGCGCAGGTCAGCGCCTGGCGACACCTTCCGCGCGAGCCGCGGCCGCGACCGCGGCGGTCACGGCGGGCGCGACCCGGGCGTCGAAGGGCGACGGGATCACGCAGTCCGCGCTCAACTCGTCGGCGACCACGTCGGCCAGCGCCGCGGCGGCCGCGAGCTTCATGCCCTCGGTGATGGCCGAGGCGCGCACCTGGAGGGCGCCGGCGAAGATGCCGGGGAAGGCCAGCACGTTGTTGATCTGGTTGGGGAAGTCGCTGCGCCCGGTGGCGACCACCGCGGCGTAGCGGTGCGCGACCTCGGGGTGGATCTCCGGGGTCGGGTTGGCCATCGCGAAGACGAAGGCGCCTTTCGCCATCGTGGCGACCGCGGACTCCGCGACCGTACCGCCGGACACGCCGATGAAGACGTCGGCGCCGGCCAGCGCCGAGTCCAGAGATCCGGTCAGCCCGGCCCGGTTCGTATACGAAGCCAGCTCGCGCTTCACCGGGTTGAGGTCGTCGCGGTCCTCGTGGACCACGCCCTTGCGGTCGGTGACGGCGACATCGCCGATGCCCGCCTCCAGCAGGATCTTCGCGATGGCGACCCCGGCCGCGCCGGCGCCCGAGATGACGGCCCGCAGGGTGCCGATGTCCCGGCCGGTCAGCTTCGCCGCGTTGCGCAGCGCGGCCAGCGTCACGACCGCGGTGCCGTGCTGGTCGTCGTGGAAGACCGGGATGTCCAGCCGCTCCACGAGCCGCCGTTCGATCTCGAAGCAGCGCGGCGCGGAGATGTCCTCCAGGTTCACCCCGCCGAAGGACGGCGCGAGCCGGACCACGGTCTCCACGATCTCGTCCACGTCGGTGCAGGCCAGTGCGATCGGCACCGCGTCCACCCCGCCGAACTGCTTGAAGAGGATCGCCTTGCCCTCCATCACCGGCAGCGACGCCTCCGGGCCGATGTCGCCCAGCCCCAGCACCGCGGTCCCGTCCGTGACGACGGCGACGACCTGGGACTTCCAGGTGTAGTCGTGCACCAGCTCGGGCTGTTCCGCGATGGCGGTGCAGACCTCCGCCACTCCGGGGGTGTACGCGAGCGACAGGTCGGCGGCGTCGCGCACCGGCACGGTGGAGGTGATCTCCATCTTGCCGCCGCGGTGCAGCGCGAACACCGGATCGAGGGGGATGTCGTCCGTATCGCCTTCAGTGCCCGAACCGCCGTCGATTCGAGGGTTGACGGTCTCCGTTGCCACTTTTGACCCCTTTGTCATAGATGAGGGAGATTACTCGCCCCGAGGCGCGGAGCAAGGTGGGCTCGACGTCCGTGTCACCTGTGACGAGTGAGCGAAGGGGGACAGGGACGCCTGGTGCGCCGCACGCGCACCGGCCCCGGATGAGGGGTGGGGATCCGTTCTACCGGAAGACTCTTTAAGGTCACTAAAGCGAATCGATCCGCCCTGGTCGGCGGGGCTCCATCGTGGTCCTGCCGTGGTGTGCCGGCCCGATGGGAGCCCGGGGATCGCCCGTTATCCGATTTTGACACAACGGGGAGCCCGGTCGGCGCTGTCCGGATGGCAAGATGCACAGATCACACACGGTGGCGGCACTCGAAGGCGTGTGCCAACCCGCCCGCACGACACCTCACCTCTTCAGGAGGACTCAGCGATGACCGCACGCACGACCAGGCGTACCACCGCCCTTTCCCGGCTCAGCGCGGTCGCCGCCGTTGCGGTCGCCGGCACCCTGGTGCTCACCGGGTGCGGCGACCAGACCAAGAAGGACGACGCGGCGCCCTCCACGAGCGCCGCCGGTGCCGGTGCCGGCGCCACGACCAGCGCGACTCCGGATTCGCTGTTCTCCCAGCTGCCGAAGACGATCCAGGACTCCAAGGTGATCCAGGTCGGCACCGACGCCTCGTACCCCCCCATGGAGCAGAGCCAGGGCGGCTCGATCGTCGGCATCGACCCGGACCTCGGGGCGGCGCTGGGCGAGAAGCTCGGCGTGACGTTCAAGTTCACCAACGGCACGTTCGACGGCCTGATCACCTCGCTGCAGACCGGCCGGTCGAACATCGTGATGTCCGCTATGAGCGACACCAAGGCCCGCCAGGACGGACTGGACGACAAGGGCAAGAAGATCGGCACCGGCGTCGACTTCGTCGACTACTACAACTCCGGTTCCTCGCTGCTGGTGCAGAAGGGCAACCCTAAGGGCGTCAAGGCGCTCGGGGACCTGTGCGGCATGACCGTCGCAGTGCAGCGCGGCACGATCTACGAGACCGCGTTCAAGAAGCAGAAGACCGCGTGCGGCAGCAAGGGCCTGACCATCCAGGCGTTCGACACCGACGCCCAGGCGCAGACCCGCGTCAAGGCCGGCGGCGCCGTCGCCGACCTCAACGACACCCCGGTGGCCGCCTACATCGCCCAGACCTCGGGCAAGGGCGCCGACTTCGAGGTGGCAGGCGCGCCGTCCGACGCCGGGCCCTTCGGCATCGCGGTGAGCAAGAGCGACACCCAGCTGCGGGACGCGCTGAAGGCCGCCATGGACGCGATCGTCGCCGACGGCACCTACGCCAAGATCCTGCAGAAGTGGAACGCCACCACCGGCGCGATCACCACCGTCGCGATCAACGGCGGCTCGTGACGTGAGCGGGACGACGGCCGGCCGTACCCCGGAAGGTACGGCCGGCCCCCACGACAAGGCGCCCGCGAGCCCCTACGAGGCGATCCGGGCGGTCCCGGTACGCCACTACGGCCGGTGGGCAGCCGCCGTCGTCGTGGTGGCGCTGCTCGCCTGGCTGGGCTACGGCTTCTCGCAGGGCAAGATCATCTGGAGCTCGGTCGGCGACAAGCTCTTCGACCACACGGTGGTCACCGGTGTCTGGCACACCGTGCTCATCTCCGTGTGCGCGATGGCGATGGGCCTGGTGCTCGGCATGCTGTTCGCGGTCATGCGGCTGTCGAAGAACCCGGTCACCGGAGCCGTCGCCTGGCTGTACATCTGGTTCTTCCGCGGCACACCGGTCTACGTGCAGCTGCTGATGTGGTTCAACCTGTCGCTGATCTTCCACACGATCAACCTGATGCCGTTCTACAAGAACGACACGGTCGCCGTGATGACCCCCTTCGTGGCCGCCCTGCTGGGCCTCGGCCTCAACGAGGGCGCGTACATGGCGGAGATCGTCAGGGCCGGCATCCAGTCGGTGGACGAGGGCCAGACCGAGGCGTCGCACGCGCTGGGCATGACCGGCGCGCAGACCATGCGGCGGATCGTCCTCCCGCAGGCCATGCGGGTGATTATCCCGCCCACCGGCAACGAGTTCATCAACATGCTCAAGACGTCGTCGCTGGTGTCGGTCGTGCAGTATTCGGAACTGCTGCGCGCCACCTCCGACATCGGCACCGGCTCCAACGCGATCATGGAGATGTACTTCGTCGCGTCGATCTGGTACCTGGTGCTGACCAGCGTGTTCAGCGTCGGCCAGTTCTATCTGGAGCGGCGCTACGCCCGCGGCTCGCTGCGGTCGCTGCCGCTGACCCCGTGGCAGAAGGTCAGGGCCAACCTGACCACCCTGCGCCGACCGAAGGTGGCCTGATCATGAGCACACCCAACATGACCAAGCCGGTCGACCCGGTCGACCCGCCGGCCGGCGGCAGCGTCGAGCCGATGGTCAAGGCCGAGAACGTCCACAAGTCCTTCGGCGCCGCCCACATCCTCAAGGGCATCGACCTGGAGGTCGCACCGCGGGAGGTGTGCTGCCTGATCGGGCCCTCGGGCTCCGGCAAGTCCACCTTCCTGCGCTGCATCAACCACCTGGAGCAGATCAACGCCGGGCGGCTGTGGGTGGACGGCGACCTGGTCGGCTACCGGCAGCGCGGCGACCGGCTCCACGAGCTGCGCGACCGCGAGGTCGCCGCGAAGCGCCGGGACATCGGCATGGTCTTCCAGCGCTTCAACCTCTTCCCGCACATGACCGCGATCGAGAACGTCATGGAGGGCCCGGTCCAGGTCAAGCGGGAGACCAGGGCGGTCGCCAGGGAGCGGGCCGCCGGACTGCTCGAACGGGTCGGCCTGGCCGACAAGGCGGGCAGCTACCCGGCCCAGCTGTCCGGCGGCCAGCAGCAGCGGGTGGCGATCGCCCGGGCGCTGGCCATGGAGCCCAAGCTGATGCTCTTCGACGAGCCGACCTCCGCGCTCGACCCGGAGCTGGTCGGCGACGTGCTCGACGTCATGCGCGGTCTCGCCGAGGACGGCATGACCATGATCGTGGTCACCCACGAGATGGGCTTCGCCCGCGAGGTCGGCGACTCGCTGGTCTTCATGGACGACGGCGTGGTCGTGGAGTCGGGCCGCCCCCGCGAGGTGCTGGGCAAGCCGCAGCACGAGCGGACCAAGGCCTTCCTGTCCAAGGTGCTGTGACCGTGCCGGCCGGCGCCGCCGTGCCCGCGGAGGCCGCTTCGGTAATAGCCTGGACTCCGATCCGGCTGTTACCGGGGCCGGGCCGCACCCCGTAAAGGACCAAGAGGACACACCTGTGGATCTGGCCTACTACTCGGACTACGCCGTGCGCCTCGTCAACAGCGAGGAGCCGTTGCGCGGCACCGACGCGCTGACCTCGGTCGACGCCATACGCGAGCTCTTCGGTCCCGCCTCGCACGCCGGGTCCCGTGCCGCCGACGCGGACGTGGCCCGGCTGCGTGCCGTACGCACCCGGCTGCGCGGCGTGTTCGAGGCGGCGGACGAGGCGGACGAGGTCCGTGCGGTGGACCTGCTCAACGCCCTGATGCTGGAGTTCCCGGTCAGCCCGCAGATCTCCGGGCACGACCATCTCGACGCCACCGGCCGCCCCGACTGGCACATGCACCTCGCCGACCAGGCGGTCAACGCCACCGCGAGCTACTCGGCCACCGCCTGCATGGGCCTGGCCTTCCAGCTGACCACGCTCGGCGTGGACCGGCTCGGCATCTGCGAGGCCGCGCCCTGCAGGAACGCGTACGTCGACACCTCCACCAACAGGTCTCGCCGCTACTGCTCGGACCGCTGCGCGACCCGCGCCAACGTGGCCGCCTACCGGGCCCGCAAGCGCCTGGAGAACGACCGGTCGGGCCGCAGCGGCCGCACGCAGGACGCCGCCCACGACGCGACGCCTGCCACCGAGCGCTGAAGTTCACGCGGCGGCCGGAAGCGCCCTCTGGCCCGCGCCACCACCATGTCGTCCGGCACCGTGCCGAACTCCCTGCTGTCGTTCTCCACGAAGGTGTTGTCGCCCAGCACCCACCAGCCGCCCGCCCGGCGCTCCACCGCCCGCTTGACGATCAGCAGGTCCTGCTGCAACGGGTGTTTCATGACCACCACGTCGCCCTCGCGCACCAGCTCGGCGCCGCTGCTGATCTTCTGGATCAGCAGCCAGTCCCCGTGCAGCAGCGTGGGCGCCATCGACGGACCAGTGACCTCGACCAGCTGCCACGACAGCCTGGCCCCCTGCTCCCGCATTACCGCCTCCTGGCTCGTTCCTCCACCGGACCCAGGGTGACACCAGACTTTTGTCGCAAGCCAGCTGGGGCACCCGAGAAAACGACTCCTCCAGGGAGTAATGTCCCACCTGAAAGACGATCACGAGGAAGGACAGCCATGTTCACTCGCCTGTTCGCGCCCAAGGTGAAGGTAAGCGCACACTGCGACCTGCCCTGCGGCGTGTACGACCCGGCCCAGGCCCGCATCGAGGCCGAGTCCGTCAAGGCGGTCCAGGAGAAGTACCAGGCCAACGAGGACGCGGACTTCCGCACGCGTGCGGTGCTCATCAAGGAGCAGCGCGCCGAGCTGGCCAAGCACCACGTTTCGGTGCTGTGGAGCGACTACTTCAAGCCCCCGCACTTCGAGAAGTACCCCCAGCTCCACCAGTTGGTGAACGACACGCTCAAGGCGCTCAGCGCGGCGAAGGCCTCGAACGACCCGGCCACCGGGCAGAAGGCCCTCGACCTGATCGCGGAGATCGACAAGATCTTCTGGGAGACCAAGAAGGCCTGACACCTTCGCTCCCGCGGAGTCCGCACCGCGCCCGGCACCTCCCCCAGGGGAGGTGCCGGGCGCGGTCGTGCACTCGCATCCCCCTTGCGCCACAAGGCCGTTAGCATGAATGGCAGGACGCTCGCCTTGTGACCACCGGGGGATGAGGACACGTGCTGAGCAGGTCGTCCGACGGTGTGCCCCGCCCGCTGCGGAAGGCGCTGAAGACCGTCGAGCAGCGGTTCAGGCCCGCGGTGCTCACCGGCCGGGACCTGGACGGCGCCGCCACCGCGTACGGACACGCTCTGGTGCTCTGGCTCGACCACGACCCCAGCGCGGCTCTTGCGCTCTTCGAGCGCCACGACGCCCGGCTGCCCCCCGAGGCCTACCCCAAGGCGTTCGGCCCGGCCGGACTGGCGGCCCTGCACCGCCTGGCCGGTCACACCGACACCACCGTGCTCGCGGTGGTCGCCCGCGTCGCCGAACGGCTGGGCGACCGCGAGCTGGAAAGGGGCGCGGCCGGCCGGCTGACGGTGCGGACCGCCGAACAGGGCGGCGCCGACAGCCTGGTCCTGCTGCTGCGCCGCCGGCAGGACAGCGGGCTGCTCGACCTCCGCCTGACCACAGACGCGCTGCGCGCCTACACCGCGCGGGCGGCACTCGGCGGCGACGCCGCCCTGTGGTCGGCCTTCTTCGACCACCTCTCCGAGCCCCTGGTGCCCGACCTCTACCCGGTCAGGCTCTTCCTCGGCCGCGGCGCCGACGCGGTACGGCTGGCCGACAACCCCGCGCGCAGGCGGCAGGCGATCGAGTGCTGCAAGGCCTCGCCCCGGCTGGACGACGTGCTCGCCGGTCTCGCGCTCGCCGGGGCGGAAGGCGCGGCCGACGAGGTGCGGGCGCTCGCAGGACGCGCGGGCGACCTGCTCCTCGCCGCGGGCAGCCCCGGTGACGCGCTCGGGCACTACGAACGCGCCGGGCGCAGGGACCTGGTGAGCCGCTGCCACGAGGAGCTGGGCGACCACTTCGCCGCCCTGGAGACCTGCCCGGCGCAGGACACCGACCGGCTGGCGGCGCTGGCCGGCGTGTGCTGCGCCGACGTCGACGCGCACGCCGAACGCGGGGACCGCACCGAGGCGGTACGGCTCGCCTCGGTGATCCTCGGGCACCTGGAGCGGGCCGCGGAGCCCGCAGGGCCGGTCGCACGCCGGCGCGCGGAGGTGACCGGCCTGCGCGCGGCCGTCGTCGCGGTCGAACGGCGCCGCCTGGACGCCCTGCTGCGCGAGGCGCCCGACGGGCACGAGGCCGTGCACCGGGAATGGAGCCGCTTCGAGGAGGCCGCGGGCGATCCCGCGGAGGCGGCCAGGCACGCCGCGGACGCCGGCGACCTCTACCGGGCGCACCGCCTCTACCGCGCCGCCGAACGGTTCGGCGACGCCGACCGGGTCCTCCAGGGCGACGACACGCCGAGAAGCCAGGCCGCCAGGGCCGCCGCCCGCGAGGCCGGCGGCGACCTGCTGGGCGCCGCCAGGCTCCATGAGCAGGCCGGCCGCCACGAGGAGGCCGCCGCCCTCTACGCCAGGGCCGACGACCCCGCGGCGGCGGCCCGCTGCCTGATCACCTGGAAGGGCGAGGACGCGGTCGAGGACCCCAGGCTGCACGGGTTCCTGCGTCAGGCGGGTGACATCTCGCAACTCGTCCGGCTGTGCCTCGGCGCGATCGAGCGCAGGGGACACGGCACCGCAGGGGTCGAGGCGCTGCGCACCCTGGTGGCCGGGGACGACGCGGCGATACCCGGGCCGCTGCGCGAGCGGGTGCGCGACGCGCTCGACGCCGTCGGCGCGGTCGGCCGCGGCGCGTTCGAGGAGCGGGTCGCGGCCTGGGTGGAGCGGGCGAAGGCCGACGTCGACCGCCGTTTCGCGCCTGCCTGGGGCCTGGACCTTGGCACCTCCACCTGCGTCGCCGCCGTCTACGACAGCGGCACCGGCCGCCCGGTGATCTGCCCGGACGGCGGGAAGCCGCAGTTCGCCTCGACGCTGACGGTGACCGACAAGGGGGAGGAGATCGTCGGGCTGACCGGGGACCAGATCCTCGCGCCCTGGGTGGTCGGCCACATCGGCGCGGCCAAGCGCCGGATGGGCGACGGCGTCGTCTTCAAGATCCGCGACCGCGGATACCGGCCCGAGGAGGTCGCCGCCCGGCTGATCCGGCACGCCAGGACCCTGGTGGAGAAGCTGCTGGCCGACCACGTGCGGGAACGCTTGGCGGAACTCGCCCGAGCCGAACTCGGCGACATCAGGGACGAGTGGCTGGAATGGGCAGCCGAGCGCCACGACCTCGCGGTGCCGCGGCCGGACGCCGTCCTCACCATCCCGGCGTACTTCCTCAACAACGCCAAGCACGCCACCCGCAGCGCCTGCGAGATCGCCGGGGTCACCCCGCTGCGCCTGATCCACGAGCCGACCGCCGCCTGCATGGCCGCGGCGCAGCAGCGGCACCTCGACGGGCAGATCGTCGTGGTGGACCTGGGCGCGGGCACCCTCGACGTCAGCGCTCTCGATGTCGACAACAACGTCTACGACGTCGAGCAGGTCCTCGGCGACAACCAGTACGGCGGCCAGGACTTCGACGCCCTCGTCGCCGACGAGCTCGCCCAGCGGCTGCGGGCCCGCGGCATCGACGTCCCCACCACGGGCCGGGCCAGGAAGCGGCTGGCGCTCGCGGCGGAGCACCTCAAGATCGCCCTGTCCTCCCAGGACGAGGCCGAGTACACCCTCAACGCCTTCCTCGACCGGCCCGAGGTCCGCCTCGAACTGACCAGGGACGACCTGGCAGGGCTGCTGGCCGGCTCGCTGCGCACCCTGCGGGAGGTCTGCAACCGGTTGAGGGCGGACATGTCCGTGCCGGCCCGTCACCTGGTCCTGGTCGGCGGCCCGATGCTGTCGCCGCTGGTCAGCGAGACCGTCGAGCGCGTCTTCGACCTGAGGCGCACCGTGCTTGCCGACCCGCGGGCAGCCGTGGCCTGCGGGGCGGCCCTCCAGGGGGCGGTGCTCACCGGGCGCCTCAAGGACAGCCTGCTGCTGGACGTCACGCCCTTCCCGCTGGGCATCGCGGTGCGCGAGGAGGGCGGCGGCAAGGGCTTCTCCGTACTCGTCGAGCGCAACACCAAGATCCCGACCAAGCGCTCCGACATGTTCACCACGGTCAGGGACAACCAGGCCGAGGTGGTCATCGAGGTCTACAACGGGCAGATCGACCCCCGGTCGAGAATCGGCGTCGTCCCGCTGACCGGCATCCCGCCGCTGGCCAAGGGGGAGCCGCAGATCGAGGTGACCTTCGAGTTCGACGCCAGCTGCCTGCTGACGGTCACCGCGCGGGACAAGGGGACGGGGAACAGCAAGTCGGTGGACTTCACCGACACCACGCTGCTCTCGCCGGGGGAGATCAGGTCCATGTCGAGGCGGCACACGGACCAGCGGGAGCTGGAGCGCATCCAGCGGGAACTGCGGGAGCTCGCCGAGGGGGCGGACGACGACTGCGAGCGGGTGTGCCGGGAGTTCAGGGAGCGGCTGGGCGCCCACCGCCCCTCGCGCGAACCGCCGGACGCGGCCACCCAGCGGCTGCTCGCGCAGATGTACGGCCCGGAGCCGGCCGAGCTGGAGAGCGAACTGCTGTCCCTGCGCGGCCCGCTGCGCGACCTGCTCACCACCGTGCGGGACTACCTCGCGCTGCCCGCCGCCGCCGACCGGATACCGGCGGGGCGGCACCTCGTGGAGCAGCTCGGCGAGCGGCTGGGGCGGATGCGGCGGGGCGTGGCCGCCATGGCCCGCTGGAACGATGTGCTGGCCTCGCTGGCGGCGGCGGACCGCGACCCGCTGTCGCGCTTCAGGTCGCTGCACGACGCGGGCGACCACGGCCGCGCGCTGAGCGCGCTCGAGGAGTTCGGCCGGCCGCTGTCCGACCCCGAGGACCTGCGGCGGCGGCTGCGCTGCCTGGCCGGAGTCGGTGACGTCGAGGGCTACCGGCGCTGCCTGCTGGAAGGCGCCGCCGCGCTGCGGGCCGTCGTCCGCGACCCGGGGCGGCCCGAGGCGTTCGCCGCGGCGGCGCGCTCCGCGCTCGTCCGGGTCGGCGACGGCGGGGGCGGCGGGTTCCTGATCTCCGAGCGGCATGTGCTGACCAGCAGGAGGTGGCTGGCGGCGGACCCCGCGGCGACGGCCGTGCGGACGGTGTACGGGGCGGCGACCGTGCGGCGGGCCTTCCTCCCTGACACCACCGCCGTCGACACCGCGGTGCTGCTGCTGGCGGAACCCGCGCGGGACCGGCCGCTGCGGCTGGGATTCCCCCGGCTCACGCACATCGGCGACCTCGTCGGGGCGGCCGCGCCCGACGGCGAGCTGCTTCCCGGCGTCATCGAGAAGTTCGAGGCCTTCCCCGAGCACGGCCTCCAGCTCTACCGCACCGACCTGCGGCTGCCCGCGTCGGCGGCCGGCGGCCCGCTGCTCAACGAACTCGGCGAGGTGATCGGCACCCTGGTGCCCGGCGGCGAGACGCAGGCCGCCTTCGCCGTCACCGCGGACTCGCTCGCCCCCCTCCTGGCGAGCGCCGGGTACGGGCTCACCGGCGCGGACGGCGCGGACGGCGCGGACGGCGCGGACGGCGCGGACGGCGGGGACGGCGCGGACGGCGCGGATGGCGCGGGCGACGAGGACGCGGCGGGCGGCGACGGCGGCTGAACCGGCGGCGGGGGCGCGGGCGGCGGGCCGGTGCGTTAGCGTCGGGGGATGTTCGCCGTATACGCCGCACGTATTGACGCACAGCAGCCGCTCAGCGGGTTGGAGCTGGGGGAGCGCCCCGAGCCGGACAAGCGCGAGGGGTGGAGCACCGTCACGGTCAAGGCCGCCTCGCTCAACCACCACGACCTGTGGTCGCTGCGCGGGGTCGGGCTCGGGCAGGAGAGCCTGCCGATGATCCTGGGCTGCGACGCCGCCGGGATCGACGAGGACGGCAACGAGGTGGTGCTGCACTCGGTGATCGGGCAGACCGGCCACGGTGTCGGCCCGAACGAGCGGCGGTCGCTGCTCACCGAGCGGTATCAGGGCACCCTGGCGGAGCGGGTCACCGTGCCGACCTGGAACATCCTGCCCAAGCCGGCCGAGCTGAGCTTCGAGGAGGCGGCCTGCCTGCCGACGGCGTGGCTGACCGCGTACCGGATGCTCTTCACCAACGCGGGCGTACGCCCCGGTGACGCGGTCCTGGTGCAGGGCGCGGGCGGCGGGGTCGCCACCGCCGCGATCGTGCTGGCCAAGGCCGCTGGCCTGCGGGTCTATGCCACCAGCCGGGACGCGGGCAAGCGGCAGCGGGCGCTGGAGCTGGGCGCGCACGGGGTGGTGGAGCCGGGCGGGCGGCTGCCCGAGCGGGTCGACGCCGTCATCGAGACGGTGGGCGCCGCCACCTGGTCGCACTCGGTCAAGTCGCTGCGCCCCGGCGGCACCCTGGTCATCTCCGGCGCCACGAGCGGGCCCAACCCGCCGGCCACCGAGCTCAACCGGATCTTCTTCCTCGAACTGCGGGTCGTCGGCTCGACGATGGGCACCAAGGACGAGCTGGAGGACCTGCTCGCCTTCTGCGCGGCCACCGGCGTGCGCCCGGTGATCGACACGGTCCTGCCGCTCGACCGGGCGCGCGAGGGCTTCGAACAGCTGGAGCGCGGCGAGGTGTTCGGCAAGATCGTGCTCACCGGCAACTGACGCCGCTCAGGGCCGCCCGCCGGTGTGCAGCGCGGCCGTGATGTGCGCGGCCGCGGCCGACAGATGGCGGCGCACCTCGCGCAACTGGCCGTCGTCCACGCCCAGATCGCGGGCGGCGTCACGGATGTCGTCGCGGAAGCGGTCGAGCAGCCGCTCCAGGTCGCGCATCGGGTCCGCGGAGGGCGGGGTGTCGTCCGCGGCCTCACCCGCGGCCGTCCCGTCCTCGGCCGATCCGGGCGGCGTGGCGCCCGCCTGCGGCGTCCAGGGCCCGCCCGCCGCCTTCGCGGAGCCCGCCCCTGAACCGGGCCGCTGCCCGCCGCCGCGGCCCATGCCGCCGCCGAACTGGCCCAGCTGCCGGGTCAGTTCCGCCAGGCCCTCGCGTACCGCGGCCTGCCAGTCGCCGCCGTGCGCGTGCGACTGGACCTGCTCCTGGACCTCCCGGACGATCTGCTGGACCTCGTCCCTGGCGCTGTCCATCGCGTCCCGGGCGGCCTTCGCCTGCCGGCGTGCGGTCCTGGCCTCCTCCTTGGCCCTGCGGCTCTCCTCCTTCGCGCGCTGGACCCGCTCCTTCCACTCCTGCCTGGGGTCGCCGAACGGCCTTCCGCCGTCGGCCGACTGCGACCGCGCCTGCTCGGCGGCGGCCCGCACCTCCCGGCGCAGGTCGCCGGCCGCGCCGCGGACGTCCTCGCGGATCTCGGCGGCCAGGGTGGACACCGACTCGCGGATCTCCGCTTCCAGCCCGGCGATCTCGTCGGCGCGGGAGGCGAGTTCTGCCCGGCCCTCGTCGGTCAGGGCGTAGATCTTGCGGCCGCCCTCGGTGGAGTGGGTGACCAGGCCCTCCTTCTCCAGCTTCGCCAGCCGCGGGTAGACGGTGCCGGCCGAGGGCGCGTAGAGCCCCTGGAAGCGCTCTTCGAGCAGCCGGATCACCTCGTAGCCGTGCCGCGGCGACTCGTCGAGGAGCTTGAGCAGATACAGCCGCAGCCTGCCGTGCGCGAAGACGGGTGCCATGTCAGATGTCCTTCCTGATGGAGGGCGCGTCCTCCATCGGCGGTCTGCGCAGCAGCGCGATCGCGCCGGAGACGGTGGTGGCCCTGAGCTTGGCGCCGCCGGAGCCGACCCGGCCGGTGATCCGCTTGGCGCCCCACTGGCCGGTCACCTGGAGCTCGTCGAAGGCGCAGGACACCCGGCCGCTGGTGGTGTTGGCGTCGACCTCGGCGTCGCCCGGCTCCGGGATGCGGATGGCGATCTCGCCGGACACGGTGGTCAGCCGGACCTGGGCGCTGCCCGAGGGGTCGAGGTCGAGCACCATGCTGCCGCTGACCGAGTCGGCCCTGACCTCGGAGCCGCTGCCCTCCACGACGGTCAGGTCACCGGAGACGGTGTTGACGCGCAGGTCGCCCGACACGGACTGGGCCTCGACGTTGCCCGCGACGGTGTTGGCCTTCACCGGGCCGGTCAGGCCGACGAGGGTGGTGTCGCCGTTCACGCCCTGGACGACGGTGGGGCCGCTGATCCCGGAGATCACCGCGCCGGCGCCGACCACCCCGACCTCGACGGAGGTGTGCTGGGGCACCGCGAGGGAGATCACCGCGCGCCGCCGCCAGCCCTGGCGGTCGTGCCACTTGAGCAGGCCCTTCCAGGTCAGGTCGTCGTAGGCCACGGTCAGCGTGGTGCCCTCCCGCTGCACCCGCAGCGGCGGGCCGTCGATCTCGGTGACCTCCATACGGGCCGGCCCCTCGTCGATCCCGACCACGTTGACCGCGCCCCCGACGATCCGGACGTGGAGGGTGTCTATGGCGTCCCCGAACTCGAACTTCCCGGGTTCCGCGACGGTCTGTTCCACGGTGGTCCTCCCTGAGCGCCGACTGAACGCGGTATATCGCGTCCTCCCTCCACACACGATATATCGCGTCAGCGGGAAGTCAAGTGAGTGACCGGGCGGACCGGCCGGGCGGGCGCTACTCCTCGTCGTCCAGACGGGCGAGCCAGGTCGCCAGGCGCTCGACCGGAATCTCGAACTCCGGGTTGAGATCGACGAATTCGCGGAGCCGGTCGGCGACCCATTCGAGCGTGACCTCCTCCTCGCCGCGCCGGTCGGCGAGCTCCTCGATGCCGCGGTCGGTGAAGTACAAGATCTGCTCCTCAAACAGGGGTGGGAGGGTCCCCGTACGGGGAAGAACAGCGAAGGACGGGGACAGACTGGACAAGGATAGGAGTTGCCAGAAGGGCCTCGCGCAGGCACCGGCAGGCACTAGCCTTTCGGGACGACCGGCCAGGGGGGGGTGTATGGGCGCGCCGACCGCTGCGACGGGTGTGGCACGCGGGATCGACGGCATGGGGGGAGCGGGGTGACACCGCGCAGTGATGAGCCCGAACCCTTCGACCCGGCAGAAACCCTCGTCCCGCTGGTCAGCGAGGCGACCGTCCGCATCCACGGCGCGAAGCCCGGTCACCCGCTCTTCGGCAGCGGCTTCTTCGTCGCGCCGAACTGGGTGCTGACCTGCGCCCACGTGGCGTGCACAAGCACGGAGGACGCGGAGCAGGCGGAGGAGGCGGCGGGTGTGGCGCAGCCGGCGGCGCGCGAGGTCACGGTCGGCTGGGGCGACCGCATGCTCGGCGCCGTCGTCGAGTGGGCCGAGCCGGCCGGCGGTGGCGGCGGCAGCTGGCCCGCCCCCGACCTCGCGCTGATCCGGCTGCTCGACCCGGTCGACCACCCCTGCGTGTGGCTGACCGAGCGCACCGCCAAGGCGTACACGACCAACCAGGTCGCCTTCTTCGGGTACACCCGCAGCGGCAGCACCGCGGAGTCGTACAACGGCAGGTGCACCATCAGCGGCCAGGTCGGCAGCACCGGCGTGCTCAAGCTCAGCAGCGAGGACGAGATGCCGCACGGCGTGTCCGGCGGCCCGGTCGTGGACCTGGTGCGCGGCGAGGTGATCGGCGTCGTCAAGGCCCGCAGGCAGGGCCAGGACGGCGGCCTCGCGGTCGGCATCCAGCAGCTGCGGCGACTGCCGGGCGCCGACCCGGCCGACCCCTCCTACGACCTCTACCACCGGGTGATGGCCGCGCACGACCTGCACCACGACGACCGGCACTCCTTCCTCAGCACCGACGTCTTCACCTGGATCGACGCGCACGGCGAGATCGACGCCTGCGCGGGCCGCGCCCTCACCCCCGGCCAGCGCACCCGGCTGCTCGGGCTGCTGGCCCAGCTGCCGCCGCCCGCCAGCACCCGCAGCCTCCTGGACATCGTCAGCGAGGTGCGCGGCGGCCCCGCGCAGGGCCTGCCGGTCGCCCCGCGCGCCTGGCGCGACGGCCTCGGCCTGCTCTACGACCTGCGGCGCGGCACCACGGAGCTGGAGGCGGTGCTGCGGTACGCCGTGCACGCCGCCACCGCCGAGCGGGTGAGCGGCACCGACGAGTCCGCGGAACGCGCGCTGTGGGGCTGGGCCCAGCAGACCGCGGGCGCCGCCGACACGCTCAGCAGGCTCTTCCGCCGCACCCTGGTCGACGAGCGCAAGGGCCGGCTGCGGGGCAGGGGCATCCCGGTCCTCGACCCGGCGCCCGCCGAACAGCGCGGTGCCGAGGCCCTGGTGGAGATCTTCCCGCGCGGCTGGGAGCTGGACCGCTACGACTGGCGGGTCAGCGCGGTGCCGGAGAGCGGCGAAGTGGAGTGCATCGAGGAGGAGTTCGGCGGGACCAGGCTGGAGGACATGGCAGCCAGGCTGCGTGATCCGCTGCGTGAGGCCTTCCGCCGCTGTGATGCCACCGGCCTGTCCGCCGTCGTCCAACTGGCCGTGCCCGGCGCCCTGGTGGGGATCTTCGCCGACGTCAGGCTGCTCGGCATCGACGCCGACCGGCCGGTGGTGATACGGCGTACGGACATGCCCGCGGAGGACCGGCCGGACGCCGACGAGCGCGCCGCCCGCTGGCGCGCCCTGCACGAGCAGTCGCCCCGCCCCGACATCCTGGACTGCGACGAGGGGGTGCCGAGCCCGCTGCCCGCGGAGAGCGAGCTGCGCGCCCGGCCGCGCGACACCCTCCCGGTGCTGTGCCGCAGCGCGGGCAACGCGCCCGAGGCCCTGCACCGCATCGTCCGCAGCGGCTACAGCATCGCCCTGTGGCGCCGCCAGCCGGTCCCCCAGGAGTCGGTGTGCGCCGACCTGCACCGCGGCATGGACCGCGCGGTGCGGAGCGCCAGGTCCGCGGGCCGGCTGCCGCGGATGCTCGCGGAGCTGCGCGCCGAGGTCGACGACGGGATGCCGGAGAAGTTCTGGTCCACAGGACTCATGCTCTTCTACCACGATCCGACCCGGCCGCTGCCCGGGACCGATGAGCCGCTGGAGGCACCGTGACGAGGGATGCGAGGTATCGAGGTGAGTGAGACCGAGATCGGCCAGTCGGGCGAATGGCTCATCTACCGCGGCACGGGGGAGCCCCACACCCGCATCGACGGCCTGCCGGAGCCCCCGCCCTGGCGGGACTTCGACGGCGGGCCGCTGGTCGCGCGCGGTCCTGGCCCCGACAGCTCGTCGGCCCGCAGGCTCGGCGCGTACCGGCACATGGCCGAGATGCACCGGCCGAGCCCCGAGGAGCTGGAGATGGTCAACGCCGCGCTCTACCTGCGCCGCCCGCTGCTGGTCACCGGCAGCCCCGGCACCGGCAAGAGCACCCTGGCACACGCCGTCGCGTACGAACTGGGACTCGGCCGGGTGCTGCACTGGCCCATCGTCAGCCGCAGCGTCCTGCAGGACGGGCTCTACCGCTACGACGCCATCGGCCGGCTCCAGGACACCCAGATCGCTGCGAACTCGCGTACCGCCGCGCCCGGCGGCATCGGCAGCTACATCAGGCTCGGCCCGCTCGGCACCGCGCTGCTGCCCACCGCCCAGCCCCGGGTGCTGCTGATCGACGAGCTGGACAAGAGCGACATCGACCTGCCCAACGACCTGCTGAACGTGATGGAGGAGGGCGAGTACTCCATCCCCGAGCTCGAACGCCTCGCGGAACGCGAGCCGGAGGTCGACGTCCTCACCGACGACGGCTCCCGAGTGGGCATCAGGGAGGGCAGGGTCCGCTGCCGCGCCTTCCCCTTCGTGATCCTCACCAGCAACGGCGAGCGGGACTTCCCCGCCCCGCTGCTGCGCCGCTGCATCCACCTGGAGCTGGACCGCCCCGACCACCAGCGGCTGTCCAACGTGGTGCGCGCCCACCTCGGCGACGAGGCGGCCACCGTCGGCGAGGACCTGGTGGCCCGCTTCCTCGACCGCTCGCGCAGCGAACTGCTCGCCACCGACCAGCTGCTGAACGCCATCTACCTCACCCACCACGCGGCGCCGCCCACCCGTTCCCGGCTCGCGGACATGCTCATCCAGCGGCTCGACCGGCCCAGGTGACGCGGCCGTGGACGCCGAGCCGAACCAGGCGGCCCCACCGCCTGTCCCACCGCCCGCCCCGCCGCCGACCGGGGGCAGCAGCGACTGGCCGGCGCCCGACCCGATGGCCGAGTTCGTCCGCAGGCTGAGCCGCGCAGGCCTCGAACCCGGCACCACCGAGGTGGCCGACGCGCTGTGGCTCGCGCGCTGGTCGGTACCGACCGCGCCGGAAGCCGTGCAGGCGGGCACGCCGCAGGGACCGGCCCCCGAGTCGGTCAAGGGCCCGGCCGGCGCACCGGGCGACCTGCCGCAGGTCCCCGGCGACGGCACCGACGGGGCCGGCAGCCGGCTGGTCCCGCCGGAGCAGGACGACGAGGGAAGGGTCGCCCTCTACCCCGGCACGGCGGAACCGGGCCAGGGCCACCCGGGCCGCACCGGTTTCATCGTGGCCATCCCCGAGGCCACCGCGCTGCCCGGCCTGCTCGAACTCCAGGCGGCGCTGCGGCCGCTCCAGCGCTACCGCAGCCCGGCCCGGCCGCGGCGCAGCATCCTCGACGAGGCCGCCACCGCCGAGCGGACCGCCAGGGCCGGCGGCCTGCTGCTGCCGGTCTTCCGCGCCGTCAACCGCGGCGACGCCACCATGCAGCTGCTGATGGACGCGTCGTCGTCGATGTACGTCTGGGAGCGGATGCTGCGCGAACTCGGCGGCGTCTTCGAATGCCTCGGCGCCTTCCGCGAGGTGCAGGTCCGCCATCTGCACGCCACCGCCGACGGTGTCCCCGCCGTCAGCAGCCACTTCGACCCCGACCCCTCCGCGCTGCGCTCCGCCGACCAGCTCGGCGATCCGACGGGACGCCGGATCACCCTGCTGGTCAGCGACTGCGCGGGACCGCTGTGGTCGTCGGGGCAGGCGCACCGGCTGCTGCACCGGCTCGCGGGCCACGGTCCCGTGGCCGTGCTCCAGCCGCTGCCCGCCCGGCTGTGGTCGCGCACCCGGCTGCCGGTCTCCTACGGGGTGCTGCACCGCGCCGACGGCCCGCAGCCCGCCGCGCCGCTGCGCTTCTCGGCAGGCGCCGGCGGATTCACCACACCGCCCGCGGGCGACGCGCTGCCGGTGCCCGTACTGCCGCCCACCACGCTGGCGCTGGGTGCCTGGGCGCGGCTGCTGGCGGGGACCGGGCCCGGAGAGGTGCCGGCCGCCGTCGGCTGGGTGCGCTCCGACCAGCCGGCGAGCGTGAGCCGCCCGCGCCGCGAGACCATGTCGCCCGCCGCACTCGTCGCCAGATTCCGCTCCGCCGCGTCGCCCGCCGCGGCCTCGCCCGCGGCCGCCCAGCTCGCGGTCTACCTCTCGGCCGCGCCGCTCTTCCTGCCCGTCATGCAACTCGTCCAGCGCACCATGCTGCCCGGCTCCGGCCCCGCGGAACTCGCCGAGGTGCTGCTCAGCGGACTGGTGGTGCGGGCCGAGGGCGACGACCACAGGTGGTACGAATTCGCCCCCGGCGTACGGGACATCCTGCTGCAGCCGCTGGGCCTGGACGAGGCCCTGCTGGTGCTCAAGCACTGCTCGGAATACGTCGAACACCGCTTCGGCAGGGGCGGCCCCAACTTCCCCGCCCTGGCCATCACCCAGCTCGCCGGCGGGCCGAGCGACCCCGCGGCCGACGCCGCGGTCGCCTCCGCCGTCCGGCACGCCGCCTGGGAGGAACGCACCGCGGGCGTCGGCGTCCACTCCCAGCAGCCCTTCGCCGAGGTCGCCGCCCGCGTCCTGGAGCGCTTCGTGCCGTTCGCCGGGAGCGCGGGCGCGGCCCGCGCCGGCGGCAGGACCGCGTCCGGCAGTGGCGGCGGCACCTCATCGGTCGTCCTGCGCGCCAGGGAACTCGTCGCCAGGTTCCGCGACGAGGGCATGGTGCAGAACCTGCTGGAAGCCGTGCAGATGCTGCGCCGCGCCGCCGCGGAGGAGTTCAGGCACAGCACCGACCCCGAGCTGTGGAGCGAACTCGCCGAGCAGCTCGTCCGGTTGTGGCGGCTGCGCGGCGGCCCCGGGCTGCTGCGCGAGGCGCAGGACGCCGCGGAGACCGCGGCCGCCCACCTCGGCTCGGTCAAGGCCCGCTCGGCCAGGGCCGCGGTGCTGCGTGCCTCCGCCGACGACAGGGCCGCCGCGGGCGACAACCGCGCCGCGCTGGAACTCCTGCGCCGCGCCGACCGCGAACTGACCGCGGTCTGCGCGGCACCTGAACTCGGCGCGGGCGAGGTGCTCGACGCCACCCTGGAACGCGTGCAGGTGCTGGAGGACCAGTGGGCCCTCAGCGGTGAGACCGCGCTGCTCGAGGAGACCGTCGGCATGCTGGAGGCGTTCGCCGACGCGTGGCCGCCGAACGCCGACCGCCCCAGCCAGCTCGCCCTCGCACACGGCCGCGCCCTGCTCCGGCTGGCCGGCGCCGCCGTGGACCGGGAGCGCAAGCAGGTCTACGCGCAGCAGGCCGCCGAGTCCTTCCGGGCCGGACTCGACGCGCTCCAGCGCGCGGACGCGCCCGCCGAGCAGCTCGTCGCCGCGATCCTCTCCCTGGTCGACGCCCTGCTGGCGGCAGGCGGCCGGCTGCCGGCCGCGCAGCAGTTCGTCGACCGCGCGCTCGGCGAGACCCGCGACCGGCTGCTGCGCGCCGCCATCCTCGCCAGGGCCGGCCGGATCAGGGTCGCCCGGCACGCCGAGGGCGGGCCCGCGGGCGAACTCGAAGCGGCCGCAGGGCGGTTCGCCGAGGCCTGCCGGCTCACCCCGCGCGACCGGCCCGAATACAGCAATCTCGTCGCGGAGTGGGGCGCCGCCCTGCTCGACAGGGCCGCACTCCCCGGCGGCGAGCTCTTCGTCAACCGGGCCGTCCTCGTCCTGCGCGACTGCCGGATGGAGACCCCCGCGGACGACCCCCGGCTGCCCGCCCGGCTGATGATGCTCGGCCGGGCACTCGTGCTGCGCTACGCCGCAGAAGGGGACCTGGTCGACCTGCGCGAGGCCGAGCACGTGCTGACCCGGGCCGTGCAGCCCGCGGAGCAGCCCGCCCAGGTCGCCAGGATCAACTTCGAACTGGGCGAGGTGCACCGGCTCGCCTACCGGCACACCCGCCGCTCGGAACGCCTCGACCACGCCGCCGAGGCCTTCCGGCGCGCCGCACAGGCGGCCGGCACCGCGGCCGCCGGCAGCCCTGACCGGGAACCCCTGGTGCGGCTCGCCGCACTCGCGCATCATCGGCGCGGCGAGGTCTACGAGCTCGCCCACCGCCCGCGCGCTGCCGCCAACGCCTACCGCGCCGCGCTCGCCGAGTGGCGCCAGCTCCCCGACGAGGGCGGCGACACCGGCCGCCGGACCGTCGAGAACCTTGCCGCGATCAACGAACACGGAGGTCCGTGATGACAGCAGAGCCGCCTGGCGGCGCGCAGGGCGCGGCGGCCGCGGAGGCCGCGGCAGCCGTGGCGGAGGAGGCCGCGCCCGACGTGCTGGGACTCGACCTCGAATCGCTGCGGACGATCGAGCACCCGGTGCTCGCGGCGCTGGTGACCGACCTGCGCCTGCGCCTGGCCGCGCCGGGCGGCGAGGCGCTGTGGGGCTTCGACAACTCGATGTAGCCCGGCGCTCGGCCCCGTCCCGTGGTCCCGGACGTGCGGCGGCAGCCGCGGTACTCCCCGCGGACTCCGTCCGGGGCGCCCCACCGCCTTGCGGTGTACCGCGCCTGCCGCCGCACCCTGGCCCACCAGGGGTCACGGGACAGCCCCGGGCGCCGGCGGCGCATGTGTGAGCGCCGGAGGGGATGGTTAAGGCCAAAACCCCGGGCCGGCGTTTGCGGTGGGCTGCCCGGCGGGAACAACCGCGGGAGCCGGCGGGCGGCCCTGAGCACGGGGGGAGGCGATGTGGCCCAGGAGCGGCGGCGATCCGCGCGGAGCGCAGAGCCGATACGGCAGTTCGTCCTCAAGGTGCACAGCCGGTGCAACCTCGCCTGCACCTACTGCTACCTCTACGCCGGCCAGGACGAGGGCTGGCGGGAGCGCCCGCGGGCGGTGGCCACCGAGGTGGCGGAGCGCACCGCGTACCGCATCGCCGAGCACGCCGCCGCACACCGGCTGCCCGAGGTCGCCGTCGTACTCCACGGCGGCGAACCGCTGCTGGTCGGCGCCGACCGGCTGGCCGCCGACGTCGAGCGGTTGCGGCGGACCGTGCCGTGCACCGTGCACGCCGCCGTGCAGACCAACGCCACCCTGCTCACCCGGGACCGCATCATCCGGCTGCGCGACGCGCGTATACGGGTCGGCGTCAGCCTCGACGGCGGCCGCCCCGGGCACAACGCGGCCCGGGTGGACCACGCGGGCCGCCCCTGCTGGCCCGCGGCCGCCGCAGGGCTGCGGCTGCTCGCGGAGACCGCGCCCGAGGCGTACGCCGGGGTGCTGTGCGTGGTGGACCTGCGGCACGACCCGGTCGACGTCTACGAGTCGCTGCTGGCCTTCGCACCGCCCGCCATCGACCTGCTGCTGCCGCACGGGAACTGGACGACGCCGCCGCCCGGGCTGCCCGCGCCGGCCGCGGACCCGGCGCCGTACGGCCGCTGGCTGACGGCCGTCTTCGACCGCTGGTGGCAGGCCGGCCGCCGGGAGACCCGGGTGCGGCTGTTCGAGGAGTGCGTCGCGCTGCTGCTCGGGGTGCCCGCCGCCACCGAACGGCTCGGGCTCCAGCCCTTCACCGCCGCCGTGGTCGAGACCGACGGCAGCATCGAGCAGGTCGACTCGCTGAAGTCCGCGTACGAAGGCGCCGCCGCGACCGGCCTCGACGTCTTCCGCAACACCTTCGACGAGGTGCTGGCCCACCCCGGCGTCGCCGCCCGCCAGGCGGGCCTCGCCGCGCTCGGCAGCGCCTGCCGGGCCTGCGCGCTGGTCGCCGTCTGCGGCGGCGGCCACTACGCCCACCGCTACCTGGCCGGCAGCGGCTTCCGCAACCGGTCCGTGTACTGCGCCGACCTGGCCCACCTGATCCGCCACATCGGCTCCCGGCTCGCCGCGGCGGCCGGCGCCGCGAGCGGCGGCCACGCACCCCGGGAGACAGCCAGGTGAACGTATCCGACGACATGCTCCGCGCCTTCGGCAGCACCGGCGGTGACGCCCGCGCCCTCGACCAGCTGGTGGCCCAGCAGCGCCGCCGGCGGCTGCTCACGCTGCGCGCGCTGCTTGACGCCGTCGCCGAGGCGCCGCCCGCCCTGCTGCCGCCCGCGGCCGCTGCCAGGGTGCTGGCGGACTGGCGGCTGCTGGCCGCGGCGGAGCGCGCCGACCCGGCCGCCGCGCACCGCGTCGTGCACTACCCGATGACCGGCGCGTGGGCGGAGCGCGCCCTGCGCGCCCTGACCGTGCAGGACCCGCCGCAGCCGCCCGCCGCCGCGCTGGCCCACCTCGGCGCCCTCGCGGCGGCCGCCGCGGCCCGCGCGGGGCTCCGCTTCACCGCCGATGTGCCGGTGCGCGGCGGTCTGCTGGTCCTGCCCACCCTCGGCTGCTGCGCGGTCGGCGCGGGCTGCTGCGCGGTCCGGGTCACGGGCGACGGCAGGCGGCTGTGGCTCCGGGTGCCGTCGGCCGGCGGCACCGCCGGGACACCGGTCGAGGTCAGGCCGGGACCGGACGGGATCTGGCGCTCCGCGGCGGCGGGCTGGCGGCCCGTCAGGGCGCTGTGGGCCGCCGATGGGCGGCCGGTGCTGCTCGACGACGTCGACCCGTACCGCGACGAGGAGCGCCGCTCCAACCCGTACGGGCTGACCGTGTCCGGCGCCCTCGATCCCGGCAGGCACGCCCGCTGGCGCACCGCCTGGCAGGACGCCGGGCCGTGGACGCAGCTCGGCGGTGCCGGGCGGGTCCAGGAGGCCGCCGCGCTGCTCGGCTGCCTGGTGCCGCTCGCCGGCTCGCCGACCGCGCACTGCAGCGCCACCAGGGGCGAGGCCTTCGGCGCCCTGCTGAGCAGCACACCGCGCAGCGGGCTCGAACTCGCCGCGACCCTGGTGCACGAGCTCCAGCACACCAAGCTGCTCGCGCTGTCCGCGCTGACCGTGCTGCACACCGCGGACGACAGCCCGCGCTACTGGGCGCCCTGGCGTCCCGACCCGCGGCCCTTCGACGGCCTCTTCCAGGGCGCCTACGCCCATCTGGCGCTGGCCGACTTCCATCTGCGGGTGGCGCTGAGCGGCGCGGTGCCCGCGGCCAGGGACGCCGCCTGGGCCGACCACTGCCGGTGCCGCCAGCAGGTCGAGGCCGCGCTGCCGCAGCTGCTGGGCTCCAGCCGCCTCACCGCGCAGGGCCGCACCCTGGTCACGGCGATGGCGGCGCATCACGCCCGGCTCAAGGACCACGCGCCGCCCGACGGCCATCTGGCACGGGCCACCGCCTACGTGGAGACCGCCCGTGTCATCTGGCGGCGCGGGCGTGCCTGATCAGGCGGGAAGTGCCCGCAGGCGGGCGTGACCGTACGTCAACGGGGGATCAATCAGTGTAGTTTCTGGCGCAGGCGACCTGTTGGTCCGTCAGGACACCGCACGCACATGAGGGAGACGGTCGTATGGCCGGAGGGCGCAGCACGGGGGCGGCAGTCGCACGCGGCCCCGTGACCATCAGCTTCGCGGGCTACAACAGGGCCTGGGCCTCCTGGATCGCCGACAGGCTGGAAAGACGCGGTGTGCAGGTCGCGCTCCAGCGCCTCGACATCACCCCGGAGAGCAGTATCGAGGACGCGCTCGGCGACCTGCTGCTCTTCGAGGGCCGGGTGCTGATCGTGCTGTCCGAATGGTATTTCCGGCTCGGCCCGCGCTCCCACGAGGAGTGGAACACCGCGCTGCGCCGGATCGTCCCGCCCAACAGCGAGCGCTTCGCCGCGGTCTCCGTCACCCCCGCCGCGCTGCCCAGCGCGGCCGCCGCCCTCGGCGCCGCCGACCTGTGGGGGCTCGGCGCCCCCGAGGCCGAGCGCAGGCTGCTCACCCGGCTCGGCATCGACGCCCGCGGTTCCGCGGGCGACCCGCGCGGCGGCGCCGACGGGCCCCGCTTCCCGCTGGAGCAGCCCGGCGTCTGGGGTTCGGTACCGCGGCGCAACACCCGCTTCACCGGCCGCGAGGAAGTGCTCGGGGAGATGCACCAGCACTTCCAGCAGGCGAACCCGGGGGCCGGGGTGGTCACCCTCTTCGGCCTGTCGGGCGTGGGCAAGACGCACATCGCCACCGAGTACGTCTACCGCTTCGGCCCCGAGTACGACGTGGTGTGGTGGGTCCGCGCCGCCGAGCGCGCCACCCTGCGCGAGAAGCTCGCGGGGCTCGCCCCGGCACTCGGCCTGGTCACCGGACGCGAGTACGGCGAGCGGCTGCGGGCGGTGCGTGACGCGCTGCGCCGCGGTGAGCCCTACGGGCGCTGGCTGGTCGTGCTGGACGGCGCCGACCAGCCCGACGACATCCACGACCTGGTGCCCAGCGGCCCCGGCCATGTACTGATCACCTCGCAGAACCGCGAGTGGGGCGAGCACAACAGCGCGCTGATCGAGGTCCCCGTCTACGACCGGGTGGAGTCCGTCGCCTTCGTCCGGCGCCGCGCCCCCCGCCTGGACGAGGCCGACGCCGACAAACTCGCCGAGGCACTGGGCGACCTGGCCCTGGCCCTCGACCAGAACGCCGGCGCGCTCAACGACTCCAACACCCCCGTCGACGAGTACATCGAACTGCTCAGGCACGGCGCCGACATCGAACCCGGCCTCAAGGTCGCCGCCGACTTCCAGATGACCTACTACACCGCCTTCTCGATACTGCTCAACCGGCTCCGCGAGGACAAACCGGAAGCCGTCGACCTGCTGCGGCTGTGCGTCTTCTTCGCCCCGGGGCCGATCCCGGTCCGGCTGCTGCGCGACCTGCCGATCCGCGAGGTGCCCGAGCAGCTCGGCGGCCTGATGGACGACCCGCTGCTGTGGAATTCGGCGATCAGCAAACTGGCCCAGTGGTCGGTCATCCAGTCCGACCCGCAGGAGACCACCGCGGAGGAGTCGGTCGGCTCCACCGAGGTCGTCCAGATGCACCGGCTGGTCTACCAGGCGGTCCGCGCCGACATGCGCGAGGAGGACCTGAACACCTACTCCCGGGTGGTCCGCAAGATCCTCGCCGCGGCCGACCCCGGCCGCCCGAGCGACACCCGGCTGTGGCCGCGCTACGCCGAGATCGTGCCGCATTTGGAGTCGTCAGGGGCGCTGGAGAGCACCAACCCGGAGATCCAGGGGATGGTGCTCAACTGCCTGCGCTACCTCTACCTGTCCGGCGAATACCAGACCGGCCTGCGGATCGCGGAGACCGCCACCGGGCAGTGGCCGCAACTGCTCGAAGCCGGGCACCCCCGGCTGTGGGACCTCGTCCACCACCAGGCCAACCTGATGCGCGCCACCGGCGACTACGCCGCCACCGAGGCCATCGACCGCGCCGCCTACGAGCAGCTGCTCGCCGACCGCGGCGACCGCGACCTGCTGGTCCTGCGCGCGGCCGGCAGCCTGGCCGCCGACCTGCGCAGCCTGGCCCGCTACGAGGAGGCTTTGAGCCTGTCGCAGCTGGTCCGCGAGGGCTACGCGGAACTCGTCGGCGCCCAGGACTCCCTCACGCTGAACGCGCAGAACAACATCGCCCTCACCTACCGGCTGCTCGGCCGCTACGAGGACGCGATGATGCTCGACCAGGACACCATGGAGGCCAGGCGCGAGGTGCTGCGCGACCGGCACAACTGGACCCTGTCGTCGGAGAACTCCTTCGCCCACGACCTGCGCCTGCTGGGCCGCTACGACCAGGCCACCTCGGTCCAGGAGCGCAACTGCGAGATCCACCGTACGGTCCTTGGCGCCGACAACCCGCAGACGCTGCGGGCCGAGCACAACCTCGCGCTGTGCTACTACCGCGGCGGCGACCGCCCGCGTGCGGCGAACCTGCTGGCCCGGCTGATGGAGCGCTGCGAGCGGGTGCTCGGCGACCTCGACCCGCTGACGGTGCGGGTCGCGGCGACCTTCTCCACCTTCGAACGCCAGCACGGCGACCTGGACAGGGCCCGCTTCCTCGGCGAGTTCGCTCTGCGTGAATACCGCGCGCAACTCGGCGATGACCACCCCTTCACCGCGGGCACGCTCGGCAACCACGGCCTGATCCTGCGGGCCGCGGGCGAGCGCCAGCAGTCGCAGATCGAGATCGAGAGCTCCCTGGTCGCCATGACCCGCGCGGTCGGCGCCGACCACCCCTGGACGCTCGGCTGCGCACTCAACGCCACCGGCGCCCGCAACTTCGCCGGCGACCCGGAGAGCGCGGCGGAGCTGAGCCGCAGCACCGCGGAGCGGGCCACCGGCACCCTCGGCAAGGACCACCCGCTGACCCTGTCCTGCCGGATCGCGCTGGCCACCGACCTGCGCAACCTGCGCAAGCGCCCGGAGGCCGACAAGATCGAGGAAGAGGCGCTGGCGGCACTGTCCGCCACCCTCGGCCCGCAGCACCCGCACACCGTCGCGGCCCGTTCCAGGACCCGCCCGTACTGGGACTTCGAGCCGTTCAGCTCCTGACCCGCCATCCGGCACCACACCTTTGGGGGAGACACCGACGTGGCGACAGTCCGACATCCCGCCGACCCGGCCGGCGGGACGAAGCTCCACACCCGGGCCCGCGCGGAACAGGCGCGGCCGCGGGTGACCTCCAGGCGGCATCCCGGTGGGGTGTCGTGACCGGCGGCGACACCACCAGGCCGCCCGGGACCGCGATCCTGCCCTACAGCCGGGTGGTCGGGCAGCACGCGCTCAAGATGGCGCTCGAACTCAACTTCGTCGCGCCCTCGGTCGGCGGCGTCCTGATAACCGGGGCGCCTGGCACCGCCAAGTCGACCGTGGTGCGCGCCTTCTCGCTGATGGCCCAGGGCCGGCTGCCGGTCACGCTGCCCATCAACACCACGGACGACCGGGTGCTCGGCGGCTGGGACGTGGGCGACCTGCTCGAAGGCCGCCCCACCCTCCGTCCCGGGCTGCTGGAGACCGCCGCCCAGGACGGGCTGCTCTACATCGACGAGGTCAACCTGCTCAACGACCACCTCGTCAACATCATCCTCGATGTCGCCTCGACCGGGGTCCTCTCGGTGCAGCGCGAGGGCATCGACACCGTGCGGCAGGTCAGCTTCGGCCTCGTCGGCACCATGAACCCTGAGGAGGGCGGGCTGCGGCCGCAACTCCTCGACCGCTTCGGCCTGATGGCGATCGCCGTGCCGCTCGACGCGGCGGAGCGGGAGGCGATGCTGCACGCCGTGCTGCGCTTCGACGAGGAGAGCTCCGGGCCGCGCGGCTCCGACTGGATGGCCGAAGGCCACCGGCAGGACCGGGAGTTGCGGCAGCGGCTGCTGGACGCCCGGGAGGCGCGCTACGAAGTCGAGGTGCCGGACCGGGTTTTGCAACTCGCCGTCGCCGTCGCCGGCGCGCTGCGGTCGGTCGGGCACCGCGGCGAGGTCGTGATGGTGCAGGCGGCCCGCGCGTGGGCCGCGCTCCAGGGCGACAGCTCGCTGACCGCCGCGCACCTGCGGGTCGTGGCGCCCTTCGCGCTGCGGCACCGCAAACCCGAGTCCGTGCAGGGCGGCCACGCCGAATGGTCGGCGGACGACGACGCGCTGCTCGACGACCTCCTGTCATGACGGCGGGCGAGGACCCCGGCGAACTGCGCCGGTTGTTACGGGCGTTCGGCTGCGCCAGGGCCGAGCCGCGGCTGAACGGCGTGCTGCTCTTCGATGTGCCGCAGGAGCAGACCGCCGCGGTCGTCGCGCTCTTCGCCGCGGCCTTCGGCACGCTCACCCCGACGGTCGTGCTCGGTGCGGCGACCCGGGAGGACGACCTGTGGTCCCACGTCCGGCTCACCCCCGCCCCCGGCGGCGGCATCGAGGTCACGACCCGGCACGGCGGCTTGGTCGAGGTCGATCCGCAGGCACCGCCCGCCACCGCCGTCGTCACCGACCTGGCCCGGCTGGGCCTGCCGGGGCTGCGGGCCGCCGTCTCGCTGATCGGGGCCGACGTGGCGGCTGTGCAGCGGCACGGGGTGGCCGCGCAGTGGCGGCCGAGGGCCCACTGGCTCGCCTTCTGCCGGACGCAGGACGCGGGCCGGGTCTCGCCGCACGTCCTCGACCGCTTCCCGCTCCGGCTGTCGCTGCCCGCCCTCGGGATCCCCGGCGAACCGGCCGCCGTCTGGGCGGCCTCGGCGGAACACGCCGCGCTCGCGCATCCCGCGGCGCCCGTGAGGGCCGGGGAGGACGCGGTACGGCGGGTGGTCGAGATCGGCGGCGACAGGGAGCGGCGGCTGATCGCGCTCGGGCGGATCGCCAGGGCGCTGGCGCGGCTGGACGGCACCGCGGTCGCCACGGCCGGCCATGTGGACGCCGCGGCCCGGCTGATCGGGCTGCCCGTGGAGCCCGCGCCGCCCGGCGCGCCCGCGGCCCCCGACGTGCCGGAGCTGCGGAGCGGACCGCCCGCGGCGGCGCAGCGGCCGGAACGCGGCGCCCCCGGCGGCACGGACGGCACCGCGGGCACGGGGCTCGCCGATCCCGGCGGCCTGGTCGAGCCCCTCGGGCCCCTCCCCGCTCCGGCCGCCGCCGGCCGTCCCGCCGATGCCCCGTACCCCGAGGACGAGGCGGAGCCGCTGCGTGAACCCGCACCCCTGCGCGGCGCCTGGCGGCGTACCGAGCACGCGGAGCGCGGCCCCGTGGTCGGGGTGCGGCGCGCCACCGACCTGCGGGACCTGGCCCTGGTGCCCACCCTCCTGGAGGCCGCCAAGAAGCGCCGGCTGCGCGGTGCGCTCACCGTCCGCCCCGAGGACATGCGCAGCCACGCACGGGCCGCGGAGCCCGACCGCATGCTGGTGCTGCTGCTCGACCACACCTGCCGCGGCGACGTGGATCTGCAACCCGTCCTCGCCCCCTACCTGCGCTGGGCCTACACCGGCCGGGCCGCGGCCGCGGTGATCGAGGTGGGCGGGGCGGGCGCGCCCGACGAGTTGCAGGCGCAGGCCTTCCTCGCCAGGAACGTCCTGGACCCCCGGCTGCCCGATGCACTCGACCGCCGTCCCGGCCGGGCCAGCCCGCTGGCCCACGGGCTGCTGCTGGCCTCCGACTTCATCAGGCGCGCCTTCCAGCAGCAGCCGACCGCCCTGGTCGAGGCGTGGTTCGTGGCGGTGACCGACGGCCGGGGCAACGTGCCGCTGCGCACCAGCCTCACCGGCCGCTTCGACGGCCCTGTCGGCCGCGCGGGCATCGACGACGCCCTCAGGACGGCCGCCGGGATCGGCGCCTTCGGCAGGGCGCGGCTGAACTCCGTGGTGGTCGACGCGGGCGCCGAGCCCTGCGCCGACCTGCCGTTCGCGCTCGCCGACGCCCTCGGCGGCGTCACGGTCGCCGGCCCCGTGGCGGCCGGGGACCGCCGGGAGGTGGCCCGTGCCCTTGGATGACGGCAAGCGGCGCTGGGGGGTCGGCTGGGTGGACGCCGGCGGCACCGTCGGCCAGCCCTTCGCGCGGCCGCGGTCCCCGCGGCCGATGGCGATGCCGCCGCCGCCCGAAGCCGTCGTGCCGGAGCCGGCGTCGCCGCCGGTGGAGCGGACCGCGCTGCGCAGCAGCCCCGCGGACCCGCACCGGCGGCTGCCGCACGGCATGGCGAAGCTGCTGGTGCAGCGTACGCGGGACAGTGAGGGCAACCTGGCGTACCTGCTGACCGGCTCGGCCGACGACGGTACGGCGGACGGGGACGCGGGGCTGCCCTACCACGCGGGTCCCGAGCTGCCGCCGACCAGGATCACCCTGGCCCGGGTCCGCAGCAACGGGGCCCTCCCCAGCGACTACTACCGGGCCGTGCTCGACTGGTCGCGGCGGCAGCGGCCGCTGGTGCGCTGGCTCAACGAGCTGCGCGCCCTGCACGGCGACGCCCTCCAGCTGGTGGTGTGGGACGACACCGACTTCGAGATCCCCTGGGAGCTGCTGAGCCTCGACGGCCTCGAAGGCGACAGCGAGGGGGAGCCGGACGGCGGCGCGGGCACCCCCGCCGCCCCCGCAGGGCCGCTGGGCGCGCTGGTCCCGGTCGCCCGCTGGACCACCATCAGGGAGCAGGCGGGCCCGCTGCTGGACGGCCCCGCCCAGTGCGCGGGCGATGTCGTCGGCTACTTCGACGCGCCCATGCGCTCCGACGCCGCGGCCTTCCAGCCCTTCGCCCACGAACCGCACGCCGACCCAGAGACCTTCCTGACCTCGCTCAACTCCTCCCCGCGCGGCGCCGACCGCAGCCTCGGCCTGGTCTACATGGGCTACTACGGCACCCACGGCAAGGGCCTGGAGGACCTGACCGCCGGAGTGCTGACCTGGTACGAGCTGAACGAGGTCGAGATGTCCGCGCTGGCCGGCGGCGGCACCGTGGTGTGCCTGAACGCCTGCCACTCAGGACGCCTGGTCCACAACCGCGACGGCGGCGAGGACGCACTGCGCGGCTTCTCCGAACTCTTCCTGCGCAACGGCGCCACCGCCTGCATCGCGACCCGCGGCGAGGTGCCCGACACCGTGGCGAGCGGCCTGCTCACCCACCTGGTGGCGCACGCGGGACGCACCCCGGAGCGGCCGCTCGCCCACATGCTGCGCGACTACCGGGCCAGGGCCGCCGCGGACCTCCCCGACCCGGTGCCGCGCCGGCTGGCGAGCGACGGGACCGTCGACCACGAGGGCCAGCGCCGTGTCCTGCGCTTCCTGCACCACTTCATGTACGTCTACTACGGCCATCCGCTGACCACCCTGCGGCTGTCCCCACGCGTCCCGGAGGGTGCCGCATGACCGCGGAGGGCGCCCGGCTGCGCATCGAACCGGTGGTGAGCCGGCCGCAGACCGCGCAGACCGGCCGGGTGTACCTGGTCACCGTCGACCTGCGGGGCGGCGGGGCGGGCAGCGAATGGCCGTACGAGGAGGAGGAGTTCACGTTCGGGATCGCCCTCGACGGGCACCCGTACCTCACCTGCGAGGCGCTCGGCCACCCGAGCGTGGTCCTGCACCGCTTCGGCGGCACCTACGGTCCGGCCCGCTTCGTGGTCACCGCAGGACCCGCCACCGGGTCCGCCGCCCTGCGGCTGACCGTCTCCAACGGGTGGGGCGTGCCGGTGCGCACCGCCCGGCTGCCGATCGAGGTGGTCGAAGGGGGGCCGCCCGACCCGCCGGACGGCGGACCCGGCACCGGGGTCACCGTCCCGATGCGGGCGCCCGGCCGGACGCGGGCCGCCGCGCCGCCGGAGCCGGCGCCCGCCGAGCAGGACCCGCGGTTCCACAGCCGTCTCACCATCAGCTTCGCGGGCCACAACAGGGCCTGGGCCTCCTGGATCGCCGGCAGGCTGGAGCCGCACGGCCTGCAGGTGGTGCTGCAGCGGTTCGACGTCAGCGCCGGGGGCAGTGCCGAGGACGCGCTCGGCGACCTGCTGCTGGCCGGGGGCCGGGTGCTGATCGTGCTGTCCGAGTGGTATTTCCGGCTCGGCCCGCGCTCCAACGAGGAGTGGAACACCGCGCTGCGCCGGGTCATCCCGACGGGCGGCGAGCGCTTCGCCGCGGTCTCGATCACCCCCGCCGCGCTGCCCAGCGCGGCCGCCGTCCTCCACGCCGCCGACCTGTGGGGCCTGGACGCGGCCGAGGCGGAGCGGCGGCTGCTCACCCGGCTCGGCATCGACCCCTCCCAGGCCCTGGCAGGCGCCGCCGACGGGCCGCGCTTCCCGCTGGACCAGCCGGACGTGTGGGGCGGCGTACCCGGCCGCAACACCCGCTTCACCGGCCGCGAGGGGCTGCTCGGGGAGGTGCACCAGCAGTTCCAGCAGGCGGAACCCGGGGCCGGGGTGGTCGCCCTGTGCGGCCTGTCGGGGGTGGGCAAGACGCACATCGCCACCGAGTACGTCCACCGCTTCGGATCCGAGTACGACGTGGTGTGGTGGGTGCGTGCCGCGGACCGCGGCACGCTGCGCGAGAAGCTGGCGGCGCTGGCCCCGGCGCTCGGCCTGGTCACCGGGCGCGAGTACGGCGAGCGGCTGCGGGCGGTGCGCGACGCGCTGCGCCGGGGCGTGCCCCACCGGCGCTGGCTGATCGTGCTGGACGGCGCGGACCAGCCGGACGACATCCACGACCTGGTGCCCAGCGGTCCTGGCCATGTACTGATCACCTCGCAGAACCGCGGCTGGGGGGAGTACAACAGCGCGCTGATCGAGGTCCCGCTCTACGACCGGGCGGAGTCCGTCGCCTTCGTCCGGCGCCGTGCCCCCCGCCTGGACGAGGCCGACGCCGACCGGCTGGCGGAGGCGCTGGGCGACCTGGCCCTGGCCCTCGACCAGAACGCCGGCGCGCTCCAGGACTCCGACACCCCCGTCGACGAGTACATCGAGCAGCTCAGGCACGGCGCCGACATCGAACCCGGCCTCAAGGTCGCCGCCGACTTCCAGATGACCTACTACACCGCCTTCTCGATACTGCTCAACCGGCTCCGCGAGGACAAACCGGAAGCCGTCGACCTGCTGCGGCTGTGCGCCTTCTTCGGCCCCGCGCCGGTGCCCGGCGCCTTCCTCCGCCAGGACCCCGCGGTCGCCGCGGGGATGTGGCCCGTCGCGATCGGCCGGCTGCTCCAGTGGTCGGTGGTGCAACTGGAGGAGGCCGGCGAGGGCGAGCGCCTGCACATCCACCCGCTGGTGCACCAGGCCACCCGCGCCTACGTCAGGCAGGAGGACCGCGCCGCCCTCGCGGCCCGGGTGCACAGGGCGCTGGTCGCGGTCGACCCGCGCGATCCCGACGACACCCTGCACTGGCCGGTCTACGCCGACATCGTGCCGCACCTGAACGCGCCAGGACTGCTGGAGAGCACGGACCCGCAGGTGCAGTCGCTGGCGCTCGACTGCCTGCGGTATCTGTATCTCGCCACCGAGTACACCGCGGGCCTCGAACTGTCGCGGCGCGTCCTGGCCGCCTGGCAGCGCGCCGACGACGACGGGAGCGGGCACCCCAGGATCTGGGACCTGGTGCACCACCACGGCAACCTGCTGCGTGCCACCGGCGACTACGTGGCCACCGAGGCGGCCGACCGGGCCGCCTGGTCACGGCTGCGGGACGACCGGGGGGCCGACCACCCCGACACGCTGCGCGCCGCCGCCGGGCTCGCCGCCGACCTGCGCGGGCTGGCCCGCTACGACGACGCCGAGGAGGTGTCCGCCGCCATAGCGGACGCCACACGGCAGGCCCACGGCCCCGACGACCCGCGCACCCTGATCGCCGACAACAACCACGCCGTGTCGCTGCGGCTGCTCGGCCGCTACGCGGAGGCCCTCGCCCTGGACGGCGCCACCCTCGGCGCCCGCAGGAAGCTGCACGGCCCCGTCCACCGCTGGACGCTGCTGTCCGAGGTCGCCTGCGTGGAGGACCTGCGGCTGCTGGGCCGGTACTCCGAGGCCCTGGCCCGGCAGCGGGACAGCTACGCCGTGCACCGCTCGGCGCTCGGCCCCGACCACCCGCGCACCCTCAGGGCCGGGCAGAACCTGGCGCTGTGCGAAGCGGCCACCGGCGATGCCGCCGCGGCAGGCGAGCTGCTCGCGGCCCTGCTGGAACGCGCCGAGCGGGTCCTGGACTCCACCCACCCCTTGACCGTCATCGGCTGCTCCCTCTACGCCTGCCACCAGCGCGAGCACGGCGACCTGGACACCGCCCGCGCGTTCGGCGAGCGCGTCCTGGCCCTCTACCGCGAACAGCTCGGCCCCGCCCACCCGTTCACAGCGGGCGCGCTCGGCAACCACGCGCTGGTGCTGCGCGCCGCGGGCGAGCACGCGGCCGGGGACGCGCACGCGGCGCAGGCGCTGGCCGTGATGACCGCGGCGGTCGGCCCCGACCACCCCTGGGCGCTGGCCTGCGCGCTGAACGCCGCGGACCCGGAGCGGCGCGGGGATTCCGGCGCGCTCACCGGCCGCGCCGCCGCGCTGCTGGGCCGCGACCACCCGCTGACCAGGGCCTGCGCGGAGGGCCGCAGCTGGGACTTCGAGCCGCCGACCATCTGAGGTCCTGTGCCGCCGAGGTCCGGGCGCCGTTCAGGTCCGGCGCCCGGCAGCGCGACGGCGGGTGGCCCGTACCGAACAGGTACGGGCCACCCGCCGTCGCGGAGTGCCTGGGCTTCAGACCCGGGTCAGATGTCGAAGACCTCGTTGATCAGTTCCTCCTGCTGGGCCTGGTGGCGCTTGGCCGAGCCGACCGCGGGGGAGGAGGAGGCCGGACGCGAGACCCGGCGGAGCCGGTCGGCGTTGTCGGGCGCCGCGCCGAGGAGCAGATCGAGGTGGTCGATCAGATTCAGCGCGATGAACGGCCAGGCGCCCTGGTTGGCGGGCTCGTCCTGCGCCCACACGAACTTCTGCGCCTTGGTGTACGGGGCGATGGCCGCCTGGATCTCCACACCGGGCAGCGGGTAGAGCCGCTCGATACGGATGAAGGCCACCTCGTTCGCCCCGCGCTTCTCCCGCTCGGCGACCAGGTCGTAGTAGACCTTGCCGGAGCAGAAGACGACCTTGCGGACCGCGTCCGCCTCCACCGACTCGTCGGCGATGACGGGCTGGAAGGCGCCCGAGGTGAAGTCCTCGGCCTTGGAGGCCGCGGCCTTGAGCCGGAGCATCGACTTCGGGGTGAAGACGATCAGCGGCTTGTGGTGCGGGTTGTGGACCTGCCAGCGCAGCAGGTGGAAGTAGTTCGCCGGGGTGGTCGGGACAGCCACCGTCATGTTGTTCTGCGCGCACAGCTGGAGGAAGCGCTCGATACGGGCCGAGGAGTGGTCCGGGCCCTGGCCCTCGTAGCCGTGCGGCAGCAGCAGCGTGACGCCGGAGGTCTGGCCCCACTTCTGCTCGGCCGAGGAGATGAACTCGTCGACGATGGTGGCCGCGCCGTTGACGAAGTCGCCGAACTGCGCCTCCCACATCACCAGCGCGTCCGGGCGGGCCAGCGAGTAGCCGTACTCGAAGCCCATGGCCGCGTACTCGCTGAGCAGCGAGTCGTAGACGTTGTAGCGGGCCTGGTCCTCCGACAGGTACAGCAGCGGGGTGTAGTCCTCGCCGGTCTCCCGGTCGATGAGCACCGCGTGCCGCTGGCCGAAGGTGCCGCGCCGGGAGTCCTGGCCTGCCAGCCGGACGGTGGTGCCCTCCAGCAGCAGCGAGCCGATGGCCAGCGTCTCGCCCATGCCCCAGTCGATCGTGCCGTCCTCGACCATCGCCGCGCGGCGCTGGAGCTGCGGCAGCAGCCGCGGGTGGACGGTGACGTTCTCGGGGATGTTGACCTGGGACGCGGCGATCCGCTTGACGACCTCGGCGGACACCGCGGTCGCCACCGCGACGGGGAATTCGGACTGCGAGCCGGTCTGCTCGTGCTCGGCCGGCGCGGCGGTCGCCTCGCGGACCTCGGTGAAGACCTTCTCCAGCTGGCCCTGGTAGTCCTGAAGGGCCTGCTCGGCCTCTTCCAGGGTGATGTCACCGCGGCCGATCAGCGACTCGGTGTAGAGCTTGCGCACCGAGCGCTTCTTGTCGATCAGGTCGTACATCAGCGGCTGGGTGAAGGCCGGGTTGTCCGACTCGTTGTGCCCGCGGCGGCGGTAGCAGATGAGGTCGATCACGACGTCCTTGTTGAACGCCTGCCGGTACTCGAAGGCCAGCCGGGCCACCCGGACCACGGCCTCCGGGTCGTCGCCGTTCACGTGGAAGATCGGCGCCTCGATCATCCGGGCCACGTCGGTCGCGTACATCGACGAGCGCGCGGACTCGGGGGCGGCGGTGAAGCCGACCTGGTTGTTGATCACCACGTGCACGGTGCCGCCGGTGCGGTAGCCGCGCAGCTGCGACATGTTCAGCGTCTCGGCGACGACGCCCTGGCCCGCGAAGGCCGCGTCGCCGTGCAGGGCGATCGGCAGGACGGTGAAGTCCGTGCCGGCCTTGTTGATGATGTCCTGCTTGGCCCGCGCGATGCCTTCGAGCACCGGGTCGACCGCCTCGAGGTGCGAGGGGTTCGCGGCAAGCGAGACGGTGATCTGCTCGCCGTCGAGGCCCGTGAAGGTGCCCTGCGCGCCCAGGTGGTACTTGACGTCGCCGGAGCCGTGCATCGACTTCGGGTCGAGGTTGCCCTCGAACTCGCGGAAGATCTGGGCGTACGACTTCCCGACGATGTTCGCCAGCACGTTGAGCCGGCCGCGGTGGGCCATGCCGATGACGGTCTCGTCCAGCCGCGACTCGGCGGCCGCGTCGATGACCGCGTCGAGCAGCGGGATGACGGACTCGCCGCCCTCGAGCGAGAAGCGCTTCTGGCCGACGTACTTGGTCTGCAGGAAGGTCTCGAAGGCCTCGGCCGCGTTCAGCCGGCGCAGGATGCGCAGCTGCTCCTCGCGCTCGGGCTTGGCGTGCGGGCGCTCGATGCGGTCCTGGATCCACTTGCGCTGCTTGGGGTCCTGGATGTGCATGAACTCCACGCCGACGGTGCGGCAGTAGGAGTCGCGCAGCACGCCGAGGATGTCGCGCAGCTTCATCAGCGACTTGCCGGCGAAACCGCCGACCGCGAACTCCCGCTCCAGGTCCCACAGGGTGAGCCCGTGCTCCAGCACGTCCAGGTCGGGGTGCTTGCGCTGGCGGTACTCCAGCGGGTCGGTGTCGGCCATGACGTGGCCGCGCACCCGGTAGGAGTGGATCAGCTCGAAGACCCGCGCGGCCTTGGTGACGTCGTCGTCGTGCGCGGTGTCGATGTCGGTACGCCACCGGACCGGCTCGTACGGGATGCGCAGCGCCGCGAAGATGTCGTCGAAGAAGTCGTTCTCGCCGAGCAGCAGCTGGTTCATGATCCGCAGGAACTCGCCCGAGGCGGCGCCCTGGATCACCCGGTGGTCGTAGGTGCTGGTCAGCGTCATGACCTTGGAGATGCCCAGCTTGTTCAGGGTGTCCTGCGAGGTGCCCTGGAACTCGGCCGGGTAGTCCATCGAGCCGACGCCGAGGATCATGCTCTGGCCGGGCATCAGCCGCGGCACCGAGTGGACGGTGCCCAGCCCGCCCGGGTTGGTCAGCGAGGCCGTGACGCCCTGGAAGTCGTCCATGGTGAGCTTGCCGGACCTGGCCCTGCGGACGATGTCCTCGTAGGCCTGCCAGAACTCGAAGAAGTTCAGCGTCTCGGCCTTCTTGATGGCCGCGACGACCAGCTGGCGGTCGCCGTTGGGCTTCACCAGGTCGATGGCCAGGCCCAGGTTGACGTGGTCGGGCTTGACCAGCGTCGGCTTGCCGTCCTTCAGCGCGAAGGAGTGGTTCATCGGCGGCATCGCCTTGAGCGCCTGCACCATGGCGTAGCCGATGAGGTGCGTGAAGGAGACCTTCCCGCCGCGGGCGCGCTTGAGGTGGTTGTTGATGACGATGCGGTTGTCGAACAGCAGCTTCACCGGGATGGCGCGCACCGAGGTGGCCGTCGGCAGTTCGAGCGACGCGTTCATGTTCTTCGCCACGGCGGCGGCGGGGCCGCGCAGCGTCACGAACTCGGTCTCGGCGGCCGGTGCCGGCGCCTGGGCCGCCTTGGCGGCGGGCGCCGCAGGTGCCGGTGCAGGCGCGGGAGCCGCGGGCGCGGCGGGGGCCGGTGCCGGGGGAGCCGGGGCGGCGGCGGCCGGCGGCGCGGGTGCGGGGGCCGGGGCCGCGGGCGGCGCCGGGATGGTGGCCGCGGGCGCGAGCTGCGCGGGCTGGCCGGAATTCACCGGTGCGGAGGTGGCGCGTGCCGCGGCACCCGATGCCCCGCCCTGGCCCGCGGGAGCCGCCGTGGCGGCGGAGCCGTCAGGCTTGTAGTCGGCGAAGAAGTCCCACCAGGCTCGGTCTACCGAGTTCGGATCCTGGAGGTACTGCTGGTAGATCTCATCGACCAGCCACTCGTTGGGGCCGAAGCCCGCGGCGGGGCCTTCGCCCTGCGCTTCGTGGTCGGTCGTGACACTTGAGCTATTGGGGGACTGTGGCGACACGGCGGTAACCGCCCTCTTCCGCTTCACAAGATGGTGGACAGCGGGAATTAAGGCTACGCCTACCCGAGCCTCCGCCGCAGGCCCGGGGCCCAGTCGTCGCGCAAGTCACACCCGAAGCCTGGTTTCGGCGCTGTTCCTGGCGGGAAATTGGTCCCTCTTGAGGGTTGTCCGGCCGGAAGTCGCCGTCAGGCCGTCGTCACGCGTACGTGAACTGCCAGCACTGCGCGTCAAGCTGTCACCGCGACGGCACCCGGAAGGGTGACGTGGATCCGGCAGCCCCGAGGAGATTCGGCCACTTCTATCCGTCCGCCGTGCAGATCCACCGCCCAGCGGGCGATCGCGAGGCCGAGACCCGTACCGCCGTCGCCGCCCGGATGGGAGCCGCGGTGGAAGCGCTCGAAGACCCGGACGCGGTCGGCCTCCGGGATGCCGGGGCCCTCGTCGACCACGTCGAGCTCCAGGCTGCCGGGCGTCGCGCCGCCGCGGGCCCGCACCGTCACCCTGCCGCCCGGCGGGCTGTGCTTGACGGCGTTGTCGACCAGATTGGCCACCACCTGGTGCAGCCGCTCGCCGTCGGCGTAGGCCGTCAGCGTCAGCGGTGACACGTCCAGGTGCAGCGGGACGTCGGCCCGCGCCCGGGAGCGCGACCCGCTGCCTCCGGTGCCCATACCCAGGCTCGCCGTCTTCAGCACCGCCGACAGATACGGCCACACCTCGAACCGCTTGGCGTCGAGCCGCGTCGCCCCGCTGTCCAGCCGCGACAGGTCGAGGAGCTGGCTGACCAGCTTGCCGAGCCGCTCGGTCTGCTGGAGCGCCAGGCGCATCGTCTCCGGGTCGGCGGCCGACACCCCGTCCACCACGTTCTCCAGCACCGCCCGCAGCGCCGCGATCGGGGTGCGCAGCTCGTGCGAGACATTCGCCACCAGCTCCTTGCGGTGCCGGTCGGCGGCGGCCAGGTCGGCGGCCATCCGGTTGAAGGTCTCGGCCAGCTCGCCGACCTCGTCCCTGCGCACCCGGGTCACCCGGCGGCTGTAGTCGCCACCGGCCATGGCCCGGGCGATCGCCGTCATCTCCCGCAGCGGCGACGTCAGGCCGTTCGCCACGATCTGGGTGATCAGCAGCGACGCGATGGCCGAGAAGATGGTGATCACCCGCAGCTCGGTCGCCGAGTGGATCGCCAGGATCACCAGGCCCGTGGTGATCAGCACCGACACCAGCACCAGCGCCTGCAGCGCGGCCTTGATCGACCGGTACGGATCCCACGGCCGCAGCGCCGCCCACACCCACCGCCACCAGCGCCTCACCGGCCCACGCTCCCGCTCACTTCGACGGCATCTCCAGCGCGTATCCGACACCGTGCACGGTGCGGATGCGGTCCGCGCCGATCTTCCTGCGCAGCGCCTTCACATGGCTGTCCACGGTCCTGGTGCCCGACGCGTCGGCCCAGTCCCACACCTCGGCCAGCAGCTGCTCGCGGGAGAGCACCGCACGCGGCTGCTGCGCCAGGCACACCAGCAGCTCGAACTCGGTCGGCGTCAGATGCACGTCGGCGCCGCCGACCCTGACCCGCCGCTGGGCGTGGTCGATCTCCAGGTCGCCCAGGTGGATCGAGGCGCCGCGCGGGCTGTGCGCGGCCGTCGCGGCCCGCTCGACCCTGCGCAGCAGCACGTGCACCCGGGCGGCCAGCTCCCGCATCGAGAACGGCTTGGTCATGTAGTCGTCGGCGCCGACGCCGAGCCCGACCAGCATGTCGGTCTCGTCGTCCCTCGCGGTCAGCATCAGCACCGGCACCGGCCGGTCCGCCTGCACCCTGCGGCACACTTCGAGGCCGTCGTAGCCGGGCAGCATCACGTCGAGGACCAGCAGGTCGGGCTGCCACGAGTGCGCGGCCTCCACGGCGGCCGGGCCGTCGCCCGCGGTCCGCACCTGGAAGCCCTCGGCCTGCAGCCGCGCCGCGATGGCCTGCGTTATGGTCTGGTCGTCCTCGACCACCAGAACCCGGCGCTGCGCGCCCGTCGTCTGCGTGCCGTCCAATTCCGCCCCACAAAATCGTTCTGGAATACCCGGCAGAGTACGGGGCGGGCCGCTGCCGTGACCATCACGCCTTACGACGCCCGGTGTGCCAGGTGCACGACATCCGGCACCCCGCGGATCACCGGGATCTCAAGGGTGTGCACCCGTTCGAACCCCGCGGACCGCAGCGCCGCCTCGAATGCGGCCGACGGCTGCGCCGACCACACTGCGAGGACGCCGCCCGGCGTGAGCCGGTTCCGGCAGGCGTCGAGGCCGCTGGGACTGTAGAGACTGCCGTTGTTCTCGGTGACTGTCCAGTCCGGGCCGTTGTCGATGTCGAGGCACAGCGCGTCGAACGGCTCGCCGGCAGCGCGCAGGTGGACCGTCAGGTCCGCCTCCACGAGGGCCACCCTCGGGTCGTCGAGGGCGCCTCCCGAGAACTGCCGCAGGGGCCCCGTGCGGTGCCACTCCATGACGGCAGGCTCCCGCTCCACCACCTCGATCCGCCCCCAGCGCGGCTCTGCCGCCGCCCGGGCCAGCGAGAACCCGACGCCGAGGCCGCCCAGCAGGACCCGGGGGTGCTGCCTGCCGTCGTCCAGCGCGTCGAGCGCGGCGTCGACGAGGAGCCTCTCCGAGCGGCCGTCGGAGGTGTCCATGAGGAAGCAGCCGTTGGCGATGATCTCGTAGTCGGGGCCGCGGCGCCGCAGCGCGATCTCACCGGCCGGCCCGCTGCGCCGGTCCACCACGACCGGCGCCACTTCTCCTGCGAACATCCCGCCACCCTAAATGCTGTCCCTGGTGCGGTGGCCGTGAACCTCCCCGGTCACAGCCCTCAAGAACCGGCCGGGCGGGGGGTCTTCGGGCCGTGGACCTCCTGGTAGGTGGCGGCGAGCCAGGGGCCCAGGTCGAACAGCAGGAGTCCGAGGGCCGCCGGGTCGGCGGTGGGCGTGCGGGCCCAGCCGGCCGCCCGCCGCATCAGGTCGCCGCGGGAGGGGTGGTAGGCCGCGAAGACCTCGGCCTGCAGGGCGAGGTCGCTGGTCCAGCCACCCCACCGGGGCATCACCAGGGTGAAGCCGGTCCTGACGATCCGCCGGGCCGCACCCCGGCACAGCGCGGCGCGCTCACCCTCGCCCGGCGCGGCGGCGAACCGCTCCCGCCAGCCGGCCAGGGCCGCCCCGATGTCCCCGTTGGTCTCCCTGGCCAGCAGCGCGTCCGGCTGGTAGCGGGGCAGCGCGGCCGCCAGGTCCTCGCCGAGCAGCGGGGTGCACAGGCAGGCGACGAAGAACCCCAGGTCGTGGCGCTCCAGCTCGCTGAGCAGCGTGTCGGCGTCGAAGAGCAGCATCCCGACGCCGTCGATGACCGCGAAGTCCGCGTCGAGGCCGCCCTCGATCCGGTCGGCGGCCGCGCGGTCCGCCGCGGACGGCGGCTCCCGCAGGACGACCACCAGGTCCAGGTCGGAGCGCCCCGCGCGTGCGGTGCCGCGCGGGATGCTGCCGTAGACGTACGCGCTGTGCAGCCGCCCGGCGGGGAAGGCCGCGCGGATCCGGTCCCGCGCGTCGTCCAGCAGCCGTGCGTAGGCGGCGGGCACCTTCGACAGCGCGCCCTCGCGGGCGATGGTGCCGTCCGGTTCGAGTCCCGGCCTCACGGCGTGTCCGCCGGCGTCCAGATGTAGGGGGTCGTCGTGGTGATGGCGCGGAAGCCGAGCCGCCGCAGGATGGGCGCGCTGTCGTCGGAGGCGTCGACCTGGAGGTAGCGCACCCCGCGGTCGGCGGCCAGGCGGGCGCGGGCGGCGACCAGGGCGTGGTAGATGCCGCGGCCGCGGTGCGCGGCGAGGGTGGAGCCGCCCCACAGGCCGGCGAACTGCGTGCCCGGGCGGTGGACCAGCCAGGCGGCGGAGACGATCTCGCCGCCGGACTCGGCGACGAGGACGGCGATCTGGTCGGGCGCCGCCTCGATCCGGCCGGCCAGGTCGGCGCCGAGCCAGTGCATGTCCGTGCCCCACACCTCGGTGAGCATCGCGCCCACCCCGCGCAGGTCCTCCGCCGCCGCGGTCTGCCGGATGGTGACGCCGTCCGCGAGCGCGCGCCCCGCGGCCGGCTCGGCCAGCTCGTCCGCGCGGCCGACCAGCACCGTCTCACGGTCCTCCGCGACGAAACCGGCCGCGCGCAGCCGCTGCGGCAGCTCGGCCGGCAGGTCGTGGCCGCGGATCTTCCACTCGACGGCCTCGCCGCGGGCGGCGAAGTACTCCCGCTGCCGGATGATCAGCGCGTCCAGCTCGGCCCCGCGCAGCCCGACGTCCCGCGGCGCGCTGACGAACCCGCGGAACTGCCCGACGATCCGCACCAGCGGCCCGTCCTCTTCGTACCGGGTGCCGGCGGCCCGCACCGGCGGGACTCCGCGCAGCTGGGTGTCGTACGCGGCGAGCAGGCTCGTGTCGTCGTCTGTCACGGTCACGACGTTACGTGCGGCGGCAAGCGGTTTTCCCGGCGCCCGTCCGGGTGAACGGGCCGTGCCGGCTGATCGCTCAGAGCGAACAGCCCGCCGGGAACACCAGCGGGCCCCACTGCATTGAGCCTGGTGTACTCAACTTGTTTGCACGAGGAGCGATCATGCCGATTGAGTCCATCCCCACCAATCCGCTGACCCTGCCTGTCCTCCCGCTGGACGGGGAGGTCGTGCTGCCCGGCATGGTCGTGCCGCTCGACCTCTCCGACTCCGAGGTCCGCGCCGCCGTGGAGGCCGCGCAGGCCGCGCACCCGGCCGGCAGCGGCGGGAAGCCGCGGGTGCTGCTGGTGCCGCGGGTCGACGGCAAGTACGCCGCCGTCGGCACCCTGGGCACGGTGGAGCAGGTCGGACGGCTGTCCGACGGCGACCCCGGCGCCGTGATCAAGGGCCGTACCCGGGTCAGGATCGGCGCGGGCACCACGGGCCCCGGCGCCGCGCTGTGGGTCGAGGGCACCGTCATAGAGGAGCCGGTACCCGCCGAGTCGCCCGGCACGGTGGCCGAGCTGATGAAGGAGTACAAGGCGCTGGCCACCAGCTGGCTGCGCAAGCGCGGCGCCTGGCAGGTCGTGGACCGGGTGCAGCAGATCGACGACGTCGGCCAGTTGGCCGACAACTCCGGTTACAGCCCCTACCTGACCGCCGAGCAGCGCGTCGAGCTGCTGGAGACCGTCGATCCGGTGGCCCGCCTGAAGCTGGCCACCCAGTGGCTGCGCGACCACCTCGCCGAGCAGGACGTGGCCGAGACGATCCGCAAGGACGTCCAGGAGGGCATGGAGAAGCAGCAGCGCGAATTCCTGCTGCGCCAGCAGCTGGAGGCGGTCCGCAAGGAGCTGTCCGAGCTGAACGGCGACCCCGAGGACGAGGCCGACGACTATCGCGCCCGTGTGGAGTCCGCCGACCTGCCCGAGACGGTGCGCGAGGCGGCGCTGAAGGAGGTCGAGAAGCTGGAGCGGTCCTCCGACGCCTCACCCGAGGGCAGCTGGATCCGCACCTGGCTCGACACCGTCCTCGAACTGCCCTGGAGCACCACCACCGAGGACACCTACGACGTGGCGGGCGCCCGTGCGGTGCTGGACGCCGACCACGCCGGCCTCGACGACGTCAAGGAGCGCATCACCGAATACCTGGCGGTGCGCAAGCGCCGGGCCGACCGCGGCCTGGGCGTCGTCGGCGGCCGCCGCGGCGGCGCGGTGCTGGCACTGGTCGGTCCGCCCGGGGTCGGCAAGACCTCGCTGGGCGAGTCGGTCGCGCGGGCGATGGGCCGCAAGTTCGTCCGGGTCGCGCTGGGCGGTGTGCGGGACGAGGCCGAGATCCGCGGCCACCGCAGGACCTACGTCGGCGCGCTGCCCGGCCGGATCGTGCGGGCCATCAAGGAGGCCGGGTCCATGAACCCGGTCGTGCTGCTCGACGAGATCGACAAGGTCGGCTCGGACTACCGCGGCGACCCGGCCGCGGCCCTGCTCGAGGTCCTGGACCCGGCGCAGAACCACACCTTCCGCGACCACTACCTGGAAGTCGAGCTGGACCTGTCCGACGTGGTCTTCCTGGCCACCGCGAACGTCATGGAGGCCATCCCCGAGCCGCTGCTCGACCGGATGGAGCTGGTCAGGCTGGACGGCTACACCGAGGACGAGAAGGTCGTCATCGCGCGCGACCACCTGCTGCCGCGCCAGCTGGAGCGGGCGGGCCTGGACGCGGAAGAGGTGACGCTTGACGAGGGCGCGCTGCGCCGGCTGGCCGGCGAGTACACCCGGGAGGCCGGGGTCAGGGCACTGGAGCGCACGGTCGCCCGCATCCTGCGGAAGATCGCCGCGCGGCACGAGCTGGGCGACCAGAAGCTGCCCTTCGCCGTCGGGCCCGACGACCTGCGCAAGCTGATCGGCCGGCCGCACCACGTGCCGGAGTCCGCACAGGACCCGGAGGAGCGGCGGACGGCGGTGCCGGGGGTGGCCACCGGCCTCGCGGTGACCGGCGCCGGCGGTGACGTCCTCTACATCGAGGCGTCGCTCGCCGACCCGGAGACCGGCGGGTCGGGACTGCAGCTCACCGGCCAGCTGGGCGACGTGATGAAGGAGTCCGCGCAGATCGCGCTGTCCTTCCTGCGCTCGCGCGGCGCCGAGCTTGAGCTGCCGGTCGGCGACCTGAAGGAGCGGGGTGTGCACATCCACGTGCCGGCGGGCGCGGTGCCCAAGGACGGGCCGAGCGCCGGTGTCACGATGACGACCGCGCTGGCGTCGCTGCTGTCCGGGCGGCGGGTGCGCACCGACGTGGCGATGACCGGCGAGGTCTCGCTGACCGGCCGCGTGCTGCCGATCGGCGGGGTCAAGCAGAAGCTGCTGGCCGCGCACCGGGCCGGGATCACCACCGTGGTGATCCCCAGGCGGAACGAACCGGACCTGGACGACGTCCCCGCCGAGATCCTGGACGCCCTCGACGTCCACCCGGTCAGCGACGTCCGGCAGGTGCTGGCACTGGCCCTGGACACGGCGGAGGCCGAGGTCCCGGAGGTGCGGGTGGCCGCCTGACGGCACCGCACCGCACCGCCACGGCGGCAGGCGGCCCCTTCCCCCGCACCCGGGGGAAGGGGCCGCCTTCTCGTACGACCGCGGTCCGGCGGATCAGCCGTTGGCGTACGCCTTGACGCGGTCGAGGGCACCGTTGAAGCGGTCCTGGTCACCGGGGAAGGTGCCGGAGTCGGCCCACTGCCAGAAGGTGTGGTAGCCCCAGCCGGCCGGCAGGGTGCCGACCGCGCTGGCGTATCGGGCGACCCAGAGCGCGTTGTTGGCGCTGAACGCGCTGCTGTTGCCGGTGCAGGTGGTCCACCAGCTGGTGGAGGTGTAGATCGTCGGGTAGCGCCCGGTCTTGGCGTGGTATTCGTTCGAGAAGGACGTGATCCAGCTCACCATCGAGCTGGCGGACTTCCCGTAGCAGGTGGCGCCGTAGGGGTTGTACTCCATGTCGAGCGCGCCGGGCAGCGTCTTGCCGTCCTTGGACCAGCCGCCGCCGTGTGCGACGAAGTAGTCGGCCTGTGCCGCGCCGGTCGACACGTCGGGCAGGGCGAAGTGGTAGGAGCCGCGGATCATGCCGACGTTGTAGGAGCCGTTGTACTGCTGGGTGAAGTTGGGATTCGTGTACGAGGTGCCCTCGGTCGCCTTGACATACGCGAACTTCGCGCCGTTCGACCAGGCACCGGCCCAGTTGACGTTGCCCTGGTAACTGGAGACGTCCATGCCCGCCGTCTGGGTGACCATCGGGGTGACGACCTTGGAGTCCCCGGGGGCGCTGGCGCCCTCGTGGATCTTGATCTGGGAGCCCAGCCAGTCGAGGTCGGGGTGGGTCATGTGACCGGAATTCGCCGCATGGGCCGTGCCGGGTGCGGCGAGCGCCATCGCGAGCATCGTGACGAGTGAACCGGCCAGCAGCGAGAGCCTGGTCCGGACCGAGCCGTTGCCGTGCACGACGGAGAAGACTCCGTGGGACATGCGTGCCTCCAGGTGGGGGACTCGGCATGACCTTGGGATGGTCATGACAGTGTGAAGGTACGGTGGGCGCTACGCGCGTGGAAAGAGGATCCTGTTACCGCCGTTGGTCTACTCCTGCGAAATACTTGACGTGCTGCGGAAACCACCGTGTGTGAAGACAACTTTCAGGCGTTGAAAGCGGGAATGCTGTGACCGACGCGCGCAATGCGGCAGATGCGACGGGAGCGGACCCCTCGGCGGACGCGCTGGAGCGGGAGCTGACGGTGCTTTTCCGCCGGGCCAGGGCGGCCTCGGGCGAGCTCGCCAGGGCGGTGCACCCGGACCTCGAACCGGCGGCGTACGGACTGCTGGTCCGGCTCCAGGAAGCCGAGCCGGAAAGGGCCACCGACCTCGCGTCCTACTTCGGGGTCGGCAAGGCGACGATGAGCCGCCAGCTGCGGGCACTTGAGGCCCTCGGCCTGGTCACCCGGGAGCCCGATCCCGGCGACGGGCGGGCCTTCCTGATGCGACTCACCCCCAACGGCCGGGACCGCTTCGACCGGGTCCGCGGGGCGCGCCGCGCGGCCTACCGCCGGCAGCTCGCGGCATGGGAACGCAGCGACGTCGCCGACCTCGCCCGGCTGCTCCACGACCTGAACGAATCCACCGCGGAAATCCTCTGAACCGGCTGCCCCCACCCGGGTGAACACCCCCCGCCGGGTGCCCGGAACCGGGCCCGTGTCCCCCGCAGGGGGCGCCCAGGGGCGCGGCACGCCCGGGGGCCGCCCTCAGAGGACGATCAGGACGGCCGTCGCGTCGTCGAACGGCTTGCCCCGCGGCACGGCCACACCGTCCGGGTCGGCGAGCTCCCGCTCGCGCACCCGGGCGAGCAGCGCCTCGGGCCCCGCCTTGCGCAGCACCGCGTACGCCGAGGCCCAGTCGTCGGAGCCGAAGACCTCCACGCCGCGCGCCGCCCCGTCGCTGAGCGCGGCGAACCCCCGCAGGGACGCGAGCGGCGCGCGGCCGGTGACGGCGTGGCGGGCCACCGCCGGATCGGCGGCGGCGGTGAAGAAGCCCCCCGGCAGGTTCCGCAGCGGCGCCACGCGGTGCCCCGCGGCCCGCAGCCGGTCGATCCGGTCGTCGAGCACCGCCGTCACGGAACCGTCCGCCGCCTCGACCAGCAGGACGGAATCGGACAGCACGAGGTGCTCCATGTCGTCCGCCCCCCACCGCACCGCCACCACGGTGGCTTGCGGCGTCAGCGGGTGAGAAAGGTCACAGGTGTCCCTGTGGGCGTCCGCTGTCCCGCCGATCGCGGCCGACAGACAGTCGGTAAGTGTGATGTCCGGCCGCGAAACGGACAGTTCGAGCAGGGCCCCGCCGAGCCGCGCGGTGAACCACGGGACGGAGTGGACGCAGCCCCCGTTGTCCGGTGGCGGGGTGACCCCGTCCAGCAGGACCAGCGCCCCGCCGTGTCCACCGGCGGGCAGCGCCACTGCCATGAAGTCCTCGTTGGGCGCACCGGGCACACCAGGGGCCGTCGCCGTCTCCACACGCATGGCCTCAGTCTGCAACAGGCCCTGCCCGCACCGGTGAAGGCGTTCGAACCGTTCGACCGGTCGGTCGGCCCGCCCGCTGTGGGCGGGCATCCTGCCAAAGCAGGCCCGGCGGCGCCAGTACGCCTCCGGCGCGGCGTGAAGGTGTCCGCTCTACTCGGCTTGTCCGGTGTGTCGCCAGTGCGATTCACTCGTTCGAGTGTCCGGAGGAGGGAGGCATGGCCCCCTCCTGGCGGGACTGCAAGGGTTCTGTCAGCCCCTGCATATTCCTGGGGAACCCCCGCCGGCGATACGTGATTGCGAGCCCGAAGTGCGTGAACGACGTCAACCGCGCGAGCGTCGGGTCAGACAGCGCATGCTCGCCGCCCTCCTGGTCTGCACCGCCGCGGTCCTGGCGGCGGCCGCACCCGGTGTGGCACTCGGCGTCGGCGACCTGACGGCCGCCCAGGACCGGGCCTCCGCCGCGGCGTCGGCCACCCGCACCACCGTCCTGGCGCACGACCTGGCCGACGAGCGGGACGACGTGGCCGCGCTGGTCGAGGCCGGGGCCGGGGCCGGTGCGAAGCCGCCCGCGCTGCCCGCCGCCGACGGCACGCGTACCGACCGGCAGCTGCGGGACGTGCTCGCGTCGGACCCGCCCGCCGCCCTGCGCACGGCGCTCGCTGCGCTGCCCGGCATCCGCAGGACCGCACTGGCCGCGCGGGCCGACCGGCAGGGCGTGCAGGCGGTCGTGACCGCCTATCAGCCGCTGATCGACGCGCTCGGCCGGGCGGGGGAGGGGCCGGGCACCGACCCGCTCACCCGGGCCGTCGGCGCGGCCGCGGTGCAGCGCGGCCTGCTGGTGGGCGCGCTAACCCAGGGCGGCACGCAACCGTTGCTGGTGGCCGCCGCGCAGGCGGCCAGGCTCCAGGAGCGCGCGGCGCTCGCCGACTTCCGCGCCACCGCCCCCGCCGACCTGCGCGACCGCTACGACAAGACGGTGACCGGCGCCGACATCGCGCAGGCCGACCGGGACACCACAGAACTGCTCGACGCACCGGAACTGACCAAGACCGACCGCAAGTTGGGCGCCGAGCCGGTGAAGTCGGCGCTCACCGCCCGGATCGGCCTGCTCCGCAGCGTCGAGTCGTCCGCCGCGGCCGACCGCTCGGCGGCCGCCACCGCGCACCGCGACCACACCGTCACCATCCTCGAACTGCGGTGTGCGCTGGCCGCGTTGTGCCTGCTGCTGCTCGCCGGTGTGCTGGTCGCGCTCTTCCGCAGCCTCACCCGCCCGCTGGCGGCCCTGCACCGCTGGTCGCGCTCCGACGCGGAAAGCGGCCAGGGTGTCGAGGTGATCGGCCAGGACGAGTACTCCGCCGTCGCCCGCCGCGCCAACGCGCTGACCCACGAGGCGCAGGCCCTGCGCGCCCGCGCCGCCGAGCTGGGCAGCGAACTGACCACGCAGCGCGGTGCCACCCAGGGCACCAGGGGCGCGCTGGCCGGCGCCGTCGCGGAGAAGGACGCCCTGCGGCACGCCCACGACCGCCTGGCCGGCCAGATCGCCGAGCTGGAGCGGGAGTTGAGCGCGTCCACGGCCCGCAACGCCGCCCACATGACCCATGTCGGCCTCAGCCTGCGGACCCTGGGCCTGGTCGAGCGGCAACTCGCCCTGATCGAGGGTATGGAGGAGCAGGAGCAGGACCCCGACCGGCTGGCGACGCTCTTCCAGCTGGACCACCTCGCCACCCGGATGCGCCGCAACAGCGAGAATCTGCTGGTCCTCGGCGGCACCGAGCACAGCCACGGGGCCACCGCGCGGCCGGTGCCGCTGATCGACGTGGTGCGCGGCGCGATCTCCGAGATCGAGCGCTACGAACGCGTGCGCATCCAGGTGCTGCCCGGGGTCAGGGTCGCCGGCCGGGCCGCGGACGACATCGCCCACCTGCTCGCGGAACTCCTCGACAATGCCACCGGCTTCTCCGAGCCGACCACCGAGGTCCTGCTGTCCGGGCAGCTGCTGGAGACCGGCGAGGTGGCGCTCGCGGTGGAGGACATCGGCATAGGAGTCCCCGCCGAGCGGCTCGACGAGCTGAACGCGCTGCTCTGCGACCCCGATCCCGCGCCGCCAGGCGCGGTCGCAGGCATGGGCCTGTACGTGGCGTCGCGACTGGCCCGCAGGCACGGCGTCCGGGTGCGGCTGCACCCGCTGCCGTCCGGCGGCACCCAGGCCGTGGTGCTGCTGCCCGGCCTGCTGGTGCCTCCGGCCGGGCCCGATGAACCGCCCGTGACCCCGCTGGACGTCACCGCCTTCACCGGCGGCGACCCGCGCAGGTACGCCGCGGTGGCCGCGGCCGTCCACCTGCCGGCGCAGGCACCGCCCCCCGAAGAGCCGCACGCCTACGCGCCGCCTCCCGACGAGCCGCAGAGCCCGCCGCCCGCGCCACAGGACCCGGCCGCAGGGCAGCCTTTCGCCCCCGCGCCCTCGCTGCTGCCGACTCCCGTGCCCGCCACGGCAGTCGGCCGCATCCCGGCGCAGGCGACCGAGCCGGTGCCCGGCCGCGACCCCGCGCCGCCCGCCGAGCCCATATCCGCACCCGGGAGCGGCGGCCTCACCGGGCGTGGGCTGCCGCAGCGGGTGCCCAGGGGCGCGGCGGCGGCCGCCAGGCCCGCCGCCCCGGCCCCGCTGCCCCCGGTCGACGCGGCCGAACTGCGGCGCCGGCTCGAAGGGTTGCAACGCGGCCTGCAAGCGGGCCGCGCCGACGCCGTACGCGAACGTGACGAGCAGTCCGCAGGGTCGCGTGGACCCGCAGATCCGGCAGGAAACGTTGAGGAGGCGACCCGTTGAACGCGGTCGGCACGAAGACCGGGGCACTCAGCCACGAGGCCCGCAGTTTCCAGTGGCTGCTGCACAAGTTCATCGAGGAGGTGCCCGGAGTCCACTCGGTCGCCGTGGTCTCCTCCGACGGCCTGCTGCTGCTCGGTTCCGAACCTGACGAGGCCCCGACGGGCCGGACCGGGCAGAATACGGTGGAGGCGCCCGCGCACCCGGGTCTCGCCGGCCAGAGCCGGATGGACCTCGCCGCGGTCGTGTCGGGTCTGGCCTCGCTCACCGTGGGCGCGGCGCGGCTGATGGACGGCGGACGGGTCAGGCAGACCACCGTCGCCATGACGGACGGAGTGCTCGTGGTGATGTCGATCAGCGACGGCTCGCTGCTCGGCGTGCACGCCGCCGCCGACTGCGACATGAGCGTCGTCGCCTACCACATGGCCATGTTCGTCGGCCGTGCCGGACACGTACTGACCCCCGCACTCCGCAGCGAGTTGCGCCAGGCCACCGGGAGCCCCAGCTGATGTCCTCGATGTCCGCACTGCCCCGCCGCGGGGTGTCCCCGCACCGGGGAACCGACCGCAGGACGGGCCGGGTCCGCCCGTACTCCCTGACCGGCGGTCGTACGCGGTTCGGCCATGTGCTCCTGGTCGAGACCTTCGTCGCCACCGTCGAGGGCCCGGACGAGCAGCACGCCCCCGCCAGGGGCGGCTGGGCGGAACGGGTCCTGCCCGAACGGCGGGCGATCGTGGAGCTGTGCAGGAGAATGCGGTCGGTGGCCGAGATCTCCGCGCTGCTCAGGATGCCGCTCGGCGTGGTGAGGGTGCTGGTCAGCGATCTCGCCGACCAGGGAAGAATTCGTGTATACGGCACCGGACACGGGTCCGGCAGCCCCGACCGCGCGCTGCTCGAAAGGGTGCTCAGTGGACTACGCAGGCTCTGACCGGCCGGACGGCCTGCAGGACTGGCAGAACGAGCGCGAACGGGCGCCCGTCTCCACCAAGATCGTGGTGGCCGGCGGCTTCGGTGTGGGCAAGACCACCTTCGTGGGCTCGGTGTCCGAGATCACCCCGCTGACCACCGAGGCGGTGATGACCCAGGCCAGCGAGGCACTCGACGACCTGGCCGCCACCCCGGACAAGGTCACCACCACGGTGGCGATGGACTTCGGCCGGATCACCCTGGAGAAGGACCTCGTCCTCTACGTCTTCGGCACCCCCGGGCAGCAGCGCTTCTGGTTCATGTGGGACGACCTGGTACGCGGTGCGATAGGGGCGATCGTGCTCGCCGACACCCGCAGGCTCGCGGACTGCTTCCCCGCGCTCGACTACTTCGAGGGCACCGGCCTGCCCTACACGGTCGCGGTCAACCAGTTCGAGGGCACCGCCGCGTACACCGGCGACGACGTGCGCGAGGCGCTCGCGGTGCCGTCGCACATCCCGGTGCACATCATCGACGCGAGGAAACGGTCCTCCGTGGTCGACGCACTCCTCGCGCTGGTCACCCACGCCCTGGCCGAACAGCCCTTCTAGCGCGCGGCCACCGCACCAGCCGGCGCCGGCCGTCCGGCCCGGCACATCCCAGCCCGACCGATCCGATCCGAAGCGGGGCGCCGTGCGCAAGATACTCATCGTCGGGGCCGGACAGGCCGGCCTCCAACTGGCCCTGGGCCTGCAGGCACGCGGCTACGACGTCACGGTCGTGTCCAACCGCACCGCGGACGAGATACGCGGCGGCCGGGTCACCTCCACGCAGTGCATGTTCGGTGCCGCGCTCGCCCACGAGCGGGCGGAGGGCCTGGACTTCTGGGCCGGTCAGGCGCCGCGGATAACCGGCCTGGGCATATCCGTCGCCGCGCCGCCCGCGACCGCCGCCGCCGCGGCGGCCCCCACGGGCCCCGACACCCCCGCCGCGCCGCCCGCGACCGCCGCCGAGACCGCGAGGGCCGTCGACTGGCTCGGCCGCCTCGCCGCCCCCGCGGAGTCCGTGGACCAGCGGGTGAAGATGGCCGGCTGGATGGAGACCTTCGCGGAACGCGGCGGCAAGGTCGTCGTGCACGCGGCCACCGCCGCCGACCTCGACTACTTCGCGCTCGCCTACGACCTGGTCCTGGTCGCCGCGGGCAAGGGCGAGACCGTCTCGATGTTCCGCCCCGACGCGGCCCGCTCGCCCTACGACGCCCGGCAGCGGGTGCTTGCCGTCGCCTACGTCAACGGCCTCGGGCCGCGCCCCGAGCACCCCGATGTGCAGGCCGTCCGCTGCAACCTGGTGCCGGGCGTCGGCGAACTCATCATCATCCCGGCCCTGACCACCACGGGCCCCTGCGACATCCTGTTCTGGGAGGGAGTGCCCGGCGGACCCGTCGACGTCTTCGGGCCCGTCACCGACCCCACGGAACACCTGAGGCTGACCCTCGACCTGATGCGCCGCTTCACCCCGTGGGAGTACGAGCGCGCGTCCGCCGTCGAGTTGACCGACGCGGGCGGCACCCTGGTGGGCGGCCTCACCCCGACCGTGCGCGAGCCGGTCGGCGAACTCCCCGCGGGCGGGCTGGTGCTGGGCGCCGCCGACGTGGTGGTCGCCAACGACCCGCTCACCGGCCAGGGTTCCAACAACGCGGCCAAGTGCGCGGCCGCGTACCTTGCGAGCATCGTCGAGCACGGCGAACAGCCCTTCGACCGCCGGTGGATGCAGGCCGCCTTCGACCGCTTCTGGTCGGACGCCGGGCCGTCCACCCGCTGGACCAACGCGATGCTGGCCCCGCAGCCGGACCACGTGCGCGGCCTGCTCGCCGCCGCCGAGGACCGGCAGCAGATCGCCGACCGCATCGCGGGCGGCTTCGACACCCCGGCCGACTTCGACCCGTGGTTCTTCGACCGGGAGCCTGCCGAGGCCTATCTGGCGTCCTTCGCGGGACGCTGATGAGGGGCCGTCAGCCCAGCGGCTCGGGCGCGTCCGGCTGCCCCGGGATCGGGCGCGGCCGGTAGTCCGCGAGCGGCTGGGCGCCCAGGTCGGGGCGGACCGCGCCCAGGATCGGGTTGGCGGCGATCGGCGAGACCTTGACCACGGCACCGGTGTGCGGGGCCTGGATGACCAGGCCGTCGCCGATGTAGAGGGCCACGTGGGTGGCGCCGGGGAAGTAGACCACCAGGTCGCCCGGCCGCAGCAGGTTCAGCGGCACCCTGGGCAGTCGCGCCCACTGCTCCTCCGCGGTGCGCGGGACGCTCACCCCGGCGTGCGACCAGGCCTGCGAGGTCAGGCCCGAGCAGTCGAAGGAGCCCGGCCCCTGTGCGCCCCACACGTAGGGCTTGCCGAGCTGCTGGAAGGCGTAGCCGATCGCCCGGTCGCCGGAGCCGGAGGGTGCCCGCAGCGCGGCGTCGGGGCCGAGCGCCTTGGAGTCCAGGAATTCCTGCTGGGCCTTGTCCGCACCCTGCTTCTCCAGTGCCTGGAGGTCGCTGATCTGCACCCCGCTGAGGCCGGCGAGCAGCGCCTCGACCTGCCGCAGGTGCGTCTCGACCTGGGTCTTCTGCGCGGCCTGCTTGTTCTGCGCGACCTGGGCGGCGTCCAGTGCGCGCTGGGCCTGCGCGTTGAGCGCCGCGAGCCGGCTCTCGCCCGCGGTCAGCCCGGCCACGATGTCCTGCTGGTGGCCGACGGCCCGCTGGGCGATGTGCAGCAGCCCGAAGAAGTTCTGCGGGGTCTCGCCGTCCAGCATCGACAGGTAGGGCGACATGCCCCCGGTGCGGTAGAGCTGGCGGGCCATCAGCCCGACCTGGTCGCGCCCCGCGACGACCTGCGCCCGCTGGGCGGCGAGCTGCGCGTCCAGCGCCTCGGCCTTGGTGCGCTGCTGGTCGGCGGTCTCCTTGGCCTTGTTGTACGACTCGGTGGCCGCCTCGGTCTGCCGGTAGAGGGTCTGAAGCTGCGTCAGCAGGTCGGAAAGCGACGCCGGGTCCGCGGTGGCGGACGGCGCCGGGACGCCGGGCGGGGCGGTGGCGGCCGGGTCCGCGGCGGGGTCGCCGGGGTGGGCGGGTGCGGTGGCGGACGGCGAGGGGACCGGTGGCTGGTCCGGCTGCGCCGCGGCCCGCTGGGCTGCGGGCAGCGCCAGTGCGGCGGAGGCGAGCAGCGCCCCGCATACGACGGCGGCGCGAAGCCAGGGCCTGGTCGTACGAGCCACCCGCATCCCCTTTGTCCCTCCACGTGACGAGCCCTCAGGATCGTGTCATGGGTTGTCGTATCTTCGACAGCCGGAGTAGGCGATTCCGCCCAATCGGGTCACTCCGACGAGTGATCGTCTCCTCCCGCACTCGGGCCATTCCCTCCTCGTTCACCGCCACACCGGTGCATCCATGACTTTTTCCCGCCCGGCGCCCGAGCTGTCCCGCTGCCCCCGAGGATGCGGGAAGGCCGGCAGAAAAGGGCGTACGGCCCGGTCACCGCCCTCGGGACCGAGCCGTACGCGTCTGCGGGGTGCCACCCGGTGGTCAGCCGAAGTAGCCGTGGAAGTTGTCGGAGAACTCCCAGTTGCCGAAGCGGTCCCAGTTCACCGACCAGGTCATCAGGCCACGCAGTCCCGGCCAGCTGCCGTGGGTGCTGTAGCCGCCGCAGTTGGTCTTCCTGGTCAGGCAGTCGAGTGCCTGGTCGACGGCGGCCGGGGTGGTGTAGCCGTTGCCCGCGGTGGTCGTGGCGGGCAGGCCGATGGCCACCTGGGAGGGGGCGAGGGCCGGGAACATGTTGGCGGTGTTGCCCGCCACCGGGAAGCCGGTGAGCAGCATGTCGGTCATCGCGATGTGGAAGTCCGCGCCGCCCATGGTGTGGTACTGGTTGTCCAGGCCCATGATCGGCCCGGAGTTGTAGTCCTGGACGTGCAGCAGTGTCAGGTCGCCGCGCATGGCGTAGATCACCGGCAGGTAGGCGCCGGCCCGCGGGTCCTGGCCGCCGAAGGGGCCGGAGCCGTAGAACTGGTAGCCGAGCTGCACGAAGAAGGTCTCGGGCGCCATGGTCAGCACGAAGCCGCTGCCGTAGCGGGCCTTGAGGGTCTTCAGCGCCGAGATCAGGTTGACGATCACCGGGGTGGTCGGGTTCCTGAAGTCGGTGTCGCCGGTGTTCAGCGACAGCGAGTGGCCCTCGAAGTCGATGTCGATGCCGTTCAGGCCCCAGGTGTCGATGATGCCGCTCACCGAGGAGACGAAGGCGTCGCGGGCGGCGGCGGTGGTCAGCTGCACCTCGCCGTTGGCGCCGCCGATCGACAGCAGCACCTTCTTGCCCTTGGCCTGCTTCGCCTTGATCGCGGCCTTGAAGTCGGCGTCCGACTCGACCGAGGGGCACTCGGCGACCGGGCAGCGGGTGAAGTGGATGCTGCCCGAGGTCGGCGAGCTGGTCTCGCCGAAGGCCAGGTCGATGACGTCCCAGCTGTCGGGTACGTCCGCGAGGCGGGTGTAGCCGGAGCCGTTGGCGAAGGTCTCGTGCAGGTAGCCCACCAGCGCGTGCGTGGGCAGGCCGCCGGACGGCGGCGTCGTCGGGGGAGTGGTCGGCGGTGTCGTGGGGGGAGTGGTCGGCGGCTTGGTGGTCGGCGTCGTCGGCGGGGTCGTCGGGGGCGTGGTGGTGCCGCCGCCGGGGCCCTGGAGCGAGATGTCGTCGGCCAGGTACGCGGGTTGTCCGTACCAGCCGTGTACGAAGACGGTCGCGCTGGTCTGGCTCGCGCCGGTGGTGAAGGAGACGCTGAGCGGGGCGTAGCCGCTGCCGGTGCCCGGCGTCCAGGTGCTGGTGTCGCCGTCCACGCCGATGTAGACGTAACTGCCCTTGACCTGCGCGGCCAGCGTGTAGGCGGTGTTGGGGGCGACGCTCACGGTCTGCTTGCACTGGCCGGTGGCGGAGCCGGAGGGCACGCCCTGGAGAGCGTAGGTCCCGCTGTGCGCCTGGCCGGTGACGGCGGACGATCCCGCGTCGCAGGTCCAGCCGGACAGGTTTCCGGTCTCGAAGCCGCCGTTGGCCAGGAACTCCCCGGCGCTCGCGGTCGGCGCGAGGGCGACCAGGCCGCCGACGGCCAGGGCGCCGGCGAGGGCGGCGGAGGCGGCGGCGAGCGATCTTCTCCGGCTCGGCATGGCGGAAGCTCCTTCGGTGGGGGGCGCTCACCGCGCAGCAAACAGGTTTAGACCAATCGTGTCAATGGTCCGGACCAAAGTCCGCCCGCTGCGTCCCCCCGCGCGTCAGCTCCGCTTCGACCAGGGCCACTTGAGGCCCGCGGGCGGCTTGCCGTCCGGCGCGTACACGAACACCCACGGGGTGCGGTGCCTGCCCCGCTCCCCGTGCTCCCGGTGGTAGACGTAGGTCGTCTCCCCGGCCGGGACCTCATACGACTTGGGCGGCTGGCCGGTCATCCCGACGATCACCTCGATGGTCCTGCCGTCGAGCGGCCCGCCCACGAACTCGCATTCCTCGTGCCTCACCGGGCCACTTTCGCACGTCGCACGGACCGATCCGCGATCAGGCGTCCGCCACCGGAGGGGGGCCGTACTCTGGGGCCATGAGCAGCGGTGCGGCGCCGGCGTATCGCCGGATGAGTGTGGAGGAGCGCCGCGCGCAGCTGTTGGGATCGGCGGTGGACCTCTTCGGGCACCGCAGGCCCGAGGACGTCTCGATCGACGACGTGGCCGCAGCCGCCGGCGTGTCGCGCCCGCTGGTCTACCGCTACTTCCCCGGCGGGAAGCAGCAGCTGTACGAGGCCGCGGTGCACGGAGCGGCCGAGGAGCTGATCGGCCGGTTCGCGGTGCCGTCCGAGGGGCCGCCCACCAGCCGGCTGGCCGCCGCCCTCGACCGCTACCTCGCCTACGTCGACGAGCACGCGCCCGCGTACGGCGCCCTGCTCGGCGGCGGCGGCGTGGCCGAGACCAGCCGCACCGGCGCGATCGTGGACGGAGTGCGCCGCCGCGCGGGCGAGCAGGTGCTGCGCCACCTGGGGGTGACGGACCCCGGCCCGCGGCTGGCGATGATGGTGCGGTCCTGGATCGCCTCGGTGGAGGCGGTCTCGCTGATCTGGATCGACGAGGGCCGCCGGCCGCCGGTTCGCGAGCTGCGCGACTGGCTGGTCGACCACTTCGTCGGGCTGCTGCTGGTGACGGCGACCACCGACGCCGAGACGGCGGAGGCCGCCGCCCGCGCCCTGCCGCAGGAGACCGGCGACAGTCCGGCGGGCCTGCTGCTCGCCAGGCTGGCCCCGCTCGGATCCGCGGCGGCGCATCTGTTCGGCCCGCCACCGGGCTGACCGGCCGTCGGGTGCGGTCCGCCGGTCGGTGCGGCGGGGCCGGCCGGTTCAGGCGACCAGGCCCGAGGTCCGCCACAGGCGCCGGCTCTGCCCCTTGATCAGCCCGATCTCGTCGAAGAAGTCCATCAGGCGCTTCGCCGACTGGAGCATCACGTCCTGCCGGTGCGGGCTGGTCAGCGCCAGGTGGGCGGCGTAGCCGGGGTCGAGCCCGACCGAGGCGTAGACCTGCGGGCTGATCAGCGAGCGGGCGATCACCCGGGCCGCCTGCGCGGAGGTCAGCCGGGTGAACTCGATCTCCCAGCGCGGCGCGGTGGCCATCTGCCGGCGCAGCTCCTCGCGGGCGTAGCGGATGTGCCGGGCCTCCTCCACCACGTGGATGCGGGTGACGCCGCGGACCAGGGTCTGCACCCGGTCGTCGGGGAAGGTCAGCCGCTGCATCCAGTCCAGGATCTCCTCGGCCAGCAGCGTCCCGGTGAAGGAACCCGGGGTGGTGGAAACCGACTTGAGCACCCGGCCGAGCCGCATGTCGAGCCGGCTCGGGCGGTAGGCGGGCGTCCCCATCTTGGTGACCGCGCGGGCGAACATCTTGGAGTGCCGGCACTCGTCGGCTATCTCGGTGAGCGCGTAGCGGACATGGCCGCTGGTCGGGTCGAGGTCGTAGGTGTGCCGCAGCAGCAGCTGCATCAGGATCGTCTCGAACCAGACGCCGATCGAGCACAGCGACGCGGCCTCGTGCCGGCTCAGCTCGATGCGCTGCTCCTGCGACATGTGCCGCCACAGCGGGGTGTCGTAGAGCGAGACCAGCTCGGGCGGCCAGAACCAGCGGCCCTCCTCGAAGGGCGCGTCCCAGTCCAGCTCGGTGTCGGGGTCGAAGGAGTGTTTCGCGGACGCCGCGAGGAGGCGCTCCGCGGTCTTCTCGCGGTCGGTCAGTGTGGCGTCCATGCCGAACGGGCCTCCGGTGCACGAGGGTTACCTGCGGTACGGGTCTTATGAGACTCTGTGTCAACAAGGCCGTCAAGACCCCGCGCAGGAAAGGGGTCGGCATCGCAGTGATCGAGCCGAAGGGCGCCGGCGCCGAAGCGCCCTGAGGCGAGTGAACGGATCAGAGGGAGCCGCCCCATGCCGACGGAAGGCCGCTACACGCAACCGCCCACCGAGTGGATCTGGCAGGTGCCCGCACAGGGCGCGGCCCGCTTCTCCTGGGAGTACGACGACGGCCGCGACCGGCTGCTCGCGCTCTACCAGAAGGGCAAGGACAAGCAGTGGGACGCGGTCCGCCGGATCGACTGGGATCTGGAGGTCGACCCCTACGACCCGCTGGGCACCCCCGACGAGGCCATGTCGCTCCACGGCACCCGGCACTGGGACGCGATGTCCGAGAAGGACCGCGGCCTGCTCAGGCAGCACTACACCTCCTGGCAGTTCAGCCAGTTCCTGCACGGCGAGCAGGGGGCGATGGTCTGCGCGGCCAGGATCGTGGAGTCCGTGCCCGACCTGGACGCGAAGTTCTACTCCGCCACCCAGACCATGGACGAGGCCCGGCACGCCGAGATCTACGGCCGCTTCCTGCACGAGAAGATCGGCATGCTCTACCCGATCGACGACAACCTCCAGGCGCTGCTCGGCGACACCCTGCGCGACTCGCGCTGGGACATGCCCTACCTGGGGATGCAGGTGCTGATCGAGGGCCTGGCACTGGCCGCCTTCGGCATGATCCGCGACACCACCGACAAGCCGCTGCCCCGGCAGATCCTGGCCTACGTCATGCAGGACGAGGCCCGGCACGTGGCCTTCGGGCGGATGGCGCTGCGCGACTACTACCGGCAGCTGAGCGACGCGGAACTGCGCGAGCGCGAGGAGTTCGTGATCGAGGGCTGCTACCTCATGCGGGACCGGCTGCGCGGCGTCGAGGTGCTGGAGAACTTCGGCATCCCCAGCGCGGAGGCGGCCGAGCTGACCGAGCGGTCGGAATTCCTCCGCCTGTTCAGGAAGCTGCTCTTCTCCCGGATCGTGCCCTGCGTCAAGGACATCGGGCTGTGGGGGCCGCGGCTCCAGAAGGCGTACGTCGACCTGGGCGTCTTCGACCTCGGCGACTCCAATCTGGACCTGCTGATGACGCAGGACGAGGAGATCGCCGAGCGGCTGGACGCCGAGCGCTTCGCCGCGGAGGAGGAGGCGAGGGTGGCGGAGGTGGCCGAGACCATCACCCGGGGGGCGGACGGGCCGACGTAGGATCGTACGCTTGTCCGATGACGGACACCGGACCGATACCGCGGCGCGCCGCCCGCCAGGCCAAGGCGCGCCGGCGGCGCCGGAGAAACGCGGGCGTCGGCCTGTCCGTGCTCCTCGTCGCGGCCGCCGCCACCGGCTGGGCGGTCTACGGCCGCGGCGGCAGCCCCGCCGACGCCGCGGGCGGCCCGGTGGCCACCGCGGGCGGCACGCACACCGCGGCCGCGAAACCCGCGGCCCGGCCGACCGCGACAGAACCCGCGGGCACCGTGACCCTCGCCTTCGCCGGGGACGTCCACTTCACCGAGCGCACCGCGAACCGGCTCGGCGTCGACCCGGCCCTCGGGCCGATGTCCACCGCCCTGACCGCCGCCGACTTCGCCATGGTCAACCTGGAAAGCGCGATCACCACCCGCGGCACCCCGCAGCCGAAGAAGTACCACTTCCGCACCACCCCCGACGCGCTCGGCGCCCTCCAGCGCTCCGGCATCGACGCGGTGACCATGGCCAACAACCACGCCGTGGACTACGGCGCCCAGGGCCTCACCGACAGCCTCGCCGCCCAGCACGACTCGCCGATCCCGGTGCTCGGCATCGGCGCCGACGAGGCCGCCGCATACCGGCCGTACGTCACCACGATCAACGGCGTACGCCTCGCGGTGGTCGCCGCCAGCCAGGTGCAGGACTACACGAACCAGAAGTTCAGGGCAGGACCCGGCAGCCCCGGCATCGCCTCCGCTCTCGACCGGCCGCGGCTGCTGCAGGCGGTGCGGGCCGCCAAGCGGCAGGCCGACGTGGTGGTGGTCTACCTGCACTGGGGCACCGAGGGGCAGAGCTGCCCTGGACCCGAGCAGAAGTCGATCGCCGCCGACCTGTCGGCGGCCGGCGCGACCGCGGTCGTCGGCACCCACGCCCATCTGATGCTCGGCTCCGGCATGCTCGGACCGACCTATGTCGCCTACGGCTTCGGCAACTTCCTCTGGTACGGCTCCTCGCCCTACCCGCACTCCGACCAGACCGGTGTGACGACCCTCACCGTCACCCGCGGCAAGGTCGCCAAGGCCGTCTTCACGCCCGCCCTCGTCGACGGCAAGGGAGTACCGCAGCCCCAGCAGGGCGCCGCCGCACGGCAGATCACCGACCGGTACGCGCAACTGCGCGGTTGTACCGGGCTGGCGACCGCTCCGCACTGATACGTCCTGATCCTGTAACGACCCCCAGGTGCCGGCGGGGCGGCGGAACCGTACTGTGGGCGACCGCATCTATCCGTGCGCAGGCCGCGCAGGACGCGGATCTGCGAGACCGGGACGGGCGACGAAGTGGGCGGGCGGTTACACATCATGACGGGTCGGCGGATATCCCTGGAGCGACTGGCGCCAGCACGACTCAAGAGCGCACCGCAGGCGGCGGTGATAGGCGTGGCGGTGGCGGTCGTACTGATAGCGGCCCTCGTGTCGGCGATGCTGGCGCCCGGCGGCGGGGGCGGCGACGCCGCGGCCGCCACCGCAGGCGACCCCAAGGGCGGCGGGAGCACCCACCAGGCCCCGGCGACCCACACCCCCGGCGCCTCGCACGCCGCGGGCACCACCGCACCGCCCACCGTGGCCGCGGTGCCCGACTCCATCCAGCACCAGGCGGAGGCCGCCGGCAGGGCCGTCAACATCACCATCGACGACGGCCCGGACCCGCAGTGGACGCCGCAGGTCCTCGCGGTGCTCAAGCAGCACCACGTGCACGCGACCTTCTGCATGATCGGCCCGCAGGCCAAGGCCCACCCGGACCTGGTCCGCAGGGTGGTGGCCGAGGGCCACCGGCTGTGCGACCACACCGTCACCCACGACGAGTCGATGGACCACAAGCCCTTCGCGTACCAGCAGAAGGAGATCATGGACGCCTTCGCCATGATCGAGGACGCCTCCGGCGGCGCCCCCGTGCAGTACTACCGGGCACCCGGCGGCGCCTTCACCCCGGCCAGCCGCGCGCTCGCCGCGCAGCACGGGATGCGGCCGCTCGGCTGGAACATCGACACCAAGGACTTCACCCGTCCCGGTGTCGGGACCATCGTGGCCACCCTCAAGAGCGAGATCCACAACGGCCCGACGATCCTCTTCCACGACGGCGGCGGCGAGCGCAGCCAGACCGTGGCCGCCCTCGACAGGTCGCTGACCTGGCTGGCCCACCAGGGCTACGCGTTCAGCTTCCCCAAGGTGAACTGACCGGTCCATCCGCTCAGCCCGGTCCACCCGCTCAGCCGCCGTACGGCCGCTGCGGCGCCGCCAGCACCGACCGCATCACCGCCCGCGCGATCGGGGCCGCGTTGCCGCCGCCCGAGATGTCGGCCCTGGCCGCCTCCGCGTCCTCCACGACCACCGCCACCGCCACCGCCGCCCGGTTCGCGCCGGGCGGTTTGGCGTAGCTGATGAACCACGCGTAAGGCGTGCCCTTGTTGCCCACCCCGTGCTGCGCGGTGCCGGTCTTGCCGCCGACCACCGCACCCGGGATCGCGGCGTTCCTGCCGGTGCCGTCGGCGACCACCGCCTCCATCAGCTGCTGGAGCTGCTCCGCGGTCCGCACGCTCATCGCCCGGTGCAGCCGGGTGGGACCGGTCCTGGCCACCAGCGCCCCGCCGTGGTTGGTGACCCGGTCCACCAGGTAGGGCGTCATCAGCTCGCCGCTGTTGCCCACCGCGGCGGCCACCATCGCCATCTGCAGCGGGGTCGCGGTGGTGTCGAACTGCCCGATCGAGGACAGCGCCACCTGGTCGGGGCTCATCGCCGTGTCGAAGTTGCTCTTCGCCACCCCCGTCGGGATCCGCAGCGCCGTGTCGTTGAACCCGAGCGCCTCCGCCTGCCTGACCATCGCGGCCAGGCCCACGTCCGCGCCCAGCTTCGCGAAGACCGTGTTGCAGGAGACCCGGAAGGCGTCGTAGACGCTCGCGTCGGCGCAGCCGGGACCCTCGTTGGTCAGCGTCACCGTGGTCCCCGGCAGCCGGTAGGGGTCGGGTGAACGGGTCGGCGCCAGCAGGTCGGTGACCGTGCCGCTCTGCAGCGCCGCCGCCGCGGTGACCACCTTGAAGGTCGAACCCGGCGGATACGTCTGCCGGATCGCCCGGTCCAGCATCGGCTGCGCCGGGTCGTCGTTCAGCCGCTGCCACTGCGCCATGACGGCGGGACCCGTGCCCGACAGCAGTGCCGGGTCGTAGGACGGCGACGAGACCAGCGCCAGGACCCGGCCGGTCGACGGGTCCACCGCGGCGACCGCGCCGCGCCGGCCGGCCAGCCCGTCGTAGGCAGCCTTCTGGGCCGCCGCGGAGATCGTGGTGTGGACGTCGCCGGGGCGCTGCCTGTTGCGGGTGATCTCGTTCCACAGCGGAACCGCCGCCAGCCGGGAGCTGGTGCCGGACAGCAGCCCGTCCTCGGTGCCCTCCAGCAGCGAGGTGCCGTAGGTCTGCGACGCGAACCCGGTCACCGGGGCGTACAGCGGCCCGTCGCGGTACGTACGGGCGTACGCCAGCTGCCCGCCGGTGGCCTGCGACCCGGTGACCTTCGCGGCGCCGACCAGGATGCCGCCGCGCGGGTGCTGGTAGCGGGCGATGGCGATCCGCCGGTTGGCCGGGTCGGCGGTGTACGAGCCGGAGTCGACGACCATCACCCGGACCGCGTTGACCACCAGCGCCAGCAGCAGCACCAGGCCCAGGAGGGCGCAGCGGCGGATGCAGCGGGTCACGGGGCGTCCTCCGGGGGTTCCGGCGCCGGGCGGCGCGCGCTGTCGCTGACCCGGATCAGCAGGGCCACGATGATCCAGTTGGTCACCACCGAGGAGCCGCCCTGGGCCAGGAAGGGCATCGCCATCCCGGTCAGCGGGATCAGGTCGGTCACCCCTCCGGTGATCACGAACACCTGGAGCGCCAGGATCGTCGCCAGGCCCACCGCGAGCAGCCGCCCGAAGGGGTCGCGCAGGCAGAGCCCGGCCCGCGTCCCGCGCGCCACCAGCAGCGCGTAGAGGGCCAGCAGGGCGCACAGCCCGGCAAGGCCCAGCTCCTCGCCGGCGGTGGCCAGGATGAAGTCGGACTTGGTGGCGAAGCCGATCAGCTCCGGATGCCCCTGGCCGAGGCCGGTGCCCAGGACGGCGCCGTTGCCGAAGGCGAAGAGCGACTGCGCCAGCTGGCTCGGGCCGAGGCCTGCCGCGATGCTGGCGAAGGGGTGCAGCCAGTCCTCGACCCTGCCGTGCACGTGCGGTTCGAGCGAGCCCACCGCGACCGCGCCCGCCGCGCTGAGCAGCAGCCCCACCGCGACCCAGCCGGTCCTGCCGGTCGCCACGTAGAGCATCACCACGAACAGGCCGAAGAACAGCAGCGAGGTCCCCAGGTCCCGTTCCAGCACCAGCAGGCCCACGCTCAGCAGCCAGATCGCCAGCACGGGCCCGAGCACCCGCCCGGTCGGCAGCTGGAGCCTGCGCAGCCCGAAGACCTGCCGCCCGGTGTAGGCCAGCGCCGCCCGGTTCGCCGACAGGTAGGCGGCGAAGAACACCGCGAGCAGCACCTTCGCGAACTCGCCCGGCTGGATGGAGAACCCGGCGAACCTGATCCAGATCTTGGCCCCGTTGACCGCGGGGAAGAAGATCGGCGCCGCCATCAGCGCCAGCGCCCCCGTCACCCCGACGTAGGAGTAGCGTGCCAGCACCCGGTGGTCGTCGAGCGCCAGCACCACCAGCACGAAGAGAGTGATCCCCAGCGTCGACCACACCAGCTGCGTCGGCGCCGCCCGCGGCCCGAGCGAGGTCTCCAGGTCCAGCCGGTAGATCAGCACCAGGCCGAAGCCGTTGAGCAGCACCGCGATCGGCAGCAGCAGCGGATCGGCGTACGGGGCCCTGGCCCTGACCGCCAGGTGCGCCAGCACCGCGAGCAGGGCCAGCCCGGCACCGTAGCCGGCCGCGTCACCCGGCACCGCGCCCCGGGTGGCGAGGCCGACCTCCGCGTAGCCGTACACCGACACCAGGACCGCAGCCACGGTCAGCGACAGCTCCACCCCGCGGCGGCTGGACCGGGGCGGCGCCGCCGGGCGGGCCGCGGCGGGGGGAGCCGGTGGCGGCGGAGCGTCGGCCGACGTTGCGCTCATGGGCTGCAACCTAGCAAGGCGAGGCCGACATGTCCGTCATGTCGCCCTCGGGTCGGCGGTGCCGGTCCCCGCGGGGAGCTGCCGGACCCCGCGCGTAGTGTGGACCGCTGTGACCGCCAAGGACGCCCGCGCCGCAGTACCGCACGAGCTCGCCGACCTGCCCTACGCGGCGCTGCTGCGCCCGCACACCGGGCCGCTGGCCGTCGAGGGCGACTACGACACGGTCCACCTCGACGGGCTCGACCTCGCCGAGGGCACCCGTGCGCCCGGCGCCCGCTTCCTCGAGTCCGCGATCACCGACTGCGTCTTCGCCGGCACCGACCTGCGCGGCGCCCGCTTCAACGACGCGTGGGCGTCGGGCACCCGCTTCACCGGCTGCACCCTGGCCGGCAGCCAGTGGCTGGACACCGCCTTCGTCGGCTGCTCGCTGGCCGGCGTCGAGGCGTACGACGCGGGCCTGCGGCGGGTCTCCTTCGTCCGCTGCAAGCTCGACTCGGTCAACCTGCGCTCCACCGCCCTGCACGACGTGGTCTTCGAGGACTGCGTGCTGCGGGACGTCGACTTCGGCGAGGCCAGGCTCGACGGGGTGACCTTCCCCGGCAGCCGGATCGAGCGGGCCAGGTTCGGCCGCGCCACCCTCGCCAGGGCGGACCTGCGCGGTGCCCTGACCATCGACCTCGCCGACGGGTACGAGTCGCTGCGCGGCGCCGTGATCACCCACGCGCAGCTGCTCGATCTCGCCCCCGCGCTCGCCCAGACCCTCGGCCTCACCGTGGCCGAGCCCGCTTTCACGTCAGAACCCGACAGGAGCACCAAGCGATGAGCACCCTTCACGACATCCCGCTGCAGACCCTCGACGGCACCGCCACCACCCTGGGCGAATACCGCGGCAAGGCCGTCCTGGTGGTCAACGTGGCGTCCAAGTGCGGGCTGACCCCGCAGTACGAGGGCCTGGAGCGGCTGCAGCAGAAGTACGCCGACCGCGGCTTCACGGTCCTCGGCGTGCCCTGCAACCAGTTCGGCGGCCAGGAGCCCGGATCCGCGGAGGAGATCAGGACCTTCTGCTCGACCTCCTACGGCGTCAGCTTCCCGCTGCTCGCCAAGGCCGATGTCAACGGTGCGAACCGGCACCCGCTCTACGCCGAGCTGGCCCTGCTGCCCGACGCGACGGGCGAAGCGGGCGATATCACCTGGAATTTCGAGAAGTTCCTGCTCAGCGCCGATGGCGAGGTCGTCTCGCGATTCCGCCCCGCTGTCGCGCCGGAGGCTTCCGAGGTCACTGGGGCGATCGAGGCGCTGCTGCCGCGCTGACCCACTTCCCGGGGTGGCAGTCCTCGGCCTGACCTGGGACGGAGGTGCCTAGATGCGCGTATGCGCCATGGCAGAATCCGGCCGGTCTGCGGACGTTGTCCGGAACGGGGCCTGCTGGTTGTCTTGAACCACCGCCCCCGGCAACGAGAAGGGACAGTGGAAGTGCAGGACTACGAATTCCGGACCGGCCACCTGTGTGTCGAGACGGATCCTGCGCTCTGCCTCCCCTGCCAGGAGCGGTTGGATCGGCAACTCGCCTTGCTTCCCCGGGTATACGGCGAGTTGGAGGTTGTACTCGTAGCAGCGCAGGACCCCGGCGACAGACTGTCCGGCACTGACCGGCCCGGCATCCCCCTGAACGGGCCGGCAGTCGAGGCGCGCGCAGCTGTACGAGACACCTTGGCCTCCTGGGCCGATCTGATAGTCGAGGGCCGCACCGTCCGCCTCCCCCTGCGGACGGTGCCGGCCCTCGCGGCATTCCTTCGACGCCACCTCGGCTGGCTCGCCGTACACCCGGCGGCCGACGACGCGGCCACCGATATCGACACCGTCCTCCAGCACGCACTGGCGGTCGCCAGGCCGCATCACGCCCTCCCGGCGATGGCGGCCTCCGTCGGACCCTGACCCGAGCCCGACCCGGCCGCCCAGCCCCCAAGGATCCCCCCACAAAATGCAAGAAGCACCGTGCGGTCCGCGAATCATCGCGGACCGCACGGTGCTTCTCGCTGCGTGTGGCCAGGCGCGGGGGGAACTACACCTCGACGGGGGCGGGGAACCAGCCTGCGGGGGCAACCGTGGTGGTCGAGGCGGGGAACCATCCGGCGGGAGCGGCGGCCGGGAACCAGCCTGCGGGGGCAACCGTGGTGGTCGAGGCGGGGAACCATCCGGCGGGAGCGGCGGCCGGGAACCAGCCTGCCGGGGCAACCGTGGTGGTCGAGGCGGGGAACCATCCGGCGGGAGCGGCGGCCGGGAACCAGCCTGCGGGGGCAACCGTGGTGGCCGGGGCCGGGAACCATCCGGCGGGCGAGACGGTGCCGTTCGAGGCGGCCGGAGCGGGGGAAGAGGCATTGTCGGCCGCAACGGCTGTGCCGGCAGCCGACGACAGAACGAGCACCAGTGCTGCTACAGCGGAGACATGGGTCGAGCGCCGGATCCGCGACATCATAATCCTTAGGTGGGCAGGAGAAGTGGGTGCTCACTATGAAGGTGTAGCCACACGTAACTTTGCCCAATGATGGCAAATACACGCAGGCGCGGCCAGGTTCCCCTTGTGCGTATATCTGCCATGGCGTGAATGCGCCGGTGTGATCGTCGTCAGATCAGGCCGTGCGCTGCTGCGAGGACTCCTGCTTGGAATCGGCTCTCCGCCTCAAGATACCGCATGATCTCGGAAACCAGGCGACTCACGGTCCTCAGTGACACCCCGAGTTTTCTGGCGATCCGCTCGTCCGTCAGGCCGTTTGCCAGCAGCCGCATGGTGGTGCGGTGCTGCTCGGTCAGCTCGCTGTCCGGGTCGAGGCCGTTGGCCACATTCGACGAGTACGGCACGGAACGCAGCCAGCAATCCTCGTACATTGCCACGTACGAACGCACGAGCGCGGGTCCCCTGACAACTACCGCCGGACCTGAAGGATCATCAGGATTGGCGAGTACCAGCGCGCTGTGTGTATCGGCCATAAGAAGGTCGAAAGGCACCTGCGGCGCCAATCTGACGTCCACGCCCGCAGCCGTCAGGTCGGAAAGATATTTACGTTGCCTGGGTGCGGAATTAATGCTCTGGCCATAAATGGCGCGCACCTTTATGCCACGGGCTATGAGCGCGTTGTCGGCGGTGAGCGAGCCGGCCAGCACCTCGCTGGACGGCAGCGGCCCGGGGTGCATCCAGCTGGCCGACTCGGTGATCGTCGCGTCGAAGTCCCGCAGGAACTGGCGCCGCCGGTGGTCCTTGGTGACCAGCTCGACCTCGATCTCGGCGTTCTCCCGCATGACCGCCGGTCGGTACCGCTCCATCAGGGACTCGGCAGCCGTGACGATCGAGGTCAACTCGTCGCGCTGGCGCCGCAGCGACACCCGCTGCCGGGCCAGCAGTTCGATCAGCGCGGTGTCCGGTTCGACCGGGTCGACCACGTCTGCGGTGTCGCCGGGTCGTATCAGCCCCAGCTCCTCCAGCTCCCGCCAGCCTGCCTCGGCTTCCGCCTCGGTCAGCCCGATCGCGGCCGCGGCCTTCGCCGGGACGCAGGAGCCATTGGTGCGCAGTGTCTGATAAAGGGCGAGCCCGATGTCGGCCGCATTCGGCCCACCACCCCTCACCGAATTGGCCACGGATTCCCTCTTTCGTCGCCGGGTGCGCCGAAACGTGCAGGTGCCTGCAAGGTGGCAACCGCACCCTATACCGACTCTAGCAATGGATGGCCCTCATGCCATGGGTGAGATCACGGTTCGGACACCCGGGCGTCGCGGTCGCGCCACGTTTCCTGGTAGGAACGAGTGCCGAACGCCGAAAGGATGAGCACCATGCGTCACGCGGGGCACCAGGGGCCACCGGGAGGACGGGACCCGGTGACAACAGGACACGACCCTGCCGCGGGCGGCCGACCCGGGCCGGAAGCGGAAGCGGAGTCCGTGCCCGCCCCGGTGCGGGTGGTGGTCATCGGGGCAGGGAAGGTCGCCCACGCCGCGCATCTGCGCGAGATCAGGGACCTGCCGCACCTCATCAGGCCGGTCGCCGTGATCGACCCGGACCCCGCGCACCGCGCCGCTGTCACGGCAGGCTTCCCCAGGGTCGCGGTGTGCACCACCCCTGAGGAGGCGGTGTGGGCCGGGGCGACGGCCGCGCTGGTGCTGTCGCCGTGGTGGACCCACCGCGACCCCGTCATCGGCTGCCTGGACGCCGGGCTGCCGGTGCTGTGCGAGAAGCCGGTCAGCCTCGACCCGGCCGAGATCGACGAGCTGATCGCGGCCGAACTGCGGACCGGAGTCCCCGTCACCGCCGGCTACATGAAGCGGCACGACCCGGTGGTGCAGCTCTTCATCGAGCACTGCAGGGAGCACGCGGCCACCGCCCGCAGGATCGCGGTGGACATCCACGACCCGAACGCCCCGCACCTGGTCGACCACCTGGTGCCCTACCCGCCGCCGCCCTTCGGCCCGCAACCCCCGCCCGCCGAGGCGGCGCTGGCCAGGGCGCTCGGACCCGGCGCCTCCGCGCTCCAGCGCGACGTCTACGCCCGCGGCCTCGGCGGCTCGCTGATCCACCAGGTCAACATCGTGCACGCCGCCCTCGACGGCAGCGGGCGCGAGCTGTACGGCAACCTGGAGCACAGCTCGCAGTGGGCGGGCGGCAGCGCGGTCAGCTGCCGCTGGCGGCCCGACGACGACCTCGTCGTGGAGGCGAGCCACCTGCGGCTGCCCGCGCACCGGCGCTACCGCGAGACGCTGGAGTTCACCGCCACCGACTCGGTCGCGACGCTCAGCCTGCCGTCGCCCTACGCCCGCGACGAGGGCGCGACCCTGCACATCGACACCTGGGACGCAGGCACCGGACTGTCCACCCGCCGCACCCACCAGGCGGGGCCCGCCAGGATCGGCTTCCGCGAGCAGCTGCGGGCCTGGACCCGCAGCGTGTCGTGGATCCCGAACCCGGGCCCGCGCCCGGCCCCGCGCCCCGGCATCTGGCCGCTGCCCGGCCTGCGCGAGGTGCGCGCGGACGCGCTCGCGGTCCGCGAGGCGGCGCTGCGGCTCACCTGACACCGGTACATCCGGCGCCGCCCGCCCCGTGCGGCACCGGGAACGGCCCGCGCCGGGCGGCGGCGTCACTCAGGCTCGGCCACCATCGCGGTCGGGTCCGGCACGTGCGGCAGCACGTCGGCGAGGTAGCCGGCGACGGTCTCCTCGAGGCCGACGTCGTGCCCCGCGGTCTCCGACAGGTACCAGCGGTGCTCCAGCAGCTCGTGGTAGACCTGCGCCGGCTCCATGTGGCGGCGCAGCTCGACCGGCACCATGCGGACCGCGGGCCGGAAGACCTGCCGCACCCAGCGGTGCGCCAGCACCTCGGGACGCGCGCCGAGCGGGTCGCCTGGGGCGTAGTCGTCCTGGGTGGTCATCCAGGAGTCCAGGTCGTTGAGCAGGCTGCGGGCCTGGTTCTCCTCGGTGTCGAGGCCGGTCAGCCGCAGCAGCTGGCGCTGGTGGTGCCCGGCGTCCACCACCTTGGGCAGGAAGGTCACGCTGTCGCCGCCTGGCGAGCGCTGGATCTGCATCTCGGCGACGTCGAAGCCGAGGTCGTTGAGCCGGCGGATGCGGCGGTCGATGTAGTGCCGCTTGTCCGCCGGGTAGACCGACTCCCGGGTCAGCTCGTGCCACAGGTCGGTGTAGCGGGAGCAGATCGCCTCGGCGAAGGTCACCGGGTCCACCGACGGGTGCAGCGAGCCGCCCGCCTCCAGGTCCATCAGCTCGCCCGCGATGTTCACCCGGGCCAGCTCGATGTCGTAGTCCCGCTGGCCGGCGCTCAGCTCCGGCTGGATCTGCCCGGTCTCCGCGTCCACCAGGTAGGCGGCGTAGGCGCCGGCGTCCCGGCGGAAGAGGGTGTTGGACAGCGAGCAGTCGCCCCACGCGAAGCCCACCAGGTGCAGCCGCACCAGCAGCACCGCGAGCGCGTCGAGCAGCCGGTTGACCGTACCGGGGCGCATCGTCGTCTCGAACATCGAGCGGTAGGGCAGCGAGCCGTTCAGATGCCGGGTGATCAGCGCGGGTTCGAGCGCCGTGCCGTCGGCGCCGACCCGCCCGGTGACCACCGCGATCGGGTCGACCGCGGGTATCCCGAGCCGGTCCAGGTCCCGCAGCAGGCCGTACTCGCGCACCGCCGCCCACTCGCTGACCTCCTTGACCGCGACCACCCCGTCGCCGGCCCGCGCGAAGCGCACCACGTGCCGCGAGATGCCGCGGGGCAGCGCCACCAGGGACTCGTCCGACCACTGTTCGAGCGGCAGGTGCCACTCGAGGTCGAGCAGGTCGGAAGGATGGTCGGCGTCGAACGCCCTGATCTGCAGCGGCATGGCGCGTCTCGTCTCTCTCGTCCCCGGGGCCGTGGGTCCGATGCTGCCATGCCCATGCCGCGGCCCCGAAGGGCGGGCCGCCCCCTCGGGGCAGCCCTCAGGCCAGGACCGCGGCCTGCGCCGTCGCGGGCCTCGAGGTGATCAGCAGGTCCACCAGCCTGCGTAGGGCCGTCACGTCGCCGCCGACCGCCAGCTCGCCGCTCTGCGCGGCCTCCGCGATCGGGCGGCGGCCCTTCAGCACGTCCGTCAACGTCCCGAGGTCACCCGCGAGGGTGGCGTCCGGACGCTCGGGCACCCCGCGCTCGACGGTCAGCCGGCCACCGCCGACCCGCACCGCGAAACGGTCGTCCCCGCTGCGCACCCCGAACACCGCGACCAGCCCCTCGCCTGCCGCCGCGCCCGGCATCCCACCCGGCGCGGGGACGAAGCGCGAGCACAGCCAGAGCATCAGCGAATCGGCACTGCGGTAGGGGTCGGCGGTCGGCTCGGGCGAGCGGCCGCCCCAACGGCCCAGGCCGATCAGCAGCGGCTCCAACTCCCGGCCCCACTCGGTGAGCTCGTAGACCCGTGCGCCGGCGGGAGGCCCCAGCGTGCGCCGCCGCAGCACTCCGGCCGCCTCCAGCTCGCGCAGCCGCTGCGCCAGGACGTTCGGGCTGACCCCGGGCAGCCCCGCGTGCAGCCCGGTGAACCGCTTCGGCCCGAGCACCAGCTCCCGCACCACGAGAAGTCCCCAGCGCTCCCCGACCAGGTCGAGGGCGCGTGCGATGCCGCACCCGTCGCCGTAACTGCGCTTCGACGCCATGGCGATCATCTCCTGCGGTCGAGGAGAGCTTATGAAGCAAGAGTAGCCGCTAGCTTTTCAGGACCGCGGGGCCAGGCCGCCCCGTTATCTGTTCGACAACCCCGCCGCCGATCGAAGACGATGCCTCCTCATGACGCGAACCGATTTTCCCCCCGCCCTGGACGAGCGCACCTCCCTCGTCACCTTCCTCGACTACGCACGCGACACCGCACGGGTGAAATGCGAGGGGGTCTCCGCCGACGACGCGCGCAGCTCCCCGCTGCCGGGCTCCCCGCTGATGACCCTGTGCGGCCTGATCAGCCACCTGCGCTGGGTCGAGTACTGGTGGTTCGACGTGATCTTCCTCGGCCAGGAGGACGAGGGCCCGTGGACGCAGGAGGACCCGGACCGCGAGATGACCATGGCCGTCGACATCCCCCTCGCCGACCTGCTCGCCGACTACGCGGCCCAGAACGCCCGCCACCGCGAGCTGGTCGCCGCCCGCGGCCTCGACGACATCGCCGAGCGCACCATCCGCGACGGCCGCCAGGTGAACCTGCGCTGGATCCTGCTGCACCTGATCGAGGAGACCGCCCGGCACAACGGCCACATCGACATCCTGCGCGAGATGGCCGACGGCACGACGGGCGACTGACCCGGCGGGCGGGCGGCCCGCCGGGTCGGTCGCCGCATGCCGGACGGCCTGGCTCGGCTCATCCGGGTCGGCAGGCCCTGCTCAGCCGATCTGCTGGAAGGGCGTCCAGCCGCCGCTGCCGACCAGTACCCAGGGGACGGTGATGTCCGGGTACAGGTACAGCATCCCGTCGGCTCCCGTGCTCAGCACGTCGGTCCTGCCGTCCCCCGTGACGTCGGGGAGCACCGCCAGGAGCGGGCGGTAGGCCGGGGTCCAGCCGGTGCCGATCTGGCTCCTGGTCACCGCGCTGCCGAGGCCCTCGCCCGCAGGACCGGCGCCCGGGTAGAGGTACATGATGCCCGTGCCGCGCTCGCGGGCGATCAGGTCGACCCGGCCGTCGCGATTGCGGTCGCCTGGGGCGTAGACGTCGTAACCGGACCAGCCCCCGTTGCCGACCAGGACCGGCGGGCGCGAGTCGTCGAGCAGGGTGGAGTCGGAGCCGAAGTACAGCCAGAGCTGGTTTCCCTCCTTGACCAGCAGGTCGGTGTGGCCCGGCACATCGATGGTGCCGTCGCCGTCGGTGTCGAGGGGGCCGTCGACGTCCCCGATGGCGAGGATCTGGTCGGCGTCGGAGATGTGGTCGTCCGCGGGGTCGGCGACATCGAGCTGCTGCTCGTCGAAAAGGCACGACTGGGAGTCCCCGTCGGCCTCCTCACCGCGGGCGGTGCAGGCGAACCCGACGCCGTTGTTCGGGAACACCTCCAGCGACTTGCCGTCGGTTCCAGGCATCAGCGCGACCAGGTCCTCGTACCCGTCGCCGGTCCAGTCGCCGCGGTGGGTGATGGAGGCACCGTCGAAGTCGCTGTTCCCTGCGGAGGTGTACGGGGCGACGTGGCCGTCGCCCTGGCCCGCGTAGAGGCGCAGGGTGCCGTCGCCGTACACCCCGTACATGTCCCCGATGCCGTCGCCGTTGAGGTCACCCGGCTTGTCCGCGGTCGAAGGGCCGTTGGCGTAGAAGCGGTAGGAGACCGCGTCCGACCTGTTGCCGCCCCTGTCGAGGCTGCGGACCGCGAGGGAGTGCGCGCCGACGGCCGGCGGCGTCAGGGTGAGGGGGTAGGAGCCGCCAGCGGTGCCCGGGGCGACGGTGCGGACAGCGGGGTCCCAGTCGGACCAGTACTCGTACGTGACGACATCGGCGATACCGCCGCTCGACAGGGTGAAGGTGCCGGGCGTCCTGGCCTGTCCCGTGGCCGCGGGCCAGCCGTCGGAGCCGTCGGGGAACTGCGTGGAGACCACCCCCGGCGGGTTGCTCGGCCGGGCGCCGTCGAAGACGAAGTGGCACTGCGTGCTCCAGGCGCTGGAGAGCGAGCCGTCCTCGGTTCTGGCGAACCAGGTGTACGTCCCCGCTCCGGTGATGCCGTCGTCCTTGAGCAGCTTGGCGAGCGTGGCCTTGGACACCACGAGCTTCGCGGCCTTGCCCGAGGCGACGCTGATGGTCTGGTCGACATGGTTGGTGCCGCTGCCGTAGCCGGTCGGCCAGATGGTGAAGTGCGCCTTGACCGTGCCGCCGTCCGGGTCGGCGAAGGTGCCGCCGAAGGTCACGTCGGTGTTGCCGATGGTGGTGTAGGGCGTACTGGCGCCGCATGTCGCCCCGGTGCTGGGGCTGGTGTAGAGGCCGGTGGGCTTGCCGGGGTAGGTGTTGTAGTCCGTCGAGAGCACCGCAGACCCGGCGGCGAACTTCTTCCAGCCGTAGACGTCACCCTCCTGGTCGGTGGGGACCCGCATCCCGAGCGTGATGTTCGGCCAGTGGTTCGTGGCGGCCTGCTTCGCCGCGGTGGTGACGTCGTAGGCCAGGTTGCCCCCCGGACAGCCGGAGTCGTGGCCCTTGGAGTCGGTGGACTTGCTGAGATTCGTCGCCCAGGAGGGCTGGTTGTTCCAGGACGTCGACGACGTGATCGAGCCGGTCAGCCACATCTGCACCGGGAAGTCGGTGCACGACCACGACCAGGTGTTGTCGATCCGGAAGGTCGACTTGGTGATCGACTTGTCGGTGTTCCAGAGCTTGTCGGAGTCCATGCGGAAGAAGGACCGCGCCGTGCCGCCGGTGTCGCTCTCGTGCCCGACCCTGGCGTCGGTGGTCCCCGAGCTGTTCCAGCCGGTGCCGTTGTAGAAGGTGCCGTTCGGGTACGCCTTGTCGACGATGGTCCACGCCTCGCGCGAACCTCCGATCGTGGGGTCGATGTAGACGGGGTAGGTGATGTCGTCGCCCCGCAGCAGCGACTGGTCCGGCTTGAGCGTGACCGCGTCCGGGGTCACGGAGATCGGCACCGCGCCCTGCTGGGCGCCGCTTCCCGGCTCGAACTCCTCGGCGGGCGCGGCGGCCTGGCCGCCGGCCGCCGCCTTGCCCCGTACGGTCGGCGTGGCGGCCTGCTCCGTCGTCGAGCTGTCCCACATGCGCGGCACCGGCGCCGTGAAGACCTCCTGGCCCGCCGGGTCGACGGCCTTCAGGTTGCCGCCTGCGTCCGCGGAGACCGCCACACCATCCGTCGCCAGCCGGAACCTCACCGTCGCCAGCGCCGGATCGGCGGCCGCCTGGGCGTTCTTGACGACCAGCAGCTCGCTGAAGCCGCTCGCGCCGGCCTGGACCCGGAGGTCCACGCCAGGCAGCACCTCCGGATAGGTCGCACCGCTTCCTGAGACCACCGGCGCCGGCAGCGTGCCGGGCCAGCTCAGCGACAGGCTGCGGCCGTCACGGGTAATGGTGGCGAGCGGCCCGCTGCCGCCCCCGGAGAATTCCAGGCCGACTTCCGTTGCCTTCGTGGTGAACCGTCCTCCGGGCCCCGCCTTCAGAGTGGGGTCGATATCGACCAGTGTGTTTCCCTGGCGCACCCGTTGGGGAGTCGCGGACTCCTCTTGGGTGTACGTGCCGTCGGGGTTGGCGTAAATACGCCGTGTTTCCGTGCGCTGCGAAAGGATTTCGACGCGCTGACCCGACTCCTCGGCCGCCGCAACGGCCTTGTTCACTTCCTGTCCGTTTCCCGGCTGCGCGCCTCCGGAATTCTGTGCTCCGTCGGCCGCGGCGGTCGCGGCCCGCTGGTCGCCGCCGGCCGCGACGGCCGCGGTCAGCTGGGTGAAAGACGTGGTCAGACCGGCTACGGCGAGGAGAGCGAGCGTAAGTCTTCGTGCCCTCACCCGCGCCGTCCCCCTCCTTGGATATCTCACTTCGATCCCTTCAAGGGCATGCAGATGCCACTGTTCGCGGAAATACGGAAGGAGGCCGTCCGTAAACGACGGCCTGTTCTCCTGTGGTGGACCCCCGGCAGGAGTATGCACGGACATCCGTCGTCCGTCACGACCTCTTCTTGACCAGCGCTTTCCGCGCGGGGTGTGCGGCTGATATCACTGCCGGCCAGGAAAGACCACCGTGCCTAACGCCGTGAACGCGGCGCAAGCGGCGCGCTCACCGAAGTAAGCCGCAAACCGGACGCGTTTCTCCCTGTGTTCCGATTCACCGTGCGCGGCTTTAATGTCGCTGTCTTTACCTGGAACGTACCCTTGGGGGGGCACAGTGTCCGTATTGCGCCGTGAGTTGTATGGAAGTCCGGAGAGGACCAGAAGGAGACGCAGGCGGGCGACCCTGCTCGTGAGCCTGTCCGTGATCGGCTATCTGCTGCTCGGCACCCTGGCGGGACCGGTCGCCGCGGCGGCCTCCGGGCTCGAGCTGGGCAAGCCGGCCGCACCCCACCCGGTGCCGGTGCGGCCCGTGCGCGGCACCGGGAAGACGCTTCCCGACGAGACGGCGGCGCACGCCTGGAAGGGCTCGCCGAAGGTGACCTGGCCCGCGGCCGCCACCGCGGATGTGGCCGTGCCCGCCGCCGGGAAGGGCCAGACCGCGGCCGCCGGGCTGCCGGTGCGGCTGGGCAGGGCGGCGGCGAAGGCGGGCGTGCCCGCCGACGGGCCCGAATCGGCTCAGGTGCAGGTGCTCGGCCAGGACGCGGCGAAGACGCTGGGCGTCGAGGGTGTCGTGCTCGCGATCAAGCCTTCGGCAGGCGCTGCCGGTTCGGTGAAAGTGCAGGTGGACTACTCGGGTTTCCGCGACGCCTACGGTGGTGACTGGGCGTCCCGGCTGGCCCTTCAGCAACTGCCGAGCTGCGCGCTGACCACGCCGCAGGACGCCGCCTGTGCGGTGGGCCGCGACCTGGGCACCGTGAACGACACGAAAACCGGCACGCTGACCGCGCCCGTCGCCCTGGGCGCTGCGCCCGCGGCGGCTCCCGCGCTCCGGTCGGCGCCGGTCGGTGCCGCGCCCCAGTCGGCGCGTTCGACGACCGGACTGGCCGCGAGCAGCGGCACGGTGCTGGTGGCGGCGACGGCCGTCGCCTCCGGCTCGCAGGGCAGCTTCACCGCCACCTCGCTCGCCCCCTCGGCGTCCTGGTCGGCGGGCGGCAGCAACGGCGGCTTCTCCTGGACCTACGCGGTCGACACCCCCGACGTGCCGGGCGGCGTGCAGCCGGACCTGTCACTCGGTTACTCCTCGCAGGCCGTCGACGGCCGGACCGCCGCCACCAACAACCAGTCGAACTGGATCGGTGACGGCTGGTCGATGGAGCCGGGCTACATCGAGCGGCAGTACGTCTCGTGCGCGTCGGACACCACCGGCAGCAACACCACGGTGAAGGTCGGCGACGAGTGCTGGAAGAAGGACAACGCGGTGATCAACCTGGGCGGGCACAGCAATGTGCTGGTCAAGGACGACACCACCGGTGCCTGGCACCTCCAGTCCGACGACGGCACCAAGGCCGAGAAGCTCACCCCCCCGACCGCCACCAACGGTGACAACGACGGCGAGTACTGGAAGGTGACCACGCCCGACGGCACCGTCTACTACTTCGGCCTGAACCGCCCGGCCGGCTGGTCCTCGGGCAAGGACGAGACCAACTCGACCTGGACGGTGCCGGTCTACGGCAACCAGCCCGGCGAGCCCTGCCATGCCACCGCGTTCGCCGACTCGTGGTGCCAGCAGGCCTGGCGGTGGAACCTGGACGCGGTCGTCGACCCGCACGGCGACGCGATGGCGTACTACTGGGCCAAGGAGACCAACTCCTACGGCCGCGACATCGACCCGACGACCGGGAAGGCCACCACCACCCCGTACACGCGCGGCGGCTACCTCAAGCGCATCGAGTACGGGCTGCGCTCCGGCAACTTCTACGCCACCCCCGCGGCGAAGGTGGACTTCACCGTCGGTGAGCGCTGCCTGACCGACTGCGGGACCTTCGACAAGGACCATGCCAAGAACTGGCCGGACACCCCGTTCGACCAGAACTGCGCGGCGGGTGCGACCTGCACGGGCAACTACTCGCCGTCGTTCTGGACCCGCAAGCGCCTCACGCAGATCGATACGTCCGTCCTGGTCGGCTCGACCTTCAAGCCCGTCGACACCTGGAAGCTGACGCAGCAGTTCCCGTCCACCGGCGACGGCACGTCCCCCGCGCTGTGGCTGGCCTCGGTCAGCCGCACCGGCCATACCGGCACAGGGGACACCTCGCTGCCCACGGTGACGTTCATGGGCAAGCAGCTGAAGAACCGCGTGGAGGGCGCCACGACCGGCGGCGACCCCGATCCGGTGCCGCCGATGATCCGCTACCGCGTCTACGCGATCAACTCGGAGACCGGCTCGACCCTTGGCGTCACGTACTCCGCCGAGGACTGCAAGGCCGGCGACGTCCCGGCGCCCGCGTCCAACACCCGCCGCTGCTACCCGGTGATCTGGTCGCCGCCCGACGCGCCCGACGCCGGCTACGTGCCGTACCTGGACTGGTTCCACACCTACGTGGTCACCCAGGTGCTGGAGTTGGACAACAACGGCGGCGCGCCCGCGAAGGAGACCGACTACTCCTACCTCGACGGCTTGGCCTGGGCGAAGTCCGAGGACGAGTTCGGGCAGGCCAAGTACCTCACGTACAGCGACAACAAGGGCTACGGGCGGGTCCAGGTGCGCACCGGCGCCGCCGACGACCCCAGGACGCTCAAGGAATACCGCTACTTCCGCGGCATCGACGGCGCCCAGGTCGCCAACCGGGACGGCGTGAAGATCACCGATCGGCCCGACTTCGCCGGTATGACCAGAGAGGAGGACACCTTCAACGGCGATGGCGGCGCGCTGCTGACGTCCACCTCCTTCGAGCCCTGGCGCAGCGCCCCGACCGCCACCATGAGCCGCACCGGTATGTCCGCGCTGTCCGCGTACGCAGTCGGCAACGGCTCGGAGATCCTGAAGACCGCCGTCGGCAGCGGCTGGCGGACGACCAGGACCGACCGCACGTACGACAACGACGGAAAGATCCTGACCGAGTCCGAGCTCGGCGACATCGCCGTCACCGGCGACGAGCAATGCACCACCACCACGTACGCGCCCAACACCGCGACGAACTTCCTCACCTCCGTCGCCGAGGTCAAGACCGTCGACAAGCCCTGCGGAAGCGCCGGCACCCTGCCCGCGGACCTGGTCTCCGACGAGCGGCACTACTACGACGGCGCCACCAGCCTGACCGCCGCGCCCACCGAGGGCAACGTGAGCCGGCTCGACGAGCAGGACGCGGCAGGAACCGGTTACCTGACGACGGCGAAGCACACCTACGACATCCACGGGCGTGAACTGACCGACACCGACGCGCTCGGCAACACCACGACCACCGCCTACACCCCGTCGACGATCACCGCCCCGACCTCCTCGACCAGCACCAACGCGCTGGGCCAGACCACGACCACCACCTACGACCCCACCCGCGGCACGACCACGTCCGCCGTCGACCCCAACGGCAAGCGCAGCGACGCCGTCTACGACGGCCTCGGCCGGGTGGTCCAGGTGTGGAAACCCGGTTGGGCGAAGGCCGACCACGCCACGACGCCGTCGACCTCCTACAGCTACCTGGTCTCCCAGTCCAAGACCCAGGCGAACGTGATCACCACCAGAACGCTGAAGCGCAACGGTGCCTACGCCACGACGTACACCTTCTACGACGGCCTGCTCCGCGACCGCGAGACCCAGACCATCGCGGAGGGCACCCAGGACCGGCTGGTCACCGAGACGCTGTACGACACCCGCGGCTTCACCAGCAAGTCCTATGCGGCGTACTACGTCGCCGGGCCGCCCTCGACGACTCTGGTGTCGGGAGACGACACCAAGGTCCAGAACGTCACCGAGAACCACTACGACGGCAGCGGCCGGATCACGGACGTGATCGCGCTGAAGTACGACAGTGACGAGCAGTGGCGCACCACCACCGTCTACGACGGCGACCGCACCACGGTCATCCCGCCCAAGGGCGGCACCGCCACCACGACGATCGTCGACGCGCTCGGCCGGACGACCGAACTGCGGCAGTACACCGACGCCGCTCGCACCGCCTACCAGAAGACCACTTACGCTTACGGCAAGTTCGGCCAGGCGACCAAGGTCACCGACCCCGCAGGCAACGTCTGGAGCTACGGCTTCGACAACCGCGGCCGGCAGATCAGCTCCGACGACCCGGACAAGGGCGCGGCCAGTACCGGCTACGACGCGGACGGCCACGTCATCAGCACCACCGATGCCCGCGGCACCACCCTGACGACCGACTACGACGCACTCGGCCGCAAGACCGCGCTCAGGCAGGGAGCCACCAAGCTCGCCGACTGGACCTACGACACCGTCGCCAAGGGCCAGTTGACCAGCGCCACCCGTTACGTCGACGGCGCCGCCTACACCGAGTCGAACGGTGGTTTCGACGACCGCTACCAGCCCACCTCCACCACGGTCACCATCCCGGCGGCGGCAGGCGGCCTGGCCGGCAGCTACGAATGGGACAACTCCTACAACGCTCAGACCGGGCTGCTCGACTGGACGCTGACACCGGCGGTCGGCGACATCCCGTCCGAGCGGATCACCACCGACTACAACAGCGATGACCTGCCCTACCGCACCAGCAGGGCCGGAGTGGCCCTGGTCTCCAACACCCAGTACGACGCCTGGTCGCGTCCCGTGCGGACGGACTTCGGCGGCACCGTCGGCAGCAAGGCCTACGAGTCCAAGAGCTACGACGAGTTCTCCGGCCGCGTGACCGAGCAGACCACCGACCGCGACCTGGCCCCGCAGCGCATCGACGACACCACCTACTCCTATGACGCGGCCGGCAACATCACCGGCGCCAGCACCGCCAGCGGCCAGGACGCCCAACTGACCACGGACGACCAGTGCTTCACCAACGACCCGCTCGGCCGGCTCACCGAGGCCTGGACCACCAAGACCGACTGCAAAGCGGCCCCCTCGTCGGCGACGGTCGGCGGGCCCGACGCGTACTGGCAGAGCTTCAGCTACGACCTGGCGGGCAACCGCACCCGCGAGACCGACCACGCGGTGGCAGCAGGCGCCACCGACGCGGTGACCACCTACACCCAGCCCACCCCCGGCACCGGCCTCCCGCACGCCGTGCAGCAGGCCACCACCACCGGCGGCGCCACCCCCGGCAGCAGCGCCTTCGGCTACGACGCCGCGGGCAACACCACGACCCGCACCGTCAACGGCGCCGCCCAGAAACTCACCTGGGACGCCGAAGGCCACCTGGCCACCCTCACGGCGGCGGCCGGCACCACCAGCTACCTCTACGACGCCGACGGCAACCGCCTCATCACCACCAACGCGGACGGCACCCGCGACCTGACGCTGCCCGACGGCAGCGAGCTCTCCCTGGCCGCCGACCGCACCACCAAGACGGCCACCCGCTACTACCACTACCTGGGCAGCACCGTCGCGGTCCGCAGCGGCAACGCGATCTCCTACCTCTTCACCGACCAGCAGGGCACCGCGACCACCGCGGTGGCCGCCCTGACCCTGGCCGTCACCCGTCGCAAGCAACTCCCGTTCGGCCAGGCCCGCGGCACGTCGGGCGCCTTCCCCGGCGACCAGGGCTTCGTCGGCGGCACGGACGACCCCACGGGCCTGACCCATCTCGGAGCCCGTGAGTACGACCCGATCCTGGGGCGTTTCCTGTCCGTCGACCCGGTGATCGACCTCGATGACCCGGCGCAGATGAACGCGTACGCGTACGCCCACAACAACCCCGTCACCAAGTCCGACCCCGACGGGACCCGCCCCCTCGGCCCGACCGACGGCGGTACCACCACGGACAACCAGTGGGCCAACGACCGCGGCATGCACGCCGGCTACGTGTACAGCAACGGCCACTGGGTCTGGAAGCAGAAGCCGAAGAAGGACCTGGCGTCGCGGATCAGATACCACTACTACCGCAAGAACCCCGCCCACTTCATGATCGACGACTTCTGGGCCAAACAGCGCAGGAAGCAGATCGCCCAGGAGGTGGCCCGCAGGAAGGCCCAGGCGGCCCTGAACAAGATCATGGCGGAGTTCGACAAGGAGCTCGCCGCGCTGGAGAGCCACATGGGGAAGGACGACGGCAGGAATTTCACCGACGACATCGGCGACGCCATCACCGGCGGGGCCAAATGGCTCGGGGGCAAGGCCAAGTCCGGCGGCGAGGATCTGCTGAAGGGCGCCATGAAGGATGTGACCGAGGGGGAGAGCTGGGGAGTCACCGCCCTCTTCTACACCGCCGCGCTGATGGCCGGCGACCACTGCACCTACAAGGGAGGCGGCCTGTTCGTCTGCCAGGGCCACGCCCCGCTGCACACACGGGGCGGAACGACCTTCGGCCATGTCTACATCACCAGTAACGATCCGAGGATGGTTACCACCGATCGGCTGGAGCACGAGCGGGTACACACCAAACAATGGGACAAGTACGGCCAGTTCTTCCCGCTGCCCTATTTCGCCGGGGGTATCGACCCGTGCTCGAACCCGTTCGAGAGGGAGGCCGACTTGGACAAGGGCGGGTACGACTGCTGAGGCGCGCCTCTTCCCGCACTGACTGATCACGGGGCGGTCGGCTCGACCGGGCCGACCGCCCCTCGCCCGACAGGAGAACGAAGGGACCATGAGAAGTCAGCGACTGACCTCAGGGGTGGCGCTGCTGGCGGGAGTGCTCGCCCTGGGCGGCTGCTTCATGGGCGACCCGAAGGGGCCTGTCCTGGGATTCCGCCTCGACCATGGAGTGGTCACCGTGGCCTACCCGCTCTGCGCGGACAGCAAGGTGCTCGGCGTCGACGTCACCGAGTACACGGACTCCGGCCCCTATCCGAAGGTCTGGCACGGCGAGGACCCCACGTCGGAAGCCGTCGAACGGGGCGTCTTCGTGATCAACTCCTCGACGAGCTTCCGCACGACGAGCCCCGATCCGTCCAAGCCGCTGCCCGACGGCGTCTTCGTCGGGGCCACCGAGCCCGGCCATCCGACCGGCGGCCGTGACGACTACCTCGACCTTCCCAAGCTGCGCGCCTTCCACCCCGAGGGCCCCGACTCCTACTACACCTCCGAGGGCCCGATGACCCGCGCGGAGATCAACGACCAGCTGAAGTGCAACCGCAAATGACGTGGCTCCAGCCGAGGAGGCGGGTGTGCCGTGCGTGGAGGACAGTTCTTCTCCAGGATCCTGCGCTGGATCCTTCCGCTGTTCGCCGTCGAGGTGACGGTCCTGCTCCTCTTCCGCGCCGGGCGCCCCTGGCTGGCGCCGGCCCTGGGAATCCTCACGGTGGCGCTGGGGATCGCGGCCGGGGCCGGCGTCCGCTCCGAGTCGCACCGGTCGTCCGCGGTGCGCATCGCGGAGCTGTCGGCGGCCGAGCTCTCCGGAATCCAGGAACTGGCGCGCTCCGAGGGATGGCGGAGCATCGGCAGTGAGCCGATCAGGCCCTTGCTGAGACCGGACCGCACGCACTTCCTCGTCCTGCGGCCGGTGCGGGCGAAGAAGCGCAAGGGCGTCTGGACGGTGGGGTGCATCGCGCTCTTCTACCTTCGCGACGGCACCGCCAGGGTCGGGGCGATCGAGATGGAGCGCTTCGTCTTCGAAGCCCTCGACAAGGTGGACGACACCGTCCGGGCCGGCGAGATCATGAAGGAGCGGGCAGCTGCCCGTGTCCACACCGCCGCCGAGACCGGGGACCAGCCGTCGTAGCGGGCCGGCGCCCGGCCTGATCCGGCGCGGCCCGGACTGGGCAGCTTGTTACATACGAGCGTTACATCCGCGGGGTGGGCCGATGTCACCGCCGTCCTGAGTCAGGCCTTGACATGCCTGGCACAGGACGGCTTTTCTGTGGGCACACCCGACACGTTTCCAGTGTGTTACATCCGTTTCATGGCAACGCACCGCCTAGGAGACCCCGATGAGACGCGCCCTGGGCGCGGCCGCCTTCACCGCCGCCGCGCTGTGCCTGACCTGCCTGCCCACGACTGCCACCGCGAGCCCCGCCCGCCACCCGCAGCAGCCCCCGCCGCAGGCGCAGGTGTGGCTGACCACGGCGGACGACTCCGCCCAGCTCCAGCCGCAGGCCCCCGTCGCGTTCGGGACCGGCGGCTCGGACCTGACCACCATCACCGTCGACCCGAACCAGACCTTCCAGCGGATGGACGGCTTCGGCGGCGCGATGACCGACTCCTCGGCCGCGGTGCTCAGTTCGCTGCCCACCGCCTCCCGGGACGCGGCGATGCGCAAGCTGTTCGACCCGCGGCAGGGCATCGGCGTCAGCTTCCTGCGCCAGCCCGTCGGCTCCTCCGACTTCACCGCGGCCGCCGCGCACTACACGTACGACGACATGCCCGCAGGGCAGACCGACTTCGGCCTCGACCACTTCAGCGTCGCCCACGACCAGGCGCAGATCCTGCCGCTGCTGCGGCAGGCGGAGCGGCTCAACCCGCAGCTGACCGTGATGGCCACCCCGTGGAGCCCGCCCGCCTGGATGAAGGACTCCGGCTCCCTCGTCGGCGGGCACCTCAAGGACGACCCGGCCGTCTACCGCGCCTACGCCCGCTACCTGGTGAAGTTCGTCCAGGCCTACGCCGCCGCAGGCGTCCACGTGGACTACCTCACCGTGCAGAACGAGCCGCAGAACCGGGCGCCCAGCGCCTACCCGGGCACCGACATGCCCGTGCAGCAGGAGGCAGCCGTCATCGAGGCGCTGGGCCCGCTGCTGCAACGGGCCAGCCCGCGCACGAAGATCCTCGCCTACGACCACAACTGGACCACCCACCCGGGCGACATCGCCACCGCGCAGCAACTCGGCGAGGACCCGCAGACCGACTACCCCTACGAGGTCCTGGACGGCCCCGCCGCCAAGTGGATCGCCGGCACCGCCTACCACTGCTACTCCGGCGACCCCAGCGCGCAGACCGCACTGCACGACGCGCACCCGGACAAGGGCATCTGGTTCACCGAGTGCTCGGGCTCGCACGGGGCCACCGACACCCCCGCGCAGATCTTCCGCGGCACCCTGACCTGGCACGCCCGCACCATCACGGTGGGCACCACCCGTAACTGGGCCAAGTCCGTCGCCGACTGGAACCTCGCCCTCGACCCGGCCGGCGGCCCGCACAACGGCGGCTGCGACACCTGCACCGCCCTGCTCACCGTCGCCTCCGACGGCACCGTGACCACCAACGCCGAATACTCCACGATCGGCCACCTGTCGAAGTTCGTGAAGCCCGGCGCGGTTCGCATCGGCAGCACCAACTACGGCACCACCGGCTGGAACGGCCAGCTCACCGACGTGGCCTTCCGCAACCCCGACGGCTCCACCGCCCTCGTGGTGCACAACGAGAACGACGCCCCCCGGTCCTTCGCCGTCGCCGTCGGGGACGAGAGCTTCGCCTACACCCTGCCCGGCGGGGCGCTGGCCACCTTCACCTGGGCGCGCGACGCCCGGCTGACCTCGACCCTGCACGCGGTGCCCCTCACCGGTGCGGTGGCGACGTCGTCGCCCGCGGGGGAGGGTGCCCCGGCGCTCGCCGCGGACGACGACGGGTCCACCCGCTGGAGCAGCGGGGCCGCACAGGCGCCCGGCCAGTACGTTCAGCTCGACCTCGGCCGCCGCACCGCGTTCCGGCGGGTCGCCATCGACAGCGGTGACAACCTCGGTGACCACGCCCGCGGCTGGCAGGTCTCGCTGAGCGACGACGGCACCCACTGGCGTACCGCCGCGGCGGGGCCGGGCACCGGCCAGCTCACCACCGTCGACCTGCGGCCGACCAGCGCGCGCTACGTCCGCGTGACGCAGACCGGCACGGCCCCGAACTGGTGGAGCCTGGCCGACCTCCGCCTCTACCGCTGACGCCTGCCCCCGCCCCGAGGGATGGCATCAGGCGGTGCCATCCCCGGGCGCGGGGGTCGTGCGGGCTCCTTCGGCAGGGGGCACCCCCCACGCGCCCCCGGGGCGCTGGCGGCTCGTCGCCGAACGACGCCGAGTGCCAGGTGGCCCGCGCCGCTCGTCGCGCCCTTGAGGACCGCGGCCGTCGTCGCCCACGCGACGGTGAGCGGAGGGGTCCCTCGCCTGCCCGGGGCAAACCCCGGGTACGTGGCGGGGACACCGCGGGGGTGGCGTACCGTTGTGGGTGCGACAGCCTTGACGATCCGTGCTGTGAGCGCTAACAATGACATCATCACGGATCGGAGAACCATGTCGCAGACCGCGCAGAGCGCCGGGCAGCCCCGCCGGGCTCCCACCATGGCGGACGTCGCCCAGGTCGCCGGGGTGTCGCACCAGACCGTCTCGCGCGTGCTGAGCAACCACCCGAACGTACGCGACACCACCCGCGCCGAAGTGCAGCGGGCGATCGAGCAGCTGGGCTACCGGCGCAACTCCTCCGCGAGAGCCCTGGTCACCCGGCGTACCCTCACCCTCGGCGTGGTGGCGTGCAACCCGACCCTCTTCGGCCCGGCCAGCACCCTGTTCGGCCTGGAGGAGGCGGCCCGCGACGAGGGCTACATGGTCTCCGCCGTCACCCTGCGCCGCTACACGGCGAAGGCGCTGGAGGAGGCCATCGACCACCTCAGCGACTGGGGCGTCGAGGGCATCGTCGTGATAGTCCCGCACCGCGAGGCCGTCGCCGCGCTGGCCGAACTGCGGCTGCCCTTCCCGGTCGTCACCGTCGAGGGCGGCCACTCGCTGCCGATAGCCGGTGTCTCCGTCGACCAGGAACTGGGCGCCCGGCTCGCGACCAGCCACCTGCTGGGCGCCGGCCACCGCACGGTGTGGCACGTGGCGGGCCCGCCGGACTGGCTGGAGGCCGAGGCCCGCGTCAGCGGCTGGCGCAGCACCCTCGAGGAGGCCGGCGCCGAGGTGCCGCCGCCGCTGGTGGGGGACTGGACCCCGCTGTCCGGTTACCGCGCGGGCCAGGAGCTGGCCGGGCGGGTCGCGGCCGGCTCGGCCCGCAGGACGTCCGCGGACGTCACCGCGGTCTTCGTGGCGAACGACCAGATGGCCCTGGGCCTGATGCGGGCCTTCCGTGAGGCGGGCCTGTCGGTGCCGGGCCAGGTGGCCATCGCGGGCTTCGACGACATTCCCGAGGCCGAGTTCTTCGCCCCGCCGCTGACGACGGTCCGACAGGACTTCGCCGCGGTCGGGCAGGCCAGCATCCGGCTGCTGGTGACCCAGTTGGAGTCCGGCTCGACCAGCCGCGACGGTGAGCGCGTGGTGATCGAACCCCGGCTGATCGTCCGGCGCAGCAGCACGTCGTCCTGAGGGCCGCGGTCTCGGGCCCGGGGCCCGAGGCCTGGGACGGCGATCCGTATGAGGGGTTCCGGCACGCCATGGGCGTCGCCGGGACCTCCCGCGTATCTGGAGACCACATATGACCACCATTCCGCCCGCTGTGACCGTGGGCGTCGATTTCGGGACCCTGTCGGGGCGTGCGCTGGTCGTCGCCGTCGAGGATGGCAGGGAGTTGGGTAGTGCGGTGCACGAGTACACCCATGGTGTGGTGGACGGTGCGCTGCCGGGCGGGGAGTGTGAGCTGCCGCCGGACTGGGCCTTGCAGATTCCCCAGGACTGGCGGGATGTGCTGCGGTTCGCGGTGCCGCGGGCGCTGGCGGCGGCGGGGGTGCGGGCGGAGCAGGTGGTGGGTGTCGCGACGGACTTCACGGCCTGCACGGTGCTGCCGACGACGGCGGACGGCACGCCGTTGAGCGAGGTGGCGGAGTTCGCGGGGCGGCCGCACGCGTACGCGAAGTTGTGGCGGCATCACGCGGCGCAGCCCGAGGCCGACGACATCGTGGCCGCGGCGGTGGAGTCGGGACAGGGCTGGCTGGGGCGGTACGGCGGGAAGATCTCCAGCGAGTGGCAGTACGCGAAGGCCTTGCAGGTGCTGCGCGAGGATCCGGGGGTGTACGCGGCCGCGGTGCGGTGGATCGAGGCGGCGGACTGGATCGTGTGGCAGTTGACGGGTGCGGAGAACCGCAACCTGTGCACGGCCGGCTACAAGGGCATCCACCAGGACGGCGCCTATCCCGACGCCGCTTTTCTGGCGTCGCTGCATCCGGACTTCGCGGGGTTCACCGGCAAGTTGGACTTCCCGTTGTCGCAGTTGGGTTCGCCGGCGGGGACGTTGAGCGCGTCGGCGGCGGCGCTGACGGGGTTGCGGGAGGGCACGGTCGTCGCGGTGGGCAATGTCGATGCGCACGTGACCGGCGCGGCGGCGCGGGCGTTGGACCCGGGTCACATGCTGGCGATCATGGGGACCTCGACGTGCCACATCATGAACTCCGATGTGCTGGCGGAGGTGCCGGGCATGTGCGGGGTGGTGCGTGACGGGGTCGTGCCGGGCCTGTGGGGGTACGAGGCAGGGCAGTCCGGGGTCGGCGACATCCTGGCGTGGGCGGTGCGGACCGCGGTGCCGCACGAGTACGCCGCGCAGGCGCGCCGCGAGGGGGTCTCGGTGCACGAGCTGCTGACGCGGAAGGCGAGTGCGCAGCCGGTGGGCGGGCACGGGCTGGTGGCGTTGGACTGGCACAGCGGGAACCGCTCGGTGCTGGTGGACCACCACCTGTCGGGGCTGATCGTGGGGCTGACGCTGGACACCAGGCCCGAGGACATCTACCGGGCGCTGGTGGAGGCGACCGCGTTCGGGACCCGCACCATCATCGAGGCGTTCGAGGAAGCGGGCGTCCCGGTCGAGGAGTTCACCGCGGCCGGCGGACTGCTGAAGAACACCTTCCTGATGCAGACCTACGCCGACGTGCTGGGCCGCCCGATCAACGTGCTGGCCTCGGAACAGGGACCCGCGCTGGGAGCGGCGATCCACGCGGCCGTCGCCGCGGGGCACTACCCCGACATCCGCAGCGCCTCCGCGGCGATGGGCCGCATCGAACGGGCCGCCTACACCCCCGACAAGGCACGCACCGCCGCCTACGACCTCCTCTACGCCGAATACCGCACCCTCCACGACCACTTCGGACGCGGCGGCAACGACGTCATGCACCGGCTCCGCGCCATGCGCGCGACGCGGGCGGTGTGAGGTGCCCCGCAGCGCTGGTTGTTAACGATCACTCTTCATGTTAGCGCTCACTTCGAGGGGCGCCCGTACGAGACCGAGGTTCACACCATGAGCAGCAGTCCCCCTCCACCGCACGACAACGCCACCGTCACACGGCTGCGCCAGGACGTCAGCGACCTGCACCAGGAGCTGGTCCGTTACGGACTGGTGGTGTGGACGGCCGGAAACGTCTCCGCCCGCGTGCCGGGTGCGGATCTGTTCGTGATCAAACCCAGTGGGGTCGATTACGACCGGCTGTCGCCGTCCAACATGATCGTGTGCGATCTGGACGGCCGTGTGGTGGAGGGCGGGGGTCTGTCGCCGTCCTCGGACACCGCGGCGCACGCGTACGTCTACCGGCACCTGCCGGAGGTGGGCGGTGTGGTGCACACCCACTCGACGTACGCGTGCGCGTGGGCGGCGCGTGGTGAGCCGGTGCCGTGCGTGCTGACCGCGATGGCCGACGAGTTCGGGGCGGAGATACCTGTCGGGCCGTTCGCGTTGATCGGTGACGACTCCATCGGGCGCGGCATCGTGGAGACGCTTGCGGGCCACCGCTCGCCCGCGGTGCTGATGCAGAGCCACGGTGTGTTCACCGTCGGCAAGGACGCCAGGGCGGCGGTGAAGGCCGCGGTGATGTGCGAGGACGTCGCCAGGACCGTGCACATCTCACGGCAGCTGGGCGAGCCGCTGCCGATCGCCGGGCCGGACATCGACCGGCTCTACGACCGCTACCAGAACGTCTACGGCCAGCAGCCGTCTGCCGCGACCCCGCCCGCCGCGAACCGAGGAGCCACCGCATGAGTGCCACGTCCACTGCCGAGGTGTGGTTTTTGACCGGTAGTCAGGGTTTGTATGGTCCTGGGACGCTTGCGCAGGTCGCGGAGCAGTCGCGGGGGATCGCGGATGTGCTG